>NZ_JBEHBV010000002.1:0-748782 GCF_040203335.1 Pedobacter sp. ASV1-7 | reverse complement strand
TGAAGTGAACCCCAAAAGTTAGACAAAAACTTTTGGGGTTCACTATTTATGACAAAACACACATTTGAAGAGAAACTAGATATAGTTTCTCAAGTAAGAAAGGGAAAGCCGATTCTGCGCATATCCCTCGAACGCCATATCCGCGAACACATGATATTGGAATGGGTTCGGAAATATGATCTTTATGGTGAAAGTGGGCTGCACAAACAACCTAATGTCCGGCCCACGGCTGATTTCAAAGAAAAAGTTGTAAGGCTTGTCATAGAAAAAGGAGTACCTTTAACACAGGTTGTTCTGGAATACAAGGTAAGCAAGACTGCCTTAGAGCGCTGGGTAAGATCAGTACGAGTTGAGGGATATGCTGTATTATATCAACAAAAGAACCGTGGACGACCACCTAAAGATATGGGAAGATCAAAGAAGCATGAACCTGAAACAGAATTAGAGAAGCTCCAGGCAGAGAATGCCCGTTTGCGAGCCGAGAACGCACTACTAAAAAAAGTCACGGCCTTAGTCAAGGAAAGAGAAGCCCGCGAACGCAGGAGTGGGCAAAAGCCATCGAAGAACTAAGGCCCGAACACGATGTTGCAATTCTTCTGAATTGCAAGCAGATGGCTCGTTCTGTATTTTATTATCATCGCAAGCGCTTGAATGTTGATGATAAATACAAACATGAAAAAGAAGATATTGTCCGCATTTATCACTTGCATAAAGGAAGGTATGGTTATCGACGGGTAACGGCCGAAATGAAGAACTTGGGTTATAGTATAAATCATAAGACTGTTCAAAGATTAATGGGAACATTGGACCTAAAATGTAATATCAGGAAAGTCCGCTATCGCTCATACAAAGGTGAAGTTGGTAAAATTGCCCCCAACCTACTTGAAAGGAATTTCAAGGCAAGTTTGCCTAATCAGAAATGGGCTACGGATGTCACTCAGGTAAACATCAAAGGAGAGAAAATCTACCTCTCTCCAATACTTGACCTGTTCAATGGAGAAGTTATCTCTTATAGTATCTCCAACAGTCCAAACATGCAGATGATAGAGGAAATGTTATACAAGGCTTTTGATAAAGTAAAAGATACAAAAGGGCTTATTTTTCATTCTGACCAGGGCTGGCAGTATCAGCATTATGGCTATAGAAAGGCTTTAGAGAAACAAGGAATTATAAAGAGCATGTCTAGAAAAGGAAACTGCTTAGATAATGCCCTGGCCGAAAATTTCTTTGGGATTATGAAGACAGAGTTGCTATACAGACAGAGCTTTGAAACTGCGGAAGAATTTATCGCTTCGTTAAAAGAATACATTCATTACTATAACAATAAAAGAATAAAAAACAGGTTAAATGGAAAGAGCCCGGTGGAATACCGAGCTCTCGTACAAAAAACTTAATTTTGTTAATCTGTCCAACTTTTTGGGGTCACATCAGTTCTGGACACCCTTTTCATTTTATGAAAATTGTATACTTTCAATAATCTGATGGTAAACATTTTTATAGTTTAGGTGTTTAAACTATAAAGTGCTAATTATGAAAACAATTAAGTTGTTTGTCATTCTGCTTGGGAGCGGGATGATATTGTCCTGCAGTCCTATAACGAGGATAACAGGTTCCTGGGTTGAACCATCTTCAAAAGGTAAAGTCTTAGATGGACAAACCATTTTTATTGCTTCTTTAACAAAAAACATCAAAGTACGGACTGAACTTGAAAATGGATTTACAAGTCTGCTTGCAATGAACAATGTAAAAACTGTAAAGGGAAACGACTATTTTAATCCGGAATTTTATAAAAAGATACCTACAGAACAAGTATTAAGAAACCAGATCAAGAATTCAGGAGCGAATTATGTAATGACAATTTCAATGATCAACAAGGATAGTGAAACAAGATACGTTCCAGGAACAAGAGGATATGCACCATATCCATATTACAGGTGGTATGGAGGTTTCTACAGTTATTATAATTATTGGTATCCAATGTTTTATGAACCAGGTTATTACGTGACAGATCGCACTTACTTTATGGAAACCAATCTTTATGATCTGGAAGGCCGTAAATTGATATGGTCAGCGCAATCGGAGACAGTGAACCCAGGTTCTATAGATAATTTTGTAAGAACTTATCCAAAAGTATTGGTTGATCAATTGGTAAAAGATGGCCTTTTGAGTATGACCAGGAAGTAATCGCAATAAAAATGCTACTAAAAGCATAAAGGCAATTTCAGGAAATATACGTATGTTGCGGCAACTAATTAAAAACATACATGAAAAGACTTACTATGGTACTGGGACTGCTGGTCCCGGTATTAAGCTTTGCACAGCAGCAACCGCAAAAAAATCAAAACTGGCATTTATTATCAAAGGATACAGATAAAGTATACGGTACAAATGTTATAAAAGCTTACAATGAACTGCTAAAAGGTAAAACGCCCGTAAAAGTTGTTGTTGCTGTATTAGATGGAGGTATTGATACCTTGCATGAGGATTTAAGCGCTAACCTATGGCGTAATGCTAAAGAATTACCTGGTGATAAAGATGTGGATGGTAATGGTTATAAAGGAGATACACAAGGCTGGAATTTCATTGGTGGCCCAACTGGACAGGTAACTAAAGAAAGTACTGAATACCAACGTGTATATTTTAAATATAAAGATCAGTTTGCAAATGTTACTGACGAAAAACAGGTAAAAAAGAAAGACTTACAAAACTATAAATGGTGGATTTTGAGTAAAAGTCTGTTGAAAAAATCAGATACTATTGCTCCTGTTGATTATAGAGGCCAGGAGGTAAAAGACGATTATACAAATATCAAAGACCGCTTTTATGGAAACGCTAACCTGATGGGTGATCCCTATTTTCATGGTACACACGTAGGAGGTATTATTGGTGCTGTGCGTAACAATGGAAAAGGAATGGATGGCATCGCTGATGCTGTTAAACTTATGGGCGTACGTGTTGTTCCAAATGGTGACGAGCATGATAAAGATGTCGCTTTAGGTATCCGTTATGCAGTAGATAATGGTGCGCAGATCATCAATATGAGTTTTGGAAAAAGAATTTCTCCTGATCGTAAAATGGTAGAAGATGCAATTCGTTATGCAGAGAAAAAAGGTGTGCTACTTGTAAATGCGGCTGGAAATGAAGGTATGGATATTGATATTTATCCACATTATCCAACTCCATTCTTTATTAAAGGAGGCAAAAAAGCACCCAACATGATTACGGTAGGAGCAAGTGGAGCTACAGAAGCCGGACTGATTGCTTCATTCTCAAATTACGGTAAGCAGACAGTAGATGTATTTGCTCCGGGAGTGGGTGTATATGCAACTATGCCTGAGAATAAATACAGCCCGTTATCAGGAACAAGTATGGCAACACCTGTAGTTGCAGGAATTGCTGCTTTAATTAAAAGCTATTATCCCACGCTGACTGCAAAGCAGATAAAGCATATCATTGAGCAAACGGTTACCAAAATTGATATTCCGGTTACAAAACCAAAATCAGGCGGTCAGAAAGTTGCGATGACAGAACTGTGTAAAACAGGAGGAATAGTAAATGCATATAATGCTTTGTTAATGGCAGACAATATGTCGAAGAAAAACTAAAACAGAAATACCTGTTAAATAAAAAATCCTGGTACCTTTTGGGTTACCAGGATTTTTTATTGAGTGCATAACTTAGAAAGAGGAGCTTTTACTTCTTTAAGAATGTTTCTTCCCATGAATACTTATAGGTGTCTTTTCCTTGAACGTTAATCTCTTCGATATAAATAACCAGGTCATTTGAATTGAGCTTTTTGATTTCCCCTTCAGTATTTTCGTCCTCGTCTTTATAACTTATGATTATTTTTGAACCAGAGATTTTGTAAGTGAATTCATCTCCGTCTCCGTCAACACCTGTTCCGTTATTTCTGAATTCTGTAGTAACGTTATTACCTTCAACATGATGGGTTTGTTCACCTTCTAATGTTCCATTTTTATGGCTTTTCTGAGTAACAGAGGTTAACTGCCATTTGCCAACAATATTTTTCGCATTCTTTTCTTCTGGACTTGAATCCTTTTTACAGCTAGAAAAAGATATAGTCGTGATCAGTAATAATAATAGGGAGAAATTTTTCATTTTTTTGTTTAAGAGTAATGTTTAGATGGTTAATTAATAGTTTTTATTTTAATATAATAAGTAGAATTGAAACTGTTGCAAAAAAACATAATCATAATAGTTTGGCCAATACCTAATAATGGGTATTTTTACAATTAATCATCTTTATTAATAATTAAATCTCAAAATGACCGAGTATAATCTAGTCCTGTCTGATAGGATAAAACAAGCAATTGCAGAAATTGCAGTCATAGCCGATAAACTACCTGCTGTAGTAATTATTCATAATATTAATGGAACAGTAGCCTGGATGTCTGAAAAAGGCTTAAGTGAATTGGGAATCACTTTGGATGTAATTACAAGTTTAACTCCTGATGAGTATTATTACGTTTATTTTAATGCTGATGATGCGAAAGATTATGTTCCTAAAATATTAGGTTTGTTGGAAAGAAATAGAGATGATGAGTGTGTGACCTATTTTCAGCAAGTGAGATTATCTGGACACGCTGAATGGAAATGGTATATGAGCAGCACTAAAATCCTCTTAAGGGATGAGAACCAATTGCCTTTACTTACCATTACGACTTCATCACCGATTGATGCCATGCACCACATGACTGCTAAAGCATCTCGTTTGCTCGAGGAAAATAACTTTTTAAGACAAAACATTAACAATTTTGCCAGACTGTCGGCTCGAGAACGTGAGATACTCTCATTAATGGCATTAGGTAAAACCTCTGCAGAAACCGCAGAGCAGCTATTTATTGCACAAACTACTGTCGAAACCCATAGAAAGAATATCAAACAGAAATTGAAAACGAGTTCTTACTATGAAGTTTGTCAGTACGCAAGAGCTTTTGATCTAATATAACAGCTTTTTTACAGCATTAAAATGCTGATGATAATATCGTACAGCATTTTGGGGAAATGCTACATTAAAGCCATAATACCGGTCGCTATATTTGAAATTCACACAAAAACCAAATATAGTCTGAACTTTTCATAAAGCTTCAGGACTTGTGAAATCTTGAGCCACATGAGAAATCTCCCCATATTTACTTTTATTTGTCTTTTGCTCTTTAGCATAGCTGAAGTTCAGGCCATTGATGTTTTAAAAAAAGATACACGTACCATTGTTATCCCCGTTCAGCCTAATCCTCGGCTTAAATTTGGCGCAGAAAAAATATCCAGAGCTTTATCATTAATAGGTTACAATGTTAAGATTGTACAGAAGAATAAGTTGCCTAAAGGGAGTGGTTTTATTGTAATTGGGGTAAAAGGAGATAAGCTACTTTCTGGAGTATCCAATCATTCAACAAAGCAACCGGGTAAAGAAGGCTTTAACATTGCGTATAATAAGAATAAAAACCTTGTTATTGAAGGAACAGACCATTCTGGTGCGCTATATGGTTGTATGGAACTTGTGGATGAAATAAAGGCAAAAAACAAATTGCCTGAAAGTATTTCCATTTCAGATCAGCCTCAAATGGTTTTACGTGGTACTTGTATAGGTTTACAAAAGACCGAGTTTTTGCCTGGGCGAGAGATTTATGAATACCCTTATACACCGGAAAGTTTCCCTTGGTTTTACGATAAAGAGCATTGGATCCGTTACCTCGATATGATGGTTGAGAACCGTTATAACTCTTTATACCTGTGGAATGGACATCCTTTTTCATCGTTGGTGCGACTTAAGGATTACCCCTATGCAGTAGAGGTAGACGATGAGACTTTTAAAAAGAATGAGGAAGTATTCAAATTCTTAACAGAAGAGGCTGACAAAAGAGGTATATGGGTAATTCAGATGTTTTACAATATTTTAATACCAAAACCATTTGCTGATAAACATGGTTTGGAAACGCAAGACAGAAACCGTCCCATTATTCCTTTGATAGCTGATTACACCAGAAAATCTGTTGCTGCTTTTGTGGAGAAATATCCTAATGTTGGATTGCTGGTTGCATTGGGCGAAGCTATGGAAGGGGTGGGACAAGATGATATCGACTGGTTTACAAAAACCATTATCCCTGGTGTAAAAGATGGTTTAAAAGCTGCTGGGATTAAAAATGAACCACCAATAGTGTTAAGGGCTCATGATACCCATGCACCCAGCGTAATGAAAGCCTCATTGCCACTTTATAAAAATCTATACACCGAAAATAAATTCAATGGCGAAGCTTTAACTACTTATGAGCCAAGAGGGAGTTGGGCAGCATTACATAGAGAATTGAGTAATATTGGCACTGTACATATTGCGAACGTACATATTTTAGCAAATCTTGAACCTTTCCGTTATGGTTCGGCAGATTTTATTCAGAAGTCTGTACAAGCTATGGATAAAATATATGGCGCTAAAGGCTTGCACCTATACCCTCAATCGGGTTATTGGGATTGGCCTTATACTGCAGATAAAATTAAGGATAGACAATTACAGATAGACCGGGACTGGATTTGGTATAAAGAATGGGGCAGGTATGCATGGAATTCTTACAGAGATAGAAACGAGGAAATTAATTACTGGGGACAAGAGCTTGGGGCTAAATATGGCACAGATCTGAAAGCTGGAAAAGCTATTCTTAATGCCTATGAAGAATCAGGAGAGATTTCACCTAAGTTATTACGTCGCTATGGAATTACAGATGGTAACCGGCAAACGCTGACTTTAGGAATGTTAATGACCCAACTGATTAATCCATACCGTTATGGCTTATTTACTTTATTGTATGAATCCGAAGCGCCAGAAGGAGAGATGATCATTGAATATGCTGAAAAGGCCTGGAAAAAGCAAGGACATATTGGCGAAACGCCAGTTCAGATTGCCAAAGAAGTTATTGAACACGGCAAAAAGGCATTGACATCAATAAATGAAGCTGCACCATCAGTTACTAAAGATACTGCAGAATTCAGAAGGCTGAGGAACGACATGTATTGTTATGACGCTATGGCTAATTTCTATGCAGAAAAAGTGAAATCAGCATTATGGGTTTTACGTTATAAATATTCCAATGACGTGGCGGATCTTGAAAAAGCACTGCCATTCCTTGAAAAGAGTGTAGCACATTATGCAGATCTGGTTAAATTAACAGAGAACGATTATTTGTATGCCAATAGCATGCAGACCAAACAACGTAAAATACCAATGCGAGGGGTTGATAAAACTTTCATCCACTGGACTGAAATGCTACCAGTATTTACCAAAGAATTGAACCATTTTAAAAGGAGTATAGATTCATTAAAATCTGCGAACTCAGGAACATCAAATGCGATCAAATCATTTAAAAATGCAGCAGTTAAGGTATTATCAGGTAATGAAAGCTATGTTTTAGCAAAAAATGCAGGAATATTTACCGATTCAACGGCTGTTATTAAAGATGTTACCGAACAATTGATGGGCCTTAAAGGAGTTAAATTAAATAAGGCACAGCAAATTAAGTCAGGCACTACAATAAGATTCAGTAATGCCAGCCCTGTAAAAGTGTTGGTAGGTTTTTTTAATGTAAAAGGCTCTCAATACTTAAAGGCACCGGAACTGGAAACAGATGCCAGTGCAAACAATTACGGACAATCGGAGATCAAGATCATGAATGCAATGGTGTTAGACGGTTATCCTCCGGTAAACGTACATGCTTATTCTTTTCCGGCAGGTACAAATACATTAACTTTAGGTAAAGGAGCTGCTATGGTTCTTGGTTTTATTAGTGAAGGACAGGAAATGCGCATTTATAATGCCGGACTGGATGGTAAAGGAAAAGATATAGATTGGTTATTTGAATAATGATGAATAGAAAAAAACTAATATTAACAGCCTTATCGCTGATTATAGCAACTGGAGCCTTTGCACAATCTGCAAGTACTGCAAAGCTTAGGAAGTATGTGGATTACTTTAATTCTATAGACAACGAGGCAGTAAAGAACCATGTGAATAATGCACAATCATTTGATTGGTTATCACAAAATGTACCCTTGCTGGAATGTCCGGACGAGGTATTGGAACAGAATTACTATTATCGCTGGTGGTCTTTCCGTAAGCATCTGGTAAAAACACCTGAGGGTTTCATATTTACAGAATTTATTGAGCCTGTAAAACACGCTGGAAAATATAATTCTATCAGCTGCGCATTAGGCCATCATATTTATGAAGGTCGTTGGCTAAAAAATACAGAGTACCTAAAAGAGTATGTAGATTTTTGGTTGTACCATGCGGATGTTGGACAGACTAAGCAACGTTTTCATCAATTCAGCAGCTGGGTAGATGATGCTGTTTATCAAAATTACCTTGTACATCCTGATAAAGCTTATCTAAATAAAATTGTTCCTGCATTAGATGCTGATTATAGCAAATGGGAAAAAGAAAGACAATTAAAAGATGGTCTGTTCTGGCAGTTTGATGTGAAAGATGGAATGGAAGAGTCGGTTAGTGGATCAAGAAAAGACGAGAACAGACGTCCTACCATTAGCAGTTATATGTATGGAAACGCAAAAGCGTTAGTCGAAATAGGTACAATCATTGGCGATAAAGCATTGGTACAGAAATATACTGCTAAAGCAGCTAATCTTAAAAAAATAGTACAGGATAGTTTATGGGATAGTAAGGATAGCTTTTTTAAAACCAAACACCCTAATGCGCAATTTGCACGTGCCAGAGAAGCCATTGGTTTTATACCCTGGAACTTTGATTTGCCGGCAGATCAGCCTCAATATGCAAAGGCATGGGATCAATTGTTAGATACTGCTGGTTTTAAAGCACCATGGGGTTTAACAACAGCCGAAAGAAGAGAACCAACATTCAGAACCCGTGGGTCTGGACATGGATGTGAATGGGATGGAGCATTATGGCCTTTTGCGAGTTCGCAAACCTTAAAAGGATTGTCGAACCTGCTGACCAATTATAAGCACCATGGGAAAATGACTCCTAAGGTTTTTTATGATGAACTTCACCAATATGCTAAATCTCATCAAATGAACGGTAAACCTTATTTAGGTGAATATCAGGATGAAAAAACAGGAGAGTGGCTGAAAGGAGATCATCCGAGAAGTAAGTTTTATAACCATTCAACATTCTGCGACTTAGTGATTAATGACCTTATAGGAATAAAGCCAAGATTAGATAATGCTTTTGGTTTTTACCCGCTCATTCCTGAGGGACAATGGGACTGGTTCTTATTAGACAATGTTACTTATCATGGTAAGACTTTAACCTTATTATGGGATAAAACAGGGAAAAAATACAACAAAGGTAAGGGCCTGCGTGTATATGCCAATGGCAAAGAAATCTATCAGTCTGCAAAGCTAAAGCCTGCAGTAATTAAACTTAAGTAATCAACCACAAACATAATCGGAAATGAAGTTTTATAGCCCTATCTCTAAATTTTTAGCTGTTTTAATCTTATGCTGCTGCGCAATGCTCTTTAGTATAAATGCAAAAGCACAGACTTACTATAATGTACTTAAATATGGTGCTAAAAATGACAGTAGTAAATTGGCTACCCAAGCCATCAAAAAGGCTATAGATGCAGCATCAAAAGCAGGGGGTGGAACAGTTTATTTTCCTGCTGGTAAATACCTTACAGGTTCAATACACCTTAAAAGTAACATTACGATATTCATTGACGCTGGTGCTGAGCTTCACTTTAGCGATAATTTTGACGACTATCTGCCTATGGTAAAAAGTAGGTATGAAGGAGTTGACGTTACTAGTTTTTCTCCATTGTTTTATGCCTATAAGGCAGAAAATATTGCGATAACAGGTAGAGGAATTATAGATGGACACGGTAAAAAATGGTGGGATTTTGTAGAAGGTTACAAAGCAGATCAGCCTCGTTCTAAATGGCAATATATGTTTGATGAACTGAATAAGGATATTCTTTTGCCAGATGAGCCAAAACAAATGACACGTGGCTTTTTACGCCCGCCTTTTATACAAACGATGTATTGTAAAAATGTCCTGATACAAGGTATAACCATTCGTAACTCACCATTCTGGACGGTAAATCCGGAGTTTTGTGAGAATGTAACCATACATGCTGTTACCATTAATAATCCGGCAAGGTTTGCACCTAATACAGATGGAATTAATCCGGAGTCTTGTAAAAATGTCCGAATTTCCGATTGCCATATCAGTGTGGGTGATGATTGTATCACCATTAAATCTGGTAAAGATGGACCAGGTAGAAAAATGGCTGTTCCGGCAGAGAATTATACCATCACCAATTGTACGATGCTTTCTGGCCATGGTGGTGTAGTAATAGGTAGTGAGATGTCTGGCGATGTACGCAAGATTACCATTTCCAATTGCGTGTTTGATGGAACAGATCGTGGATTGAGGATTAAATCTGCACGCGGAAGAGGTGGTGTAGTTGAAGAGATCAGGGTGGATAACATCATCATGAAGAATATAAAACAACAGGCTATAGTTCTGGATTTACAATATACAAAGACAAGTGTTGAGCCTGTTTCAGAACGTACGCCAAGGTTCAGAAATATTCATTTTAGTAATATTACAGCTTCACAGGTGAATCAGGCTGCTTTCTTAAATGGTCTGGAGGAAATGCCTATTGAGAACATTACCTTTAATGATATGAATATGGAAGCGAAAACGGGTTTTGACATCCGTAATGCTAATCGTATTGAATTTCATAACGTAGAGGTAAATACAGAAATAGGTTCGTCGATAAAAGCCGATAGAGTTAATTCATTAACTATTGACAATGTAAAGACCTATATGCCACTTAAAAATGTAGCTGTAATTGACCTGAAAGATGTGAATAATGCATTTATTTATAATGCATTTCCTGTATCTGGTACAGATACTTATCTGAAAATTAGTGGAGAGAAAAACAGTGGTATATCGCTGGGAAACAATAACTTTAAGCAAGTTGAAGCTCCGGTTGTAACAGTGGGGAAAGTTACAGATAGTTTGCGCGTTATCTCAGGAGATCCGATTAAGTAATTTAATTTGTATCGAAATGAAATTCACGAGTCTTTTTACCTGCATGAGCATAATGTTCATCGGCAGCCTGATTACTATAAATGCTATTGCTCAGCAACCAGCCTACCAGCTCTGGTATAATAAGCCAGCTGAACAATGGACGGATGCTTTACCTATTGGGAATGGACGGATTGGTGCTATGGTATTTGCCGGGGTAGAAAAGGATCGGATTCAGTTTAATGAGGAGACTTTGTGGACAGGAGGGCCGAGGGATTATAATCATAAAGGAGCTGCAAATTACCTTAACGAAATCAGAAAATTACTTTTTGAGGATAAACAGATGGCTGCGGAAAAACTGGCTGCCGAACATTTTATGGGTACTCAAAGTGTTGCTGGTGATAGAGCTAAATGGGTTGCAGAAATGAAAACCTTAAAAGGGATGTCTGGCAATCCTGCATCAGAGAATTATGATGACCAGCAATGGAAAACGATTAAAGTACCCAGTTATGAAGGTTGGGAAGCTGTAGGATTAAAAGACCTTGATGGTGCAATCTGGTTTCGCACTACCTTTGATGTTCCTGAAAACTGGAATGGTAAAAACCTGGTGCTCGATTTAAATAGGGTTCGTGATCAGGATTTTAGCTATATCAATGGGACCCTGGTAGGTAATACGGATGGTACTACCCCAAGAAAGTACATTGTCCCGGCAAAACTGATTAAAACAGGGAAAAATACAATAGCTGTACAGGTATTAAATTATTTCGATAAAGGAGGAATTGCAGGATATAAAGATACCAGTCGCCCCATTTCAATATATCCTGAGGGAGATAAACCAGAAAATGGTGTGTCACTGGTTAAAGAATGGAAGTATAAAGTTCAAAACGATGAACCACCAATGGTGTCACAGTTTCAGGCGAGTTACCAGGCATTCGGCGATTTACAGCTGAATTTTAAAAATCATAATTCAACAGCAACAAACTATAAGCGCAAGCTCGACTTAAATTCTGCTGTTAGCAGTACTACATATACCTTAAACGGAGTCAATTACCAACGTGAGTACTTTGCAAGTCAGCCCAATCAGGCTGTTGTAGTTCGATTAACGGCTGATAAAAAAGGAAGCATCAGTCTGGATGCAATCTTATCGAGCCCACATAAGTATAACGTGGTCAAAAAGATCAGTGAAAATACATTGTCGATCAGTGTACGGGTAAGAGGTGGAGCTTTAAAAGGAGAAAGTCAGCTTAAAGCTGTAATTACAAAAGGTAAGTTATTGGTTAGTCAAGGTAAGATAAGCATCAGCAATGCTGATGATGTAACCCTTTACCTGACGGCAGGAACCAATTTTATCAATGATAAAAATGTAACTGGTAATCCAGCTGCGGCTTGCTTAAAGGCTAATGTAGCTTTGCTAGGTAAAACCTATGCACAGATAAAAGCAGCGCATATAAAAGAATACCAGAAGTACTACAATCCATTTACGGTTAATTTTGGAAAAGGTGATAACGAAAATCTTCCTACTGATGAACGTATAGAGAAGTTTGCTTCCTCAAAAGATGCATCCTTTGCAGCTTTATTTATGCAGTATGGGCGTTATCTGCTCATTTCGAGTTCAAGACCAGGAACGCAACCTGCAAATTTACAAGGTATCTGGAATGATCAGCTTACACCTCCATGGGGTAGTAAGTATACTACAAATATCAATCTGGAAATGAATTACTGGCCTACTGGAACATTAAATCTTTCGGCTATGAATGAACCTTTGTTTAAAAAAATAGCTTCATTAGCCAAAAATGGTTCTGTAACTGCTAAGGTTCATTATAATGCCAATGGTTGGGTATTACATCATAACACCGATTTATGGAATGCAACAGCGCCCATAAATTCTTCAAATCATGGGATTTGGGTAGGTGGTGGAGGTTGGCTTAGTCAGCATCTTTGGGAACATTTTCAGTTTACTCAGGATTATACATTTCTTAAAAATGAGGCTTATCCGATTATGAAGCAATCAGCAGTTTTCTATGTTGATTTCCTTATTAAAGACCCGAAGACAGGTTGGTTGATCAGTACCCCATCTAATTCGCCTGAAAACGGAGGATTAGTTGCCGGCCCGACTATGGATCATCAGATCATTCGTACCCTTTTTAAAAATTGCATTGCAGCATCCAATATATTAGGCACTGATGCGGAATTCAGAAAGACATTGGAACAGAAACTTACACAATTAGCACCCAATCAGATAGGCAGATATAATCAACTACAGGAGTGGATGGAAGATAAAGATGACACAACCAATAAACACCGGCATGTATCACATTTATGGGGAGTTCATCCGGGCAATGACATCACCTGGGATACTCCGGATATGATGAAAGCTGCACGTCAATCCCTTATTTACCGGGGTGATGAGGGTACAGGTTGGAGCTTAGCATGGAAAATCAATTTCTGGTCCAGGTTTAAAGATGGAGATCATGCCATGAAAATGGTAAAAATGCTGATCAGCCCGGCAGCAAAAGGTGGTGGGGCCTATGTGAACTTATTCGATGCGCATCCACCTTTTCAAATTGATGGCAATTTTGGTGGTGCCGCAGGTATTGCTGAAATGCTTTTACAAAGCCATACCCAGTTTGTTGAAATATTGCCGGCATTGCCTGCAGATCTGCCAGAGGGAGAAGTGAAAGGGATGTTAGCCAGAGGAGGTTATGAACTGAGCTTTAAATGGAGCAAAGGTGTGTTGACAGCACTTGAAATACAATCAAAAGTTAATGGAGTTTGCTTACTCCGTTATGGAAATAAAATTACAAGCATCGCCACACAAAAAGGCGGGATATATAAATTGAATGGAGATTTGGAGAGATTATGAATAAATGGAAAGTTATATCTTTTCTGATAAGCCTTTTTTTTACAAGCACGGGGTTTACTCAAACAGGAGTACGTAAAAACATTACATTAAATGAGAACTGGCAGAGTATTGCTGATGACAATAATATCAATGCCTATAAAGGTTTTGAACAACAGGGTTTTAATGATAAAGCCTGGAAAAAAGTAAATGTACCACACAACTGGGATCAGTATGAGGGGTACCGCAGGATGTTGCATGGCAATCGTCATGGCTATGCCTGGTATCGTAAAAGCTTTACAAGTTCAGAGAAAAAAGATAGGAAGCGTTTCTTTCTGTATTTTGAGGGGGTAGGTTCATATGCAACGATCTGGTTAAATGGTAAAAAGGTAGGCTATCATGCAGGTGGACGAACCACATTTACATTAGATGTAACTTCGGTTATAAAGCTAAATAATCAGCCTAACTTACTTGCAGTACGTGCTGACCATCCGGCAAACATACAAGATCTGCCCTGGGTAGACGGAGGTTGCTCCACTGAAAGAGGCTTTTCTGAAGGATCGCAACCTATGGGTATTTTCAGACCTGTACATCTTATTGTAACCAGTGATGTAAGGATCGAACCTTTTGGTGTGCATATCTGGAACGACAATAAGGTAACTGAAAAATCAGCACAGCTGAAAATGGAAAGCACTGTTAAAAACTATAGTACAGTAGCACGCAATATTACTGTTGTTAACCAGCTATTTGACAAAGCTGGTAAGAAAGTAGCGGAAATGAAACGTGCAGAAAAGATCCAGCCCGGAAAAACATTAGCATTAAAACAACAAACAGAACAATTAAATAACGTAAAGCTCTGGTCTATAGAAGAACCCTACTTATATACGATGAAAACCAGTATAAAAGAAGGGAGTAAGACTATTGATGAACTGAATACACCTTATGGTATCCGTTGGATCAGCTGGCCTATAGGTGAAAATCCGGTAGATAGTAAGCGGTTTTTACTTAACGGTAAACCTGTATTCATCAATGGTATAGCAGAGTACGAACATTTGATAGGTCAAAGTCATGCTTTTAGTAATGAACAGATTCGTTCAAGGGTAATGCAGATTAAGTCTGCAGGTTTTAACTCATTCCGCGATGCCCATCAGCCACATAATTTGCTGTATCAGGAATATTGGGATAAGCTTGGGATTCTATCATGGACACAAATGGCCGCTCATATCTGGTATGATACCCCTGAGTTCAGAACTAATTTTAAAAAGTTACTGATTGATTGGGTTAAAGAAAGAAGAAATAGTCCTTCAGTAGTGTTATGGGGACTGGAAAATGAGAGTACTTTGCCTGAAGATTTTGCAAGGGAATGTACAGAACTTATTCGGACACTAGACCCTACAGCATCATCACAAAGAAAAGTAACGACCTGTAATGGTGGTAAAGGTACCGATTGGGATGTGCCGCAGAACTGGACAGGAACTTATGGAGGTGATCCATTGACTTATGCAGAAGATATACAGCGTCAGGTGTTAATTGGTGAGTATGGGGCATGGCGCACACTTGATTTACATACCGAAGGTCCATTTAATCAGAAAGGAGTTTACAGTGAAAATAACATGACCCAGCTAATGGAAACTAAAGTACGGTTGGCGGAGTCTGTAAAAGATAAAACAGCTGGACATTATTTCTGGCTATATAGTTCGCACGATAATCCTGGAAGGGTGCAAGGAGGTGAAGGATTAAGAGAACTGGATCGTATCGGACCGGTAAATTACAAAGGATTGTTTACCCCATGGGAAGAGCCTCTTGATGTTTTTTATATGTTCAGAGCCAACTATGCACCAAAAGCTACAGACCCGATGGTTTATATTGTATCGCATACCTGGCCGGAAAGATGGCTTGTAACAGGTATAAAAGACAGCATTACCATTTACTCGAACTGTGATGAGGTAGAGCTTTTTAATGATGTTAATTCAGCTTCGTTGGGGAAAAGAAAGCGCGGAGGAACAGGAACACATTTTCAATGGAACGGCGTAAATATTAAATATAATGTATTGTATGCGGTTGGATATGTAAATGGGAAAGCAGTTGCAAAAGATTATATCGTTTTAAATCATCTGCCAAAGGCACCTAATTTTAACGAATTCAATAAGGAAGCAAAGAACATTACTGCTGCAGTAAGTCAATATAACTATTTATATCGCATCAATTGCGGAGGGCCTGAATATAAAGATCAGAACGGACAGTTGTGGTCGGCCGATAGACAACTTACACCAGATGGTTTTGGCTCGAAGTCATGGACATCGAACTTTGCGGGTATGCCAGCATTCTTTGCCAGTCAGAGGCGCACTTTTGACCCGATAAAGGGTAGTACAGATTGGAAACTGTTTCAGACATTCAGATACGGTCGTGATCAGCTGACTTATCATTTTCCTGTGCCAGATGGTGAATATCTGGTAGAGCTGTATTTTGTTGAGCCCTGGTTAGGTACAGGAGGTGGAATGGATGCTACAGGAATGCGTTTGTTTGATGTAGCTATAAATGGAGAAACACTGCTTAAAGATATAGATATCTGGTCTGCAGCAGGACATGATTCTGCCTTAAAGAAAACTGTAAAAGCTCAAGTAAAAGGTGGAATGCTGGTTGTTTCCTTTCCACAGGTAAAATCAGGGCAGGCCATTATATCTGGGATAGCTATTGCATCAGCTAATAAATCGATTAAACCTGTAAAAGAAAGTCTATCTATTATAAGTAGTAGTCACAAAACAACAACCTGGATGGATATGGGCGATCAGCAATATGCAGATGAGCAGGTCTATTTTACTGTACTCCCATCTGCTATTTACGGTGCAGAATGGATTCAGACCAGCAGTAAGGAAAACACTGTAGCACCATTTAAAATTACAGGAGATGCGGATATTTATATTGCTATAGATGCCGGTGTTAATGGGAGGTTAAACTGGTTGTCGGACTATGAAGACACTAAAACAATAATTAAGAATAGCAAAGGACATAACTATAATGTATATAAAAAGGCATATTTAAAAGGTGCGACCATTGTACCAGGGCAGAATCAGACAGGTGCGTCCATGTATACCATTGCTGTACTTCCTAAAACGAGTATGCTGCCAGCCTACGACCTGAAAACTGTTACTACCTATAAAGCAATTGAAGCAAAAAAAATAGGAGAGGGTATGGTGCAGGAAGAATTGATGGGAAGAGACCGTATAACTTTCAAAAAGTCATCAGGCGATGTATTAGAATGGCATATGGTTGTTGGAGTTGCTGACACCTATTCGCTAACAGTAAAGTATCATAATCCATTTGAAAGTTCATTAAGAGGGAAAATAGAAGTGTTAACCTTAGATGGAACAGTATTAAAGCCAGCGGAACCAATAGAGTTTAAGCAGACAAGAAAGGGAAAATGGAATTATTTTAATACAACCACAGGAACTATGATCAATGCGGGGACTTATCGGGTACGTTTAATAGCTGAAGATGCAGAAGGATTAAGTATAGATGCACTTGATGTCCAGTAAACAAGGTAAGATGTTATAATATCTGGAGAAAATCTTATATGAATACAGTTACCGACAGGTAGATCTTTGCTTAAGATTAAACATAAAATGGAAAACTCAAGAAAAGGGTTCATCCCTGTCATGCTAACCCCTTTTTCGGGTAATGGAGATATAGATTATAAAGCACTTACAGAACTTACAGAAGTTTATTTAAAAGCAGGTGCATCAGGATTATTTGCGAACTGTCTGTCGAGCGAGATGTTCGAACTGACGGATGAAGAAAGACTAAAAGTAATCAGTCATGTTATAAAAGTAGCGGGAGGTACAGTGCCGGTAGTGGCTACAGGTACTTTTGGCGGAGCAATTAGTAAACAGGCAGATTTTGTTAAAAGAGTGAACGACCTGGGTACAGAAGCAGTGATTATTATTGGTAGCTTACTCGCAGAAGAGCAGGAGTCCGATCAGTTATTCAATGAACGTGTATTGGAACTGTTTGACCAGACAGCTGATGTTCCTTTTGGTTTTTATGAATGTCCTGTACCTTATAAAAGAACATTAAATGCTGTTCAGCTAAAACAATTTGTAGAAACCGGAAGAGTGATTTATCATAAAGATACCTGTCTGGATCTGGCACAGATTAAAGAAAAGCTTGCTGTAACTGCTGATTATCCTGAATTTGGTTTGTATGACGCTTATATGGTACATGCGGTTGACTCTTTAAAAGCCGGATCTGCAGGTGTATCCTGTATACAAGGGAATTATTTTCCGGAATTGATTGTATGGCTTTGCGATAATTACAATGATCCGCAATTAGAAGAAGAGATTAACAGAGTACAGCAATTCCTGATTAGTAATATGGATGTGATGCACAATGTGTATCCGGTTGTATCAAAATATTTTTTGCAGAAAAGAGGATTAAATATATCCACATTTACCCGCAGAGATGTAGGTATTTTCGATAACAACGTTGTTAAGGAAATAGAAGGCTTGTATAGTAATTATAATATATTAAGGAATGAATTAAATATTTCAGTTTTTTAATTGTTCCAGCAGGTACTTACGTTTATAATCCAAAGGAGTCATGCCTGTAACCTTTTTAAAGTGTCTGTAAAAGTTAGATACATTGTTAAAACCACAATCGAAACAGATCATTTCTGTAGGCAGTTTGTTTTCAATTAAAAAGCGGCAGGCATGACTTACACGGATTTCAATCAGGAAGTCGTAATATGTTTTCTTGGTCATCAATTTAAAGTACCTGCAGAAAGAGGTAATACTAAGGTTACTTAAAGAAGCAATCTCCTCCAATGTGATGTCATTCTTATAATTAGTCATGGTGTAGTTACAGATCCTGTTAATCCTTGCAGTTTCAGACTCACTACTCTGGTAAAAGTTAGCCTTCGCGGTAACTATAGTTTCAAATTCATCTGTTTCGGCTAAAGTTTTCAAAATGTTAAGCATAATAATGATGCGGTCAAGATTCGTAGCTTCCAGGGAAGAGCGCATCAGCTCAGCCAGTTTTTCTTTAGCCTTGCCATTAATCATCATACCACTCTTGGCTTTTTCAAAAAGTTTGGGAATAAGGTAGGCTTCCGGCAGATTTAATAGATACTTCCCCAGACAGTCGGGTAGAAACTGGATCACCATAGCTTCTACATTTATATCCGGTCTGCTCTGAAAGTACTCATCCTTACATCTCCATGTATGCGGTAGATTTTCCCCGAGCAAAATCATTTCACCCTCGGCAAAGTTACTGATGTTATCACCAATAAACCGGACACCCTCACCTTTGATCACATAGTGAAGTTCAAGTTCAGGATGATAATGCCAAACGTTTCCAAAGTCAGGTTTAATATCATGGCGGATATTAAAAGAATTTTGGAGCGTTGGCGGAATTTTGTGAAAATGAGGCTTCATTTTATTTTTATATTTGAATATTATATTTATATTTAATTATTGAAAACGATGTTTTAGCAAATATTGCATATAATATTACTAAAGTTAATACATATTGTGATAATATCCTACAATAAGTTGCTAATAAATACGAGAAAATAAAAAGTACTATTGTTGAGTTTTGTATAAAGCATAACAAGAAATAACCAAATTATAAACTGACAAATTGTTTTTATATAAATAATTTGTTTATTAGTGAATCATGAAACGAGGAAAAAAAATGGAAATTTCATTGGCTTCCAATGGAGATTTAAGGTTAAAAGGATGCTACCTTTTAATGGTAATCCTGCTCTCATTTACAAATGTTTTATTCGCGCAGAATAATACCTCTTCAAAAAATGTTTCAGAAGAGAAGGCAGCATATGTGAAGATGATCACAGAGCGGGCAGAGAAGATCACAGCATTTCTTGATATTAATGATGCAGCCAGAAAAGAAAAGGTTACTCATATCATCCGTGATCAATACAGCAACCTAAATGATATCTATGCAGAGCGGGATTCGAAATTAAAGGCGCTAAAAGAAGAGAATGCAGATAATAAAGCTGC
The DNA here is from genome assembly GCF_040203335.1 of Pedobacter sp. ASV1-7. Classification (NCBI taxonomy): domain Bacteria; kingdom Pseudomonadati; phylum Bacteroidota; class Sphingobacteriia; order Sphingobacteriales; family Sphingobacteriaceae; genus Pedobacter; species Pedobacter sp. ASV1-7. Next base: position 728,906 of record NZ_JBEHBV010000002.1, on the reverse strand, counting down.
ATTTGAATCAGCTAAAATAAAGGAAGAGGCTAAAGTAAATGCTAAATTAGCTAAACTACATAAAAAGTACCTTGCAAAACTCTCGGGACAGTTAAGTGCAGAGCAGATAGACCAGGTGAAAAATGGAATGACCTATGGAGTTTTGCCATTAACATATAAAGCATATCAGGAACAGATTTTAACGTTAACTGAAGAGCAGAAAAAACAAATCCTGATATGGCTTACAGAAGCACGCGAACATGCAATGGATGCAGAGTCATCAAATAAAAAACATGCATGGTTCGGAAAATATAAAGGAAGGATCAATAATTACTTATCTGCTGCAGGATATGATCTGAAAAAAGAAGGGAAAGACTGGGAATTACGTAGAAAGGCAGCAGCGAAAGAAAATTAAAATATAAAACGCTTTTATTTGGTTAGTCGACGCTCTCAAGTCGTTCTTTATTTGGTTAGAAAGAATTCCCGTTATTGATTAAAGTGAAATTGGTAACGGGTTTCTCTTAATTTCTTAACCATAAATTGTTTAATATAAACCGTAATCTAAAACAAAAGTATTCGATAAAACATTTACATTAAATAGAGCTGTTAACAATCTCAATCAACTAAACAATATATCTATTATCAAGAAGAACAGTTAATTACAGTTTACTAAGTAGCTAGATAATAAAAGAACCATTTATATAACAAAACCAAGTATGAACTTTAAACTTTTACGAGTGTTAAAAGGGGTAATAATTTTATCCTTGCTTTTCTGCGCTTCATCGTACGCGCAGGTAAAGAAAATTACAGGTAAAGTTACTGATGCCAGCGACGGAGGGCCGATGCCCGGCGTTAACGTTAGCATTAAGGGTAAACCAAGTAATGTAGCCACCAATGCTGATGGTATTTATACTATTCAGGCAGATCCGGCTAAAGATGCGCTGGTATTTTCTTACATCGGTTTCAAAAGACAGACCATTGTATTGGCAGGTAAATCTACATTGAACGTTTCATTGGCGTCTGATAATTCCGATCTGGATGAAGTTATCGTTGTAGGTTATGGTACAAAAAAGAAATCAGAAATTCTGGGAGCGGTATCACTTATTTCCGGTGAGGAAATTATGGACATTCCTGCACCAAATATTGCAGGCGCTTTAAGAAACCGGATTGCGGGTGTTGGCGTAGGTCAGGTATCTGGACGGCCTGGTTCAGCGATAACATTGAACATTAGAAATGCCACTGCCTCAGGGACAGTTGCAGGAGCCACAGCAGAACCTCTGTATATTATTGATGGTATTACAATGGCTAACAGTGATGCTTTTAATGCATTAGATCCTTCAATGGTTGAAAATATTTCATTTTTGAAAGATGCTTCAGCTGCAATTTATGGTGCATCTGGTGCAAAAGGTGTTGTTTTAGTTACAACTAAAAGAGGGAAAATCGGAAAGCCAAGCATAAGTTATAATGGCTATTTTGGTGTTTCTGACGCTTCAAGAAGTCCAGAAATGTTAACTGGTTTGGAGCATGCAACTTTGCTTAATGATACTTATAAGTTATATAATTCTTCAGAATCATCTTTTTTCAGTCAGGCCGACTTAGATTATATTGCTGGAACCAATTACAAAAGCTGGTATGATGAAATCTGGAAATCTGCAACAACACAGAGACACAATTTAAGTATTTCTGGTGGAAGTGATAAAATTACTTTTTTTGTTGGGGGTAGTTATCAGAATGAAAATGGAAACTATGCGGGACTTAAAGTTGATAAGTATGGCTTTAGAAGCGGTTTAACGGCTACCATTGTTGAAGGATTAAAAGCTGATATCGCATTTAATGTGGATCATAATATTCGGAATAGTCAAAATACAGTTACTGAAAATGATGCAGGCTTCTTTGAATCTATCATATCTGTGCCTAGATGGGTTCCAATAAGCTTTGATGGTATTCCTGTTAACTTTAACAATGGTTCGGTGCGAAACCCTTTAGCAGTGTTACAGTCGGGATACTACGAGAACAGCAAATCTCAATCGTATCGTATTAATGCTAGTTTAACTTATCAGCCGAAATTTTTGAAAGGCTTAACAGCAAAATTTCAGGTATCTCAGGGGGGGGGAAATAGGTCAAGTACACAGTACGAACCACCCTACAAGGCCTATAATTTTTTAAGAGTTGGAAATAATTCATCTATTTATGTGAATCAGCCAGATCCTGCAACACCTTCGGTAGATGTTATTACAGCAGCGAATGCTAAAGTCATGCCTGGATTAGGTAAGGATAATAGCTACCAAGGATTTTTTACTTTACAGTATGGAAGAACAATTGGTGCACATACCTTCGATGCTATTGTTGGAGGCGAGCAGACTGAATCAGAAAATGAGAATTTATCTGTTTACTGGAGGAATCAGCTGATACCAGGAGCTGATGATTGGTGGGCATTTGATCCAAATATGTTGACGCGTCAGAGTAGAGATATATTTGAATCAACAAAACGTTCGTTTTTTGGACGCTTCAGTTATGATTTTAATAAAAAATATCTTGTAGAAGGGGTAGCTCGTCTGGATGCATCCTCCAACTTTGCATCCGGGAACAGATGGGGATTATCTCCGAGTATTGGCTTAGGTTGGGTTGTGAGTCAGGAAAGCTTTTTCAAAGATAATGTGTCTTTTGTAAATTTCCTTAAGCTGAAATTTAATTACGGTATCGTTGGTGATGATAGGGTATCGGAAAGATTATGGCAGCAGCGTTATCAGGTAGACGTTTCAAATGGGTATCTGTTTGGCGGTTACAATGGAAATGGCCTGAACCCATCTGTCTATCCAAATCCAGATATCACATGGGAGAAAAAGGAAACTATAAATGTAGGTTTGGAAACCTCACTTTTTGATAGCAAATTAGATTTTGGAGTTGAGTTTTTTCGCAATCGTACATTTGACGGTTTTGACCGCGGTGCAAATAGCAGATATCCATTATATGCCGGTTTTACGGCTCCTGTAGTAAATTATAGGCAAGTTTATAATTGGGGATCGGAATTTAACATCAGCTACAAAGCAGATTTAGCAAAGGATTTAAGATTGACTACCAGCATTAACTTTGGATATGGTAATTCAGTGGTTGATCGTATGATTTATGCGCCGGGTAATTTACAAGAGAACAGACCTAATCAATGGCTTGCTCTTTCTTTCGGAACTGATCCGAGAAAATATAATTCAAACAATATTGGGTTAAAAACGCTGGGAATGTTTAGAACTCAGTCAGAAATTGATGCATTTTTGTTACAGAATCCAAATTATACATTGTATGGTTTTGTACCACAACCAGGGTGGTTGTATTACGAAGATGCTAATGGAGATGGTGTTGTTAATGATTTGGATATGGCACCAATGTACAATAATACCGATTCTTTTTTTTCTTCAGGTATTTCTCTGAATCTTAATTATAAAGAATTTAGTTTAAGTACTAACATTGCTGCCAGGCTAGGTGGTAAAGTATTTTACGATAGTCGTGCACGTATAGCCCCATCAAATACGAGAAATATTTTGAGTATATGGAACGATCGTTGGACCTCTGATAATCCGACAGAAGGGAAATATCCAAGGTTTGATGACCCGTCACTTACCCGGAATTCTGATTTTTGGGCAGTAGATGGAACGATGATTCGTGTAAACAATATGACTTTAAGTTACAAGTTGCCATCTAAAATAACTAGTAGAATTGGATTAGGTGGTGCCCGAATATTGGCTACTGGTAATAATCTCTGGACTATAGTTAATCCTTTAAAATATAAAGATCCCTATACTTCAAGTGCCTACGACTATCCAATTTTGAGGACACTTTCTTTAGGTTTAAGTGTTAATTTATAATTGATTAAATATGATACAAAGATATACATCAGTTGTTAAAAAATATCTAATGGTATTAGCAACGACCGCAACCCTATTTTCTTCTTGTAAAGTAAATGATGATGAATTTTTTGAACTTAGAGACAGGGGTGGAATAGATGCAGCGATTTGGGATACCCCAGGTGCTGTACAAATGCATTTGAACCGGGCATACGATGTTATTATGCCACAATTTCTTTTTCAGGATCATAATACCAATAATATGAATGGACGGTATGGTGTTCATTATGCGAGTGATGAGAGTTTTTTTCCCGTTGTTGATCAATGGGCAAGAGCTGCTCTGGGCTTACAAGGAGAATTGGGAAACAATGATATCCGATTCGCAGGTAATGTATATACCAGTAATGCAGGTGGTAACAAGTATATGGATATTTCTAGATGTAATGATGCCATAACCAATTTACCCAAAGGTTCTATGGCTCCAGACGTAAAACGTTCATTTCTTGGTCAATACTATGCTTTGAGAGCAATGGTTTATTTTGAATTGGTAAAAGTTTATGGTGGTGTACCCTTAGTTTTGACACCTCAAACTCCGGATAATTTGACAGTAAGTGGCAGAGCTAGTGCAAGAGAATGTTTTGACGCTATTACAAAAGATTTAGATTCGGCCATAAGTAATTTAAATGGGGTTAACTGGAATAATGACGCAACAGATAGAGGTAAAATTAGTAAGTTGGCTGCTACTTGTCTTAAAGCAAAAGTAGCGATGTATTGGGCGAGTCCGCAGTTTAATCCTGGCAACGACGGAGGGCGTTGGACTGTTGCTTTAGCAGCTAATAAAGCTGCCTATGATTTAGCCCTTACTTCTGGTCGTGTTCTGTTACCTAATTACGCAAGTATATTTCAAACGGAAGGTGATGCGAATACTGAGGTAATTATGGTCCGGACATACTCAAATACCTTAGAGCGCCGTGGACATGATGGTGAAAGGAGAGCCAGACCATCTTCTGAAGGGGGGACACCCACTCAAGGCTATCGTGCTACCACTAGATTGCTAGATGCTTACCCTATGCTAGATGGTAATTCAATTAGTACAGCAGGTCAGTACCAATATGATGACCTGATGTTCTGGCAGAACCGAGATCCGAGATTTAATGCAACTATAGCCTATAATGGTGGAGTATGGCCTTTAAGTGGTAAGCCTAATAGAAAACAGTGGACATATACAGGAGCTACTGGAGAAGCGAATTTGATGGCTGTTTACTGTAAACGTTTCAATATTGCGGCCCTTGCTTCCGGTGCTACTGCATATACCAATAACATTGGTGGAAATGGTATGGATTGGATTGAAATGAGGTTTGCTGAGGTTATACTTAATTATGCTGAATGTTTAAATGAAACCGGAAACATTGATTTAGCGAAAGAAATGGTTAGAAAGATCAGGGTAAGAGCAGGAATTCAAATAGGCGCTACACCGGCTAATGATTATGGTCTAGGTGCAGTAAACACTCCAGCTGCTATGCGGGATTTAATTTTAAATGAAAGGTTTATTGAGTTTGCATTTGAAAATAAGCGCAATTCGGATCTGCGTAGAACAAGAAGAATGCACTTGTTAACTGGTAACATGACCAGCATAGAAATAGAGCCTGTAAATGGAGCCACAACTAGAAATACCTTAGAAGCAATTGTGAATACCACTACAGGAGAGAGATTTAGAGAAACATTAAATATGGAAAGTCGAGCAGTTTACAGTCAGTATTTTAGAAAAAATACAGTTGGTGTTCAAGGATATTTACCTTATAACATTCCGGAGTTTCATTATTTCTATACTTTCCATAACGATTTTGTTAATACCGGGGCAAATATACAGGCTACAATCGGTTGGGCCGGTGGCACATTTGACCCACTTGCTAATTAATATGAACGGTGGTTGTTTTAAAACTGAAATAATATGAAATCAAAAAAAATCTTGATAAGCTGTCTTTTTATGGTGGCTATAGGGCTAAGCTCTTGTAAGAAAGATTCAGAAAATATATTTAATATGTTTACAGATGTAACTGTGACATATAATGCGGTATCTGAATTAAGTCTTACTGATTATAAATTGGTAAAGGATGGTGATATCATCAACATTGACTACACTATAACTTCGGCGAAGGAGGACATGTATTCTATCACCTTTGAACGTTCAGTAGGTAGTACCAATACACAAACAAGGACAACCACAGCAATAACGGATCCTAACCAAAGACGGCAAATTAGTGGACAGATGTCGCTTAAAATGCAAAGAGATGGTAAAACAAGCTTCCGGATTTATCCATTAAATCAGGCAGGATATTTTATGGGTGATGGTGGGAAGACTTTAACAGTCGAAGTTTCGCCTAGTTATATTCATACTGTCAACCGGAGAGTGTATTTCCCGGATACTGCTACTCGAGTAGCTCCTGCTTTTTTTTCTATTAAAAAAGGTGAGGCTTTTAGTTATACCAATGGTCAGGCAAATGCTGCTGATATTGATTTTGGCCTTTATAGAAGGTTGACCATTAACCCGACGACCGGGCAGATAACATATCCTGCTAATATTTATGCATTAGATGCAAATCCTAATCCTTTAACTGTTTACGATGTGAGTACATGGACTAAAAGATCAACTAAGTTTAGTGCACCTGTTACTGGAGGTACTAACATATATCGTAATACAATAGGATCTTCTTCAGTCATAGAGGAAGAGGCTAAGAAAAGAACAATTAATCTTACGCAGACTACAAGTAATTTTGTAGCAGGATCTATTGTCTATTTCTTAACTCCTGAGGGTAAATATGGTGTCATACATATTAACAGTATAACTAAAGATCTGGATGGAAAACCTTATGCTGATATAAGTATAAAGACCCAAAAATAAACATATTAACTATTAATGAGTGTGTGTTTAAAAAGCTGCTACCGAAAGGGGCAGCTTTTTTTGAGACTAAATTATCCTTAAATACTAACCCGCCAGGAATAATTACTTTCAACTATATATTCCTTTAAGTGCCCCAGTTTCTGATCAGTATTTAAACGCTTTATTGCAATCGTTTTACTTCTCCTGATCGACTCTTTGCTCAACCCTAAATTGGTAGCAATATCTTCCAGTAACATAGGTGTATCATTGTTTAATCCATAATACATACGAAGAATCCGTGCCTCCCGATCCGTTAGATTTTTTATCAGAGCAGCTACCGATTGCTGTCTGCCTTCTAGTTCAATCTGCGCATCAGGTGCTTTAAAAGTATGGTCCTGTAAATAAGTAGAAATACCTGGTTTCTCATCCTCATCATCCGATTCTAAAGGAATACCAAATGGAGAATCCATCAGATAATCTTTAACTTTTTCTACGGCAATCCCAGTGTGGTCTGCAAGCTCATCAGGTGTTGGTACACGTTCCAATCGCTGTTCCAGAAAATCCTGTGCTTTATAAACTTCAAAAATATCATCTCTCTGGTTCGTTGGTCTTCGAATCATACGCCTTTGTTCACCAATTGTATGCATGATCGATTGTCTGATCCACCATACTGCAAAAGAAATGAATTTAAAGCCTTTTGTTTCATCGAAGCGCTCAGCTGCTTTAACCAAACCAAGATTTCCAATAGAAACCAGATCGGGTAGGGATAAGCCCTGACCTTCATATTTCTTCGCTACAGAAACAACGAAACGTAAGTTGGCATTAATTAACCTGTGAAAGGCAGCTTTGTCGCCAGTTTTTATCTTTTTGGCCAGGGATATCTCTTCCTCAACAGTTAATACGGTATATTTTGATATATCACTTAAATAACGCTGTAAAGAAGCATGACTACGGTTAGTAATGGATTGACCGATTTTTAAAGCTCTCATAATAATCCCCCCTCTTTAATTTGGAATAATAGATTCGTTTAGCATACTAGTTTAATATTTGGTACGTCAAAAATGAATAATAGTAGATATATTTTCTATTATTATAATTTAATCAGGAAAATATTCTTTTTTAATATGATTTAGCAGATGCAATAACTTAATCTATATCCTTAATCATTCTGCTATAGGAAAAAACACTTTTAGAGCACAGAATATAAATGGAACCTGAGACTGCTCGATTAAAAAACATTTTAGACTTTGTGTTTTTAAGTTAAGCTTTTGTAAAATTTTAGAGACTAAAAACGTTATTTTGACGTTTAATAAATGAAATGCTAATATCGTACAGTTGATTGAGAAAATGCTATAGTAAACGCATAGGTATTGATCGCATTTTTGAAACCTATTAAATAACCTAAACATTATAAATTATACATGTAGCCACTGTCAGATCCAACCAATCTGGCCTGATATTGATCTGTGATGACGTACTGTCTTCAGATGAAGTAATCATCAATTCCGCAATCTCATTTTAAAAGAAAGAATAAAAATCAACCAAATTTTAAATCATTTGACGAGCAAGTATGAAACGAAAAAAGCTTTTTAAAAGCAAGGGGTTAAAAGAGACCTGGGCTCCTTTAGTTATGGCCTTCTTTTTACCTGTATCAGGGTTTGCAGTGATGCCAACTATTAAAAAGACTCAAAGCAATGGTATTGTTTCCCCTCTGGTAAATATCACAGGTACAATAAAGGACAGCAAGGGGCAGCCTTTACCAGGTGCTAGCATTAAAATTAAAGGCACTACTACTGGTACTTCAACTGATGGGAATGGAGTTTTTAAACTAAATCTTCCTACAGGAAATGAAATCATAGTGATTACTATGATGGGGTATAAAACCCAGGAAATATCAATGGCAGGCAAAACAAGCATAACTGTTACATTGAATGATGAAGCATCAGACCTTGATGAGGTAGTGGTAGTCGGATATGGTACAGTTAAAAAACGTGACCTTACTGGTTCAGTGGCTTCTGTAAAAGCAGATGATATTGTGCTTACACCGACAGGAAATGCAATGAATGCTTTACAAGGTAAGGTAGCGGGTATGGATATTATGACTACTTCAGGTAAAGCAGGTTCGAGCCCAACAATCAGGCTTAGGGGAAATCACTCTGCTTCCGGTAGTAACGATCCTCTGTATATTATCGATGGTATCCCGGGCAGTTATTCTGATTTGAACCCAAATGATATTGAATCCATTGATGTTTTGAAGGATGCTTCATCTGCAGCCATATATGGATCAGCCGGATCAAACGGGGTAGTAATGATTACTACTAAAAAGGGAAAAGTTGGAAGTATGAATATCAACTTCGATTCGTTTTTCGGATACAATGGCTTTCCTAAATATCCTCATGGATTAATCGGAGACGATTATATAAAGCTGAAACGCGAAGCATATCGCGGTGAGAAAGGGAATTATCCAGAATTTAATAGCGAGATATTTATCAATAACGCCGAACAACAGGCAGCCTATGAAGCGGGGAAATGGATAGACTGGGTAGATCTTGCATTGAGAGATGGATTGCAGCAAAATTATAATGTGTCTGTAAATGGTGCAACAGAAAAAACAGCGACTTATCTGTCTTTAAACTACAATGATGAGCAAGGTTTGATAAAAAATGATCAGAATAAAAAGTATGGTGCACGCGCGAACATAGATCATACGCTTTCGAAACTCTTTAAGGTGGGAACAAATCTGCAGTTGACTTATACGGACAATGATGCAGCTGCGCAGAATATTTTCGGCAACAGTTTAACATTTGCTCCTTTTGGAGATGCTTTCGATGCAAATGGAAAAATCAATCATAAGCCTGTGGAGAATGTGACTAACCCTTTATCTGATCAGATTCCAAATCAATATGTAAATAATACCTTGAATACCTATTTTGCTGGTAATGCATATCTGGAAGCTAAACCTTTTAAAGGCTTAACTTTCCGTTCGGTGATTGGAACAGTTCTGGGATCATCCAGAACAGGTAGGTATTTTGGTACTCAATCTATTGCCAATCCTGTTGCTGGCTACAAAGTACCTGCTGCGGTTATAGATAATCAAAGAATTGTCAACTATCGTTGGGAAAATATACTCACTTACGATTTTGATATCAATGAAGATCACCGATTTAGTCTGACAGGGGTGACTTCACTGGCAAAAAACCGGGCGGAATCTTCTTCTGCTGGTGGTTCAGGATTTGACCTTGATTCTTATTCTTTTCATAACCTTGCCGGAGCGTCATCGCCAATCATCAGTTCTGCATTTGTACAGGATCAGTCAACATCTTTCGTGGGAAGAATGAATTACAATTATAAAAGTAAATACTTGTTATCAGTTTCTAATCGCTGGGATGGAGTGTCACGATTGTCTGTAGGTCATAAATGGGACTCATTTCCTGCAGCTGCAGCTGCCTGGAGGATTAGTGATGAAGGATTCTTTAAAGACATTAAAAGTGTAACGAGTTTGAAATTGCGTGTTGGATATGGTATAACGGGGAACTCAGGAGGTGTAGGCGCTTATGGCACTCAGGCGGGAGGTTATAATGCTCCACGTCCTGTTGGTTTTGGTGATGTTGCTGCTCCTGCTTTTATCTTGAACCAGTTGCTGGCAAACAGAGATCTGGGATGGGAAAAGTCATATAATACCAATGTGGGTTTAGATGCTGAATTTTTTAAAGGCATAGTAAACCTGACTGTAGATTGGTACAATACAGATACAAAGGATATGTTATTCCAGCGTGAACTTCCGGGATCTTTAGGTGGATCATGGGGTTCTCCATTTAAAATCTGGCAAAATATTGGTGAAATGAACAACAGAGGTTTGGAGATACTCATCAATACCAGAAATATTGAAAAGGATAATTTCTCATGGGGTACTACTTTTACTTTTGCCGCTAATAAAGAAAAAATTACTGCATTGCCTGATGGTAAAGACATAATCTCAGGTAATTATTTTTACGGACAACCAATCAAAACATTTTTTAATTATAAGTATTTGGGTATCTGGCAGGAGAATGAAGCATTGGAAGCTGCAAAATACAATTCAGTACCAGGAGATATTAAATTGCAGACAGATGGAACATTTAATAGCGATGGTAAACATCCTTATGGTGCAAATGATAGAGTGATATTAGGTTCAGAAGTACCCGATTGGACAGCTGGTTTACAGAATAATTTCAAATACAAGAATTTTGATGCCAGCCTGATGTTAACTGCTAGATGGGGACAAATGGTTTCCAGCAATCTGATTACCCGTTATAATCCTATAAACGGAACAACAGCAAATAGCCCGGATGATGTTGATTACTGGACACCGGAAAATCCAGGAGCTTATTTGCCGAGACCCGGAATTCATAGTAGTACAGGTGGATATATTGGTTTCGATGCTTTGAAGTTTGTCGATGGCTCTTTCTTTAAAATCAGAAATATTACTCTTGGGTATACATTGCAGGAGGGGATATTGAAAAAAATGTCTATGAAAAAGCTTCGTTTTTATGCAACGGCTAATAACCCGTTCATTTTTACTAAAAGCGATTTGTTAAAATATCAGGATCCTGAATCTAACGGATCAGATAACTTTCCTTTAACCAAACAATTTGTGCTCGGACTAAACGTGACATTCTAATTTTTGAAAACATGAAGATAAAAAATATATACATAGCTATGTTGGGACTGGGCCTCTTTGCCAGTTCCTGTTCATTGGAAGAGGTAAATCCTTCCGGTGTAACTGTAGACAAAATGACCAATACAAAATCAGGCTTTAATAAGGTTGTAGCCAGTTGTTATTTTGATTTGTCAAGGTATTTCTATGGACGTAACTTAATACTGGTAACAGAAGGTGGAACAGATATCTGGACTTCTGATTTCAATTCCAACAATAATCAGAATTATATGAAATATGCTTCTGGTGGAGTGATGTCAATAGATATGGCTAAAGACTATTGGAATGGGGCTTATGATGCTATAAACTATTGTAACATAGTTATCTTAAGAGCAGATCAGGTAACTGATTTTAGTAGTGAACAGGAAAAAAATGCACTGGTTGCAGAAGCACATTTTTTAAGAGCCCTGTATTACTTTCATCTTGTAGAACAATTCGGAGCTGTTCCATTAACCATTACGGAAACGCAATCACCCATTTTTGAATCTTTCCGTACACCAGCATTAGAAGTTTATGAAAAAGTAATCCTTCCAGATCTACGCTTTGCAGCTGATAATCTACCTGCATCTGCTGCTGTAGCAGGTCGTCCAGCCAAAAAAGCTGCACTTGGTCTTTTGGCTAAAGCTTGTTTGCAAACCAAAGAATATGGAACGGATAAATATCTGGAAGAAGCAATTACTTCAGCTAAAAAGTTAATAGAAGGACCAGCGACTTATAATGTTCGGTTGTATGATAATTTTGCAGATAACTTCAATGCTGCAAATAATAAGACCAACCAGGAAGCACTTTACCAGTTAACGTATTCACAGAACTATGGTTCTACAAATACGCACGATCATAATAATGATTTTAAACGATTTTACGCTTCGCCAACTGCTTTTGGAGCTATTGTATCCGCAGGTTTTCAGACTGTTGTAGGTCGTTGGTCAGGGGGTAATTTTATGCCAACTAAATATCTGATGGACGTGTTTAGAAATCCTGACGGAAGTCTGGATCCGAGATATGCGCTATCATTTCAAACTACCTGGACTGCTAATACAAATTATAGCTGGACAGCTGATGCTGTCAGACAATTTGATAGGGTAGGTGCCGCAGTTCCTGTGGGAACAACGGTAGCAAATAACGCAACCGCAATTAAAATTATGCGTCCGGAAGAGGCAAATTATGCGGCTGAGAAAGTAAATAAATTATCTCAACCTTATATCTGGGTAGATTTTGCAGATTTATATGATAATGACCAAAAGGTTAAAATGAAATATACACGTGTAAATCAGGCACCAGGTGAAGTAGAAAACCCTTTTATCCGCCTTTATCCATCATTAACCAAATTCAATTCGGGCTCATTAGTTAGTCCGAGAACAAACGGTTATACCAGCGATGCTTATGCGACAGTAATGCGTCTTGGTGAAGTTTATCTGATTGCTGCCGAAGCAGAGTTTTATCTTCGAGGAGCAAATGGTGTTGCTGCAGGTTTTGTAAATGCATTGAGAACAAGAGTTGTTGGCCAGCAGATCTCAGCAGCTGATATATCTGTTCAGTTTTTATTGGATGAAAGGGCACGAGAGCTTTGTGGTGAATATACCAGGTGGTATGATTTAAAACGTACAGGGAAATTGAACAAGACCTACTTAATGCAGAGTAATCCTGATGTGGGACAGTATTTTGTTGATGGCAGACATGGTGTAAGGCCAATCCCACAAGGTCAGATCGACGCGATCAGTAATCCTGCCGGATTCCAGAATCCAGGATACTAAAATATATTTAATTTGATAAATGTAAAGAGCTGTAACCGAAAGGTGCAGCTTTTTTTTATTTTATGTATTTTTTTTGCTAATTAATTAATGTTCATATATATATTAGCGTAATCTTAATTAACGAAATCAATATATGAAGAAATTATTAGCCGGTTTATTGCTAACCGGAAGCTGCTTAAATAGCTTTTCACAAGAAAAAGGAAAGTTTGAATTTGGATTTAATATAGGTTTAAACGGAGCGACTGTAACTAGTGGTACAATGACCAATAGTAGTTATCGGAGTGGGTTGGCAGTTGGTGCAGTTGGGGACTATTTCTTTTCTGATAGATGGAGCATTAAAGCTAAACTTACTTACGATCAAAAGGGTTGGAGTAATGGTTTTTTTCAGACTACGGACGGTGGAATGACCTTTGACTTCTATAAAACCGATTATCACCTTGACTATTTAACTATTCCTGTAATGGCAAACTGGCATTTTGGTAAAAAAAGAAACTGGTATCTTCATTTTGGTCCTTATGCTGGTGTTTTGCTAAGTGGTAAGGAAACTACATCACAAAAAGATTTAAAGGAAATTACCGCCGCTGTCGATGCAGGGATAGCTTTGGGGATTGGTGTGAAAATACCTATTGCTGAAAAGGTAAAGATTATCTTTGAATTTGATGGTCAGGCTGGTTTAACTGATGCCTTTAAACAAAATGATGGGCTCAATGTTAAGAATTCAAGATCTAGTCTTAGTACAGGCCTAGTTTTTGATCTATAACTGATCCAGAGCAACAGATGTTAATTAACAGTTAATATCTGTTGTGTTTGCCCATAGTTTCTCCGATTTGTTTCTTATTTCAACAGGGAAATGACAGGGGAATAATAGGGGGTTAACAGGGATCTAACAGGGACAAATCCTTGTTAAATTCCTGTTATCTCCTTGTGATAATACTATTCTTTATTTTTAAATAATATTTCGGGTGTAAGTGTGAGATATGTTGTTGCCGATTCACATGCACGTTAATGAACTAATCCCCCAAAGTTACGAGTATACGCCTCATTGAACCTCTCAAAAAAACTGGTTTTCACCGATAAAATAATATTGTTCAGATTGCATTTTTTGCAGTAATCCTGTAACATACTTGCGACATAAAACGTTATTTTGACGTATAAAAATTCAATCAGATAATATCGTACAATAGATTGAGAAAATTCTATAGGAAATAGCATTTATTAGGTTGCATTTTTGAATAAATATACAATCTAACCAAATTTATTTAACCTGAAATACCAAGAAATCATACCCCCGCCCTTATAGAAACTGAGTAGATTTTTTATCTATAAAATAATTGCGTACTTTTTGGTATACCTATTATTCGAGACAAATGAAAAAGAGATTTTTACAGTTCGTATTTTCTGCAGCACTAGTTGCTTCAGCGCCCTCTGCTTTCGCTCAATATCCTAAAATTCCTGCTGATGTTAAAAAGGCATCAGACGATATGCTGAATGAAGCTTACCGTCAATCCGATATCGCCTGGGAAAAAGCCAAACCTATTATCGAAAAGGAAGCCAAAGAAGGAAAGCCTTATGTTCCATGGGCTGGCAGGCCTGTTGATCTTCCTCAATCTGAACTTCTGGCTTTTCCTGGTGCTGAAGGTGGCGGAGCTCATAGTTTCGGTGGCAGGGGTGGTCGTGTAATTGTAGTAACCAATTTAAATGATAGTGGCCCCGGTTCTTTGCGTGATGCTTGTGAACAAGGTGGAGCTAGAATTGTAGTATTCAATGTAGCGGGTATCATTCGCATAAAAACTCCTTTGATTATTCGTGCTCCATATATTACAATAGCCGGGCAGACAGCTCCTGGCGATGGTGTTTGTGTAGCAGGTGAATCGGTATGGTTAAATACACACGATGTGGTGGTACGTTTCATGCGTTTCAGAAGAGGAGAAACCTTCGTTGGTCGCAGAGACGATGCTATTGGTGGAAATCCGGTAGGGAATATAATGATCGACCACGTTTCTGCAAGTTGGGGATTAGACGAAAATATGTCTATGTACAGACATATGTATAATGATAGTACAGGAAAAACAGAAGTGAAATTAGCGACGGTAAATATTACCATTCAAAACTCAATCTTTTCTGAAGCCTTAGATACCTGGAACCATGCTTTTGGTAGTACCCTGGGTGGCGAAAACTGTAATTTTATGCGTAACCTGTGGGCAGACAATGGTGCCCGTAATCCATCTATAGGATGGAATGGAATTTTCAACTTTGCCAACAATGTGATTTTTAACTGGAACAATCGTTCTACAGATGGTGGCGATTATACTGCCATGTACAACATCATTAATAACTATTATAAACCTGGTCCGGTAACTTCATTAAAAGACCCGATCAGTTACAGAATATTAAAACCAGAATCTGGTCGTAGTAAATTGCCTTACGTTGTATTTGGAAGAGCATATGTTGAAGGAAACATAATTGAAGGTAATGAGAAAGTAACGAAAGATAACTGGAATGGTGGTGTGCAGCTTGAAGATAAAAAAGGGGAACTGATGTCTTACGAACAAGCTAAGTCATATTTTGCTGCTATGCGTGTAAAGAAACCTTTCCCTATGGCGCCGATGACTATTCTGCCAACTATGGATGCACATAAATATGTATTAGCTAATGTTGGTGCAACTTTACCTAAACGTGATCCTGTAGATACACGTGTGATTGAACAGGTGAGGACCGGAAAGATTGTTACCCCACCAAATGTTAAATTATCTGATGCTCCGGATTTTGAACATCGCAGATTACCTAAGGATTCTTATAAACTGGGTATAATTACTGATGTCAGTCAGGTAGGTGGGTATCCTGAGTACAAGGGAACACCATATAAGGATTCGGATAATGATGGTATGCCTGATAGCTACGAAATTAAAAATGGTCTGAACCCTAAAGATGCATCTGATGCAGCTAAGATTACCAAAAGTGGTTATGCAAATATTGAAGTTTATCTGAACAGTGTAGTTCCGGTTAAAACAGTTAAGCCATAATTATGAAAGCACTTTCTTTAATATTGTTAGTTGCTGCTTCGGGTTTGACAAAGAATGCTATTGCGCAATATCCAGTTATACCACGAGCAATGAAAGCTAAAGCAGATTCTATTGCAGCAGTAATCCAGCACAATTCTGATCTTCAGTTTGAAAAGATAAAGCACATTATAGACCGTGATACTAAAAATGGTAAACCCTTTATTCCATGGGCTGCAAAACCGTCTGATTTGCCACAAGCCAAATTGCCAGCATTTCCGGGAGCAGAAGGTGGCGGTGCTTATTCATTTGGTGGTCGTGGGGGAAAAGTATATGTAGTAACAAGTCTTGCGGATTCCGGACCAGGTTCTTTACGTGAAGCTTGTGAACAAGGTGGTGCACGTATTATTGTATTCAATGTCGCAGGTATTATTCAATTAAAAACTCCTTTGATTATTCGGGCACCATATATCACAATTGCCGGACAAACAGCTCCTGGTGATGGTGTTTGTGTTGCAGGAGAATCGGTATGGATCAATACCCATGATGTGGTAATCCGATACATGCGTTTCCGCAGAGGTGCAACAGATGTAACCCGCAGGGATGATGCCATTGGTGGCAATCCGGTAGGAAACATTATGATCGACCATGTTTCTGCTAGTTGGGGATTAGACGAAAATATGTCTATTTACAGGCATGTATATGATCCTAAAGATGGTTCAAAACCAGAAAAGCTGCCAACAGTTAACGTAACGATACAAAACTCAATATTTTCTGAAGCATTGGATACCTATAATCATGCGTTTGGTAGTACGATTGGTGGTTTAAACAGTACTTTTATGCGTAACCTTTGGGCAAGCAATATCAGTAGAAATCCTTCTGTAGGTATGTATGGGGATTTTGGTTTTGTGAATAACGTAATCTTTAACTGGTGGAACCGTAGTGCTGATGGCGGAGACAATAACTCTTTCTATAATTTCATTAATAACTATTATAAACCAGGACCGATTACCCCTTTAGATCAGCCAATTTCCTATCGTATTCTAAAACCGGAAAGTGGCAGGGATAAACGCTTTACACATATGTTTGGTCAAGCTTACATTCATGGAAACATCATAGAAGGGAATGATAAAGTAACCAGAAACAACTGGGATGGTGGTGTGCAGGTTGAAGGAGTGGCTGATAAACAAAGACTGCTGGATTCTATACGCGTAAATAAACCTCTGCCAATGGCAAAAATAAGTATGATGGATACACGTAAAGCTTATGATTTTACGCTGAGTAATGCCGGAGCCAATTTGCCTGTACGAGATGCGGTAGATAAGAGGATTATAGAGCAAGTGAAAACAGGTAAAATTACTTACGTTGAAAACGGTAAAACAGCCTTGGGTAAAGCTTATGTGAAACGTCGTTTGCCTGAGGATTCCTATAAGAAGGGGATTATTTCAGACATCAGTCAGGTAGGTGGATATCCTGAATACAAAGGAAAACCTTATAAGGATTCGGATAACGATGGTATTCCTGATGCATGGGAAATTAAGAATGGCTTAAACCCAAAGGATGCATCAGATGCGGCTAAGATCACTAAAAACGGCTATTCGAATATTGAAAATTATATCAATAGTGTAGTGCCTTTGTCGGCCGTGAAACCATAAATATATGATACTGACTACTAAACATACTTCTAAAGAGCAAAGCAGGTTGAAAATACTACCTGTTTTGCTCTGTGTAATCTGGGCTTGTTTGCAGGTTGGCAATTTGTATGCGCAGAAAGTAAAAATTGTTGAACCACCTAAACCAATATTTAAAGGTAAGGATGGCAAACTAAATTATACAGCTGATGAAAAAGGTAATCGCGTACCGGATTTTTCGTATGCAGGGTACATGGCTGGAGAGCAGGCTATTCCGGATGCAGTAGTTAAGTTGGTAGTACCATTGAAAACTGGTGATGCTACATTAAGGATACAAAAAGCATTAGATTACGTTGCTTCCTTACCATTAGGTAAAGATGGATTGAGAGGTGCTGTGCTTTTGGAAAAAGGCAGGTATGAAGTTGCCGGAGTACTTAAAATAAATGCTTCTGGTGTAGTTTTAAGGGGGAGCGGTATGGCTGAAGATGGAACGGTTGTGTATGCAACCGGGCTGGACAGGCTAGGGGTACTGCGTATTTTGGGTAGGAATGATCAGATAAAAGAAAAACCAGTCAGCATTACAGATAAATATGTTCCTGTAAATGCCATGAAAATTACTGTTGCCAATGGAACTGCTTTTAAAAAAGGCGATCAGGTAATTGTACAACGCAGTTCTACAAAAGAATGGATTGATGCTATAGGTACAGATCATTTTGGTGGAGGTATTACTTCTTTAGGTTGGAAACCCGGACAGCGTGATGTTTATTGGGATAGAAAAATTCTGGCTGTAAATGGTGATGAATTGATTCTGGATGCTCCTTTAACTACAGCTCTTGACGTAGCTTTTGGTGAATCTTCAGTGTCTAAATATAGCTGGAAAGGGAGGGTTTCCCATTCTGGTGCAGAAAATATGAGGATTGTATCCTCTTTTGATAAAAGCAATCCTAAAGATGAATACCACCGCTGGACAGGTATTTCATTAGAAAATGTTACTGATGCCTGGATACGGCAAGTGGTATTTGAGCATTTCGCAGGCTCTGTTGTCACCGTTCAGGCTACAGCAAACAGAGTAACTGTTGAAGATTGCAAGTCTTTGGCTCCGGTTTCAGAAATTGGTGGCGAACGCAGAAATACTTTTTTCACTACGGGTGGACAAACCTTATTCCAACGTTTGTATGCTGAATATGGTTATCATGATTTTGCAGTTGGATTTTGTGCTCCCGGACCAAATGCTTTTGTGCAGTGTCAGTCTTATTTGCCATTTAGCTTTAGTGGAGCAATTGATAGCTGGGCATCTGGTGTATTGTTTGATATTGTAAATGTTGACGGACAGGCATTGAGCTTTATGAACCGTGGAATGGACGGACAAGGTGCTGGATGGGCAGCAGCAAATAGCGTTTTTTGGCAGTGTACTGCTGCAAGGATCGATTGCTATCAGCCACCTACCGCACAAAACTGGGCCTTTGGCAACTGGGCACAGTTTGCAGGTGATGGATATTGGGCGATGTCAAACGAACAGATTCAGCCACGCAGTTTGTATTATGCACAATTAAATGAAAGAGTAGGCCCTAAAGTAGATGCACGTGCTTTTATAATGCCTGTAGAAACAGAAGCTTCAAGTAGTCCGCAGGTAGATGTAGCATTGAAATTAACCAAACTGGCTGTTAACCCAGCATTACAGTTAACAGAATATATAGATCAGGCTGCAGAAAGACAGCGTATACCTGTTGATAAACGCGGTTCTAAAAGTGTTGATCAGATTAGTTTAAAAAGTAAGCCAACAGAAAAAACTCAACTTGCAGCTATGACAGTTAACAATGGCTGGCTCACTCGTGGAAGTCAACTGGTAACGGGTGACAAACAAGATGTTCAATGGTGGAATGGTAGCGCAAGGCCTTATGGCTTAAAAAATACAAAAGCACATATTACACGTTTTGTCCCAGGTCGCTCTGGTAAGGGCTTAACAGATGATCTGGATGCAACCACTGATTCCATGCAGAATGGAAAGGTAAAGATTTTAGATCATAATTATGGCTTGTGGTATGATCGCAGACGTGACGACCATGAACGTATCAGAAGAATGGATGGTGATGTGTGGGCACCATTTTATGAATTACCTTTTGCCAGATCCGGACAGGGTACTGCATGGGATGGGTTGAGTAAATATGATCTGACGAAATATAATCTTTGGTATTGGGATAGGTTAAAGCAGTTCGCAGACCTTGCAGATCAAAAAGGACTGGTGTTGATCCATCAGAATTACTTTCAGCATAATATTATTGAAGCAGGAGCACATTATGCTGATTTTCCATGGCGTACTGCAAACAACATTAATAGTACAGGTTTTCCTGAGCCAGTACCTTATGCGGGAGATAAACGCATATTTATGGCCGAGCAGTATTATGATATCAGTAATCCTGGACGTAGAGAATTACACAGGGCTTATATCAGGAAATGTCTGGATAATTTCGCAGACAACAGTAGTGTAATTCAAATGATCGGTGCTGAATTTACAGGCCCTTTGCATTTCGTTCAATTCTGGATTGATACCATTAAAGAATGGGAAAAAGAAACTGGTAAGCATCCAATAATTGGTCTAAGTGTAACTAAAGATGTACAGGATGCAATTCTGGCAGATAAAGATAGAGCCGCAGTTGTAGATCTGATTGATATCAGGTACTGGCATTATCAGGCAGACGGATCAGCTTATGCTCCTGAGGGAGGACAAAATCTGGCGCCTCGTCAGCATGCACGTCTGTTAAAGCCTAAGAAAACCTCTTTTGAACAGGTATACCATGCAGTATCTGAATACAAAACAAAATACCCTGAAAAAGCGGTGATTTATTCTGGCGATAATTATGATGCCTTTGGCTGGGCTGTTTTTATGGGTGGTGGATCATTATCTGATGTTACAGCCAATGCATCTGGATTAGATCAGGTATTGCTAAATGGCGCAACATTAAAACCCGTTGAGCTAAGTGGTAAGCCTAAGGGTCAGTACGCTCTTGTAAATCCAGGTCAATCATATGTATTATACAATAGTTCAACAGCAGCTTTAAAGCTCGATTTGACTCGTTTATCAGGTAATTATACGGTAAAACGAATCAACCCGGGTACCGGTGTTGTAGTTAAAGAAGAAAAAATCAAGGGTGGATCAGCCATCGAATTCAATAAACTTTCATCTGGAGACGAGATCGTTTTCATCAACAAAAATTAAAATCATTATTGCCATGTATCAAAGGATAGTCTTATTCGCTATTATCTCGTCAGTGCTGTTTGGTTGTTCATCAGACAAGAAACCCGATGCTTTAAAAAAGGGTTTACAAGTTTCAGAAAATGGAAGATATCTTACTGAAGATGGTAAACCATTCTTTTGGTTAGGCGATACCGGCTGGTTATTGTTTAATAAAACTACACGTGAACAAGCTGATCAGTATTTAGAAGATCGCAGACAAAAAGGATTTAATGTGGTACAGGCAATGGTTTTGCATACGGTGCCATCTGTAAATGTATATGGAGATTCTTCACTGGTTAATGGTGATATCTCTAAACCAGCTGTAACTGAAGGTAGTTCTTTTGAGGATGCTGCACAATACGATTTCTGGGATCATATAGATTATATCATTGATAAAGCTAAAGAAAAAGGTATTTATATGGCATTGGTTCCGGTTTGGGGTACTAATGTTAAAGAAAATAAAGTGACTACAGCTCAGGCTAAGATTTACACAGAGTTCCTGACCAGGAGATATAAAGATAAAAGCAATATTATCTGGTTAAATGGTGGAGATATTAAAGGATCGGATAAAAAGGATGTCTGGGAAGTTATTGGTAACACATTAAGAGCTACGGATTCAACCCACCTGATTACATTCCATCCAAGAGGCAGGACAGGCTCATCAGAATGGTTTCAGGAATCAAAATGGATGGACTTTAATATGATACAGTCCGGGCACCGTCGTTATGATCAGGATACTTCTGCTAAAGAGAAATGGCATTATGGTGAGGACAATTGGAAATATGTTGAAAAGGATTATAATCAAAAACGAATCATGCCGACAATTGATGCGGAGCCATCTTACGAAGGCATACCACAAGGTCTGCATAACCCTAAAGAGATACGCTGGAATGATGCTGACGTAAGAAGATACGGCTACTGGTCAGTTTTTGCAGGTGCCTTTGGATATACTTATGGTAGTAATTCTGTAATGCAGTTTTATAATCCCGCAGCTAAAGACGCAGCTTTCGGTGCAACGGAAGCCTGGCAAAAAGCCTTGAATGATCCGGGAGCCGGACAAATGGTTCATCTGAAAAATCTGATGTTATCGCGCATTAAAGGTGATGGTACTGCTTCGGATGCAAGTGGTTATTTCGACAGGATCCCTGATCAATCGGTAATAGCTGGTGATGTGGGTGAAAAATACAACAGATTATTGGCTACACGGGCTAAGGATTACATTTTCGTATATACTTATAATGGCCGCAATATTTCTCTGAAAATGGGAGTGATTGATGGAGATCAGGTTAAAGCTTCGTGGTTTAGTCCGCGTGATGGAAAAACTACTGAAATAGGTTTGATAGATAATAAAGGGACTCATGATTTTGATCCTCCAGGTGATGTGAAGGATGGTAATGATTGGGTATTAATCATAGATAAGAAATAATGATGAAGGGATATAAGCATTACAGTCGTTTGTTTTTGTTCCTGGCACTGGTCGTTACGTTTAGTGCCTGCTCTAAAAAAGCGTATGTATTTACTTCTTTTCATGAACCCGCAAATGAAGGTTTAAGGATGTTGTATAGCTATGATGGTTATAAATGGAATGATCTGAACAGGATTTTTCTGAAACCAGAAATCGGTAAAGAAAAGATCATGCGTGATCCATCAATGGTACAAGGACCTGATGGTGTTTTTCATTTGGTGTGGACATGTGGCTGGAAGGGCGATAGGGGATTTGGATATGCCAGTTCCAAAGATTTAATCAACTGGTCTGAACAGCAGTTTATTCCGGTATTGCAGAATGAGCCGACAACAGTAAATGTATGGGCACCTGAGATTTTTTATGACGATGTAAAAAAAGAATATATCATTATCTGGGCATCAACTATTCCTCATCGTTTTGCAAAAGGTATTGAAGCAGAAGATAATAACCACAGGATGTACTCAGTTACTACAAAAGATTTTAAGACTTTCTCGGATGCTAAATTATTCCTGGAACCAGGTTATAGTGTGATTGATGCAGTTATTGTAAAGAAAGCTAAAGACGATTATGTACTGGTTTTGAAAGACAATACCCGTCCAGCCAGGAATTTGAAGGTGGCTTTTAGCAAACAGGCTTTGGGACCTTATATAAGGATTTCTGAACCTTTTAGCGGCTTGCTTACAGAAGGGCCATCAGTAGTGAAAATAGGTAATGACTGGCTGATTTATTATGATGCTTATGGCGAAAAAAGATATGCTGCTATAAGAACAAATGATTTTAAGAATTTCAAGGATGTTTCTGCAGAAACGGTAATCCCTGCCGGACATAAACACGGAACAATAGTAGAAGTAGACAGGAAAGTGATAGAAAGACTGATAAAATAATGAAGATATATAATAAAATATGGTTGGCCTCAATGCTGTTTGTAACAGCACAGGTGTCACAAGCCCAGGATACTTTACGTTATACAGGTAGTACAATTTCAAATTCCGATTATCATCATGGTCAGCTTGTGCCTGCACTGGGGGTACATAATATCCAGACATTAAGAGCAAATCGCGAGCATCCTGAATTATCGGACGGCTTAGACTGGACCTATAACCATGCACCAATGCTGGCTTATTGGAACAATACGTTTTACCTTGAATTTTTAAGTGATCCGGTAGGAGAGCATATTCCGCCAAGCAGAACCTTATTGCAAACCTCTAAAGATGGATACAACTGGTCTAAACCGGATATTATTTTCCCACCTTACAAAATCCCTGATGGATGGAAAAAAGAAGGTGTTGAAGGAGTTGCAAAGGACTTATATGCTACAATGCACCAACGTGTGGGCTTTTATGTTTCCAAAGCCGATCGGCTTTTTGCTTTAGCTTATTATGGTATTGCTATGGATAAAAAGGATGACCCTAACGATGGAAAAGGAATTGGCAGGGTTATCCGTGAAATTAAAAAGGACGGAACATATGGGCCGGTTTACTTATTGAGACCAAATTCTACCTGGGATATGAAGCATACCCTTTATCCTTTATATACCAAAAGTAAGGATAAGGGATTGCTGGCTGCCTGTAAAGAAATATTAGCGGATCCGCTGATGATGCAGCAAATGGTAGAAGAAGCAGATCGAAATGATCCTTTAATTCCATTCCACAGACCCGTAAAGGCATTTAGTTATTATCATTTACCAAACGGAAAAGTAGTGGGTTTATGGAAACATGCGCTGACTTCAGTGAGTAATGATGGCGCAAAAACCTGGCAATATACACCACTAAGAGCACCAGGAGTGGTAAATAGCAATGCGAAAATATGGGGGCAAAGAACTTCAGATGGTCGATATGCTACTGTATACAATCCCTCAGAGTTCCGTTGGCCTTTAGCTGTCTCTACAAGTGATGATGGCTTGAATTATAAAGATCTATTGTTAGTGAATGGTGAGATTTCGCAAATGCGTTATGGTGGCAATTATAAATCATACGGTCCGCAATATATCAGAGGAATACTGGAAGGCAATGGTAAGCCGGCCGATGGCAATATGTGGCTTACTTATAGCATGAACAAGGAAGATATCTGGATAGCGAATGTACCTGTTCCTGTAATCTCTGCAGCACCTGGTCCGGTAAATGAAACTTTTAATACAATCCCAGACGGACAAGAACTGAAATTCTGGAATACCTTTAGTCCACTATGGGCAACGGTTAAAATTGAAAAAACTGAAGACGGAACCAAAGCACTTACGCTTAGAGATAAAGATCCATACGACTATGCTAAAGCAGAAAGGATGATGCCGAAAGGTAGAAAAGTAAATGTGGAATTTGCTGTTACGCCCGCTCAAAATAATACAGGTTCTTTGCAGGTAGAGTTTCAGGATGCAAAAGGAGCAGCTGCGGCCAGATTGATATTTGATGCAAATGGTGAATTAAGTGCTAAAGTTGGGTACAGGAATTCAGGAATTGCGAAATATGAAGCTGGAAAAACCTATAACATCCGTGTAGAGTTGGACATGGATAAAAGGATGTACAACATTTTTATAAATGGTGAGAGCAAGGGCACTCGTTTGATGTTTGATCCGGTTCTGGATTTTGAAAAGGTAACTTTCAGGACAGGTGATGTGCGTCGCTTTCCAGATGTAGATACCCCTACAGATCAGGATTATGATCTGAAAGATGCAGGAACACCTGTTGCAGAGGCTGTGTATTACATTAAATCATTAAAAACAGAATTGATAAAGTAAAAAAGATGAAAGGGGTAAAAGGTTATTTCTTGTTGATGCTGTTAATCGGATCAGTTGTTTCTGCCGATGCGAAAGTACTTTTACCTCAGATTTTATCCAGTAATATGGTTTTGCAACGTGATAAACCTTTAAATATCTGGGGCTTTGCTGCGGTTGCTGAAGTTGTTACTGTAAGTTTTGCAGGTCAAGTTAAAGAGACCATTACCGATTCAAATGGTAAATGGAGCGTAGTTTTATCCGCGCTGAAAACTTCTGCTTTCCCTGCCAAAATGATTATAAAAGGCTCCAATACCATCGTCCTTGATAATATTTTAGTAGGAGAGGTATGGCTGTGTTCCGGGCAATCAAATATGGAATACGCGATGCGTAAACTTGCAAAGGTAAAAAAGCCCCTGAATGAAAAGTTAGGATATCCCGTTGATGAATTAGAGAAAGCCAGTAATTCACAGATTCGTATTTTTCTGGTTAACAGAAAGCAACTGAGCAAGCCGGATTCCTTACATAAAAGCTGGAGCATAGCTCAGGATTCTGCCTTAAAAAACTTTTCGGCAGCAGGTTACTTTTTTGCAAAGGAACTTCAGGAGAAGTTAAATGTTCCTGTCGGAATGATTTCTTCTGCTGTAAGTGGTAGCGCTATCGAGCCATGGATTCCCCGGGAAAGTCTGGAAAGCGGCTATTTCGCTGGACAAAAGGTAGGAAACGACCCTGGTAAGTTTTATACCCCGATGATTGAACCTTTAACACCTTTCGTTTTACGTGGTTTTTTATGGTATCAGGGAGAGACCAATTGCTTTTTAAAAGAGAACATCAGCTATAGTTATAAAATGAAAGCATTGATCAATAGCTGGAGATCTGCATGGAAGGATAAAGATATGCCATTTTACTATGTGCAGGTTGCACCTTTTAATTATTCTGCCAGCAAAGGGAAAGTAGCCCTGGATGAACAAACAGAACCTGAGTTCTGGGAAGCACAGGCGCAACTGTTAAGAATGCCAAATACAGGTATGGTTGTTACGACAGACCTGAATGACTATCCGGACGATCTGCATCCTAATTATAAATGGGAGATTGGAAGAAGACTGGCATTATGGGCTTTAGCCAGAGATTATAATCAGCAATTAACCTGGTCCGGACCAATTTATAAATCTGTAAAATTTAAAGGAAATACCGCTGAACTTGAATTTGAACATACAGGAAAAGGCCTGATCAGTGAAGATGGAAAAGCCTTGAATTGTTTCACTATGGCAGCTAAAGATGGAAAATTCTTCCCCGCAGAAGCTATAATTAAAGGCAAAAAAATCATCGTCTCGGTAAAGGGGTTGAAAAAACCTGTAGCGGTACGGTTTGGTTGGAATGAAGCCGTGCGGGCAAATCTTTATAATAAGGATGGCTTGCCAGCATTACCTTTTAGAACAGATAATCCATTAACAAGACAATTTAAACCTATATAAGATCCCTTATTCATGAAGCTTAAATCAATCCTTTCTTATATTTTGCTGATGCTTTCCACCATTGTTTATGCACAGCAGACAGAACGTTATTACCTATCCGGAACTGGTAACGATAATACTGTAAAATGGGACTTTTTCAGTACCGGGGGAATGAACTCCGGTAAATGGTCTACCATTGCTGTACCTTCAAACTGGGAACTGCAAGGTTTTGGAAAGTATGATTATGGTTTTGCAAAGGATAGCGTTAGAGGTAAGGAGCAAGGTTTATATAAGTATAAATTCAAGGTTTCAGACGGTTGGAAAGGTAAAAAGATAAATATTGTATTTGAGGGGTCGATGACTGATACTGAAGTAAAGATCAATGGTAAATTGGCCGGACCAATACATCAAGGGGCATTTTATGTGTTCAGCTACGATATAACCAGTTTACTAAAATATGGCATTGATAATTTGCTAGAAGCAAAGGTTTCCAAACATTCTGCTAACCAATCTGTAAATGAGGCAGAGCGCAAAGCCGATTTCTGGATTTTTGGAGGGATATTCAGACCAGTGTTTTTAGAAACTCTACCAGTTTCCCATATCGAAAGCGTAGCTATTGATGCAAAAGCAGATGGTCAGTTTAAAGCGGAAGCTTTTGTAAAAGGAAATGCCGATAAATTAACTGTTCAGTTGTATGCAGCTGATGGCAAGAAATATGGCGCATTATTAAGTTCAGATCTGAATAAAACTGCTTCAGATAAAAAGGGAACAGTTCCGCTAAGTATTTCAGGAAAGTTCTCAGCGCCAGAATTATGGTCGTCCGAGTTTCCAAACCTCTATACAGCAACTTTTACTTTATATCAGAAAAACAAAGTCGTACATACCATATCTAAAAAGATTGGTTTCAGAACTGTAGTGGTTAAACCAAGAGATGGAATCTTTGTAAATGGTGTTAAAATTAAGTTCAAAGGAGTAAACAGGCATTCATTCCGTCCTGCATCGGGCAGAACATTAAGTAAAAAGAACAGCATTGAAGATGTTGAGCTGATAAAAGCAATGAATATGAATGCGGTACGTATGTCGCATTACCCGCCAGATGGTCATTTCCTTGATGTTTGTGATTCACTTGGTTTGTATGTGATGGATGAATTAGCGGGATGGCATGGTCATTATGATACACCAACAGGCACTAAATTACTGAAAGAGATGATGAGTCATGATGTGAATCATCCGTCTATCGTGATCTGGGCAAATGGGAATGAGGGTGGTCATAATCGTGAGCTTGATCCTTTATTTGCACAGTTTGATATTCAGAAACGTCCTGTGATTCATCCCTGGGAAGATTTTAATGGTTTCGATACCCAGCACTACCGGGAGTATAATTATGGTATTGGTAACTACAGACACGGACATAGCATAGTGATGCCTACCGAGTTTTTACATGGAATGTTTGATGGTGGACATGGTGCGGGATTAGAAGATTACTGGAATGATATGTTAGTGAATCCTTTATCTGCCGGTGGTTTTCTATGGGATTTTGCAGATCAGGGGGTGGTACGGACTGATAAGAATAATATCATAGATGCAGATGGTAATCGTGGAGCGGATGGAATTGTTGGTCCATATCATGAAAAAGAAGGTAGTTACTTTGCAATTAAAGAGATCTGGAGTCCGGTGTTTTTTGAGCATAGGGAAATGACAGTTGGTTTTGATGGGGTATTCAATATCGAGAACCGATATCATTTTGCAAATTTGAATGCCTGTACGTTTGATTGGAAGCTAACTAACTTTAAAACTAAGGAAACGCTTAAAGGAAAAGCCCTGGCACCAGATGTTAAACCTTTGGAGAAAGGTAAGTTAAGTATTGCTTTACCTGCAAGCTGGACTGCCTTTGATGTATTGTGTATTACTGCAACTGATTTCCATGGTAAGGAATTATATACCTGGAGTTTCCCTATTACGTTGCCAGATAAAGAAGCCTTGGCAATGGTTAAAAAAGATGGTGCTGCCGCTGTAAAAATTCAGGATAGAGATTCATTGTATACCACTATTGCCAATGGAATTTCCTTGAGTTTTAGCAAGAAAACAGGGATTCTTCGGGAAGTAAGAAACGAAAAGGGAATCATCCCCTTTACAAATGGACCAATTGTACAACAGGGGGCAACGAATTTCAGGGACATCACATACCGTAAGGATGGAAAGAACCTGATCATTGAGTCTTCATTCGATAGAAAAGAAGCATACAATACATTACAATGGACAATCTATCCATCCGGTATGTTAAAACTAAACGTAAAATATTTCCCTGCAGAATATCTGACGAACTTTATTGGCCTGAACTTCTCTTTTCCGGAAGATCAGATTAAAGGAGTGGAATATATGGGGCGTGGACCACACAGGGTATGGAAGAACCGTATGAAAGGTAATGAGTTTGGCATATGGAAAAAAGATTATAACAATACTGAAACTGGTGAATCCTGGATATATCCGGAGTTTAAAGGTTATCATTCTAATATGTACTGGTGTAAATTCACCACGAAAGATCAGCCTTTTACCGTTATTACAGAGAATGAAGATATCTTTTTAAGGTTATTTAGTGCAGCCTGGAAAACTGATCAGTGGCATAATTATGAACCACATTTCCCATCAGGTGATATTTCTTTTATGCATGGAATTCCCGGAATAGGTACAAAAACACAGAGAAAGGACAGAACAGGTCCGATGTCGATGCAGAATATCTTTTATGATTATGAGAAAGAACCGGCAAGGGCATTGGATATGACATTGTATTTTGACTTTTTGCCAGGTAATTCAAATAAATAATACTTATATTTATATGAATGATAAATTCATATATAAATAATTCAGTTGATAAAGCTGCGCCAAATGATATTTAAACGATGTATTATTCTTACAGCATTTCTGACTTTTAGTCTTAATGTTGCTTTTGCTCAGGTGTCGCTGCAAAACCTCCGTACTGAATTGCTGCAAGAGCCTTTAGGGATAGATATACTAAAACCAAAACTAAGCTGGGAGATTCATTCTGCTCAGCGTGATGTGAAGCAGACTGCTTATCATGTGTTAGTCGCCTCTTCAGTCGATAAATTGACGGAAAAGGATGCAGATGTCTGGAATTCAGGTCTGGTAAATTCTGCAGCTTCGGTTTATAATCAATATGGGGGACAAGCTTTAAAGAGTAAAAACAAATACTACTGGAAAGTTAAAGTGACAACAACTAAAGGTGATTCTGAATGGAGCAAGACTGCTTCATGGTCAATGGGCTTACTGAATTATAAAGATTGGGAAGGTCGCTGGATAGGTTTCGATCGTTTTTTTCCATGGGATAGTCTGTCCGAAGGACGTTTATCTGCTCGTTATTTTAGAAAAGAGTTTACAACAGAAAAAACAGTAGCATCTGCAACTGCCTATATTATGGGGATGGGGCTTTATGAACTGTATGTCGACGGTAAAAAAATAGGTGATCAGGTTTTAGCTCCTGCGCCTACTGATTATACTAAGAATATAAATTACAATGCTTTAGATATTACTGAACACCTTAAGCAGGGCAAGCATGCTATTGGTGTGGTGCTGGGAAACGGACGCTTTTTTGCCATGCGACAGGCTAAGCCCTATAAAGTTAAAACATTTGGCTTTCCTAAGTTATTACTTCAGGTAATCATTAAATACACCGATGGCTCTACATTATCTATAAAAACAGATCATACCTGGAAAGGCACTGCAGATGGGCCAATTTTAGCCAATAATGAATACGATGGTGAAATATATGATGCCCGTAAGGAGTTTAAAGGATGGGCTGAACCGGGATTTAAGGAAGACAAATGGCTAACGGCTGAATATGTTCAGGAACCGGGTGGCACCTATCAGGCACAGATGAACGAACAGATGAAAGTGATGAAAAATATTGCTCCTGTTTCTATTACAAAGCGTGATAATGGTAGATATATCATTGATTTTGGACAGAATTTCGCTGGATGGGTTAAGTTTAATGTTAAGGGACAGGCAGGAACCAAAGTGTCAATAAAATTTGCAGAATCACTGGAACCAAACGGTGAACTTTTCAGAACAAATCTACGTGATGCCAAAGCTACAGATACTTATATCCTTAAAGGCGGGGGCTTAGAAACCTGGGCGCCAAGGTTTACTTATCAGGGTTTCCGGTATGTGGAGCTGAGTGGTTATCCTGGTGTTCCTCAGAAAAGTGACTTTACAGGTTGTCTGGTGTATGATGACATGAAAACAATTGGGACTTTTGAATCTTCCAATACATTGCTGAACCAGATTTTTAAGAACTCATGGTGGGGGATAGCATCCAATTATAAAGGGATGCCTGTTGATTGTCCGCAACGTAATGAGCGCCAGCCATGGTTGGGCGACAGAACTGTTGGTGCTTATGGGGAAAGCTTTTTATTCGATAACACCGCCATGTATAAGAAATGGCTTCAGGATATTAGATGTGCCCAGAAAGAAGATGGTGCAATTCCTGATGTTGCACCAACATTTTGGAGGTATTACAGTGATAATGTAACCTGGCCGGCAACTTTGCTGATGGTTTCTGACATGCTGTACAAGCAAACAGGCGATTTAGCTGTATTGCAGGAAAACTATCCGGCAGTAAAAAAGTGGATGGCTTATATGAAAGGCAGGTATATGAATGCTGAGGGAATTATTACCAAAGATAGTTATGGTGACTGGTGTGCGCCACCTGTAACTGCTGAAGATGGTAAAGGTGTAATAGCTGACCAGAAGCATCCGAGTGCTTTAATTGCTACTGCTTACTACTATCATCTGACTACCATGATGATCCGTTATAGCACTTTAACAGGGAATGGAGGAGATCTTGCTGGGTATACTGAACTAGCTTCAGATTTAAAAAAAGCTTTTAATCGTAAGTTCTACAATGCTCAGCGCTATTATGGTGATAAGTTAACAGATAATCTGCTGCCTGTTTATTTTGGTCTGACTGATGATGTTGAAAAGGTGAAAGTGTTGAAACATATTGAATACATCATTGTAGAAAAGAATAAAAGACATTTAAGTACAGGAGTTATAGGTACTCAGTTCCTGATGCGTACGCTTACTGAAAATGGCCGTGCTGACCTTGCTTATCAGATTGCTTCGCAAAAGACTTATCCTTCATGGGGATATATGATTGAAAACGGCGCAACTGCAATTTGGGAATTGTGGAATGGAAACACTGCAGCTCCTAAAATGAACTCGCAGAACCATGTAATGATGCTGGGCGATTTGCTGATCTGGTATTATGAAAACCTTGCAGGGATCAAAGCCGCAGAGCCTGGCTATAAAGAAATTATAATGAAGCCAGAATTAATTAAAGGGTTGGATGCTGTAAATGCTTCATACAATTCTGTTCATGGCCTGATTAAAAGCAATTGGACGAAGTCGGCAAAGGATTTTAAATGGAAAATTACTGTGCCTGCTAATACGATAGCAAGGATAAGTATTCCAGCTAAATCTGTAGCACAGATAAAGGAAAGCGGACAGAGGATCACTGCAAATGTTAAAGGTGTGAAATTTATACAAATGGAGGGTAGCAGAGCAGTCCTTGAACTGGGATCAGGCGATTATTCATTTGTAGCTGAACTATAAAAGAAAGATGATGAACAAAAAAATATATATACTAACTATTCTGATTGCCTTGTTAACGCTAAACGCTTCTGCGCAATCGCAAAAATGGCGTTCAGGAATAATAACGGATGAGTTTTTATATGAAAAGGCTGGGTTTCCGTCCTGTCATTCTGCAACCATTGCAGAAACTCCAACTGGTTTAGTAGCAGCTTATTTTGGTGGGACCAGAGAACGCCATCCCGATGTAGAGATTTACATCAGCAGACAAGTAAATGGTTCCTGGTTAGCGCCAGTTTCCGTAGCCAATGGCATACAAAATGATAGTTTAAGATTACCCACCTGGAATCCTGTTTTATACCAGGTGCCGGGTGGTGATTTAATACTTTTTTATAAAATTGGCCCTAAACCATCAGAATGGTGGGGATTAATGAAGACTTCAAAAGATGGTGGTATTACCTGGTCTGATGCTAAGAAACTACCTGAAGGTTATATTGGCCCTGTTAAAAACAAGCCGGTTCTGCTGAGCAATGGAAACCTGTTTAATCCATCAAGCACTGAAGGTAATGGCTGGAAAGTCCATTTCGAAGTAACGAAAGACAATGGTCAGAACTGGCGCACTGTAGGGCCGATCGCTGGTGGCGGGCTTGATGCAATACAACCAAGTATTTTAGATCATGGAAAAGGTAAGTTGCAGATATTAGCCCGAAGCAAAAATAGGGCACTTGTTGAATCCTGGTCTGCCGATAATGGGGAAACCTGGTCGCCATTAGCTAAAACCAATCTACCAAATAACAACTCTGGTACGGATGCTGTGACTATGAAAGACGGTCGCCATGTATTGGTTTACAACCATGTATTGCCTCCGGGAGATTTGGCAAAAGGGCCAAGAACACCTTTGAACGTATCAATTTCTAAAGATGGCAGGCAATGGTTTGCAGCATTAATTCTGGAAGATTCGCCAATCAGCCAGTATTCTTATCCGGCAGTGATACAGACATCAGATGGGATGTTGCATTTTATTTATACCTGGAGAAGACAAAAAATCAAACATGTTGTGGTAGATCCATCAAAATTAAAACTTAAAAAGATTGTAAATGGTATCTGGCCGACTGTAAAAGGATATAAAGCACCAGTACTTACCGAATTTAAAAACGAGGAATAACATTTAAAACGAGGAGTAATCTGATGAAGCGATATACTTTTTTTCTGGCTATTGGTTTTTCGCTGTTTTTAAGCGCTGCTATTGCACAAACTCAGAATTCCGACTTCTTGTACCGTATGCCGTTAAAAAAGGTCATAGTGGAGATAGAAAGTCGTTTTAACGTGAAGATAAAGTATAATGATGAACAGGTAAAAGACCGCTGGGTGAATTATGCCTTATGGCGCTTCAGACCTGATATTGATGAAACGCTGAATAATGTGCTTTTACCACTGGATATGAAGGTGAATAAAGAGGCAGCCGGTGTTTACAAGTTAAAGGATTATGAATATTACCGCTGGCAGGTACAGGAGGGGCAAAATACATTGGATCATCTGGCTACCCTCTATCATGATAAGTCAGGCTGGGAACAACGCAAAGCATTATTGAAGCCATTGCTGTATGAAGCCCAGCAATTATCGCCTTTACCTCCGAAACCATCATCAAAACCAATCCTGACGCCAAAAAGGGTGATGGATGGTTATACCATAGAAAATATTGCAATTGAAATATTGCCGGGGTTATATATAAACGGCTCTATTTACAAGCCTCTAAAAATTAAAGGAAAAATTCCTGTAGTGCTGAGTCCGGATGGACATTGGGCACAGCAGCGTTATCGTAAAGACGCCCAGATCCGCTGTGCAATGATTGCACGGATGGGGGCAATGGCGGTCAGCTATGACCTGTTTGCATGGGGTGAATCTTTGCTTCAGTTTAAGTCGGAAGATCACAGACGGAGCCTGGCTCAGACCATACAAACTTTAGGTGGTATCAGGATTCTGGATTACATGATTTCACTCAAAGAAACCGATAAGAGTAGGGTAGGGATCAGTGGAGGATCTGGTGGTGGAAGTCATACCGTGTTGATGGCTGCTATGGATGATCGTATTAAACTAAGTGTTCCGGTAGTTTCTTTATCATCTTCATTTTATGGTGGTTGTCCTTGTGAAAGTGGAATGCCTGTTCATCTCTGTGGTGGTGGGACTAACAATGTGGAGATTGCTGCAATGGCCGCTCCGAATCCACAGTTAGTAGTATCAGATGGTAAAGACTGGACGGTTTCAGTACCTGATCACGACATGCCTTTTTTGAAGAAAATATATGGCTATTATGGTCGGACAGACCTGGTGCAAAATATTCATTTACCTCTGGAAGGACATGACTTTGGTTTTTCGAAACGCAAGGCATTGTATGATTTTTTAATTGATCAGTTCAGGCTGAACGCTGCTGCGGTAAAGGATAAAAATGGTCAGTATGATGAAAGCAGATGTACGGTAGAAAAGGAATCTGCCATGTATGTATTTGGCGATAAGGGGGAACGTTTACCATCAAATGCCATAAAAGGATTTGAAAGTTTAGAAAAGGTATTTAACGAAAGCATTTCGAAATGAGCAAAATAGACAACAGACGTGAGTTTTTAGGGAAGCTAGGCTTGCTTACAGGTGGGTTGTTACTGAGCAGTCAGTATAGTCAGGCTTTTACCAGTATGATGCCGACTGATCATCATGCTCTGCAAGGCAAAAAGCAGCGCTATAAGGTTGCTGTAATAGATCTGATGATCTTAAAAAGGCAGAAATTAAGTGCTTTTGAACTGAGTAAGGAAATAGGTGCTGATGGTATTGAACTGGATATGGGTGGATTAGGTAACAGGGATACTTTTGATAGTAAATTAGCAGATCCTGTTCTGAGACAACAGTTTATAGATAAAGCCAGAGAACTGAATCTGGAAATCTGCTCGTTGGCTATGACTGGTTTTTATGCTCAATCATTGGCTACCAGGCCAACTTATCAGCAAATGATTGGTGATTGTATTAATACAATGAAAGCGATGAATGTAAAGGTTGCTTTTCTTCCATTGGGTGTACAGGGCGATTTGGTTAAGAACCCGGAATTAAGGCCGGCAATCGTAGAGCGGCTGAAGGTTGCAGGACACATGGCTAAAAAGGCGGGGGTAATCATTGGTATTGAAACTGCATTGGATGCTCGTGGCGAACTGCAATTGTTAAAGGACATAGGTTCAGCACATATTAAAAGTTATTTCAACTTTTCAAACGCTATAAAAAATGGCCGTGATATACATCAGGAGTTAAGAATTCTGGGCAAAAAGAATATTGTTCAGATTCATTGTACCAATGATGATGGGGTTTGGTTGCAGAATGACCCTAAAATTGACATGAAGGCGGTAAAAAGAACATTGGATGATATGGGATGGAGAGGCTGGCTGGTTGTTGAACGTTCAAGAGATGCTACAAACCCAAGAAATGTAAAATGGAATTTTACTGCAAATACTACTTATGTAAAGTCTGTTTTTCAATAATTTAAAGAAAATGAACAACACTTTGAAATCATGCTTATGGGCATTGGTTCTGGGATTGCTATTTAATAATTCCGACCTGTTGGCTGCAGATATCTATGTTTCCTTAAAAGGATCAGATAGCAATGCAGGTACAAAAGCGAGGCCGGTAGCGACATTAAATAATGCACTACGTAAGGCTCGTGAAATGAGACGTTTGAATGATCCGGCAGTGAAAGGGGGGATTAATATTATTATCGAAAATGGTTTTTATCAATTGAATGAACCGGTAGTGATAAGGCCTGAAGATTCAGGTACCGCAGAGAGTCCGACTATTATTAAAAAAGCTGCGGGAGCAGAGGTTGTACTAAGTGGTGGAATTTCAATTTCCGGATGGAAAAAGCTGTCAAAAGTAGTGCGAGGGGTACCAGATCATATTAAAGAGAAACTTTTGGTGGCCGATGTATATGATCTGAATAATAGTTATTTAGAATTTAGGCAGTTGTGGATTTATGAAAAAAAGGCAATCAGGGCTAAGGATTTCAATTCTGATAAAATGGGCCGCATTCTGAGTTGGAATTTTCCCGCAAAAACCTGCAAGATCCCTCTGCCAGCTTTAAAAAGTATAAGCAATTTCGAAGAGATTAAAGGCATGGAAATGGTCATTCAGCAATGGTGGGCCATCGCCAATCTGCGCATAAAATCTGTAAAAGTTAAGGGCAATGAAGCGGAATTAAGTTTTATGGAACCCGAAAGCCGTGTACAGTCAGAGCATCCCTGGCCAGCGCCATGGATTTCTGAGAAGACCGGCAACTCACCTTTTTATTTAACCAATGCCATTCAGTTTTTAGATGAGCCGGGCGAGTGGTATGAGGATCTGAAGAATGGCAAGGTTTATTACTGGCCAAGGGCTGGCGAAAATATGAATACTGCTAAAGTGATTGCGCCATATCTGGAAACTTTAGTTAAAATGGAGGGAACTATTGATCATCCCGTTTCATATGTGTTCTTTCAGGGCATTTCCTTTCAGCATGCAGGTTGGTTAAGGCCTTCACATTTTGGACATGTACCGCATCAGGCAGGTATGTATATGCTGGATGCTTATAAACTTAAGATACCAGGTACGCCTGATAAAAGCGGACTGGAAAACCAGGCCTGGGTTGGTCGCCCGGCAGCGGCTGTAGAGGTTAGTTATGCCCATCATACAGGTTTTGAAGATTGCAGATTTGAGCATCATGCTTCAACCGGACTGGATTATCAAAGAGGTACTTATAGTAATGTAATTAAAGGAAATCTTTTCAGGGATATTGGTGGTAGTGGTATATTGGTGGGCACATTTTCTGATGAAGCTACAGAGGTGCATTTACCTTATAATCCAAAAGATGAAAGAGAAATTTGTACCAATGAAACGATTACCAATAACCTGATAACAGATGTGACTAATGAGGATTGGGGTTGCGTAGGGATAGGTGCCGGTTTTGTAAGAGGTATCACTATAGCACATAATGAAATCAGCGATGTAAGCTATTCTGGTATCAGTATGGGCTGGGGCTGGACCAGGACGATAAATGCCATGCGCAACAATACCATTACCGCCAATAAGATCCATCATTATGCAAAATACTTATACGATGCAGCGGCAATTTATACGCTTTCGGCTCAGCCCGGATCGGTGATCTCAGATAACTATATTGACAGCATTTATAAAGCGCCATATCCTCATGATCCGGAGCATTGGTTTTACCTGTATACAGATGAAGGTTCATCGTATTTTACAGTGAAGAATAACTGGACGCCAGCAGAAAAATACATGCAGAATGCGAATGGCCCGGGGAACGTCTGGACGGGCAACGGTCCTAAAGTTATAGACAGTGTTAAAGTTAAAGCTGGGCTTCAAAAGGATTATATTTATTTGCTGAAAAACAGTTCAGTAAATAAATATGACCAGCCGCTTAATAGCGTTGAGTCTGGTAATGGAAATGAACTGGCAATAGAAGTTATACTTCCATCTAATGGGACGTCTTCAGCAGAATTGAACAAGCCTTTATTGATAGAAATTTGTAGAGAAAAAGGTATTTCTGCATCGGCCATTTATCAATGGAATAACCGGCTACTGGTGTATGCTTCTACTAATGAAGCCAATGGATTGATAAGGCAGATTAAAGCCCGGATTAATGGAGCCGAAACGAAGTTATATACCGATGTGTTTTACAAGTTTGAGCGTAAGAAGCATTGCGGTCAGGAGCCGGTTAAGGAATGGAATAACATTATTTTAAGTACAAACCTGGTGAGTGATGAGAAAATGCAAAAGGAATATCTGGATTATCATGCTACACAATTTGAAAAATGGCCTGAAGTAGCTAAGGGCTTTTGTAATGCGGATTTTCAGCAATTGAGAATTTTTAAGCATGGAAGACAACTTATGCTGGTGATCAGTATTCCTAAAGGTGCTGATCTGGATAAATTAAATCCACGAACTAGTTTGAATAATCCAAGGGTTGATGACTGGAATAATCTGATGAAGAAATACCAGGAGGGGATTGAAGGAACCAGACCGGGAGTGGTTTGGGTATTTTTTAAGAAATAATTAGAAATATAACATGTTAAAATTAGGAATATTAGGGCTTGGCGAAGGTCGCAGCACCATGTCTGCCGCCTTGGCAAGCCATAAATACCAGTTGGTGAAAATTTGTGATGCCAATGAGGAAGTATGTAAACAACGTGCAAAAGAGTTTGACTTCCCACACTATACGACCAGCTATCAGGAAATGCTGAATGATGCATCTATCGATGTGATTGCTATATATACCCCAGATCATTTGCACGCAGACCACGTTAAACAAGCGCTGTTGCACGGAAAGCATGTGGTATGCACCAAACCCTTCATTGATGATTTGGGTAGGGCTAAAGAGCTGCTAGAGGTTTCTATGCAAAGTGGCAGGAAAGTGTTCGTCGGACAAAGCTCAAGGTTCTTTGAACCTTATAAACGTCAGAGGGCAGACTATACGGAGGGTGTCATCGGGGAGTTGATCACTGTTGAATGTCATTATAATGCCGATCATCGTTGGTTTTTAGAAAAGAAATGGGCTTTAGAAGCTTCTTTTAAATGGCTTTATGGTGGTTTAAGTCATCCTGTAGATTTCATACGTTGGTATCTGCCGGAGATAGAAGAGGTGATGGGGTATGGCATGATCAGTGCTAATGGTAAGAAAGCAGGATTGAAAAATGAAGATACCATGCACTTTATTTTCAAATCGACCGACGGACGTATTGCACGTGTGAGTGGTGCTTATACAGGGCCAATACAGCCTGCTTATCGTGAAAGCGAGATGAGTTGCGTGTTAAGAGGTACTGAAGGGGCTAGCCAGGCCGATTATCATGAGTTGCGTTATGCGGTAACAACGAATACAGGTGAAGAAAAACTGATTACCTGGGGAGATGCCAAATTAAAACACTTCTTCCGTTTTGAAGGGCAAAGCCATCATGCCGGAGAGTATCAGAACTACCTGGAATATTTTGCC
The DNA here is from genome assembly GCF_040203335.1 of Pedobacter sp. ASV1-7. NCBI lineage: Bacteria > Pseudomonadati > Bacteroidota > Sphingobacteriia > Sphingobacteriales > Sphingobacteriaceae > Pedobacter > Pedobacter sp. ASV1-7. The sequence goes on along the minus strand of NZ_JBEHBV010000002.1, from coordinate 689,647 downwards.
GAAAGTATCGAAGACGATACAACCGCTTATCCCGATTTAAAAGAGGGAATAGGCACAATCGCTTTGTTACAGGCAATGGACAGGTCATTAAAGACAGGTCTTCCAGTTAAAATCAACGATATACTTAATGAATACCAGCTTTCAAGAGCTGACTTCGGACTTTAGAATCAATAGCTTAACCAAATTATAAACCTCAATGGGAAACATTGTAGAACGCTTAACCGGCCTGGATTACTTTATTGTAATTGCTTATCTGGTTATTCTAATCATTATCGGCTACAGGGCCAGTTTCTCGAAAAAGAAAAACGAGGATGAAACCCTTTTCCTGGCTAATAAATCTCTGGGATGGCCAAGTATTGGGTTTAATATGTGGGGCACCAATGTTGGTCCCTCTATGTTACTGGCATTTGCCAGTATCGGCTATACTACAGGTATTGTTGCTGTAAATTTTGACTGGTATGCCTTTGTATTCCTCTTTTTACTAGCCATTGTTTTTGCACCAAAATACCTTGCTGCCAAAGTAAGTACTATGCCTGAGTTTATGGGTAAAAGGTATGGCGACTCCACTCAGAATATCCTTGCATGGTATGCTTTGATTAAGATTCTGATTTCCTGGTTGTCCTTAGGGTTATTTGCCGGTGGCTTCCTTGTTCGTCAGATTTTAGGCATCCCCATGTGGCAATCGGTAACAGTACTTGTTGCTTTTGCAGGATTATTTACTTTTTTTGGTGGTTTAAAGGCTATTGCTAAGGTAAACGTATTTCAAATGATTCTGCTCATTGCAGTATCCTTAGCATTAACCATTTTAGGTTTGCACAAGGTAGGGGGACTTGAAATTTTATACAGTAAAACACCATCACATTATTGGAACCTGATCCAGCCTGCCAGTGATCCTAAATATCCATGGTATGCTATTTTATTAGGCTATCCTGTTGCTGCGATTGCCTTTTTCTGCACAGATCAGGCCATGGTGCAGTCGGTGCTTGGTGCTAAAAACCTGGAACAGGGACAGCTCGGAGTAAGCTTTATCGGCTGGTTAAAAATCCTTTCACTACCCTTGTTTATCATCACAGGTTTGTTGTGTTATGTGTTGTTTCCTGATTTAAAGGATCCTAATGAAGCCTATATGACCATGGTGACTAATCTGTTTCCACCAGGGATGAACGGGTTGGTTATTGTAGTGCTGATTGCCGTTTTGGTAGGTACCATTGGTTCCTCGTTAAACTCATTGAGTACTGTGTTTACTATGGATGTTTATGTGAAAAACATTAATCCACAGGCTTCTAATAAGCAAATCATACGAATGGGGAGAATATCTGTTATTGCAGGATGTGTTCTGGCGGTGATTGTTGTCCTGGCTATCGATAATATCAAGGGCTTAAATCTGTTCGATGTCTTTCAATCGATATTGGGTTTTATAGCACCACCATTATCGGTTGTGTTCCTGTTAACAGTTTTCTGGAAACGAACGACAAGAAAAGCAGTGAATTTTAGTCTTTCAATCGGATCGGCAATCAGTTTGAGCGTAGGGGTAGCTTATTTATGGGTATTTCCATCAGATCAATATGATTTCTGGCCACATTACCTCATGCTATCATTTTACACTTTTGCAGGTTTAATGATCATTGCTGTACTGATTTCTCTTCTTGATACAAACCCTACAGTTTATGAGGTCAACGAGTTAGATAAAAGTGTGATTGAGCAACCGACAAAACGCGTCTGGGTTTCCTGGGCCACATTGGCAATTGTTATGATTGCCTTATACTTATTTTTCAACGGACATTAATTTTAGCAGATAATTATGAAACAACTTTTAAAAGATTTTGCTGTTGTTGTGGTTTTACTCTTTGTTATTTCTACTGACACTTATGCACAGCCGACTAAAAAGAGCTCTGATGGGGCCAAAGCAGTAAAAAACAATCAGGGATCATCAATAAATAAAGCTGCCTGGATCTGGTATCCGGGTGATCTGGATATCTGGGTATCTAACAGAATGCAGAACCGCAGAACGGAAAGAGGCACTTTTCTGCCGCCATTCTGGAAAATGGATAGTCACTACGTATTGGTTGAATTCCATAAGGAGTTTAACCTTGCAGTGGCTGAAGAAGTAAACTTGTACGTAGAGGGGCAATACAATGTAAAATTAGATGGGCATGCCTTTATGGGGTATCCTAAAAAAATCACTGTTCCGGCTGGTAAACACAAACTGAGTTTAAAAGTATATGGACAGGATAAAGTGCCTGCTATCTTTGTACAAGGGAAAACCATTGTTTCTGATGATACCTGGTTGGCAACTTTCGAAGATAAAGAGTGGATTGATGAGAGTGGAAGGGCTTCAGATAATTCTGGAACTACTTATGTATCGGCAGGTTCATGGGATTTAACAGATCCATTGTTCAGACCTTCATCTTTTAAACTGTCCACTACCCCTATGGCGGCAGTTAAAACGGAAAAAGTAGAGAAAGGCTTTATTGCTGATTTTGGGAAAGAGACCTTCGGATTTATCAAACTGCATGGCTTAAAAGGTAAGGGCAAGTTGAATATCTATTATGGAGAATCAAGAGAAGAAGCTTTATCGGCCGATAAATGTGAGACGCTTGATTTGCTTGAAATTGATATGAAGGGCAAAAAGGATTCGTTAATCGAGCTGTCTAAGGCTTTTCGATATGTAAATGTACAACCTGAGGGTAGTGTAGGTTTAGATAAAGTAAGTATGCTGTATGAATATGCTCCGGTGACTGAAAAAGGAAGCTTTAAAAGTTCTGATGAGCAATTGAATAAGATTTATGATATCTCTAAATACACTTTCCATTTAAACACCCGTGAGTTTTTTATAGATGGTATCAAGCGCGACAGATGGGTTTGGTCTGGTGATGCTTACCAAAGCTATTTGATGAATTACTATTCATTTAACGAGTCGCCCATAGTGAAAAGAACCTTATTGGCACAAAGGGGTAAAGATCCTGTAACGGCTCATATCAATACCATTATGGACTACTCTTTTTATTGGTTTTTAGGGATTTATGACTACTATCAATATTCTGGCGACCAGAAGTTTGTGCAGGATATTTATCCGAGGATGAAGAGTTTAATGGATTATGTGTTGAACCGCAGGAATAAAGATGGTTTACTGGAGTGGATGCCAGGCGATTGGATCTTTATTGACTGGGCTGATAAACTTAGCAAAGATGGTGAGGTTAGTTTTGAACAGTTGTTATTTTGCCGCAGTTTAGAAACTATGGCACTTTGTGCGGATATGTCGAAAGACAAGGATGCTGCTGCCGAGTATAGAAAGTTAGCTGCTGATTTGAAAGCAAAGATCTTTAAGCTGTATTGGGATGATAGTAAGAATGCTTTGGTACACAGTAGAGTTAATGGTAAGCCGACTGATCATGTAACACGCTATGCCAATATGTTCGGTATTTTCTTCGATTATTTTAGTCCTGCACAAAAGGAAGGTGTGAAAAAACATGTGTTGATGAATGATAATGTTAAGAAAATCACGACTCCTTATATGCGTTTTTATGAGTTGGAAGCGCTTTGTGCAATGGGAGAGCAATCATACGTGTTGAAGCAGATTAAGGATTACTGGGGAGGTATGTTGGATTTAGGTGCAACTTCGTTTTGGGAAGAGTACAATCCTGATAAGAAAGGTGTGGAGCATTTGGCTATGTATGGTCGTCCATTTGGCAAAAGTTTGTGTCATGCCTGGGGTGCGAGTCCGATTTATCTACTGGGCAAGTATTATTTAGGTGTGAAACCATTGACCCCTGGGTATGAGACATATGTTGTTGAGCCTTCTTTAGGTGGTCTGGAATGGATGGAGGGTAAAGTGCCTACGCCAGCAGGGGAGATTTCTTTGTATTGCAGTAAATCAGAAATTAAGTTGAAGTCTGATGAGGGAGTTGGTGTGTTAAGGTTTAAGAGTATAACTAAGCCGGTTGTGAAAGGCGGGGAGGCTGTTGAAGTAGGAAAGAGAACGTATGAGATTAAGTTAGAGAAAGGTGTTCAGTACCTCGTATTGTACAAAAAGTAAACAGTTATGTATTATTGCTTTATATAGCAAGCTGTTTAAAATTAAATTAAAAAACCAGTATCTGTTCGTAGGCTGCGCCGGCGAAGCTTCCCTTTGGTCGCAACCCCGCCGAATGCCTCCTCACAGACACTGGTTTTTTAATTTTTAGCGAGATGCAGAAGCCGGTGTTATTCATTTTTCGCTTTGTATGATAAAATATTGAACACATTAGATAATATTTTAAAGAATAAACCCCTGATATATCTTATATCTTAGCCAGATATAGGGTGAGGTTTAATAATCTATTATGCAACTATTATCGGATAAGCAGATTGTCAAAAAAATAAACGAAGGAGACATCAATTCTTTTAATATCTTTTTTTCTAGATACTATAGCTTATTGTGTGGTGTGGCATTCCTTTATTTGAGAGATGAAGAAAATGTAAAAGACTTGGTTCAGGATTTCTTTTCAGATTTTTGGGTAAAGAAAATTTATAATTCTTTAGATGAGGATAGGGAAATCAAAGCTTATTTAATTAGAAGTATTAAAAATAGAGCCATAAATAAGATTAAAAAGCTAGAGAACGAAAATAAAAATCAAAAGGTTTATTTTTCTTTATCAGAATATGAGCCAGATATAGAAGTTAGATCAAAAATTTATTGTTGTCTTGAACAAGCGGTTTCAGCCCTTCCACTCCAGAGAAAAGAAGCATTAAATATGGTTTATTATAACAAAAGATCATATCAGGAAGCTGCTGACGAGATGGGAATAAGTATCAATTCTTTGAAAACACATCTTAAGATCGCATTGAAAGATTTACGTTATAAACTGAAAAACATTCCTACTTTTAACCTTTTTATAGTGTTTTTTATATCAATACTGTAAATTAGAAAAGGATGATCTCAGACGAGGAATATATAGAGCAGTTATTTTTAGAAGAAATAGTCGGGAGTATAGATGAGGCTGGTAAAGCTGATCTACATTTTTTAATTAATAAAAATGACGAAAACAGAGCCATTTACCAAGATTTACAGAAAATACATGGTGTTGATGTACGTAAATTCACCTCCTCAATAAATCATGAGCATGATATAGAAAAAGTTTATAAAAAAATTAAACAGCAAAAGAAAGCATCTTTTAAACTTCGTTCAATCCTAGTACCCACAATAGCAGCAGTTTTATTAGTTTTTCTAACCTTATTTATTTTTAAAAAGGAGAAGAGAAATGACTTTGCTACAAATACGCCAGTTGAATTGAAAGACACTTTGGAGGGGGTGAAATTAGTTTCGAATAGTGGAGAGGAAATTGGTTTGACACAAACAGAAAATACTGTCGAGTTGAATGGAGTTACATTAAGTACCAATAAAAATGGGATTCAATCTATTCAATCAAAAGATATTGTTTATAACACCATAGTTGTTCCAGCAACTTATGATTATAAGGTCAGACTACCTGATGGTAGTTTAGTGTATTTAAACTCTATGTCGAGCTTAAAATTCCCAACAAGATTTGAAGGAAGTACCAGGGAAATCTATACGGAAGGAGAAGCTTATTTAGAAGTAACTAAAAATTCGAAACCTTTTATAGTTCATTCTGGTGGTGTAACTATTAAAGTATTAGGGACGAAGTTTAATGTTAACGCTTATAAAAATAATGAAATAACAACCTCTCTATTGGAGGGAAGCGTAGAAGTTAGTTCAAAAACTGATACTGTTAAATTAACTCCAGGGTTTGAATCTAAATATGTTAGAAATCTAGGTTTCAAAACAAATCATTTTCATGATAACAATATTATTTCATGGGTACGTGGTGAGTATTATTTTAGAAATGCTTCAATAAACGAACTAGCTCAGGTTATGCGTCGATGGTTCGATATGGAATTGGTATTTGATTATGATAAGTTCAAGGATTTTAAAGTAACTGGCTTGTTAGAAAAATCCAATCTTCCAGATTTTTTAGAAAATATTCAAGCCGCCAGTGATGTCAAGCTTTCTAAAGAAGGCCGTAAAATTCGCTTCCAATAAACATAAATAAAAAATAATCTAAAATGGTTCACCCGTTTTAGGCACTTAGCTGTATAGGTTTAATATTAATCTAAACATGGATTGATACGAGTTTTATAAACCAAACCTAAATTATTTTTATGTTACACCTAGCAAGGGAAAGTACCTTACGTTTTAATTTATGTAAAACAGTTTTGCTTTTTCTTTTGATTTTCATATCAAAAGAAGGAAAAACAAATGCATTACAAACAAAATTTAGTTTCTCGGGACAAAATGTGCCTTTAAGAGAAGCTTTTGATCAGGTTAAAAAAATATCCGGTCTATCAGTCTTTTATAGTAACCAGATATTAGACGATAAGAAGCGTGTTAGTTACAACTTTAAAAATGCTTCACTAGATGCTGTAATGACTACGTTATTGAAAGATTTGAATGTAGGATATGAACTAAAAAACCAAAAAATAATTGTCTTAATTAAGACACCAGTAGCACTTAACAAAACTTCACAAGAAAAAACCAGAGAAAAGATAAACGGTAAAGTCTTTGATTCTTCAAACAAGGAACCATTAATGGGCGTATTGATTAGTATTAAAAACTCTGCTGTTAAAACAGCAACTAATGTTAAAGGAGAATATACGATCAATGTTAATCCCGAAGATGTTATTGTTTTTAGCTTTTTAGGATTTGCCAGTCAGGAAATTTCTGGTTTATCCTTGAAAAAGAACCCTGACATACATTTAAAAGCTAAAAGCAGTGAGTTGAGCGAAGTAGTGGTAGTTGCTTACGGAGAGCAGAAACGAAAAGATTTAACTGGTTCAGTTGCAGAAGTAAATCTAAAAGAATTGCAAAAAGCGCCAGTGTCAAAGTTTGAAGATGCATTGGCAGGCAGGATTGCAGGTGTAAGTGTTAACTCAGATGATGGTCAGCCTGGTTCTGAAATGAACATTGTTATCCGTGGTGGTAACTCTTTAACTCAGAGTAATGCACCATTATATGTAATTGATGGCTTCCCTTCTGAAGAAGCTGTTGGAAACATGGTCAGTCCAAATGACATTGAATCAATAACTGTACTAAAAGATGCTTCGGCAACTGCAATTTATGGTTCCCGTGGAGCGAATGGTGTAGTAATAATTGAAACAAAAAAAGCAAAAGAAGGCTTGTCAGCTGTTACCTACAATGCTTCCACAGGTTTTCAAAAAAATAGTAAGATAATGCAGCTCATGGGCGGCTACGAATTTGTGAAATATCAAATGGAAGTGGATTCTGCGGAGCTTAAGCATACATATTTTGAACGACCGGGTAGAACATTAGAAGATTACAGATCAATCCCGGGTGTGAATTGGCAGAACTTACTTTTCGAAACTTCTAAAATAAATATTCATGATTTCTCTATTTCAGGAGGTAATCAAAATGCTAAATACAGGTTCTCCGGGGCAGTTTACGATCAAAATGGAGTTATTATTAATACCGGATATAAAAGATATCATGGCAGAGCTTTTATAGAGCAGAATATATCTAAAAAGTTTAAAGCAACATTTAATATTAATGCAAACAGGCAGGTTAATTATGGGGAACAGGTAAAAGATGGTAATTACTCTTCAAATTTAATGTTTGCTATATGGGGGTACCGACCTGTTGGTACTGGAATGGACAATCTGGAAGAAAGTTTAATAGATGATTTGAGTTCAGATTTAAGAGTTAATCCTTATCTCAATGCAAAAAATGCAGTAAGAGATGAAACCAGTGATAATATCTGGGCTAATGTAAGACTGAATTACAATTTCACTCCAAAATTGGATTTGACAGTAAGTGGTGTATATAACAATAAAATATCCTTACTGGAGACCTTTTCCAATAGCAAAACATCATCAGGTTATCCTTTTCCAAATAATATGGGAAGGCTAACAAATGGTTCTTTGTTGAATACCTATGGCGTTAATTACTTAAATGAGAATATATTAAAGTATAGAACCCGAATAAATATTCATCATAGCTTAGAACTATTGGGTGGTTTTACATTGCAATATAATATTGCAAAAATTAATGGCTTCGCCGCAAAATTAGTCCCTAATGAAGATCTTGGAATCAGTGTTTTAGATCAGGGTGAAATTTCCTCGATGACTTCCCGAATTTCTGATAATGCACTATCTTCTTTTTTATCCCGCGTAAACTATAACTATAAATCTAAATATTTAGCAACTTTTTCATTTCGCGCTGATGGGTCTTCAAAATTTATCCCAGGAAATAGATGGGGATATTTTCCTTCAGGATCAATAGCATGGAATATGACTGAGGAAAGTTTTATGAAAAATATTTCTTCTGTTTCTAATTCAAAGATAAGAATGAGTTATGGTATTACTGGAAATAACAGGGTTTCCGACTATGCCTACATGACTGCCTTAGCTTACCAGATAGCAAGTTATTATTCTTTTAACGATGAGGTGCCAGGTCCGGGTATGATTATGTCCTCTCTAGGAAACTCGAAGTTAAAGTGGGAAAGTACACACCAATTAGATATAGGCTATGATTTGTCTCTATTTAGGAATAAAATAAACTTCACTTTTGATTATTATAAAAAGAACACAAAAGATTTATTAATCAGTGCTAATTTACCATATTCTACTGGTATCAGCACTGCGTTTAAGAATGTTGGCCAGATAAAAAATGAAGGATTTGAATTTTCCGTAAATACCTTAAATATAAAAACAAACAGGTTCCAATGGAATTCAGATTTTAATATCTCTTTTAATAAAAACAAAATATTAGCCTTATCAGAGAATCAAACGAAAATAGAAACAGCAGTTGTATTCCCAACTTATACAGAGAGACAGATATTATACTTGGCAGAAATAGGAGGGCCTGCTGCAGTTTTCTACGGTTACAACTGGCTGGGGAATTATCAGGTTGAAGATTTTAATGTTCTGCCAAATGGGAAGTATGAATTAAAACCAGAAGTGGCTACTAATGGTAACTCTAGGGCAAGTATACAACCCGGAGATATTAAGTATCAGGATATTAATGGAGATAAGGTTGTCAACCTGGAAGATAAAGTAAAGTTGGGTACTGCATTGCCAAAACACTTTGGAGGACTTAATAATACTTTTCAATACGATAATTTCTCTTTATCAGTTTTCCTTCAATGGTCTTATGGAAACAAAGTGTTTAATGCAAACAGAATGATTTTTGAAGGGAACTTTTATAATGTTCCTAACCTAAACCAATATAAAAGTTATGAGAATAGATGGACTCCGGAAAATCCTAACAATGAGTTATTTAGAACAGGTGGCTTTGGGCCAAGAGGAATGTTGTCGTCCAGAACATTAGAAGATGGGTCTTTTTTAAGGTTAAAAACTATTTCTGCATCATATGCTTTGCCAGATCACATCATAAATAAATTAAAAATAAAGAGTTTGCAAATCAGTGCTACAGCTCAGAATTTATTTACGTGGACAAAGTATTCCGGTGCTGACCCAGAGGTTTCTATAAGACAAAGTGCACTTACACCTGGCTTTGATTATTTAGCTTATCCGAGGGCTACATCTATTGTGTTTGGTTTAAAATTAGGTTTATAATTATGAAAATTCTCAATAAAATATTAATAATTACAGTTTTATGCGCATTTGCATCTTGCAAAAAATTCTTAGATACAAAGCCTTATGATTTTGTAGAGCCTTCACAATATTATAAAACTGAATCTGATTTGAATATCGGTTTGAATGGAATATATGCAACATTAAAAGCTGATTGGACATATGCCGACAATATGATATCAAAAATGGGATTAGAAGCAGATGAAGGCTTTATGGGAAATGCTGGTTTGCTAACAAGTGTTGCCGGCTATAGTGTTTCTTCTGGTGATACTTACATTCGTGATTATTGGCAAGCCTTTTACGCTGGTATTTTTAGGGCAAACCTATTACTTGAACATATAGACCATGCGGAGGTGAGTGAAAATATCAGAAATAGAGTAAAAGGAGAGGCACTTTTCTTAAGAGGCTATTATTACTTTATGCTGGTCAGGGCTTTTGGCGATGTTCCATTAATATTAGTTACAGCAAAATCGCCTTCTGTAGAAGATACTCAGATGCCAAGAACAAATTATAAAAAGGTTTATGAACAAATACTATCAGATATGGAAACTGCTGCAGGAATGGTTTCTGATATAGCCAGCATTGGACATGGGGGTAGAGTAAGTAAATCTGCAGTCTGGGGCATCCTGGCTAGGGTTAATTTAGCTATGGCTGGCAGACCTTTAAATGATAAATCTAGATTTGAAGATGCTAAAAAATGGGCGGAAAAGGTAATCGATTTAGGTTATCACGAATTGAATAAAGATTTCAGACAGGTATTTATTAATTATGCACAGGATAAATATGATCCTAAAGAAACCATTTGGGAAGTAGAGTTTTGGGGTAACAATAGTGTTGGTATTTATACAAGTGGAGGTAGAGTTGCAATAAATAATGGGATAGAATATAAAGGAACACTTTTCCCAAAGGATAATCCCACTATACCAGCCAATACAGGTTATCTGCGGGCAACCCCTGTTCTTTATGAAAGATATTCTCCTGTAGTTAGTGCATATGGTTATTCTTACGATATGAGACGCGATTGGACAATTGCCCCGTTTTATTACGAATGGAGTGAAAGTAAAAATAGTGTGGATAGTATCTATCGAAATGCGAATAACAGGTTCCATAGGAATTCAGGTAAATGGAGAAGGAATTATGAGGTGGTCAGGCCGAGACTTTCAACAAGAACTTCCCAGAACTTTCCATTGTTGCGATACTCAGATGTTCTGTTAATGTATGCAGAAGCCGAAAATGAAATTAACGGACCAACACCAAGATCAATTGAATACATCAATCATATCAGAAGAAGGGGGTATGGTAAATATTTAAATGGTATTGGGAACAAATCCGAAAGTATAAAATCGGTAAGAGTAGACAATGGAGGAAGTAATTATGTAGCGAATGTTTCAGGAAGTGCAGCGCTAAGTCTTTTCGCAGGTGGCGGTGGACAGGAAGCAGCTGGTTGGTTTTCTATTTCTAGTCAAAAGGTTACAAAATTGACCATTACCAATGCCGGTTGGGGTTATCATTCAGCACCAGCATTAAGTGTAACTTATTCTGGTGGTGGAACTGGTTCCGGAGCAATTTTCACTATTGAGCTAACTGATATTAAAGATGCAGATGCTCCTACTGCAAACACTTCTTCGCAGAGCAATTTTAGAAAATTGATAAAAGAAGAAAGGTCCAGAGAATTAGCTTTTGAACTCCATAGAAAATGGGATTTAATCAGATGGGGAGACCTGGACGAAAAAATGATCGAAGTTAAGAATTATGCTGCAGGCCAGAAGTCAGACACTTTCAGAACCAATGCTTTGACAAATTATAGTAATTACAGTGCAAGAGATACTATCTGGCCAATACCGGCTTATGAAAGAGGAGTGAATGGAAAGTTAACACAGAATGGAGACTGGTAAATAGATAATTTTAAATTAAGTTTTATGAAGAAGAAAATTTTAGTATTAGCCGTTACAGCTTTATTATTTGGTGAGAATAGACTGTCATTAGCACAGCAGGATCCTGGAACTACGACAGGGGCTACAGGTAGTGTGTTGGTCAATTTAAAAGGTAAAAAAGTTACTTATACAACCGTAAGAGCTGAAGATGGAAAAATTTGGTTGCAACAAAATCTGGGATCCATTGCAGTCGCAAAATCTTATAGCCATGTACTGGGGTATGGTGACCTTTACACTTGGGGAAGGTGGAGTGATGGGCATGAACTGCGTTTAGGGAAGTTTCTAAAGTCAGGTGCGGCAAATCCCAATAATCCAGAGGCATTTAAAGAAGGCGGAATTAAAAACGCTTATTATTATACCGATGTATCTACCAACTGGTGGTGGGCTTATGGAAATACCTATGATAAGTGGGAGGCTAAAGATTTAAGTGGTGTAAACGCCGTTAATGGTTGTGATCCTTGTAAAGAAGCATTGGGAGAAGATTGGCGTTTACCAACGGCTGATGAGTATAGAAAGATCATTGAACTGGAGAATATTTCAGATATAAAAAGCGCTTATGATTCTAATCTAAAACTTACCGCAGGAGGTTATAGAAGTCTTGTTACCGGGGAAATTAACGGCATAGGTCATTACGGGAGATACTGGACCAAAACGGCTGCCACGAAAGGTAATGCATATCTGTTAACCTTTAATACTAAAGAAGCTAAAGTTGGCGCTATCGCCAGGGGAGGTGGTTTATCAATCAGGTGTCTAAAAAACTAAAAATTCCATTGACAATATGAATTTATTAAAGATAAACTGGTTATTAATCATTATAGCCAGTTTTTTTTCATCTTTTGCTCAAAATAGCAGTATTATAAAAAGTGGGAAGGCCATTAGAAATACAAATACTGAAGGCATGATGGCTTTACCTTTTCTAAATGGAAGTATAAGCGGTGCAGTAGATGTAAATGGTGATGGAAATGATGATATTATACTGCAAAGTACACTTGGTAATGAACTTTTTTTATATCAGTTTTTGAAATTTGATAAGGGTACTCCTGTTTTCAAAGAACCAAGGTTAATAGCATCACCTTTTGAAAAAAAGGACGAAGTAATTCGAGACAAGGCATTAGTCATAAAAGACAATAATGTTATACATGGGTTCTTTGGTAGAAATAATTATATACGAAAAAGTAAGTTTAACAAAGATGACTTAAAGTTGGATTTTACGGGTAAGATTGACGTGAAGGGACTGCCCTTTCCTTTCTCTAATTACGGTATTGTTCAATTAAATAATGGTAAATATTTATTGTTATTTGCAGTTCGGGAACCTGGTGTGTTTTCGAAACCAAAAGATGACCCTAATCATTATGGTTATAATTCAGAAGGTTTCTGGACTTTTCCTTTAATGCGAATAGGATTCTATGGTAAAATAGTAGATAATCTGAATATATCAGAAGTCGTCCCGGAAAAGCTAACCTCAGCAGATCAGTTATACTTTAGTGCTGATGGTTTTGTACATCAAACAATTAATAAGCGGGAATATATACTGATAGGTTCAAGGACTGGGTTGATATATGCTTATGAATTAGATACTAAAGAAGATAATGTAAGTTTAAAACCTAAAAAACATATTGTTAGCGAAAACAGTACGATTTTAAAAAATCCAAATGTAAACAGTTCTCTCGCTATCTTACAAACAGGTATTACTAGCGGAATAGTAACTGTTGGTGAAGGTGGTATATATTATTATAAGAATAACAATAAACTGGATAGAAATAACAATCCGGTTTATACCAACCCCATACATATTGCTCAGGAGAATACATTCCTAACGGCAGGTTCCTTACCGGTACAAAATGTAGTAGATTGGGATGGAGATGGTTTTTTGGATATCATTTCTGGAAACTCGATGGGATTTTATTTCTTCTATAAAAATAGAGGAACGAACTTAAACCCTAAATATTCAGATCCTGAGTTACTAACAGCGGGAGATAATATTATCCAGGTTCAGGCAGGTTACAGGGGAAGTGTTCAGGGACCTGGTGAATCTAGATGGGGATATACGTGTCCTACTGTATTTGATTGGAATGGAGATGGGTTGCCTGATTTAGTTACAGGTGATGTGAACGCTGATTATCTGGTTTATCTAAATATTGGAACTAAAACCTCGCCAAAATTAGCTAATCCAAAAGTTCTTAATTGCGAGGGTATAGATGTAATTGGTACATGGAGAGTAAAGCCGGGTATAGCTAAAGCAGGTAACAATTTATGGTTCATTAATCAAGATAAAGATGATGACTTACATCTTTATTATGCATTAGACTCTTATAATCTGGAAGATAGAGGGAAACTGATGTTAAAAGGTAATGCACCAATCAGGGCTTCTTATCACGACTACCAGGGTAAATTGGGCAGAGGGAAATACGATGTTGTAGATTGGGATGGTGATGGGAAAGTAGATTTATTGATAGGAACTTACCTTAACCACGCTTTTCCCGGTAAGCTTAATGGCTTACCATTTAATATGTCGAAAATTGGTGGTAAGAAACAGGCAAACGTTCTTTTTATGAGGAATTTGGGTACAAATGAAGCTCCGGTTTTTGAATTCCCCAAGCCATTAAAGTTTAAGGGGAAGTTCATTGAATTAGGTGTTCATGCATGTTCCCCATCAGCCACAACCTTAGGTGGTAAGGATGAATTAAACCTTGTTGTAGGAGAAGAAAATGGAAAGTTTATGTTTTATAAAAGGGAAGATTTATCATGGTAAGACATTTTAAAATTATACTAATTACCCTTACTTTGCTTTTCGGAAATAAAGGGTTTTCCTTTAATAGGATAGAGAAAGTCAGACCTCCGGGAGTTATTGTCGATTATAATCCTTATTCAACTGGAAAATATATAGGTTCCCCTTCCATTATAATTTTAAGTAATGGCGACTACATAGCTACACATGATTATTTTGGAAAGCAAGCTTTCGAACGGAAATTAGGAGTTACTGTAGTTTTTAGATCGAAAAATAAGGGGAAAACATGGAATAAAGTAAGTACACTACAAGGCCAGTTTTGGTCGAATATATTTGAACACAACAAAGAACTTTATATCATAGGAACAAATAAAGAGTATGGTGATTTTATCATTAGAAAATCTGTGGATTCAGGAAATACATGGACTACTCCTGAAAATGAAGAAAACGGTATAATTTTCAAAGGCAGATTCCACACTGCACCAGTCCCAATCATTACCTTCGATGGTAAAATATGGAGGGCAGTAGAAGAATTAGATAAAAACCATAAGAATTGGGGTAAAATGTTTATGGCTTCTATGGCTTATGCAGATATAAACTCTGATCTGTTACAGGCATCCAGCTGGAAGAAGACTAATAATTTACCATTTAATGGAGATTATTTAGATGGGAGTTTTGGAGCCTGGTTAGAGGGGAATGCAGTAGTTGATGTTCAGGCTAATAAAGTCGTTAACATATTGCGCGTACACACTAATACTCCAAATGCAGAAAAAGCAGCCTATCTGACTGTAAATGAAAATGAGTTGAATTTTGATCAACAAAAAGGCTTTATTAATTTTCCAGGTGGATCAAAAAAGTTTACGATTAGATATGATGAAATCACAAAACGTTATTATACTTTATCAAACATCATTACAAAACCTTATGATACTGTAGCTGCTACTGACAGGATAAGAAATACAATTGCGCTTTGTTACTCTAATGACCTTAAAAACTGGAAGATCGCTAAAACCATTTTGCACCATCCAGATATGTACAAGCATGGCTTCCAATATATAGATTGGCAATTTGAGGGTAATAACATTGTCTTTGTTTCGAGAACCGCTTATGATGATGAGTTTGGAGGAGTTGGAAGACAACATGATGCCAATTATTTAACCTTTCACCGAATTAAAAAATTTAGAAAAATACATAATGAAAAGTAAGTTTATTGCTTTCTTTATTTTGCTTGGATTAATCCAGATAGGATTATATGCTCAAAATAAAGACCTAAATACTATTATCCCGAGGCCTCAGATTTTCGAGCTGAAAAGAGGTGATTTTGTGTTCAACAAAAACACTATAATTGTTTATGATGCCAATTATAAAGATCTGCAATCCATAGCGCTCCAGCTTTCAGATGAGATCAAATTAATTCTTGGGCTGGATTTAAAAGTAACAGAAAATAATGTAAGGCTTAGGGACAACTATGTAAGTGTTGGCTTGATATCAAACTCGGATGCTTTAGGAGAGGAGGGGTATAAATTAGTTTCGACTTCAAAACAAATTGGTATACAGGCAGTAAAAGCAAGTGGTGTTTTCTATGGAATGCAGACTTTGGTACAATTGATTCGAAATAATGAAGTAAAAAGACAAATCCCTGCTATAGAAATAAGCGATAAACCCCGTTTTGCCTGGAGAGGGATGATGTTGGATGTAGGTAGGTATTTCTATTCGATAGAATTTATAAAAAAGATGTTAGACGAAATGGCTGTATATAAACTGAACAAGTTTCATTGGCACCTAACAGATGATCAGGGATGGAGAATAGAAATTAAAAAGTATCCCGAATTAACGCAAAAAGGTGCATGGAGGTCTGAAAGTCAGTTTGGTATTGGTTTAGACAAAAACTGGATTAATACTAATCCTCATGGAGGATATTATACACAGGAAGAAATTAAAGAAGTTATAAAATATGCACAATCAAAATACATTGAGGTTATTCCAGAAATTGAAGTGCCAGGACATAGTAAAGCTGCATTATCTGTTTTCCCCCATTTGTCTTGTACCGGTGGCCCTTTTGAAGTTCCTGGGTATTGGGGTGTTGTAGAGGATGTTTATTGTGCCGGTAATGAAGATACTTTCAAGTTTGTAGAAGACGTCCTAACTGAAGTGGTTGAACTTTTTCCGAGCAAAATTGTACATATAGGAGGTGATGAGTGTAAAAAAAATAGATGGAAAACTTGTGCAAAGTGTCAGAATAGGATTAAAAAAGAAGGATTAAAAGATGAATATGAATTACAGAGTTATTTTATTAAACGTGTTCAAAATTTCTTAAATTCTAAAGGGAAATCAATAATTGGCTGGGATGAAATTTTGGAAGGAGGATTAGCTCCTAATGCAAAAGTAATGTCCTGGCGTGGAACCAAAGGAGGAATTGCAGCTGCAAAACAAGGTCATGAAGTAGTGATGAGTCCAAATACATTTCTATATCTTGATTATGCTCAAGGCGCTGCAGATTTGGAGCCTGCCTATGGGAGAACCAGATTTCTTCCTATAGAAAAAGTATATTCCTATAATCCTGTTTCAGAAGAATTTACTGAACCCGAAGGAAAGCTTATTAAAGGAGTACAAGCAAATGTATGGACAGAGTTATTACACAATAGAGAATCTGTCGAGTATATGATATTTCCTAGAATTACTGCTGTTGCTGAAGTTGCCTGGACAAACCAAAATTTAAGACAATGGGACGATTTTTCGAGAAGAATAGAATACCAGTTCGATTATTATAAATCTAAGGATATCACTTTTGCAGAAAGTATATATTATACTTATGTGAAAACGAGTAGTATTAATAAAAACTCTTCAACGGCATTAATCACCTTATCGACGCCAAGTTATAATACAGAAATCAGGTATACTCTGGATGGTACAGCCCCTAAAAATAGTTCGCTTTTGTACGATAAGCCTTTTACAGTAAAATATCCAATAAATCTTAATACCGCAACTTTTAGAAATGGAAAGAGGATTGGTAAAACAAATAACAAGAGTATAGCTATTTTTAAATAAAAGGTTAAAGGTTCTCGCTGTCGATCAGTTTAACCTGTTTCCCCATTTTTTTCTGGATGACTTCAAAATGGTGTAATTCTCCATGGCTAACTAATGAAATTGCATTTCCATCATTACCAGCACGACCTGTTCTTCCGATACGGTGTACATAGTCTTTTGGAGATCTGGGTAAGTCATAGTTAATTACATAAGGAAGAGCATCAATATCAATACCACGGGCCATTAAATCTGTGGCTACTAAGGCTGTAACGTGTCCTGCTTTAAACAATCTTAAGGTATCGGATCTGTTGCCCTGACTCTTTTTACTATGAATAGGTTTTGCCTCGATTCTATTTTTACGAAGTTTATTTACAATAGCCTCAACCAGATGAACAGAGGATGCAAATATCAATACTTGTTTCATCCTATGTTCTTTGATCAACTGACGTAAAAAAGGCCCTTTCTTTTCATCAGATACAATGTAAGCGACTTGAGTAATTCTGTCCAGTGACTCTTCTTCAGCCTCGATTTTAATGACAACAGGATCGTGGAGCAGGATTTGGTTGATGTTTTGAAGATCATTGCTTAATGTGGCCGAGAACAATATGTTTTGGCGCTTTACTGGTAATAGAGCAATAATTTTGTCTAGTTCTTCTTTAAAACCAAGGTTAAGCATCTTATCAGCTTCATCGAGAACCAATGTTTCAATAGTATTTAGATGTACAGCATTATTATCGACTAATTCAAGTAACCTTCCTGGGGTAGCAACCAATATATTTACCCCTTGCAAACCCATCATTTGTGGGTTTATAGAAACACCACCATATACCGCTAGTGTTTTAATAGGTTGTGGAAGTCCTTTGCTAAAAGTATGGAAAACACCTTTTACCTGTTCTGCCAGTTCACGTGTAGGAACTAAGACCAGAACATTTGCATGACGGTTTTTGGGACCTGAGCTTTGTTGCAAGTTCATTAAAAGTGGTAACACATAGCTGGCAGTTTTCCCGGAGCCTGTTTGAGCAATACCTAAGACATCTTTTTTGTTTAAAATGGCTGGTATAGCACTTTGCTGGATAGGAGTTGGATCTGTGAAATTTTGATCTGCTAGTGTTTTTAATAGAACTGCTGATAAACCCAGGGAGGTAAAAGGCATAAGTATTCAAATGTTTGCTGCAAAACTACGTAAAAAACGATTGGGATATTGCCTGTTTTTCATATATTCAGGTATATTTTACCGACCTATTTAAATTATGCTCCTATTAACTGAAATTGCAGGAATTATACCCATTACTAATGAAATCGAAGCAGCAATCCGTGATAAGTTTGTGAAATGTGATTACATGAAGTCGGAATGTTTACATGAGGCCGGGAAAGTTGCTAAAGATTTGTACTTTATAGAAAAGGGATTAGTCAGGATGTTTTATCACAATGATGCGGGTAAAGACATTACTTATGGTTATTATACCGAAGGTGATTTCATTACTGTTCCAGATAGTTTCTTTACACAAGTGCCTTCTAAATATCATATGGAGATGATGGAAGATGGTACACTTTACGCAATTACTTTATCAGATTTTAACCAGATCCTAATCGATTATCCGGTAATGCAACGATTGGAGAACAAAACATTGAGGACCTTTTTGTTGAAAGCAGGGGAGCGAATTACAGCTCTTCAATTTCAAAGTGCACAAGAAAGATATGATACTTTGATGGATAACCAGCCTAGCATCATCAGAAGAGTCCCGCTAGGAACCATTGCTTCTTATCTGGGCATTACTCAGGAAACATTAAGCAGGATAAGAGGGCGGAAATAAATTACTTTTTGATTAATATCAAAAGCAACGAACTTAATTAATCAGATCTTTGTTATTCGTAAAATCACCGTGTATGAATGCTATATTAAAACACATTTTTGTACTCCTGATTGGCTTGTCTCCGATGCTCTTATACGCGCAGCAACCTATAGCTCCCGGTTTAACAGAACTAATTGATAGTGCGTTAAACAAAGATCATATGCTAGCCAATAAGCGGCTGGATATAGAATCTGTTAAAATTGACAGAAAAAAACTGGGAGAGGTGTTCCTGCCTCATGCAGAATTATCTGGTAAATATGCTTACCTGGCTAATGGTATAAATTTAGAATTGCCAGGCACCTCCTTTTTAGGCTTAATAGATATTCCTCAAATCAATGGTGGAGTAAACAATACAGCCAATCTGGTTAAGACAGATTTGGGTTTAACTAGTGTATTATATGCCGGAGGAAAAGTAGGGGCTTTGAAAAGTGCAGTTGATGCAAAGAGCAGGGCACAGACGGCTATGCTAGAGAAAGACCGTCAGCAGATTATTTCAGAAATATCAAAGGCCTACGATCAGATTGCTTTATTAAAGCAGGTAAAGAACTTACTCGATAAAAGTCGTGAACGCTATGAAATCAATAAGAAAACAGCTGATAAGGCATTGGGTTATGGCTTGATTACTAAATATGAGCATCAGAAAATAGAGCTGGCGCAAGTTACTTTAGAATCTAAAATACAGGAATACGAGGGCAAAAGGAATCTATTGCTACATCAACTGGAAACTTTAACAGGGATTGATCTGACTAGATTGGAGCAGATTGATAATGAACTTTCACCACTTTTAAGTAAAGGCGAAAATCAGCGTATCGAAAACAGGCCTGAACTAACAGCACTCTCTGAATCTATAGTCGCTCATGGCTTTCAGGTTAAAGCTGCACAAACCTGGTGGATACCTAAAATACAGGCTGCTGCATCTTTAGGTTATTTAAATTTATTCGATATTGATATGAAAGGTAAGCATGATCTGCCAGTAATAGGTCGCTTTAGCAGTCATACCAATAAAATTGAAGTGGTACCCAATTTTACAGTAGGTGTGGGATTTAAATGGGATATTTTCGATGGCAATAAAGGAAAACGGGAAGTACAGCAAGCTAAAATAGAAGTAAAGAAAGCAGAAAATGAAAAGGCTGAAGCCGAAGAAAAGTTAAAACTGAACCTGATAAAAAGTCGGACAGATTATAACAACTCAAATATGGAGTTGGTTGTGAAAGAAAAACAGATGAAAATTGCAGAAAATGCATTGACACAAGCTGGGAAAGAGTTTAAGACTGGGCTAATTAAAGCTGCCGATCTGATTGGTGCAGAAAGCGATTACCAGACTGCTTCACTGGACTTCTTTCAAGCTGTATTTAATCAGCGCAGAAATGCAATAGAACTACTAAAAGCGACAGGTAGTCTGAACCGTACTTCCATTCAATAAATTTAAAACTATGAAGAATACTTTATCTAAAAGCGTATTATTTATCCTCATTTTGGCTGTATCTGGTTGTTCTAAGCCTGTAAGGATTACGGAAGGTAAAATTAAACGCGAAACGCTGGCATTTGCGCCAAAAGTAACAGGACGTGTTTTAAAGATTTATGTAAAGGAAGGTGACTTTGTAAAGCGCGGCGATACTCTGGCTATGCTTGACGTTCCTGAGGTAAATGCGAAACTCTCACAAGCTAAAGGAGCGGTAAAAGCTGCCGGAGCACAACGTGATATGGCTAAACATGGTGCTACAGCAAACCAACTAACTCAATTACGGGCTAAGAAAATGGGCATCACTGAGCAGTTTAAATTTGCAGAGAAATCCTTCAGCAGAGCTAAGGCGATGTTTGCTGATAGTATGATGACCCCGCAGGCATTTGATGAAGCCCTTGCTAAATATAACGGAGCTAAAGCTCAACTTACTGCGGTAAATGCAGAATATAATGAAGCCGTAAACGGAATCCGTCCGGAAACCCGTACTGCGGCTTTGGGACAAGCTGAACAAGCTTTAGGTGTGTTGCAAGAGGTAGAAGTAGCCTTGTCTGAAAGGTATATCATTGCTACCAATGATATGCAGGTGGAAACGATCAGCTTAAGAATAGGGGAATTGGCTACCGCAGGATTTCCTTTATTTAATGGTTATTTACCTAATACCACTTATTTCAGGTTCACCATTCCCGAAAGTAAAATCGGCAACTTTAAAAAAGGGGAGAATATTGAAGTGAATGTGCTTTATAATAAAGAAAAATTAAAAGGTAAAATTCAGACAGTGAAGCAGCTAACGCGTTATGCCGATGTTACGGCAGCTTATCCCAGCTATGAGATTGAGGAAGCGGTATATGAAGTGAAAATTATACCGGATGACATGAACGCAGCTGAAAAATTACTGGTGAATGCTACAATTATACTGTAAGGAGGGTTATAGATGAAAAACTTCTTTACACTGATCAAAAGGGAATTCGGATTGTTCTTTGCTGATAGCACATTACGTTCTGTATTTCTGTTAGCCCCAATTGTTTACGCTTTGCTTTTTGGCTTCGTTTACCAAAAGGGAAAAGTAGAGCATTTGCCGATATTGGTAGTTGACCTGGACAATACACCATTGAGTAATCAGTTAATTGATATGCTTGGTGAAAACGAAAAGCTACAAGTGGTAAGCGTTAGAAAAGAAAATGTAGGTACAAGTAATGCAATGCGACAATTGAATGCCGTTGTAGCGGTTGTTATTCCCGAAAGGTTTGAAGCTTCGGTATTGCAAAAACGCTATCCGGAATTAAATACCTATATCAATACCACCAATCTGCTTACTGCAAATATGGCATCTCAGGGGGTGCAAACTACATTAGGTACATTTAGTGCAGGGATCAATATGCAGGGTTTGAAGAAAAAAGGGATGAGTTCAGAACAGGCAGCAATGCAGTATGAGCCTTTTAAAGTCAACTATATCCGCTTGTATAACGAAACAGGTAACTATTTTACTTATATGTGGCCGGGTGTTCTGGCTGTGGTGTTGCAGCAAGTATTACTATTGGGATTAGCGGTAAGTTTTGCCAGAGAGTATGAAAACAAGACGCTTGAAACAGAGTTTCTCGGTCGGACAGGATCCGCTTTTTCAGCAATATTAATTAAAGTTTTGCCTTTTTGGATTCTTAGCGTTTTTATATTAGCTATCTATTATGCCTTTCACCATATTTTCAGAGCACCGATACCTAGTCCGCTTTTGAATTATGCAGTCACGACAGGATTATTCATTATGGCCACTAGCTTTTTAGGTGTATTTATAAGTGCGCTATTACCCAGTGCTTTGAAAGCTACACAAGTATTGATGCTTTTGGCCACACCGGCATTTATTATAGGTGGATATTCCTGGCCATTAGAAGCCATGCCTATTGGTGTTCAATGGTTGTCATCTATATTACCACTGACACCATTTTTAAATGCACATAAGGTGATGCTTTTTCAGCATGGATCTTTGGCAGATGTATTCCCTTCAATCATACATATGTGTGTATTAGTTGGAGTTTATGGGGTGCTCGCCTTAATTACAGTCTGGATTAAAATTTACCAAATGAAAAAGAAAACCAGAGAAGCAAAACAGAGTAAAGATTCTGCTTAATTCATCAGCTTTTTAAATTTACTATTGTTCAACAAATTTGTTTTTAGAAGCATTTACGCCAGAATAAATTAGCGCTCCAACACCTATAATCAACAAATAAAATGAATAGCTCCAGTTGCCGGTGAAGTCGTAGATTAAGCCGAATGCCGGAGGACCGGCTGCTGCGATCAGATAACCGAAAGATTGTGCCATTCCCGATAAACTGGCGGCCATAGCAGGGTTTTTAGTTCTTAATACAAAGAACATCATAGCCAGGCTGAAAGCTAATCCGCCCGCAACTCCGATCAGAATGGTAGCAAGAATTATAAACTCACTTTTGAAAAAGATAATTAATAAGATACCAGCTAACATAAGCAGGCCTGTAATCCATACCAGTATACCCTGATCTTTCATTCGGTTCACAATAACAGGACCTACGAAAGTAATTGGTAATTGAGCTAGCTGAACATAAGAAAGTACCCATCCAGCATCGCCTTTAGACATACCCCAATCTTGTAATACAGCAGGAAGCCATGCTGCAACACAATAGAATAGTAAAGATTGTAATCCCATGAAAAGTGTGACATTCCACGCTAATCTGGATTTCATCATCGACTTAAATGAGGGTTTTACTGGCGTTTCAACTTGCTGTCTGCGTTTTAAAACTTGTGGAATCCATACCAGTAAAGAAAGTATAGCGACAATTGCCCAAACGCCGATTGATCCTTTCCATCCCCAGCCGGTAGCTGTTCCGATTGCAATACTAAAACCTGCCGCCATGGCAGAAGTCAGATTCATTGATACTGCATAAATTCCAGTCATTATTCCGGTATGATTAGGAAACTCTTTTTTGATTACTGCTGGCATAATTACATTACCAACGGTGATGGCAGCACCTACCATAGCTGCACCAATAAAGAGGAAATAAACTTGTCCGGTTATTCTGATTAATAAACCTGATGTCAAAAGTATTAATGAGAATAAAAGGAGCTTTTCCATGCCGATTTTACTTGAAATCCCTGGGGCAAATCCTGATAAAAGGGCAAATGACATCAAAGGGATGGTCGTAATTAATCCAGCTTGTATATTTGATAAGTTAAAGTAATCGGTGATTTCGTTTATAACGGGACCAACTGATGTAATTGGTGCCCTTAAATTGGTTGCAATAAAAATGATGCCCAGGGCCATCAGTAACATTTCTATGCTTTTTTTTGTATTCCCCTGCGTCTGCTCGTCTAACTCCATTTTTTTATATAAAGCTGCAAAAATACGCATTAAACCCTTCTAAATAAAAGAAGAGTAGCTTGGGAGTATCATATTCCTATCATAAATCATGGTGTCTGTCAGGAATTATTATTTGTTGCAATGATTTGTCTTTAGTTTTAGAACATTTGGATTATTAGAATTAATATTAGCTTAATGTTGTAAGGCTAGATTTGTATTCAATATGGATAGTTCAAAATGATTATGTAGTTTTAACGTAATTAAACAGAATGCGGTTATATAAAAGTCTTAGTGATACTGAATTGACTTCCTTTTTAAAAGGGGGAGACAGGAACGCTTTTTCTGAAATTTATGACCGTTACTGGGGATTGCTTTATCGTCATGCCAGACGTATGACGAACGATGATGAATTGGCAAAAGATATTGTTCAGGACGTATTCGTTTCCTTATGGGATAGAGGTTCTGAGATTCATTTTAGTCACTCTTTGAGCGCTTATTTATATTCGACCACAAGAAATAAAGTGATCAATTTGTATGATAAGGAAAAGGTGAAAACAAAATACATAGCTTCTTTGACCTCATTTCTTAAAAACAGCGAAAATGTAACGGATCATCTTTTAAGAGAAAGATTGCTTTCTGCTTTAATAGAGCAGGAAATTTCTATGCTACCTAAAAAGATGAAAGAAATTTTTGAGATGAGCCGTAAAGCTAATATGTCAGCTAAAGAAATTGCTGCAAATCTGGAACTCTCTGATAAAACTGTAAAAAGACAAATCAGCAATGCCATTAAAATATTGCGTTTAAAATTTAGCTGTCTGATGCTTTTAATGCAGTTTATCTCTTTTTAATTCCTGCTATTTTTTTATTTAATTTTTTTCTACATCCTTCGTGGAAGCAAACTGTCTTAACTTAAATACGTCACTATTTGGCGTTTGAAATATATGGAAGACGAGATCGCAAAAAGGCTGATAAAGAAATATAATGAAGGATCATGTACACCTGAGGAAAAGCAGCTATTAGAAAGTTGGTACCTCAAAGCTGCTTCTGAAAATGAAGATGAACTCAATGAGCTTGATTATCAAAATGCAAAACGTGAGATTTGGGCTAAGATCAGTTCTGAGAGACCAGTTCAGGTTAAAAAGAGACTTCTGGTTCCTGCTATTGCCGCAGCTGCAATACTTGTACTTACCGTGGGAATTATATTTTTTGTAAATCAAAAGTATAATAAAACTGAATTGGAAGTAGGAGCACTTACGGTAAATAAAATAGAGCCTGGTGGTAATAAAGCTTTCCTGACATTAGCCAACGGTAGAAAAATCAGTCTTACAGATGTTGAAAATGGAGAACTTGCTGAGCAGTTAGGAATCCGCATCAATAAAACAGCAGATGGACAGTTGGTTTACGAAGTCTCTGCCGAAACATCCAAAACCGGTACATCAGGTGAGTCTGTTTACAATACAATTGAAACTCCGTTGGGTGGACAATATCAGGTGAAGTTGAATGATGGAACAAAGGTATGGCTTAATGCAGGGTCTAGACTACGGTATCCGGTTCTTTTTGCAGGTAATGAACGTAAGGTTGAACTTACAGGCGAAGGATATTTTGAAGTAACACATGATCAAAAGAAACCTTTTAAGGTTGTTTCTGCTGAGCAGACAGTTGTGGTATTGGGCACTCGCTTCAATGTGAACAATTATCAGGATGAACCTGCTGTTAAAACAACTTTATTGGAAGGAAGTGTTCGTGTAACAACCAATCAGCTAACAAAGCTGTTAAAACCAGGTGAACAAGCATTGCAAAGTGGAAAGGATATCAAAGTAACAACAGTTGATGTGGAACAGATAATGGCTTGGCACAAAGGGGATTTTGCTTTTGAAGGAGTAGCATTGAAAACTATCATGCGACAAATCAGCAGATGGTATAATGTTGATGTGGTATATCAGGGAGAAATTGCGGATGTAGAATTTGGAGGTTCTATTTCCCGCAGTAAAAATATTACAGAAGTACTAAAAGTGTTGGAGATGACGCAGGGGGTAAATTTTAAACTGGAAGGAAGGAGGGTTTTGGTTATGCCATAAAAATACCTTTCGCGGACTAAAAAATAATCGGGAACGTTGGAGCGTCCCCGATAAGTTTTTGGGTCCTTTAATAAACATTGTGTCGAAACAATAGTGTCAAAAAATAAAACCCTAACAAATGTATAAATTTTATGCTAAGAATGGTTATTGCATAACCAGTAGCGCCATATACCCACTTTCAGAAAAAAGATGGCTCACATTTATAAAAAATCCGGACTTTAAAAAATGGCTTATGCGGATTAAACTCACTTGCATTTTTCTAATGGCATTTTTCCTGCAGATTTCATTGGCCTCACGAGGCCAGCAGGTATCAATGATGAAGAAAAAGGCATCTTTGACAGAAATATTCAAGGAAATAAAAAAGCAAACGGGCTATGATTTTGTATATAAATACGAATTGCTCAAAAAAGGTAAATCAATAGATATTGATGTAAAAAACAGGCCCTTAAAAGAAGTGTTGAATAAATGCTTTGAAGAGCAGCCTTTTACTTATTCTATTGAGAACAAAACTGTAATCATTGTTCCGGCGAATAAGCCAGTCAATGTTATTGTTGCTCCAATTAATATTAAGGGACGTGTGAACAGTGATTCCGGACAACCTTTACCAGGTGCATCTATACAGGTAAAAGGATCTTCAAAAGCGACAATGACCGATGTCAATGGTGAATTTACTCTGGCTGGGATTGAAGATAATGCTATTCTTGTTGTAAAATACCTCGGGTTTATCAGTCGCGAGATTGAAGTGAAAGGGCAGACTATACTTTCCATCAGTTTATCGGAAAATACCCAACTATTAGGAGGCGTTACGGTAGTAGGCTATGGTACTCAAAAAAGAAGTGATATCAGTAGCTCAATAGGTACTTTTAAACCAAACGAGAATAACACAAGGCCAGTATTAGGTCCCGACGAGATGATGCAGGGAAGAATTGCCGGGGTGGTAGTTACCTCTTCTTCAGGGATACCCGGAGGTAAAAACAGGGTAAGCATCAGAGGGATTGGTTCACTTTCGGCCAGTAATGAACCTTTATATGTAATTGACGGGATTCCCGTAACTCCTTCAGATGCTGATTTGGGTAATTTTGGACAAAGCATGAATGCTTTATCAGAATTGAATCCTAATGACATTGAATCTATAGATGTTTTAAAAGATGCGGCATCTGCCTCTATTTATGGTTCAAGAGCTACAAATGGTGTAGTGCTGATTACGACTAAGTCGGGGAGTAAAGGAAAAGGACAGATTACTGTAACCGGATATACAGGAATACAAGAGATAGCCAGACTTCATAAACTAAAAATGGCTGATCCGGATTTATATGTAACTGTCATCAACGAAGCTGTAGATAATTATAATATACAAAATGGCTTTGCACAAGGGGATGGTAAATATGTAAACTCCATTAGTAACCCTTATCCAAATAGACCAGCCACGGATTGGCTTGATTTGATAACCCGTACTGCTCATTCCAGTAATTTAAACCTTTCCATTTCAGGTGGGACTGAGAAAAGTAAGTATTATATATCAGGTGGATATACAAATCAGCAAGGGACATTCATAGATAATAACTTAAAGAAATACAATGCTAAAGTGAATATTTCCAATGAGGTTAACTCCTGGTTGGATGTAGGATTGAATACAAACTTTAGTTATTCTAATAATAACCGTGTTCCTTCAGGGTATAATCTTGGTACCAACTTAATTCCTAGAGCGCTTGAACAGCGGACTTTTGATGTTCCTTATAAACCGAATGGTTCTTATTACGTAGGTGGTACAAATGAATTGTTAAATCATAATCCTATTCAGGCTATTAGGGAAGAAAAAGTATATCTGGATAATTACAGATTGCTTGCTAATGCTTATGCTAATATCAAATTAAGTAAAGATCTGAGTTTTAAAACATCATTCGGTTCTGATCTGATCCATACTCAGGATTATGTGTATTATACCAACAGTCATCCTTATGGTGCCGGAGTAGGTAAGTTGTATGATGACAGAAAATTACAGACCAATATCATCCTGGAAAATACAGCAAATTATAAAAGGAAATTTTCAGATCTGAATGTAGATTTTCTACTGGGACATTCCTACCAAAAGGTTAACAATTCACCGATAGGGGTAGAAGGTATAAAGTTCCCATCCCCATCATTTGATGTAAATGTTGTAGCTGCAGAGTTTACAGAAGCCATGACCAATTTATATGCAACCAGCATGCAATCATTTTTTGGTCGTGCAAATTTCTCCTGGAAAAATCGATATCTGTTAAACTTATCATTAAGGTCAGACGGATCATCAAGATTTGCTCCTGAAAATAGATATGGATACTTTCCGGCAGCTTCTGCAGGCTGGACTATTTCCAATGAACCATTCTGGAATAATTCCAAGAGTGACTTAAAGCTAAGGGCCAGCTATGGATCAACCGGAAATATAGAAGGTGTAAATGCTTTTGCTTACCAGGCTCTGACCGGGGGCGGGTACAATTATAATAACCAGAGTGGTATTGCCATTACCAGTTTTGGAAACAGACAACTTACCTGGGAAAAAGCAAATCAATTTAATGCTGGTTTTGATTTAGGATTGTTTGGTGGTGCATTAAACTTCACTGCAGATTACTTTATTAAAAATACCAATAACTTATTGTATAGCAAGCCTACCCATGGTACAACTGGTTTTACCAGCATCATTAGCAATATTGGTTCCATGCGCAATAATGGATTTGAGGCGGCCATCAGTGGGAATGTTGATCTTGGTAATGTAAAATGGAAATCGGATTTTAACATTTCATTCATTAAGAATAAACTGACAGCTCTTTTAGATGACGAGCCTTTATTAATTGGCCGCACTCATGTATTAAAAGTAGGAGAAGAGGTGGGAAGTTTTTACATCTATAAACAACTAGGCATTTTTCAGTCCGATAGTGAAGTGCCAAAAGCACAGTACGATAAAGGAATCAGAGCTGGTGATGTTAAATACGAAGATGTGAATGGAGATGGTAAGATAGATGTAAGCGACCGGCAGATACTGGGCTCTGCAAATCCGGATTTCACAGGTGGCTTTAACAATACTTTCATTTATAAAAACTTCGATTTAAGTGTATTTATGACTTTTTCTTATGGGAACGAAGTATATGAGACATGGGCAGGTGGTTATCGCTTAGGAAACGGCTTATGGCCTATGTTAGAGTCTGAGGCATTAAAGCGCTGGACAGGCCCGAATACGAGTAATACTACACCGAGGGCAATATGGGGAAATACCGTTAACTCATCTTCAAGTTATTCAACCCGATTTTTACATGATGGTTCTTATTTAAGGTTCAGAACAGTATCATTGGGCTATACCTTACCGGATAGCTTTTTGAAGAAAATCAAAGTAAGTAAAATGAGAGTTTATGTTCAGGCTGATAATCTTTTCCTGGTTACTAAGTATCCATTACTAGATCCTGAAGTAAACATCAGCCTTTCTCCAACTACGATGGGTGAAGATTTTCTAATGTCTCCGCAACCTCGTACTATCAATTTTGGTGTCAATTTAAATTTTTAGAAAATGAGTATTCGTTATAAAATATTGAACGTAATTATTGCAGCATCAGTTTTATTTTCAGGCTGTGATAAGCAACTCGACTTATATCCGCACTCTCAGGTTGCAACAGAGAGTCTTACTGAAAAGGATATTGAAGCCTTTTTAAATGGAGTTTACAATATGGTACAAAATACTCCAACCAACTCTTCCTATGTAATGTTTGACATCATTGGAGGTAATCTTATCAGGGGTGGAGCATCTGGTTTAGGTGGTTACGGAGAGATGATCAACGACATTCTTCAGCCTGAGAATGGGAATATTGCGGCACAATGGAATGGTTACTATTCTGCCTTATACCAGGTGAATAATCTGTTAGTATCAGCGTCAAAGCTTGAAAATGACCAGCGTAGGGCAGAAATTACCGGAATCTCACATTACTTTAGAGCTTATATTTATTATAACCTGATTACTCGTTGGGGAGGTGTTCCGATATTGAAAGAGAATACGACTGAGAAGAAAGCGAGAAACAGCGAGGCTGAAGTATGGAGTTTTATTGAAACGGAACTGACAGCGGCTATTGATAATGCACCTGCTTTTTCAAATTACTACTACGTTTCAAAAGATGCAGCAAAAGCATTAATGTCAAGGGTGAAATTAGCACAGGGGAAAAAATCTGAAGCTGCGGTTTTAGCAGAGGAGCTCATTACCTCAGGAAGATATCAGCTGGATGGATTTGAAAAGATTTTTCGTGCACAACAGAATTCTGAAGTTATCTTTTCCTTGTTGAATCAAACTGTCGAATCTGGCATCAACTTAAGTGTTTTGTTTTATACTTATGCACATCCGGTAAGTGGAAGTTATAATTATAAACCAACCCCAGAAGTTATGAACCTTTTTGGTGCAACAGATACCAGGAAGGCTATTTCTGTAGATACTTATTCTGGCTTAGATGTCATTAATAAATATCCGAGCGGACAAACTGGTACAGATCCAATCATTGTTTCACGTTTAGCAGAGATGTACCTGATCAGCGCAGAAGGGCAAGGCTTGGCTGGATTGAACAGATTAAATGAGCTTAGAGCGAAGCGCGGGCTTACAGCTATATCTCCTGTTGGAGAACCAGCTTACCTGGATGCAGTGCTTTTGGAGCGTAGAAGAGAGTTACTTGCCGAAGGATTTAGATGGTATGATCTGGTGCGTTTAAATAGAGCAAAACAGGAAATTGGGTTAACGGATGCACAGCTGAAACTACCAATTCCAACCAGAGAATTGCTGTTAAATACCTTACTCGAGCCTAATGATGGTTACTAATCAGGTATATAGATTTCAACATAATATTTAGAGAATGAAACAAATTAGAAATATAGTTTTACTGCTTCTAAGCTTTTCGATTGCAGTAGGATGTAAAAAAGACACTGAACCAAAAAAGGTTTTAGATCAGAATTTTTCAGCAATCACTAAACTGCTGCTTGAAAAATCAGGAATTGTGAGTGAGGTATATAAAGATACGACCATTGTAATTGCAAAAGGAGTAGAAGAAACAGAAGTACACTTTTTAAAAATGGATGGTTATACGACTCATGCTTATATTTTAAAAGTGGATCTTAAAATACCAGGTTTGTCAGCTAAAGTCGCAACTCCCTATGACTCCCCTGCATATGGTGGGCAAACCATACCTGAAATGGCTAAATATCTTGAAGATGCAAATCATAAGGTTTTAGCAGGCACTAACGGCGATTTCTACGATATCGCTAACTTCGTTCCAAGAGGACCTTTGCATAAAAATGGAGTGGTATTAAAAGGTACATTTACTGGAACTGCTGCACTTGCTCAACAAGCACTTAGCTTTATTGGTATTCTAGATGATGGAAAGCCATATATAGGTTATAAGCAGGAATACGATACTTATAAAAACCGACTAAAAGAGGCTACTGGAGGTGGCGTATTATTGATGAAAAATGGTGAAAAGGTTAATAATAGTCAGTTCGGTGCACTGGATCCGAGGATAGCAATAGGTTATACTTCCGATCAGGTTATGTACTTTGTTGTGGTCGATGGACGTGTTTTTTATCATTCTAGTGGAGCAACTTACGCAGATTTAACGGGGATTTTCTATGCTTTGGGAACTGAAGCTGCTTTAAATTTAGATGGTGGAGGATCAGCGACAATGATGATCAGAAATCCATTGGCAGATGTATGGCATGTAAAGAACCATCCTTCTGATGGGCGCCCTAGAGCGGTGTCTAATGGCTGGATGATTATCGCTACACCTTAATTGTTACACCTTAATTTTAAGAACATGAAGAATAAAATTTTATTATTCGCATTAATCATATTCATAGCATTTACCTCTTGTCAAAAGGACAATACCTATCAGGCAACATCAGATGAATTGCTAATCACTTCGATCTTTCCCTCATCAGGTTTAGAAAAGGATGTGATTATTATTACAGGACGCAACTTTTCAAGTAAAAATGAAGAGAATGTTGTTAAGTTCAATGGAATACAAGCTATAGTATTAGAAGCTAGCAGTTCTAAATTAGAAGTTGTTGTACCTCAAGGCGCAACTACAGGTAAAATCAGTATAACTGTTAAAGGAAAGGAAGTAGAAGGCCCTTCATTTAACCTCATCTCAGCTGTATCTGCTTATATTGTTAGTACTGTTGCAGGCAATACTACTTTTGGGTTTATTGATGGAAATGGTTTAGATGCCAGATTTAGAAATCCAGACGGTGTATTAATGGATTTAAATGGTAATGTGATCATTACAGATCGTACCAATCACAGTATCAGAAGTATGACACCACTTGGTGTCGTTACGACATTGGCTGGAAACGGACTGTCGGGGTATGCAGAAGGAAAACCCGGGCAGTTTAAAAGCCCTTGGCAGTCAACTATTGATAAAGATGGAAATATTATTGTGGTAGAGAAAGATGGTGCAAGAATTAGAAAAATTTCGGTTGATGGAACAGTAAGCACCATAGCTGGTACGGGTGTTGTTGGTTTTCAGGATGGAGCAGGAGCGAAGTTTAACAACCCACTTGATGCTGTGGTAGATAGTCATGGAAATATCTTTGTGGTTGACAGGGACAATAAAAGGATCAGAAAGATTACCCCTACTGGAGTAGTAAGTACATTTATTGGTGATGGTACGACTAATATTCTTAAAAACCCGATAGCACTTGCCATTGATGGTAATGATAACATCTTTCTTTCTGATGCTAATATCATCAAGAGAATTACGCCGGCAGGTAGCATGAGTGATATAGTTGGAAGTGTGAAAGGTTATGACGAAGGTATTGCAGGACAACCATTGACAGCAAAGTTGGGTGATATTTTTGGGCTTAATTTTGATAAGGTTGGAAATCTGATTTTAGCCGATGCTTCCAATCACAGAATCAGAATGGTAAAGCCTGGATCAGGTAATGATTGGAATACCGCAACAGTATCTACAATTGCAGGAAATGGGATTGCAGGTAAGCAAGATGGTTTAGGCAATGTTGCAGCATTTAATAATCCCTATGATGTTGTAGTTGACACAAAAGGGGATATATATGTTGCTGACAATCTCAATAATAGCATTCGGAAAATAACCTACAGGTAATAACTTTTTAACACCGGGAACCAGATTATTGGTTCCCGGTGTTGTTTTAACCCAAAATTTATGCGAAACAAATTGCTATGCTTGCTGCTGTCTGGCGTATTGTTATTATCAGCAGCATATGCTCAGACTAATAAGCCTTGGTTTAAAGTATTGTCTTATAATATTCAGGAAGGACTGAAGAAAGATTCTGTTAAGAGAAATACTTTTATCAGATGGGCTGATAAAGTTGATGCAGATGTTATTGCCTTACAGGAGGTAAACCATTATACTAATGCTGATCTGGAAAAGTTAGGAAAGGAAATGAACTATCCTTATACTGCTTTATTAAAAGAAAGGGGATATCCTGTCGCTTTGATTTCCAGGTATCCAATTCGCAATATAAAACGAGTTGCCGATCAAATGTTGCACGGATATCTTTACGGGGAAATTAAAGGCTACCATTTTATTGTTCTTCATTTAAATCCTTTTGATTACCGGAAAAGAAATGATGAGCTTAGTCATGTATTTGAACAAATCAATGCTTTACCTAAAAGTTCGAAGATATTGATAATGGGAGATTTCAATAGCTTGTCACCCCAGGATAGTTTGAACTACAATTATAACCGCAGAAAGCTTGAGATGTTGGTTAGGCATGAAGCATCAAGACCAAATATTAAAAATGTTAACAATGGGAAATTTGATTATTCTGTAATTCAGTCCTTATTATCTGCGGGTTTTGTTGATTCCTGGAAACTCATGAATCCCAGTTCTTTTGAAAAAAGTGCGCCCACGCCAATTATGAAAGCAGATCGGGATCAATATGTGAGGATCGATTATATCTGGGCCAGTAAGCGACTCGCAAAGAGAATTGCAGTGGCAAACATTATTAAAGATGAAATAACTGATCGGTTATCCGATCATTATCCGATGATATTAACACTAAAAAAATGAGATTATGAAAAAGTTTAACCATTTCTTTTTATGGATGTTATCGATCGGCCTGATGCCGATCCTGGGCTGTGAGAAAATTATTGAGGCAGGGTTGGTTTCTGAGGATACCAGCTTGAATAGATCAGCTTCATTGTTGACGGGCCCATATAATTCTGATATCACAGGACAGATTGTTGATTATTCAGGTAAGATAGCTGAAGTTTATGCGGATGTTTTTACTCAGGTAGCCAGTGGAGTAGATGAAACAGAGATCAATTTTAAAAACACTGATGGCGACACCATCAGGGCATTTATTACAAGAATAAATCTGAATACACCAGGTTTGTTGTTAAGGACTGCAACTCCATATGATCGTGCACCTAGTCTTAATACCAATACTGGTAAAAATCATGTCCAGGTCATCACTGGTATGGGTAAACATATTCACTATGGCAGTCAGAAGGTACTTGCCGGTATAAATGGCGATTTTTATGATGTTTCAAATAATATTGCCCGTGGCCCCGTACATCGTAATGGAGTAGTCTGGAAAGATAGTTTTACCGGTAGTCCCACACTTCCGCAACAGGCATTGTCGTTTGTTGGTGTACGTGCTGATGGAACTCCATTTATTGCAGGTAAAAGTGACTATTTGACACATAAAAGTAGTTTAATAGAAGCTACAGGTGCTGGAGTTTTGCTTATCCAGAATGGACTGGTTGTTGATAATTCTTCCTTACCGCAACTGGCAGGTGAACCGAGGACAGCAATTGGCTACACAGCTGGAAACCTGGTTTACATGCTGGTGATAGATGGGCGTGCTCCTGGTTATTCCATGGGAGCAAGGTATTCAATGCTCTCTGCAATTATGAAAGCATTACAGGTCGAAAATGCAGTTAATTTAGATGGTGGAGGTTCTAGTACTAAAATGATAAGGATGCCCATTGCGGATACATTGAAAGTAATCAATCGACCATCAGATATTGCTGGTGCAAGAGCAGTTGCTAATGGTTGGGTTGTTGTGGCAAATTATCAGGTAAGTACCGTTGCAGGGGCAACAACTTATGGTTTTGTAAATGGAATAGGGACAGCGGCAAGATTCAGAAATCCAGACGGTGTAGTTATGGATCATCAGGGCAATATTATTGTAACAGATAGAACAAATCATAGTATCCGAAAAATGACTTCTGCCGGCGTGGTTACAACATTAGCGGGGAATGGTACTGCCGGATATGCGAATGGTATACCTGGTCAGTTTAATTTTCCATGGCAATCAGCCATAGATGCAAATGGGAATATAATTGTTGTAGAAAAGGATGGAGCCCGGATAAGAAAGATTGCGACAAATGGGAGTGTAAGTACAATTGCAGGAACAGGCATTCCTGGTTTTTTGGATGGTACAGGAGCAAAGTTTAATAATCCTTTGGATGCTGTGGTTGACAGTTATGGAAATACTTTTGTAGTAGATCGTGATAATAAAAGGATCAGAAAAATCACTACTTCAGGAGTAGTGAGCACATTTGTAGGAGATGGAACAGTCAATATACTTAAGAATCCAATTGCACTGGCAATAGATCTGCAGAACAATCTGTATGTTTCGGATGCTAATACGATTAAAAGAATTACTCCTTCAAAGGTGATTACGAAGATTATAGGTGATGGTATTAAAGGTTTCAACGATGGAATTAAGGGACAACCTTTAACTGCTCAACTTGGAGATGTTTTTGGTCTTTGTTTCGATACTAAAGGGCGGTTATTTCTTGCTGATGCTTCTAATCATGTTATACGAAAGGTAACGCCAAGTACAACGGGAGATTGGACCGGATCGATTGTGACTACAATTGCAGGAACCGGGACAGCAGGTAAGCTAGATGGTTTAGCGAAATCAGCGAATTTCAATAATCCATATGATGTCGTTGCAGATGCATCTGGAAATATTTATGTTGCTGATAATTTAAACAATTGTATTCGCAGAATCAGTTATTAAGTTTTTCTGGATCAACATCAGGATGTTGCAATCAGCAACATCCTGATGTGATTATTTCATTTCAATAAGCTGACTAACAACTTTGCCGTCCCAGCGATATTTTTCTCTTGTTTTCTTTTCTTTATATTTTAATTTCTCTTCATCAGGATTAATGACTTCACCAATTATAATGTCTTTAATAATCAGGCGCATAAAAGTCTTTGATCAGTATTTTATTATATCCTTCGCTTTTGATAATTATATTCGTTCCGGCAGTTAAAGAATCTAAGATAACTCCTTTTAAACTAGGGTGATCACGGATGTAGGCAATATCTGCAAAAACGTAAGCCGTATCATTTATTTTTTTGTTCCAGATGTTAAACTCTGTTTCTACAACATATGCGGTAGGCTGCTCCTGTGCCAGAACGCTAAATGAGGAAAAGAATAGAAAAGCGGCAAATACTTGTTTTAATATGCCGCAAAGAAACAAAAAAGACTTTCAAGTATAATAAAGAATAAAGAGAAGGACCCTTCTCTTTATTACTCTCTAATCCGCTTTGATAAGAATTGCTGAAATTACCTGCGCATACCAGCGGGCCAGATAATCATTTGGATGGTTAACATTGTTGCCTGTCATGTCCTGATAGGATTTATGTTTCAATAATTCCTGATGGGTTCCTGTTAAATCCGCTAGCACCACACCTTTTCCTGTTAATTTCTGCAATTCTGCTTTGTATTTGGATTGTATTTTGCTTTGTGTTGCAAAAGGATTTGCCAGCATTGGCGAAACCAGAATAAATTCTGCTTTCGGGTTGCTGGCAAGAACAGTCTTCATAATTCCTAAAACCTGAGTCCGGTAAATATCAGGGACCACTTCAAATGTTCCGTCATTCATTCCGAATCCTATGATCACTAAGTCCGGATTTTGAGGAATAATTGCTGTGGCTACATTTTCTAAGCCCCATTGTGCAAGTTTACCTCCTACAGATTGATTGCTGAAACTGATCTGATCACCGTAGCTTTTTCTTAAATTATAAATGATCAGCTCTGGCCAGGAAGGCATATAAGGTGCCTGGTTCTGAAAACCACTGGAATTTGCACCTGTTTCAATACTGTTTCCATAAAACACAACCTTTAGTTTTTCTTTATTTTTCAACTTTGCCTGTGTATGCTTAAGCAATTTCCCTTCATATTTGGGAATTGGTTCAGTCCACTTTTTAGATTGCTCTGGAATATAAGTGATGGAAATCTGCATAGATCGGAAATAAGTACCTTCGTTAAAAAGTACAAAATCTCCTTTTGTTTTGCCCTCCATCGACCAGTCTGGCTTTAAGGTCTTAAACACAAGATCTTCTTGTTTCAAATAGGGGATAGCAGATTCATTGGTCAATATGATTTTCCCATTTTTATATACCCAATCCTGATTTTCATTAAAAGTTTTCGACAAATCGGCTGATCTCACAGATAATATCTTTTCTGCTTTGAATAGTAATGCACCGCTGGATACACTGCCATTTTTTATCACCTGGACAATTTCATCATGAATGGTGTCCGCAGCCCAAAAGGGCTTCAAGTATGCTTTTAAACTAATATGGTCTTTCCACCGGGATTCAATAGGTTGTCCATATACAGTTGTAAAACACAGTATAATTAGTAAAATGATATTTCTTATGTTAGCTATCATAATGTTATTTCGCTTATTTCAAGGTTGCTGTTAGACTTAAATTTTTGAACTGTAAACCACAATCAAAGGTTCCCGGTACTTCCCAACCAAAGTTCATACTCCCAATGGCCAGATCGTTTAAATCTGTGTTTTTAAGAAAACCACGTTCTTTTGCTGTTTTAAACGCACGAATGATAAGGGGGTAAATGTCTTTCCCTATGTTAACCCATTTTTTGTCATGTAGTGTGCCTTTAAACAATTCTTTCGAGGCTACATTTAATATGAACTTTTTTGTGGCATCTTCCTTACCTAAATCTTGTGCCGCATATTCTTTGATATCTTTATATCGATAATCGTACAAAGGCAAACCGAACCAAAAGTAATCGAGATAATCAGCAGATGATTTATTTACATTCTGTATGGATAGATATAAGGAGACTTGTGAGGTATGGAGTTTTGGATCAAGTAAAGCTCCCATCTTATTCTCATCATACATTAACCTTGCATCAATTGTATAGAATAACTCCCTGATCTGATTTAAGGAGACTTTGGTAGTCATGTTTTGTCCAAAAAGTAAGTGTGGCCAGTCTTGCCCTTCAATTCTTGCTGAAGGATATTCTTTAGTGCCAAATACTTCTAAACTCACGAGACTTGATTTTCCTTCTTTAATAAAAGAGAACCTTTTACCCTCATTCTCATAAACAATACCGCCTTTCACAGCACGTGAAGGGCTGCCCAGAAAATTAAAATTACTGCCCCATTGAGCTAATGCCCAGATAGGTTCTGTATTCGTTTTGCCAAAAGGATATAATTGAGTAATGGCAGATGCTTTGGCGGATACTGTTCCAAAAAGCTGTACACCATTATCAAAGTTTTGGTCTTTTATGATTTCAATGGTCTTTTCTTTTTGATTCTTATTAAGTTGTTGAGCGTAAGAGCTTTCTTGGTTGCTGCATAGAAAGATTACAGCTAACCAGATGATATTGAGTTTCATATGTTATGTTTTTAGTTGGTGTTCTTATTTTGTTGAAGAGTGTAGGTTTGTTTACCCGGTTTAAGCTGGATGGAATGACCATTCCATACCAGCGTTCCAGTCAGTTTTCCTGGTAAGCTGATACTTGCCAATAGTTCTTTATGATTGCGTGATTTAAAGCTGACCAGAATATCTCCATCAGGATGGGGCACTTTACCTTCCGCGAATTTTAAGTCTCCCAAATGCGGTGTGATGCTAACAGTTTTGAAACCTGGGCTTGCTGGTTTAATTCCACAAACCAATGCCAGAAAATCGTAATTGGGGCTAGCACTCCAGGCATGGCAGTCTGACCTGCTGGGATCTGGAGTTTCTGCAAATGTACTTAGACCTAAGTCAATCATTTTTTGCCATGGTCCTAGCTGAGATAGATAATTATTTCCGAAACCGGACTTATCCATAGCACGGAAAAGATAAAATTTATAATATAAAGTACATTCAGTTAATTGACGATCATTAAGGATACGTTGCATCAATAGTCTTTCTTCTGACGGGTTAAACATATCTGTTAGAATAGCCATAATGTTGGCGTGTTGACTGTAACTGTTTTGCTCAGGATTGTCGGCCATAAGGCCTTTTTGTTTATTCCAGCATAATGATTTGGTCTTTTGTAATAACGTGCGACTTTGCCTGATGTAGAGTTGGGCCTGATCTGGATACCCATGATGTTCAAAAACCTGAGCAGCAAGTTGCAAAGCGTAAACATATTGAAGTGTTAAGATGGCCGAATTGCCTTTTAAAATTCCTTTTGGGCTTCCTCCGATGGGATACAGATCATTCCAGGGCTCGAAAGACCAATCTATAAAATTCCACCAGTCAGAGGGGCCTAATATTCCATTTTCACCTACCTGGGTTTCGTACCAGGATAGTACATTTCTAATTCCATTAAGCTGTTGTTTCACAAAGTCTTTGTCCTCTCGGTGCATCCAGTAATCATACACCATATCAATCCAGTATAAAGAAAAGGGTGGGATAACCTGAGGTTGTGCAGAGGGATATCTGCTTTGTGTCAGGCCAATAGGAAGCATGGACTGTTGAAACTGGTTAATTGCATTACGCATCAGACGATCATCTCCGGATACGTAAAGAGAGATCAGCGATTGAATCCTAGTATCACCAATGTATTGCAGTTGTTCGTAATAAGGGCAATCATAATAGGTTTCTCCAGCGCACAATCTTGCCGTCCTCCAGCCAATATCCCAGATCTTTTGTAATCCAGGAGCACTGCTTTTAAAATAAGCGTTTTCTTTAAAAGGGTAAGCTGTAAAATAGGCGTAAAGATCATTCAGGATCAGGGGATCTGATTTAGTTTCAATATTCAATTCCAGGTATCTGAATGTTCTGAACCATAGTGGTTTAAAATGGGAATCTGCAGAACCGTCAGGGATAAAAGTATCCCAATAATCACTGTCAACTGATTTACCAGCTATTTCGTTTCTATTGCCCTTATTACCAGCAGAATCGGTGAGTGCCTCAGCGTATCCAATACTAATCTGAGCATCCTTACCTCCTGAAACAATCAGTTCCGGATAAGCTGTGGTTAAAGTGGCTTGATCAATCAAAATGCTGACCTTCTGGTTTGCCGGGATATATATTGGAGATTTGCCTTTTAAAAAGTTGGGATCAGCTGTGATATTTTTGGTACTTCTGATGCTATTCATGCGTTGCAAGTGGTGTTCCATAAATGGAATATCCCTGGGCACGAGCATCCATTCCCAATCTCCAAATTTTCCATAAGGCACACCAGAACCTAATGATTTGGGCTTAATCCAGCTGGAATCGTCGTAATTGCTTTGTTCCCAATTTTTAGGATGTTTTGCTGCGGTAAAGTGTTCAGCTTGTCCAACTACACTCCTTAATGGTTTTTTTGATGGTTTGGTATATCCTTCATTCTTATATATTTTCCAGGAACTATTGGTATTTACCATTGCTTCTGTTTCGGTATTACCTTGTACTATAAGTGCAGTTTTATTACTGATTTGGGCCAGAGGAGCATATTCTCCAAAGTTCCACACTTCAGCAGCCAGGGTATTGTTACCGGCGATGAGCTGAGCGGAAATATCAATAGTATCATATTTCCAATGGGTCAGATCACCACGGGCAGGGCCTCTACAAACTTCTGTTCCATTTACAAATAAACGATAGCGGTTATCACCGGAAACATGGATAATAAACTTTTGGGGCGCTTGCTGTAATTCAAAATTCTTTCTCAAATGAAATACCCCGTAATCTTTTAAGGATATCTCCGGATAGCTGATCCATTCTGCCTGCCATTTACTGTTAAGCAGGGCCGGGTTAATATTTGAATTAACCTGACCCTTTAAGTTGAGCTGACAAAGCAGTAAGGAACAACAGAAAATCAGACAAAAGCCCAAGTACTGTATTTTGTTCTTTATCATCTCTAATTCGCTATCAGGCTTAAATTTTTAACCTGCATGGTTAATATGTTCAAACCTGGACATTCGATTCCCATAGTGAACAGGGAGATTTTATAGTCGGCATAACTCTGAGATTCTGTTAGAAAACCCCGGCTCCAGGCTTCTGTCAAGCCGTTTTTGATCAAAGGCAATAGGTCTCCATTGATGTTTTTCCAAACTCCAGTGCTAAGCCCTGTTGTGCTGAATGGAGTAATACCTACATCGTAAATCAGTTTGCCAGTAAAAAGATCTTCAGATATAGATTGTGCCGGAACAGCATAACGGTCGTCATACAGCATTACCAGGAAGTACATTGACTTACCATAGCCTGTACTTGCAGGATTAAGGTTCTGAATTAAAAATGTACAGCTGAATTGTACCGCATGGATAGCAGCGTTGTAACCAGTAGTCTGATTCCGGGCATGGTACAGTAATTTTGCGTCAATATTAAACTGGACACTACTTAAACTACTTAAAAATGGAGTAGTTGTACCTAGCCATCCATCAGGATCAGCAATCTTAAGATCGGCCAGCATCGCTGGAAAAGGGTCTGTAGCACCTCTGTAAATATTGCCAAACTCATTTTGTCCGTTCATAGCGAAAATCAGGCTGCCGTCTGTAGAAGTCGCCGGCCCCATGGTTACCGCTTTATCTGAATTTGCAAACTGGGACGATCCGGAAGCTAATGTGGTTGGACTAGCTCCATAAATACTAGATTGGCTATACCATTGTGCGAGGTTCCAAACAGGTGTACCATTAGCTGTTGTATATTGCAATGCACCTTGTATTGCACCCGTAGCCGGGTGCAATACATTAAAACCTTTTTGGAAATTCTGATCTGTTAGCAATTGCAAAGGGCTGGTTAAAGTCAGCACCTTTTGGTTTGCCATCTGTCTTGATCTGATACTTATTTTCTCTTCAGAAGCTGAATGTTGTTTTTTACAGCTTACAAGAGCACAAGAAGCTAACAATAGAAACATAGCAATGCGATTCATTTTAATTGCAGATATCATAATGTTCAAGTTTAGTATTTAGGATTTTGTTCCAATGGACTCAGTTCTATTTCAGTTTTTGGAATAGGGTACCAGATTTTATGAGCTTTTAAGTTGCTTTTTAATACCGGGACGATACTATTCCATGCCCCCATATTATTGCTTAGCGAATTGATGGCAGAACTATATTTTCCAAAGCGGATCAAATCAATTCTTCTCCAACCCTCGAAGCATAACTCTCTGGAGCGTTCATCTATTAATTCTTCGATAAAGTCAGCTTTGTAATATGCGATCGTTAATGCGTCAATCGATGTTGGGTTTGCCCTTTCACGAACTTCTTTTAAACGTGCTCTTGCACCTGGAAGATCACCTGTATAAAATTTAGCTTCAGCATTTAACAAAAGGATATCTGCAAAGCGCAATAGTGGTACATCAGCATCAGACCATGCCGTTCCATTTGAAATGGATTTACTATTGGGATCGCGATAGCGGAATTTACCCACACAATAATTGCCATTCAATGGATCTGTGCAAGGGAAAGGAATAAAGTAATTTATACCATCGATCAGTTCGGTTTGACCTATTGGATCGACGTGAAGTGTCAGGTTGTTCTTCCTGCGTTCATCCAGATTATTGTATTTAAAAAATAGTTCACCTGTAGGTCTAAACCATCCGTAGCCACCGCCAGCAACAGAACTGCCTATTGGAATTTGCCAGAATAACCATAAGTTGTAATTTCCATTTGGCGAATTGGTTTTAGATAAAATACTAAATAGCGATTCTT
The DNA here is from genome assembly GCF_040203335.1 of Pedobacter sp. ASV1-7. Classification (NCBI taxonomy): domain Bacteria; kingdom Pseudomonadati; phylum Bacteroidota; class Sphingobacteriia; order Sphingobacteriales; family Sphingobacteriaceae; genus Pedobacter; species Pedobacter sp. ASV1-7. Next base: position 646,755 of record NZ_JBEHBV010000002.1, on the reverse strand, counting down.
CAGCTATTTCCGTTTTGGTTGTTTCTCTAAAAAGATGGCTGTAATTATCAGTTAAGTTATAACCACTTTCAGCAATGATTTGATCTGTAATAGACTTCGCTTTGGTATACATTTCAGTTTTGTTAACCCAATCAAAACTATTTAGTGGAAAATCCAGAGATTTACCTACTTGGTTTTCACTGCAGCTGCCTAGATAGGTATAAACTTTAGCCAGGAAACCAGCGGCCGACCATTTATTGGCTCTGCCATTAATATTTGCACGTTTTGGCAGATTTTCATAGGCATTGGTAAGGTCCGAGATAATCTGTGCATAAACTTCCTGGAGGTTGTTACGTTGTGCTTTTGCATCATGAATAGCCGTATTATAAACAGGAACACCTCCATAAAATGAGGCCAGATAAAAATAAAGCAGGCCTTTTAAAAAGCGAGCTTCACCAATGATTTCATGTTTTCTTGGTTCTGGAACATTTGCTTTGTCTATGTTTTCCAACAGGTAATTGCATCGGTTTATTCCCGCAAATAGAAAGAACCAATTGTTCCTGATGGTCTCATTTTGGCTACTCACTTCTGCTGTGCCAAAAGGAGCATAGTTAGGGTCTGTAAAACCATCCTGAGTAACCAGCTCGTCTGTACCGGCACTCAGCATAATTGGCATTTTAACGGTAAAGCTTTCGCCAAAACCACTTCCTTGTACATTAGTTGCATTCAATATATTATAACAACCAGTCAAACCAATTTCAGCATCCTGTGCGGTTTTATAGAGGTTTTCTACCGTGTTAAATGAATAGGGTTTGGTATCTAAGTAGTCTTTACAGCCATTACTGAATAGCATCAATCCGGCTATTGCCGTATATATAATTTTTTTCATGTCCTTAATAATTAAAATCCAACGTTTAAGCCAATGGTATATACTCTTGCACGAGGGTAAGAGATTCTATCGAATCCACTCAATAATGCATTTTCTGACGCAATTTCAGGATCATAACCTGTGTATTTGGTCCAGGTGTAAAGGTTGGTACCTGTTACATAAACCCTTGCGCTTCCCAATCCTATACTTTTGATGAATTCATCTTTGAAGCGGTAACCAATGGATACATTTTTTAACCTCAGGTAAGAAGCATCTTCTACATAGTAGCTTGAAGTTAGCGTTGCCGTTCTATTCCAATCACTAAAATCACCATGCTTATTGGTTGGATTTTCTGGAGTCCAACGGTTGTCAAGGAACTCTTTATTGATATTCATCCATGTGCTGAATACACCTCCTTCTAGTCGGAATTTAGATTCATTAAATATCTGATTGCCATAAGCGCCTTCCAGAAAAATATTAAAGTCGAAATTTTTGTAACGGAAAGTATTGTTCAGACCACCAAAAAACTTTGGAGTACTTCGGCTGATGGTGGTTCTGTCATTGTCCAGATCGACCATTCCATCGCCATTTAAGTCTTTAAATTTTGAAGAACCTGGTCTGAGGTTAACTCCGCTTACCTGTACTCCGCCAGGTTTTAGATTGTATACGCGTTTATCATGTGGTATAGTAGGATCATTATTGTTTTGCCATGTAAATTCATTGATTTGGTATACTCCATCAAACACATAACCATAGGCGGTTCCAATAGGTTGTCCAACCGTTACACGACCAACATTTGTAATCCATCCGCCCCCCATTGTTACTGGAATATAGCCGATGTTGCCAATGTCTTTCACCTCATTTTGATTGCTGCTGATGTTAAATGCAGTTTCCCAGTCGAAGTTTTTTGATTGTACATTTTTTGTAGTGATTTGGAATTCAATCCCTTTGTTGTCTACACGGCCAATATTCTGCCATTGCTGATTATATCCCGTTCTTCCTGGTACATAAACAGGTAAAAGCATGTTTTTGGTTTGTTTGCTATATACATCAAGCGTTAATGAAATTCTTTGGTTAAATAGTCCAAGGTCTATCCCAGCATTGTATTGAATAGTATTTTCCCACTTTAAATCTGGATTTGCGCTTGAAGAAGGGGCTTGTCCCAATTCGCCATTATAAAATGCATTTTCAAGTCTGGCTAAGTAACGATAAGATTCGATACGTTCGTTACCAGTTTCACCATAACTTAAACGTAGTTTTAAATTGCTGATTTCTTTAACTGATTTTAAAAAAGATTCTTCTGAAATCAACCAGCCGTAAGCGAAGGAAGGGAAGTAACCGAAGCGTTTTCCTTTTCCGAACTTATCAGAACCATCGGCTCTGAATGTACCGGTAAACAGGTGTTTCGTAAACAAGGTATAATTGAGTCGACCGAAGTAGGAGATGCGTCTGTTTACGTCTTTGTAAGAGCTGGAACCTTTTGCTGTAGTGCCTTTTGATATGTCATCAATACCGGTTGACTCATCTGCAAAATTAGACTTTTGTACCGAGAAGTATTCGTAGGTATACTGGTTAATCTCAGTGGCTAACATTGCATTGATATAGTTATTTTTGTTAAGCCATTTTTCGTAGGTTAACTGATTGGTGTTGAATAATGAAGATGCTTTCTGATCCTGGATGATCCCCAGTCCATTATCACCTACACCCCAACTGGTTTTCTTGCCATAAAACTCTTTTGTTTTAGAATTGGTTAGAATTCCACCGCCCGAAATGTTTAATGATAAACCAGGGATTAATTTATAATTAAGGTAAGCACTCAGGTTATTTTGTAAAGTTGATGCAGATTTATAGGCATCATCAATCATAGTGAGTGGAGAGATATAAGCACCAGCTCTATCCCAGATAGGATCGTAAAATTCTATAGGTTTGGAAATTACAAGATTCTGAACAATCCCATTAAATAAGCCGTCGCCACCGCCACTTTGACTTGCGCCGGTTAATCCTGTGTGTGATAAACTCAGATTGAATCCGATTTTAAGTTTATCGCTAAAATCCTGATCTACGCGTAGTCGTGCAGAATATCTTTTGTAATCATTATTTCTTACAATAGCACCCTGATCCAGGTATCCAATTCCACCTGCATAAGAAGTATTGTCTTTTTTTGCACTGAAAGATACATTGTGATTTTGTGAAACCCCGGTTTTTAAGGTTTCATCCTGCCAATTGTGTTTCTCCAAAGTATTGAGGTCTACAGGTTCATCCAACTCATTATATAGCCCGTCTTTATTAGAGTCTGTATAAAATAGAATACTATTAGGCATCACGATACGACGGTAATCAAGATATTCATCTGGTGTGAGTACCCTTAGCTTTTTGCTGGCTGTAGAGAAACTTGTAAATCCATCATAATCTATTTTTGGTGCACCAAGTTTACCAGACTTTGTGGTAATGATCACCACACCATTGGCACCTCTTGACCCATAAATTGCGGTAGAGGAGGCATCTTTCAGTACGTCGATGGATTCAATGTCATTTGGGTTTAAACTGGCCAGGGGATTTGAAGCGGTCTTAGTTCCAATGCTTGATGTACCCACTTCATTTGCATTTGCATCGTAAGGAACACCATCTATCACAAATAGGGGGCTGGTACTACCATAAATGGTATTTGCTCCACGGATAGATATATTCATACCAGAGCCAGGTTCGCCAGAGTTAGAAGAGATTTGTACACCAGCCATTTTACCTTGTATCGCTTCCTGGAACGATGTGACTTTGCTTTTAGAAATCTCGTCAGATTTAATGCTGGAAACCGAGCCTGTTAAATCTCTTTTATTCACGCTTCCATACCCTATGATAACCTGCTCGTCCAAAGATTTCACTTCTTCAGTCAGCGTCACATCAATGATTCTCAGATTACCAACAGTAATTTCCTTTACGGTATAACCAATAGAAGTAAAAATAAGTACATTGGTAGGTTCCGCAACCTCAATACTATACTTGCCCTCCGCATCAGTTGTTGTTCCTTTATTAGTGCCCTTAACTCGTATGTTTACACCCGGAATTGCAGAACCTTTAGCATCCATAACCTTTCCGGTAACTTTGGAAACCATGGTTTCTAAAGTTCCGGTCGATTTTTTTCGGATCACGATCGTGTTCATAGATATGATATAGTCCAGATTTTGGCCTTCAAGGCATTGTTGTAATACGGTTTCAACAGCCACATCTTTAACGGTCAGACTGATCGGTTTTGCAATCTTAATTGCTTTTGAATCATAGACCACTGTAAAGCTGGACTGCTTTTCTATCAGTTGGAATATCTCTTTTAAAGGGGTGTTTTTCTTGTTAATGCTGATCAGTTGGGCTTTGGTACTGGCTCCAACTTGTAAAAATACGGCTGTTAGTAAAACAAACGTGAGTTTCATAATTAAAACGAATTTGGATGGAATACAGAAATTCCTCCTGCACATTAATGCAGCATAAATTTTATACATTTGGTTAGTGGTTAATGAATATTCGGTTTTTTGAAGAATTGTCGTTTTTTAACCTATAGCTTTTATTAAAAAGCTTCGGTCAGGAGCATGTGAGAGTGCTTCTGACTTTCTATAGGATTTTGATGATACGTAAAATTACTTAGTCACTATAATCCTCCTTCCTTCTATTTTAAAATGAACTGATCCTGTAAGTTCGAGCGGTTTTAAAACATCTTGAATGCGCTCGTAGCGTGATATTTTTCCGCCAAATTCCTCAGCCTGAATATCATCCTTAAATATTATCTCTACATCATACCAACGTGCTATTTTTCGCATTACACTCTCAATACTTTCATCCTGGAATAGAAAATAGCCATTTTTCCATGCCAAAGCTTCGTCTACGTTAGATTCGGTAATGTTTATGGTATGATCAATATTACTCACACGAGCCTGTTGTCCAGGTACAATGATTTTGTTCACCATGTTTTTACTAACTTGAACAGAACCCTCAACCAAGGTTGTTTTTACACAAGCTTCATCATGATAGGCCATGACATTAAAATGTGTGCCCAGAACTTTTATTTCAGAACCGTTTGCCTTAACTTTAAATGGACTACGCTTGTTTTTTGCAATCTCAAAATAAGCTTCACCACTAAGTTCTATAGTTCTATGATCAGGGCTAAATACACTTGGGAACCTGAGTGATGAATTTGCATTTAAAATTACTTTACTGCCATCTGATAAGATAATTTCATATTGACCACCTTTGGGGGTAGCTAGCACGTTATAAGTAGTCTGCGCTACTGCATCAGTTTTGTCGGTATTAACCTGATAAGTAATCTGGGCATTGCCATTCTTTATGATTTTAATATTGCCAAAGTGACCCAGTGTTTGACCAACAGAATTGTTCAGGTCAATTTTAGAACCATCTGCCAAGGTAAGTACGGCTTTATTTGTTCCGGGTACTATATGTTGGCTGGCAATATAATCTGAAGATTTGAATAGTTTTAAAAAGGTATCATTGTTAAAGTTGAATAAGACTGTGCCGAACAATATCGTGGCAATTGCTGCTGCTGCTATTCTCCACCAAATTTTGCTTTGTTTATTGGTTTCTGGTTTTTTCGTCGCTATGATGGCGGCATACATTTTTTCCTGATCAATTTCAGGCAGCTCATCCAGATCATTTAAATCATCCCAAATATTTTTGAGCACGATTTCGAGTTCTTCTGTAGTGTTTTCTGTTGCAATCATATTGAGCAGTTCCAAAAGTTCTGTTTTGGAGCAGCGATTAGCAGCATACTGATCTATTAAATATTGTAATCTCGAAAAATACATTTGGTTAGTCCGTTTTAATACATGACGAATGTAAATTAAAAACGTACTGCCTGTGAAAATAAATTTTTTAATCGAGCAGATTAACCAGTAGGACCAGAAGTAAGAGACCTTTGTCAGATTCCGGATCTATTTGTTTCTTTAAATGTTTCAGGGTTTCAGAAAGGTGGTTTTTGACTGTGCTTTTCGAAAGCTGCATGTTTGCGGCTATTTCATCATGGCTATACCCATCTTCTTTACTCATTTTAAAAATCTTTTTCTTCTGATCGGATAGTTGAGATAATGCTTGATCAATCAACATTCTAAGTGCTTCTGCATCTAATTTTTCCTCCACATCGTTATGAACGTTTTTAATCTGATCCGTTAGTTCAGAAATCAGGTGTGTGTTTTTTGCCAGTTTTCTAAGATAATCAATGGCTTTATTTCGAGCCATAGTAAAAAGATATGCTTCAAAAGAATAGACTATACTAAGATCAGATTTACTAGTCCATATTTTTAAAAATACATCATTTACAATTTCTTCTGTAGCATCTTTAGATTTACATAATTTATAAATGTAAGTCGATAGCTTATTAAAGTAGTTGTCATAAATAGTTTTGAAAGCGATTTCATTTCCTTTTGAGATCTCCTCTAAAAGAATATCTTCATTTTTTAATTTTATGATGTGCACTTTAACCCCTTATTTAATAGCTAAAGCTAATAAAAAATGCTTAAAACAAATTTTATTTTGAGATAGTTCTAAGACGGGATTTACTAATTATGCAATTGTAGAGAATTCATTTAGTTTTAAGACCACAGAGAAGGCTGATAGATTTAACTTTTTGTTATTGATTACCTCCTACAAGAGATGAGTCTTATCATGTAATTAATTAAAAACATTGCTTAATATTGGATTTTATTAGCAGTTTTTATTTTAAAGAGTAAAAGGATATGGTTTTATATGGTTCATATTTGGATGCGCAACTCATCAACCTGGTTAAATCGGGAGATGAGATGGCTTTTGACGAGACCTATAAACGATATTGGAAGAAACTTTATAGTGAGGCTTATAAGCGCTTAAGAAATGCAGAGCTTTGTGAAGAAGTGATACAGGATGTATTCGCTGATTTGTGGGTAAAACGCAGTGAAAAACAAATTAATGAATTGTTTCCATATTTGCTTACTGCCGTTCGCTATCAGGTTTATATGCTTTATAAAAAAGGTAAATCTATGCCGGTTTTCGAAGAACCACTCGAATATATGGCACAAGAATCATTGCAGGCAGATTCATTGTTTTATGAAAAAGAACTAAAGTCATCTATTGAGAGCTGGTTGGCCTTACAACCTGAAAAACGTAGGGAAATCTTTAGAATGAGGTTTATGCAAGAGTTAAGTACCCGTGAGATCAGTGAAATCCTTGGGGTATCACAAAAAACAGTGCAAAATCAATTGCTTACGGCTACCGCAAGTTTAAGGGCAGCATTGGGTAAAATAATTACGATATCTGCAATTATCATGGCTGTAAAGGCAAATTAAAAAAATATTTTCAATAGGCATAGGAGATTAGTCTTTTATGATATACTGTATATAAAAGGTTTTTTGTTTTATGGCACATCCCACAAAAGAGAAATTTCTAGAAATCACTGATAAGTACTTGAACAATACAGCATCTGAAGAAGAAGTTGAAGTTGTTGAGGCTTATTATCAATTATTTTCGACGGAACCTGAAGTTCTGGAAAAGATAGCTGAACTGGGGCTGGATCCACTAGAGAAAAAAATGAGGGTTAAGATTAGTGAAAGGATAAAGGAACTGGAAAGGGTAAATTTACCGGGAACAAGAAGTTATCAGTTATGGTATCGTCTTGCAGGTGCTGCAATTGTATTGATTTCTTTAAGTGTAGGCCTTTATTTTTATGTAAATCGTTCATCACAATACAGTGCAATGAACATTGCAGCAGAAAATGATATTAAACCTGGTAAAAATAGCGCTGTTTTGACACTTGCAAACGGTAAACAAATTTCATTAACAGATGGAATTGATGGTAAGATCGCAGATGAAAAAGGTACTGCAATTACAAAAACAAAGTCGGGACAATTGATATATGATATTTCTGCATTACAAGGAGATAAGCCTGAAGTAAGTTTTAATATGTTGACTACTCCAAAAGGAGGACAGTTTCAAGTTCAACTTCCTGATGGAACTCTAGTTTGGTTGAATGCTGCTTCAGTAATAAAATTCCCGACTACATTTTCTGGTATGCCAGAGCGTAAAGTCGTGTTGAGTGGTGAAGCGTATTTTGAAGTGGCTAGGGTTGCTGTAAAAGGAGCAGATGGAAAACATATGAGCATGCCTTTTATAGTGGAAACAGAGAAACAGCGTGTTGAAGTATTAGGTACTCACTTTAATATTAATGCCTATCATGATGAAGGGAGTGACAATACAACCTTATTGGAGGGGTCTGTTCGTGTCGCTATGCTAAATTTGAAAGGAGAAAAGTCTGCTCAGGTTATTTTAAAACCTAATCAGCAATCAGTTTTAACTACTAATGGTATTCGTGTAAATCAGGTAGATGCAGAACAAGCCATTGCGTGGAAATCTGGTCTTTTTATGTTTGAGGGGGAAAGCCTGGAGTATATCATGAAAAAGATTGCAAGGTGGTATGATGTAGATATACATTTTGAAAATGAGGAATTAAAGCAAAAAATATACAGTGGAAGTTTTTCGCGTTTTACCAATGCGTCTCAGGTATTACAAAAGATTGAATTGACCCATACTGCCCGTTTTACTGTTAAGGGAAGAAAAATCATTTTGTATAAATATTAAATATTCACAAAACAAATCATATGAGAGAAAGCTACAAAAGAGACCCTTAACTAAGTTATCAGAAATTCCATATAAAAAACCAGCATCAGACGGCCATCTGATGCTGGGAAATAGTTTGGAATGTTATCAATAAATTTTCAGGATTATCAACTTAACCAAACCAATCAAATGTATAAAAATTATATCAGAACCTTAAATGGTATGCAGCGTTGCATACCTAAAATTCTGCTTGTTATGCGATTAACCACCATTTTACTTTTTCTAGCTGTAATGCAGGTCAGTGCAATCGGCTTTGCACAAAGAGTAACTCTTAATCAAAAAAGTACGACACTTAATCAGGTGTTTAAGGAAATACGTAAGCAGACAGGGTATAATGTTTTCTGGGAACAAGATCTTTTAAAAAGATCAGTACCTATAAAGGTTGAATTTAATAACACTCCGTTACAGGAGGTAATGGAAATATGTCTGGAAGGAACAAATCTTACTTATGCGATTCAAGATAAAACCATTGTAATTCAGAAAAAGGAAACTTCCGTTTTTGATAAAGTTCTTGATTATCTCAAAAAGATAGATGTAAGAGGTAAAGTAACTGATGAAAGCAATAAACCACTACCTGGGGCTACAATTAGGGTAAAGGGAGCATCGAATGTAGTGTTAACTAATAACAATGGCGAGTTTTCACTAAAAGATGTACAGGACAATGCTATTTTAACCATATCTTATCTTGGATATGAACAAAAGGAAGTAGCCGTAAATGCAGGATCTTTTATGTTCGTTAAATTAGTCCCTTTATCACAAAGTCTGGATCAGGTATCTATTATTTCAACCGGTTATCAAAACTTAAAAAAATCACAATTAACCGGATCCTATTCGACAATTAATAGAAGTACTTATCAGCAAAGTGTTCCTGCCGATGGAAATATCATCAGCAATATGGAAGGCAGACTTGCTGGTTTGATGCTGAATGTCAATCAGTCTAGAAGTTCCTGGGAAGATCCTAATAATACCAGTCCTTTTGCTATCAGAGGAGTATCCACATTTCAGGCCATTAAAAAACCGCTTATTGTGCTAAATGGTTATCCGACTGAAGTTGATATTGAATCTATTAATCCTTACGACATAGAATCGGTAACTATACTCAAAGATGCGGCTTCGGCAGCAATTTATGGCGTTCGTGCCTCTAATGGTGTAGTTGTTATAAATACAAGGAAAGGTGTGTTTGGAAGGCCAAAAATTAACTTTACTACTGCTTTGACCTATAAGCCAAAACCCAACTACAATAAGCTTAATTTGTTGAAGGGCCGCGGGTTTGTTGATTTCGAAAGTGCATCAGGTTTAAATGATATTGAGAATAATTTCATATCTAAAGACTATATAGATATGGTAAATGGTACATATACGCCTGTTTTTAGTATTACAGACGACCTTTATAATGGTAAAATTACTCAAGAGGAAGCTGATAAAATGTACAATGAATTGGCTTCATATGACAATACAGAGGATTATAAAAAACTATTCCTTCAAAACCAGGTTTTTCAAACCTATGATTTGAATGTAAGCGGAGGTGGGACTAATGCTACTTATTTCTTTGGGGTAAATCACCAGGATAACAAGTTTTTACAAAAACGCTCAGGCTTTAATAAAACAAATATTAATTACAGGGGTACATTTGAGTTTTCTAAAAGAATAAATCTGGATGTACAAACAATCTATTCAACCAGTAATTTAAAGAGAGCTAGCGTTCCTGCATATACAGAGTTTAAACCTTATCAACCATTTTTTAATGCTGATGGAAGTCCTGCTTCTTCTTATTTTGCTCCATTCAATGAAAATTACTATGGTTTTGGAACTAGCTATGGTACAATCAGTGCTGCAAGAAATCAGGAAAACATGGCTTTGGGATTGTATGATCAGACGTATTATCCTTATGAGGAAATGTTTGAAAGCAATTCAGAGATTAAAAGTGAAGTTTATCGTGTTCAGGGTAATTTAAAAATTAATCTTTTGACTGGGCTTAATCTGGAATTGGGCGGTGTGTATGAAAGAGAGCAGGATAAAATGACTTCTTCGGCATCAGAGCGGGCATATGGAACAAGGATTATGCTTAATTACTTTGCAAAAAAAGATCCTGTAACCGGAAAACCAATATTTAGTATTCCACAAGGTGGGACAAATAAAATAGAAAATTCAGATATTACTTCTTATACTTTAAGAGCCCAGCTTTCTTACAATAAGGTGGTCGGTAATAAGCATGATCTATCCTTCTTAGGAGGCATAGAGCAACGTAAGAATACCAGTTCAACTAAATTGAATACAGTATTCGGTTATAATAGTAATACCTTGACTATTAAACCAGCAGATTTAACGTTATTGGGGAATGCTAATTATTATCCTGAGTTTACAGATGTAATTGTATCAGGCTTGGAAGGGTTTGTATTTGATCAAACTACTTTTGAACAATTTTTCAATGAAATTTATGGTGATGATCGCTTTTTGTCATATTATGCTAACGGAGCTTATACCTATAATGAGAAGTATACCCTTACTGGAAGTTTAAGGATTGATCAATCGAACTTGTTTGGTGAAGATCCTAAATTCAAATATACTCCTCTGTGGTCATCAGGTATTTCCTGGAATATCAGGAATGAAAACTTCTTGAAAGATGTAAAATGGATGGACGAATTGAAGGTACGTGTAGCTGCAGGATATAATGGTAACATCAAGAAAGGAAGTGGACCATTTAATTTACTTACTGCAAGCATTAATAACTACGTGCCTAATCCTGTTGTGGGATACGGAATATCTGCACCAAGGAATAATGGATTGAGATGGGAAAAAACATTTAATTTTAATGCAGGATTAGATTTTGGTTTGTTTAATGGCCGATTGGCAGGTGCTGTAGATTATTACATCAAACGTGGAACGGACATTTTCTCGCCGATTGAATCTGATCCAACCAAAGGTTTTACCAATCTGTTAACAAATAACGCAAGTATAGAGAACAGAGGGGTCGATCTGAATATTTCTTCATTGAATGTTAAACAAGGTAAATTTTCATGGAGAACACAGGTTACTGCATCTTTCAATAAGAGCAAAGTACTTAAGGTGAAGAATACATATAGAGGCTTCTTTAATTTTACAAGGGCAGGAGGAGCTGAAAATATTGAAGGTCATCCTATGAATTCAGTATTAACATTGGATTATATTGGTTTAAACGAATTGGGGCAACCAATGGTTAGAGATGAAAATGGTAATCCAGTTGTACTTAGTTTTTCACCACAGGTAGATGTACCGCTAAGCGCTATGAAATTTGCTGGAGTAAATGATCCGAAATATGCGCTGGGTTTTAATAACCAGTTTGGATTAGGTGATTTTAGTCTCTCAGCATTATTAATGTATTATGGCGGACATGTAGGTTTGATCAAGCCACCTTCTATTTTTGATAGCAGACCGCAAAATGGTACACAAAACTTCTGGAAAAAGGCTGGAGATGAAGCTTATACCAATATCCCTGGATTTGGTGGCGCTTATGGAACACCAGAGTACATTGGTACAAGAACTGGTTATGAAAATGGGCAGCAGTTTGTTCGTAAGCTTGATTATATAGCTTTAAGAAACATCACTTTAACTTATAATATGCAAGATAAGGTGTCTCAGAAATTCGGTTTAAGTAATACAAAGCTGATATTTCAAGTACAAAATCCAGGGAAATATGTTTTTAGTGGAAATGATGTAGATCCTGAAACATTGGATTTTATTTCTGGTAGAAGAGGATTGCCCTTAGTGCCTTCCTTTACATTTTCATTATCAACCAATTTTTAATTAAAAAACTGATGAATATGAAACTCAATAAAATACTATATATACTAGCAATTCCGGTACTGTTAATGGTATCATGTAAAAAGTTCCTTGAAGTAAAACCTAAGGGGGTGATTATAGCTGAAAATCTTAATGATTTTGAAGGCGTTTTAAATGGAGAGGGGATTGTTAATCCATTTGGACAGAATAATTTGATCATTTACCCTACGGATGATATCAAAGACCTTAGTTTTAATCCGCAGAGCCAGTCTTCACCTAAAGGGAATTCTTATTTTTGGGTAGAGTATATTAATAACAATAGTGTACGACCTGATCTTTGGGCAGATTTGTATAGCCGTATTGCAAACCTGAATGTAGTAACTGAAGGTGTTTTATCAGCAACAGATGGTACGGAGCAACAAAAGAAACAACTATATGCAGAGGCTATGGTAGCAAAGAGTTTCAATTACTTTCACCTGCTCTCTTTTTTCTCCCCGGCTTACCACAAGACTACAGCAGCTACGGATTATGGTGTACCTTATGTAAATACTACAGACGTAAGTAAAGATGTACCTGCACGACCTACTTTACAAGTTGCTTATGACCAGCTGATCACTGACCTTATTACTGCCGTTCCTGATTTGCCGGAGGTTAATATTAACAATACCAGGGCAACAAAAGATGCTGCATACGGGATGTTAACTCGTATTTACATGAGTATGGGAGATTACATAAATGCTGAAAAATATGCAAACCTGATATTAGGCTCTGGAAAAGCTAAAATTGTAAATTATAGTACTTATTCTGGTGGTATTTTACCTGCCACGAACAGTAGCCCCGAAGAATTATGGGTGAGATATGCAAACAATCTTTCTTTTACTTATTCAAACGAACTGTTAGCTAAATATGATTTAAATAATGATTTGAGAATACGTCTGCTTTCTACAAAAAAGACTGATGGATCATACAGTTATGGTAGTATTCAGGCTTATAATCCAAATCGTGGGATTACTTATGCAGAGATTTACCTTGATAAAGCAGAGTGTCTTGCTCGTGCAGGAGACATCGATGCTGCCCTTGATATCGTTAACAATACCATTAGAAAGAATAGGTTTATGCCTAATCAATACACAGCTTTAAATGCAGGCACACCAGAAGCAGCCTTAACCGCAGTTTTGGAAGAAAGAAGGAGAGAGCTGGCTTTTAAAGGATTGCGTTGGAGTGATATGAAACGTCTGGATAAAGAAGGTAGAATGCCAATAGTGGAACGGATTGCAAATGACGGAACTACAGTTTTTGCTACACTTAAACCCGGAAGTACTGCATATACTTTTCAAATTCCTTTAATGGTACAAAGTTTTAATTCAAATATGCCTTTAAACAAGAGGTAAATCACATTAATCATAAAAAAATAAATATGAAACCAATGAAAATAAAGTGGACTGGCTTTGCTTTGTCCTTTTTCTTGCCAGCAATAAGTATAGCGCAGGTAGTATTTACAATTTCAGGTAAAGTCGGTAATTTAAATTCACCAGCTAAAGTTCATCTTTCCTATTATTCGTATGAAAGCAAAAAGTTTATAAAAGAAAGTCTGCCTTTAAAAAATGGTGTATTCAATTATAAGGGAACTCATCTTAAACAGCCTGCAATTGTTGAGTTAGTTTTAAGTCATGATGGCAGCAGTTTAAATGATTTAATGAATAAGTCTTTTATGCTTGATGAAACGCTCGACCATATGGATAAGTTGAGTCTTTATGTAGAAAACGGTAAAAATGTGTTGACTGCAAAAGATTCCATTAGTAAAGCTGTTATAGCTCCTTCTAAGATTGAGTTGGAGAGAAAACAATTTGAGGCTTTTGTTAAGACAGCCCAAGATAAAATGAAGAGTCTAAACGATAGCTGGACAGCCCTTTCTAAGGCAAAAAGATTAGGGAACCAGATTGATGAGTCGAGATACTTAAGTATATTAAATGACTTGTTTTTAGCCGAGAAAGAATATGCTAATGTATGTGTGAGGTATGCGAAAAAATATCCTGCTGGTTTTTATGCAGGAGTTGCCTTGAGAAAAGCCCTTTCGGGAGCAGATAAATTTGGACGCATACATGATCAGAACCTTCAGAATGATGCTCTTATCATAAAGGAAGCATATAACCTTTTAAGTCCTGCTATAAAAAAAACAAATCCTGCCGAATCCGTAAAGTATAGTCTTGATGATTTAGATGTAAGAAAAGTGAATGTAAAGGCAACAAATTTTGTTCAAAATACTGTTGATGATAAGCCTGTCGGGATATCTGACTTTAAAGGAAGATATGTGTTTGTGGATTTTTGGGCTTCCTGGTGTGGTCCTTGCAGAGGAGAGAATCCAAATGTATTAAAGGCCTACAATATGTATAAAGATGCAGGTTTAGAGATCTTGGGCGTGTCGTTCGATGATAAGAAAGAGGCTTGGGTAAAAGCAATAAAAGAAGATGGGATGCCTTGGGTGCAAATCAGTGCCTTAAAGGGATTTGAAAATGAAGCAGCTAAAATATATAAAATACAAGGGATACCTTCAAGCTTATTGATCAATCCTGATGGAGAGATTATCGCTTATGATTTAAGAGGAGAGAACCTGGAAAAGAAACTGGCTGATATTTTTTTTCTTAGCGATTCTGTCAAAACAATAAAATAGTATATCTTTAGGTTAATATAAAACTCTTTTTAATTCACTTAAACTATATTTAATTATTTATGACTACTAGAATAATGCTCTTATTAACAGCTCTTTTTTCGTATACCCTTACTTTTGGACAGACCCAGGTCGGCATTATTAAAGATCCTGAATGGAAATTAATTGCATCTTATGACAGTAAGTTCGGAAATACGCTTAATCTTTCCGATAACAGTATGGCAATGATTGTCAGCATTCCAAAAGTAGATTTTGCCATCACAAATATTGATCATAACCTTTCGCAGAAATGGCTTACGCCCCTAAATGGATATCCATTAGCTATTGGAAAGTTTAAAAATAATATTTTAGTCATCGCTGCCAGTGACAGGGCCTTTCTTAAAAGCTTTAGCGGTGCTTATAAAGCTTATTTGTTAGAAGAAAAAACAGGTAAGATATTATCAGAAAAGGTTATTTACGAAGGGAACAAAGACTTCATTGAAGAACCTGATTTTTTCTTTGCTCAGGACGGGTCCTATTTTAGAATGTCGGTACGTTTGACTTCAATGAAACGTAAAGTGACTGTTTTTGCTGTATCTAAATCGGACAAGTCATACCGGTCTACACAAGGATTTAGCATCATCAATTATGATGCGAACTTAAATCAAAGAGAAATAGTAGAGCCCAGAATGCCAGCAGGTGATATCTGGACATTATCGAATGGTACAGATGGTAGTTTATTTATCGCGACAGTTGACAATAAGGGTGGGACAATTTCTGCTGCAACTTATATCTCAAGTAATACTGATCCATTAAAAGTTGTTACAATTCCCTTTGATGTGAGAAAGGGTAAAGAGGTTAGGTCAATAATGAGTACCTCAGGTAGAAAGCCATTCATTAATTATCTGGCAGTAGTTTATGAAAATACGGAGAAGGATGTTACTTTGTTGACTTCCAGAATAGACTTTAAAGATGGTACTTCAAAAGTAGCGAAGGAAATTTTTGACAAGAAGCATATTAAAGAGCTGGAAAAATCTTTTATCCCGGTTAACAAAAAGTTTGATGATTTGCAGTTCAGTAAAATAGAGTTTTTAGGAATAAAACATATTGACGAATATGGTGATAAATTATTGGTAGGC
Source organism: Pedobacter sp. ASV1-7 (assembly GCF_040203335.1). Classification (NCBI taxonomy): domain Bacteria; kingdom Pseudomonadati; phylum Bacteroidota; class Sphingobacteriia; order Sphingobacteriales; family Sphingobacteriaceae; genus Pedobacter; species Pedobacter sp. ASV1-7. Next base: position 630,719 of record NZ_JBEHBV010000002.1, on the reverse strand, counting down.
GTCTCACCTAGTTTTGTACAATCGTCCAAATATGGAAGTGTTACTTTCGATGGTTCTTTACTAATGAATATTTATGATCAGAATTTAAAAAGACAGTATCATCAGTTTCTTCCACGAACTTATATGAGTTTAGACGGCGAAGGCTCAAAGATAGCTTATTCACTTAAAGACAATAAATTAAGAATGGTCGCAAATATGAGATCAGGTAGTTTTAGCTCAGTTTCTTCTTTGTATGGTGAAATGGATTTTACAACAGGAAAGATGTTTAAAACGACAAAGGTTCCCGATAAAGATATCAAGGGTGGTTTTTATGTGAACACAGAATCAGTTACCTGGTTAGATAATTCGTTCATTCTACCTTACTTTGATAAGCAACGTGTTTTTAGGACAACCATTGATGTTCAAATGCAATTGTTAAATTATTAACATTGTATTTCAAATTATTAAAGAGCCTGCAAATCATAGCGATTTGCAGGCTCTTTACATTAATGAACCCAGCAATGAGCAGGACTTTGTTTAATTATACTAGTTTCTGATCAATATTGTAATGCGGGCAAAAAGTCATCAACTTTCCAGTCCTGATTTGTTTGAAGTTGTTTGCCTTTCTTTACACCAAAAGGCAATGTTAAATCGCTGTTGTGTTTAACAGGCGCCAACAAAGCTGGCTTAGCTTTTTCATTTACAAGCCAGATAGAAGCACCTGCTTTTAAATTGATAAGTATTTCATCATTTACCAGTTTTTTTATACTGTAATCATTAGATTTTTTTGCTTTTAGCCTTTCAACATCACGTGTTTTCAATACAAATGGCTCTCCGGTTTTACTTTTTATACTAATCCAGCTAGTCTGACCATTTTTAAACACTGCACTAACCAGGTAACCACCCTCAGCTCTTAAATCATTAAAAGAAGCATCCTTCCAGCTTGAAGGCAATGCCGGAAATACCCTTATTTTACCTTCCCAGCTTTGTAAAAGCAACTCCATTATTGATGTGGCTCCACTTAATGGCGTTTCTATCACTTCGTTCCTGCCCTTGCTTTCAGTGTAAAACGTATTGCTGTGGAACTGGCTTATCCCTGTTTTACCGGTTAAAAGTTGATCCATATTCTTCAATGCATCATCACCTCTTCCAAGAGCAGCAAATAATGAAGCAGCACCAGTAAATGAATAGCCAGCAAGCCCTTTTCCATTTTCAATTTTATGCCAATGGTCTACAGATTTATCTACCAGCAGACTGTCTTCTTTTTTATCTGGGTTTAATTGGAAAAATGGATATAAAGCCAATAAATGAGAGTAATGTCTATGTGACATTTCCAATGCCTGATCGCTGCCAATCATCAATCCATTTTCATCAACAGGATAAGCAATTAAATTGGCCAATATGGACTTCCATTCCGCAATTTCTTTGGTATGGATATTACCTTTCGCCGATACTTGTATAATTGTATTTAGCAGCCAACGTAAATTTGCAAGATTATAATTGGTGTTTATAAAGACAGCACTTTCTTTATATTCCGGAGATTGCATGGCTTTTAGTTGAATTTCTCCATTTCCACCCTTTATCATCTGCTTTTTATAACAATCTAGTATGCTTATAGCCTTTGGTAACCATTTTTCTTGAATAGCTTTTGAGTTACCAGCATAAGCATATTGCTTCCAATAGTTATGCATTGTCCAGCATAGATCTCCTAATTTCTGTCCACAAAAGCGACTGAGTAAAATTTCAAAATTATCATCAACAATGGTTATCATGTTTTCTCCAAGCTCCAGGTGATTGCTGGTATAGACCGGAGAATAGGTAAGCTGTATATTTAAGTTCCACCACATTCCTGGCCATGCTGAAGTTTTGTAATAAGGCCCGAACAGATCTAGCGCAGGTCCGTCTGGTCTTGAAGCTGTAGCCATTTTATACAGCTGTATCCAATAAAAAGCCTCCATTCTAGCATCTGGAATACTTAGAAAAGATTGCTTGTAAAAGTCATGCCACCAACTGTAATGCGTATTTTTCACCATGTTTATTGAAAGCTTTTTCATGGTGTTAATGCTATTTATAGCAGTTTTTGCCGATTGGTTAGCTTGAGGGATATCATTAGCGATGCTTACAAATAATGTACTGGTGTTATCTTTAGGTGTTCTGACTTCATTCCAAACAGTAGCATAATCGCCACCTGCCAGTAAGGGTTGGGTACAAATTTTAAAATCATCCTTTATACTCAATTTCGGATCAGGATTCTTTTCATAGCTCAAAGATTCTTTAGCTGTAGGATGTGTAAAAACTCTTGATGAAGTAGGGTTTCCGGGAATAAAAACCCATTTATAGTTCAAATTTGATTTTTGATCTTTTTCTGTTGATTTAACTTCAATAAGCTGGACGTCATGTTGACGTGGAACCATTGCTTTAAAATGAATCTTTCCTGCTGTTGTTTCAATAATACCTATTATCTCTGCGTTCCAGATATCTTGTTTAATAGTTCCGGAAACAATTTTTCCAACTGGCTTTAATAGTAGCTTCCCAATAGGAAGCCTGCAAAAATCATAGATAACTTTAGCTCCTTCCACACCAAAAGATGTCTTTTTATCAGGCGCTTTTCTATGGTCAGTAACATCGGTTCGTCCTAAACTAAAAACTACACCATTATCTTCTTTAGAAACGTAGATCATCATTCCGATATTTCCATTTCCGGTAAAAGCACCTTCATTCCATTGTAAAGGTAAGTCTTCCCAATAAAGATTTTGTTTAGCCATAAAATCTGGCCAATTAATATCAGCAGTCGGTTTATTTACTTGGGCAAAGCAAAAGGTGTTCAGCCCAAAGAGTAGCATAAGGAGAATAAATTTATTGAGGAATGGTTTCATAATTATTTTCCGGTTTTAAGTTTGGTTTTATAGCTGATGAAGGTACTGAGTATAATGATATACGACTTCAAATTTTGGTGATGTTCATTTAGAAATTGATGAATTATTGATTTTTTTCTTCAAATAGAAGCAATTAAGGGCCTAACCCAAAGTGATAGCTTTTTAAACAATACCTAAATCCATATTGATGAAAGTGCTATAAATTAGTTTTTGTCAATGAACCAAATATTAAAACCAGAAAGATTTATGAAACGATTTTTGCTACTATTAATCATTGTTGCGGGTAACCTTACGCTCTACGCCCAAAATACAACTACAAAAGGAATTGTGTCTGATGCTGCAGGTGAGCCACTCGTGGGGGTAAGCGTATCTGTAAAAGGAACAGAAAAAGGAAGATCAACTGGGGTTGATGGTAGTTATACTATAATTACCACTAATCCCGATGCTATATTGGTTTTCTCTTACATGGGATTTAAAACTACTGAGGAACCTGTGAAGGGCAGGACTGTTATTAATGTAAAACTTGCTTCCGATACCAAAACCATGAATGAAGTTGTGGTAATTGGTTACGGAACTGTAAAACGTAAAGAGCTGACAGGTGCCATTTCTTCTGTAAAGGGAGAAGAACTGAGCAAGGTGCCGGTACAGAATGTCGCCAGTGCATTGGCAGGACGTATTGCAGGGGTTCAGGTTGCTGCCTCTGACGGTACGCCTGGCTCAAATCCATCCATCACCATACGAGGTGGAGGTTCAATAACACAAAGTAATGAACCATTATATGTTATCGATGGTATTCCTCAAACGAACGGACTAGGTTTTCTGGATCCGATGGATGTGGAAAGTATGGATGTATTAAAAGATGCATCTGCTACGGCAATATATGGTGCCAGAGGTGCCAATGGAGTTATTTTAGTCACTACAAAACAACCGAAGTCGGGTAAGCTGGCTCTATCTTACGATATGTATTTTGGTGTTAAAAATATTACTAAAACACTTCCTGTATTAAATCCATATCAGTATACCATGTTACAATATGAGAAAACTCTGGGTAACCTTACTGAAGAGGCTAAGTTTTTGAGTAATTATGGCGCCTTCTCTGATCTGCAAAGCTTATATGGAGATAAAGCAGGTGTAGACTGGCAAGACGAATTATTTGGAGGCACGGCAAATAGCCAGTACCATAAATTTGGTGTTGGGGGTGGAAGTAAGGAAACCCGCTTTAATTTCTTTTATTCTCATAATAATGATGAAGGAATTATGTTGAATAGTGGTTCAAAAAAGAATGTTGCTAAATTAAACGTAACACATAATGTTGGTGATAGGTTAAAGGTAACGGGGATTTTAAACTATTCTGATCAAAATACTTTTGGCGTAGGTACAAGAGAAGGCAGTTTTAGGTTTAACCAGTTACAAAATGTTTTCCAGTTCCGCCCAACCTTTGGTCTGAAGGGTACAGATGCAGACCTTATTGGAGCAGAAGAGGATCCTTATTTACAGGATGATAGTGGTAATGTATTACAAAACCCAATCATCAATGCACTTTCTCAGCAAAGATCCTCAGCAAACAAGATTCTCAACTTAAATGCTTCTATTGATTATAAGTTGTTTAAAAACATTACTTATAGAGGTTTAGTGGGGTTGAGAAATTCAGGTACAAAAGCTAAAATATTTAATGATTCCCGTTCTGTAAATGCGAAACGTTCGGGAGGACCAAATGGTTCCATTACTCAGTCAGACAAGAATGATTGGAATTATAGTAATACTTTAACTTACTCTAACCTATTTAATAATGTGCATAAACTGGATGTATTGGTAGGACAGGAGCAGTTGTATTCTAAATCGGAAAGTTTCAGCGCCAGCTCAAATAGGTTTCCACTACAAAGTTTAGGGTTAGATGATTTGTCGCAAGGTGTTTTACCTGGAATCCCAACTTCCTTCTCAGAGGATGAAAAAATGTTTTCGCTCTTTTCAAGAGCTAACTATACCTATAAAGGAAAGTATATCCTTTCTGCAAGTTTAAGAGCAGATGGATCTTCTAAATTTGGATCGGACAATAAATATGGCTATTTCCCATCAGGCGCATTTGCATGGAGGGTAATTGAAGAAGAATTTATGAAAAAGATGCCTGTAGTGTCTGATTTGAAGCTGCGTTTGAGTGTTGGTGTCGCTGGGAATAACCGAATTCCTAATTACCTATCTCAGGCACTGTTCCAATCAGGTTACTATCCTTTGAACAATGAAAACGTAATTGCTGTTGGTTCGAGAACATTGCCTAATCCGGATTTGAAATGGGAAAAAACACGTACGCAAAACATTGGTTTGGATGTAGGCTTTTTTAATCAGCGTATCCAGCTGACTGTTGATGCTTACGATAACCGTACAAGTGATTTATTGCTGAATGCAGATGTACCTAATCTTTCGGGTTATAGCACCATGTTAATTAATGTTGGTTCTACAAGTAACAAAGGTGTTGAGTTTACTTTAAACACTATAAACATTAAAGATGCCGGAGGTTTTAGCTGGAATACCACATTCAATATGGGCTTTAACAAAAATAGAGTGATTTCACTGACTAGTGGAAATGAGTTTATGTATGGCGCAGCAAGCTGGGGTGGATTACAGGAAAAGGACTATATTATACGTGTAGGAGGTGCAGTAGGTAAGATGTTTGGTTATCAATCTAACGGGTTATACCAGGTAAATGAGTTCGATTTCAATCCTGCTACTAATGCTTATACACTTAAGCCTGGAATTCCTTTTGATGCGAACAACGTACCAAAACCAGGATTTTTAAAACTGGTTGATCAGAACGGAGATGGTAAGGTAAATTCAGACGATAGGGTAGTGATTGGAAATGCAAATCCAAATTTTATCGGCGGTATGAATAACACGTTTTCTTTTAAAGGCATTGATCTTAGTGTCTTCTTAAACTGGTCGTACGGTAATGATGTGTATAATGCAAATAAACTAGTAAATAGTCAGACGCATTTGGATTATAGAAATGCATTTGGATACATCACGAACCGCTGGACGAGTATCGATGCAGCCGGACATAGGGTAACTGATCCTGTAGCTTTAGCGGCCCTTAACGAAGGCAAAACGATTCCTGTTTATAATGGCGCAGGTACAGGCTTAAGGCTTTATGACCAGATGATTGAAGATGGTTCATTTCTACGTATCAGTAACATAAGTTTGGGTTATACTTTGCCAAAAGCATGGTTGTCTAAAGTGAAAGTTTCAGGGGCAAGAGTTTATGTTACAGGATACAACTTGCATACTTTTACCAAATATTCCGGTTACGATCCAGAAGTAAGTACCGCAAATAGTACCGGACTTACGCCGGGTGTTGACTTTGGTGCTTATCCAAGAACCCGTTCTTTTGTTGCGGGTGTAAATGTTTCTTTTTAAAATTCAAGAGTGTAAGATAATGAACAAATATTTTAAAACTACTGCTATCAGAACTGTTAAATTAATGGTTATAGCATCTGCAATATTAACTATACCTACTTCCTGCAAAAAATGGCTGGAAGAAAAACCTACTTCATATTATTCTGCCGATACTTTTTTTAAGGATGCCAATGAAGCCAAGATGGCTGTATTAGGAATATATGAATCTATGTCTGGTTTAACTACTTATGGATTCTATATGTCATTGGTATTTGATATAGACTCTGACATTGCACAAATGGATGGTACGGGATTGAGCAATGATCCACGTGTTGCAGCCCATTATGCAATGACACCGGTACATATTTACGTTGCAGAATGCTGGAAATTACTATATCGTGGAATAGACAGGGCTAATCTGGCGATTGAAAGAATTCCGGAGATGGACCAATATAAAAATGGTACAGATGATCAGAAAAAGGACCTAGCCCGTTTGCTGGCTGAAGCTAAATTTTTAAGGGGACAGTATTATTTCGATTTGGTAAGGTTATTTGGTGATGTGCCAATGAAACTAAAACCGACAGCCGCTACTGACGATTTACAATTACCCAGAACAGATCGTGAATTGGTTTATGATCAGGTTTTTAAAGATATGAATGAAGCAATTCAAGACCTGCCATGGGCTTCACAGAAGCCTGTAGATGAGCGAATCAGTAAAGGTGCTGCTAAAGGTATGCTAGCTAGGGTGGCACTTTACAGAGGCGGTTATTCTTTAAGGGCAAATGAACATATGGAACGCCCGGCTAAATATAAAGACTATTATGCCATCACTTTAAAAGAAACCAGAGAGATTATGGAATCTGGTGAGCATGTGTTGAATCCAAGCTATGAACAGATTTTCAGAAATCATTGCAAGCTGATTTTGGAGCCTAAAGAAAGTATGTATGAAGTAGCTTTGTATAATCTGGATGGTGGCGCTACAAACAGTGGTGTTATTGGTACCTGGAATGCTCCGGTTGCAGCGGATAAAAATCCTTACGGAAGGGCAAACTCCTTTTACAAGACTACGGCTTTATTCCAAAAAAGCTACATAGCGGGCGATTTGAGGAGAGATGTTGCTGTAGCAACCTATCAGATGGATATAAATGCAGCAAAGATAGAGTTTACCGGAACCAATGATTCAAAATGGGCACCGGGAAAATGGAGGCGCGATTGGCAGAATACCGGCCCGAAAGATCTTAATAATACAGATATTAACTGGACCTTGTTGCGTTATTCAGATGTATTGTTAATGCGTGCAGAAGCTGAGAATGAGATTAATGAAGGGCCAAATAACGAAGCTTATCAGGCTGTAAATGTGGTGCGGAGAAGAGGATTCGGGAAACCATTGAATACTGTTGATGCAGCGGTTGATCTTCCTGCAGGATTAGATAAAGGGGCATTTCTTGCCAAATTGCAAACAGAACGTGCTTATGAACTTTGTTTTGAAGGTACCAGAAAATCTGATCTGATCAGGTGGAATATATTGGGGCCAAGTCTAAGGGCTACACAGACGGCACTTAAACTTTACAGAGCTACTTATCCTTATGTAGCAGGTACAAATTTTGTGGACAATAAACATGAGCTTTATCCGATTCCTGCTGGTGAACGTGATCTAAATCCTAAGCTGTCACAAAATCCAAAATATTAAAAAATAGGTAAATTGGATTTTTTTAGCAGGTTTGCTTTAAGGAAAGACATTAAAATCTTTCTGTAAAGCAAACCTGTTTGTTTATATAAACTAGTTTAAGGTTTTTACTTTTACATCTTTGAACATATAAGTATTGTCACTAATCCTTAGTGATTTCTTACTGCTAGTTGTAATATTCTTAAGAATGACTTCCTTGGTTTTGATGTAAGGGAATTCTTCCTGATAGGTATTGTCAATCATTTTTGGATTGAAATTGCTGAAAATGGCAGGCCCCTGGTAGTTGTCCGGATGATTAGAATCGTCAATTCGTAGATTTTCAATGGTGATTCGTTCTGGCATATAGCAGGTATAACCAAAATCATGTTGCCCTGAATAGGAACCGTTTATAAGAGCCGCACTGATAGATTTGCCACCTGCAGGAATAAAGACACAGTTGCGTATCACCAGTTCTCCTTCCCATGTACTGCCATAGTCTGAGCGTAGGTTAACCAGGCTACGGCCACGGATGGTGGTATTTTCTATGGTGAAAAGTCCGCTACCAATTGCATTGATACCTACATGTCCAAGGGTTGAGTTGCGGATTGTGGCATTGGCTACACCCTGATGAGCATCAAAGCGAGAAAATGTACAATTATCATAAAGAATATTTTTGCAGAAATTTGAAGCCATAATACCCCAGAATTTGGTGTCGTTGATGTCATTGGTCTGGCTGCAATTCAAGAAAGATACATTTAGCGCACGGTTGACTGAAATATCGTAAGTTCCCATAGAGACCGGTTTACCTGCTGCTCCGATGGTACTATAAGTACGGTGCCCTGTAAGAATGGTGTTTTTTATTGTTACAAAAGCACATTCACCAATATTGATGAAGCCTCCGTATGGTGCACCGTTATCTCCCTCATCTTTGATATTGTGCTGCAATCCATCAACTATTACATTCGACCGTCTGATTGCGATGTTTCTGTTATAATAAGTATACTTCGATTCCTCTTTATTGGCAATTGTTGTGAAACGGCCTCCTGTAATTTTTAGTGCATTTTCATCGATTGGCAGAGCTGTGATATCGGTGATCTGTTCGAAATCCCATAGGATAGGGGCATTCATATCAACATTTCCATTTTTATCAACCAGAAAAATGTCGGTCTGCGGAGATCCATTATTCTTGTTTAAACCAAAGCGGATGTATTGTTTTACATTGGAATTTTTAACTGTGATCAGACATGGGCCGGGTAAGGGAGTGTCTAATTTTTTCTGGTTCCGTTTAAGTGAGGATATAGCTTTCAGTTTAAATGGTTTCAGAGATGTACTTACAGCGAAAATAGAAGCGTTTCGGTTTTTCACCTCAGTATCATCTATGATGAATGCTGCTGTGCCGAAATCGGTATCTGTCTGGATGACCGCTGTGCGTTCATTTCCGCCGATGTAATAGGTGGCTCCAGCATCAGCTTTAACCAAAAGGTGATGAAGGTTAGCAAATGCATGAGTTGCTGCAATTGCATCTATATCATCGGTTTTTCCATCACCTTTAGCACCGAACGCAATGTAGCTAACAGATCCGGCGGCTTTAAACTTAATAAAATCCTTTGGTGATACGTTAAGACACAATTCATTGTTGTCGTTGGTGTATACTCTGGTTTTTCCCTCCTGGGAGGTGATCAATACATTGTTTTTAACTGGAGCTTTCTGTGCATGTGTCACCAATGCAGTGCCTAAAAAGAGGAATGTCAGGAGTATATACTTCATCATAAGGTTTTACTTTTCTATTTACAGATTATTCTAAGAAAGTTTGTGATTACTAACTTAGGTAAAATGGATTAGTTTTGCTGCATCCCTAAATTGTAAATCTGACTAATCCACTTTTGCCTTTGCTCGGGTTTTGCCATTTTTATGATTCCTAGATAGGTTACTTTTACTGGTTTTACCCCACAGAACTCCAAAGTGCTTTTTTTCAATTGATTGATACTTGGCCTTCCATACATCAATCTGTAATACCACCCTGGCTGGTCCAGTGTGGTAATAATACGGGCAGTTTTACCGGTCAGCAGTTTATTCCACCAGATGGAATTTTCCTGGTATTGATAAGTAAGGCCCGGAAGAAACAGCCGGTCAATAAAACCTTTCATGATGGCTGGCATTCCACCCCACCAAACGGGATGAATCCAGACAAGATGATTTGCAGCTCTTATCTTTTCAAGACTATTCTGTAAATCCGGCTCCAGGTCCATTCTTTTACTGTAGCCGAATTGTAAATTAGGATTAAATTGAAGTTCACCTATATGGATAATGGAAACTTCAGCACCTGATTTTACTGCACCATTGCTATAAGCGATTGCCAGTGCGTGGTTAAAACTTTCTTTATTCGGGTGTCCGTTTATGACAAGAATTTTGGTCATTTTGTCCTGATGTTAATTTGTTCAGGGCAAAGTTATCTTCATGCATACACCGTTTACAGGACATTTGTCTATAAAACCACTTCTCTTCTTAGTCTGCTTAGATGTCTTGCTGTGATGCCAAGATAGGATGCAAGATATTGTAAAGGAATTTGTTGAACATACAAGGGGTGATTATTTAGTAAATCAATGTATCTTTTCTTAGCTTTTTCTTTTTGAAAAAGAAATAACCTGTTTTCCAGTTCCAGATATTGCTGTTCTGCAATCATTTTTAGAAATCTGGTCCAGTTCAGGCTGGACTGCGATAACTTATCCAGCTCAGCTTTCTGAATAACAATCACTTCTGCTGTCGATATCGCCTGGATATTTTCTAAAGTTGGTAATCCAGTAATGAATGAAGAATATGCTGTTGTTAAAGTATTTGGAAATGTGATGCAATAGGTAATATCTTCTCCGGATTCTGAGCTAAAGAAAGATCTAAGGATGCCGGTTTTAAGAAAGGCAACCTCTCTACATAGCTGACCTTCCTTAATTAAGAAATCACCTTTTTTAATTAATTTTAGGGCTGTCTTTTCTTCAAAATCAGCAATCTCTGATGGAGTGAAAATATCAAATGAGCTTAAAAACGTGCTGATCATTTTGTTAAAAATTGATTCATTTTAATTTGTTTTCAACTGCGATCGCTTCTTTAAATACAAAACCTGGGTTTTCACTCACCTGATATTGAAATTCCAATTGCAATTTTCCTGTTTTTTCAAAAGGCTTGATAGATTTTAATAGTGTAAGCGAACTGTCGTTCAACCCTAATTTAAATTCCTTATAAATCGTAATCTCTGTAAGGTAAGATAGTCGTTCATTTGTATTTAAATCTATTTCTAATTTTATGTTTTCAAATTTCCAATTACCTGTAAAAGAGTCTTTTGTTTTATTTCTGATGTAGCTACCATCAAATTGCGTGAGCTTTTTTAAAGGTATTACCGAACTAGATGATTTCTGTTTGCATACCGAAACATTAATCTCTTGAGGAATATAAATAACCTTTTCATCTAGTTGGTTTCCAGGGTTTAACATAATACTCACTTGCGGCTCTTTAAAAAGTGCCAGGTTCATTGTTTCGCTCAATATAATTGCTATATCCTTATCCTTTACCTGATAATTTGATGCATCTGTCAATTCCAGTCGTCTTATATATGGCATCAGGCCTAAGTGTTCTAATAGCATCTGCAATCTATTGTAACTGTTTTCGTTGATCTCTAATAGCGTAAATTGTATTTGATTTGGTTCAAAACTTAGCATTATAGGGAGTGCGAGTGCGGCAAAAGGTCCGGTCCCGGCATAAAGTATATGAACTGTTTGTTGCCCCTGGTTATGTATGTCTTTAATGGCTTGACTTAGCCCTTTTATGAATCGTTGTGTCCTAAATATTTCTTTCACACAATTTGCAGCCCAGAATGAGCCTAAAGCATTACCATTATGTGTTTGTATATGCTCCCGATCACTCTTTCCTTCCGGATCAATTGCAGAAAACTGACAAAGTAAATCATGGTATTTTAAGATAGCTGGTGCTAATTTTTCGTGGAAATCGGCAGCTATCAGAATATCGTTTGATACAGCGAGCAGATTTTTCTTAAGGGTTTCCGAGGTCGTTGATGTAGTTTAACTTCTTTTCCAGTTGACAAGTATGGTGAAAATATATTATTTATCAGAGGTAATATTTATTTAAACATTAATCTTATTTTACTTAAGCATTACTAGGGCTTTCTTAGGGTGAATGGCCCTAGCAAGGCCCTAGTAACGCCCTAGTAAGGCCGGAGTAAAGCTTCATTAATAAAAGCATCAGATTAATGCGTATCTTGTGTATAATTCTTACCCTGCATAAGTGTTAGAGTGACTTCATAAGCTGTCTTTTTCTCCCAGCGTGCTATCAGCCAGGCGATAAAGCTCAAAGTGAAGATGTCGTTGTTTTCTACCCATTCTAGTTGGTTTAAAACCTTCTTTCTATATATCATTTCAAAAGCCACATCTGGTTTTAGCAAGTATTTTTCAACTAGTTTTAGATACGACAATACACGTTCCTCCGAAGTTTTCAACAAGTACTTCTTATATCGCCGTTGGAAGCTGTTTAAGCGAGACATAGCAAGTTCGATGTTAGAGAACTGTGCGTGGACCAAAATTTCCATCAGATTCTTTCGGATGGTCCATAACAGGCCCATTTTTTTTTCATACCAGGCATCGGTACGCGTCAGTAAAGTTAGCTGCTTCAAACTACTCCGGTCGTTACAAAGGGCTAGAAACATAGTTAGGCATACCCGTAGATCCTCGATGTCTTCCGGTTTAGACGTTTGCTTTGTATTGGAGAGCGATTCCTGCAACAACACAATCGCATCGTCAGCAAAGCCTGTGAAGAATAGGTTGAGTGCAGAGAGTAACTGATGACGTAAATAAAAGAGTCTGTAATATCGACTATCCGTCATCATTAAATCCATCATTCCTTTAAGATGGCGTCTACTTCCTGCGAAATCCTTTCGCCGTAGATGAAAGTTCGCCAAGAAATACAAGATAGATATATGATAAAAGATATAGGACTGCTTTTTAGACTCCTGATCCTGCATGAATTGATTTGTTCGTTTGATATAGTGTTCTATCAATCCGTAATTCTGTTGTATCGCTGCATATTCGTTCGCAATAAAAAGAATTTGGTAAATGGACTTATATGTCATCAGATCCAGTTTAGAAATCTTGTACTTCCGGATTGTCGTTAGCATCAAGGTTTTTAAATTAACGATCTTCCCTTTCAGGTGTATTTCCTGCAATTCTTGCCTTAAAAAGGCATAGGTCATATTGAGCTTAGCTTCGCGTTGCATATCCGACTGGTTTCGTAGGAAACGAGTGGTTAAAGCCTCGAGATCTTCTGCTCCTGGTAAATGGGCATATTGCAGCTTCAACAGCAATAACTCGTTTAACAAATTAAATTGCTCTAAATGTTCAGCCAGACGTTCGGCTTTATTCAAACATTTGAATGCTGTCTTGATCACATCATTTTCTAATAAAAAACGCCCTACTACAAGTAGGCGCAGGGCATCATAGCTGTCAGAATGATTACCTTCGAAGGTTTTCTGTGATAAGAATAACAGAAGGTTATCCTGTAGCCTTTTACGCAAAGCATGGTATGCATCATTATTTTTCTTCGAATTGTAGAGTTTTTTTAAGCCATTTATATCATCAGTTTCTATCAAATCAAGTAAGTGCAGGTTTTTAACATCTTCTCTCTTGTTTTTTCGCTGAATAAACTGTCTTAATGCCTTTTTTTCGGCACTATTGAGTAAATTAATTAACTCCAGTATTGAATCCATATAGCTATATTGGTTTATGTAAAAGTATAAAATTACAAAAAATATATCGTCAGTAATTTATACAATCTGTTTTTTACAGGTCTATTTTAGATCAGACATTTGCTTCCATATTAATCACTAAAAACAAAAAAATATGGAATCGCTACAACACAGAACAGAAGAGAATTCAACAATTGTAAAACATGATGAGAAGGTTAGAAATCCATTTAAGCCAACTGCCGCATTTATAGGTGCCTCTTGGTTTGCTTTATTGGCAGGAACGCTGGGATATTGTATTGGATTATGGAATGCTAGTATGGAATTGAATGAAAAAGGTTATTATTTCACTATTTTATTATTTGGGCTATTCGCAGTAATCTCCGTACAAAAAAGCGTAAGAGACAGGTCTGAAGGACTTGTTGTTACGGATCTTTACTACGGCCTGAGTTGGTTTGCTACTATTGCGTCAATGATCCTATTGACAATTGGGCTGTGGAATGCAGATATCACACTAAGTGAAAAAGGCTTTTACGCCATGGCATTCAGTCTAAGCATGTTTTCGGCCATTGCCGTTCAAAAGAATACCCGCGACTCAAAAATGTTCGAGGATAAAGAACTGTAACGTAGCGGTTGCCACCCCGCAGATTCTTGCCTGGCAAGCCTGCGGGGTTTATTTACTCATTAAATCGCTCCCTTTTTTTATGTTTTCTACACGGTGAAGAGTGCTTTTAAGAAGAGGAAAGCTACTCTGCGGTTATCGGATCAATAAGGGCGGAGACCTTACTTATTGAATTTGCAGGGAACCCGCCTTGCTTAGCATGTTCCAAGACCATTTCTTCATTGGGAGCATTGTAAATGCAATAAATTTTATTGTCTGTTACATAGCTATTTACCCATTGTATTTGTGGTCCCATTTTGCTTAAGACTCCGTTAGATGCTTTTGCAATTTCTTTTAATTGTTCAGCAGTTGATTTTCCTACTCCAGGAATTTCCCTTTCAATTACATACTTAGGCATGGCAATAGTTTTTAAATTGTTTAAAAATCAGTTGAATAGGGAGATTTAAGCTTTGTTACTGCAGGGGATAAATTAGAAAAGGGGGAGGAAGTTTTAAATAGCTGCAGCTGAAATTCCAATGTATAAATTTACAAAAATTATCTGGCTTAACAATTATAATAAGGTTTGGGCAGTATGCGTATTTAATTTTCGATAAATCGACTATTTCTTCATTGGTATGATCTTCATAAAAGAGCTGATCATCTATTATATAGACATTCTAAGGTTCTGTTTCATTTAGCAAATGAACTGTTCTTTTTAAATAGATTGAACATAGATGTTGTTTTATGCTGGTTAGCCTGTTTATTTCTTAAATATTTTTTTAAAAAAGGATTCTTTCTTTTGCGGTTTTAATCCAAGAAGTTCCCGATCAATTTCAATCTCATTTACCTCCGCATATCGCAACCATGCATTAAATTGCACTTCATTCGCTAATTCGGATGCTGTTCGATAATGATACAATAATTGCTTTACGGCATGTGGATAATTATTGATTTTCATTGCTTTTTCATAATAAGAGATTGCTTTTTTAGGGCTTATTTTTAATCCACCCAAACCTAATTCATACATGATCCCGTAATAAATCGCTGAAAATTCTTCCTCATAATCTTTTTTCAGCAGCGGTAAAACTTTTTTGTATTCTTCTTGCGTAAAATAGATGTCTGTTATTTTATCTGAATTAAACTGATAAAGTTTTTGTGCTTTCAAATAATAGTCAAGCGCTTTCTCATAGTCTTGATCGACAAACTCCCCATAATAATACAAATCACCCAAATTGGCCCAACCCAGTCCATTTTTCAATGTGCCGGCTTTGTTATATGCATCAATAGCTTTCGCTATATCTTGGTCACAGCCTATACCATTCTGGTAATGATAACCTAAATTATTCCAGGCATTTCTTTCTCCCAAAGCGGCGGCTTTTTTATACAATTCGATCGCTAAAGGCAAGTTCTCATGCGGATTATCTTCGGTATTGCTGTAGATAATTCCTAGTTCAGTCATCATTTGTGGATGATTGCGTGCTACACCTAGCTTGTAAACTTCTATACATTCTTCTATTTTGTCTGCTTTAAAGAGGTCTATTCCGAGTTGAAACAAACTTTCATCATCAAAATTATGAAAATAACCCAGGCCAATTTTTACTTTCCATTGCTCGTAAAATTTATTAAAATGAACTAAATCATGACCTCTTAAATTGTATTTACGATTATACAATTCCCCCATTTCTTTATCCATTATTTTTCTGATTTCTTTATTGGAATTCAGGCAAAAGAGTTCTTCATTTTGGTAGAGGAAAAGTTCATTAACATCCAGATTAATAGCTTCTGATATGTAATCGTAACCTGGACTTAGTTGATTGTTTTTTCCATCCCAGTAATGAACACCTGTTTTTTGATGTACACTTAAGAAATGTTTTTGCAGGTGCTCGATTTTAAGATAATCGGTATGAGGAGGAAGCAACCAACAATTGTTTTTAGCATCAAATATACCTTTGCCCTTGGAGGTTTCTATGATGTAGATATCCTGGAAGAAGTTTGCTAAATTATCGATCTTTATTTTTTGAATATCAAATTCTGGTAAATACAGTTTATGATTTGAGGCATCGAAAAGAAACCATTTTTCAGCTTTTCTATAAGCAAAAGATTGGTAACCTGATAAGGTAATTACCTGGTCTATTTCGGTGTCCAGCAGTTCACCATTGGGTTGAATAACCGTAGTCTTTTTCTGCCATTTATTTGTTTTTACATAGAAAAAATTATGAGGCAATGGTTGTAGCACATCCTCTATATATTCTCCTATAAAAACACCATTCGTATTAAAATATTTGCGTTTTGAAGATCCTTTGATTCTGATAAAGAACAGCTCTCTTCCTTCGAATTCAAATGGAGTTTCACTTTCTTCCTTAATGATTTGTTCATTTTTATGATTGATGAACTGGTAGTGATTATCTTTTTTAGCATTGAAATAATTTTCGAAAATAAATGCTAAATCTTCATAAACAGTCGGTATGAGCAATTGATTATCTGTGATGCTTAAAAGTCCTGATTTATTATTATTTGAGGAAACAATCCCTACTTTTTGCGTGAATTCATAATCGTAATTGGTAACCTCACCATAAAACATTTCAAACGCATCAAAAGCATTCTCGTAAACAGGAGGGGCCATTTCGGTTCCTTGTGAATTGAGGTAACCAAACTTGTTATCTTTTTGTATAACTGCAATGCCATCTATAAATTCAAATATTTCGTTATAAATAGCAGGGACAATGCAATTACCTTTCGCATCTTTTAGTCCTTGCAAGTTGTTTTCCTCAAAAATTTCGGTGTAGTTATGTTTGTAGATATCTTCATTCCAATAACCCAAGCCATAATTAATCCAATCAGTTTCTAATGCTTCTAAAAAGGTTTGATAACCGAAAGTCTTCAGTAGTTTTTGCAAAGGTGCCAGACTTTGTGACTTAATCGCTAATTTATATAGCTTAATCTGTTTTTGAATTTCAACCACCCATTCTTTAGCTTGTACTGAATGTTTCTCTTCATTCATGTTAAAAACATCAGTGCCATCAATCAAGAATCTGTCGTAAGGTAGTTCTTCCAAAACTGAAAATAGCTGGTTTACTGGTTCATAATAGGCTTTTTTGTAATGCAATTGGTATTCATCGGCCAACAAATTATAGAATTGCCTTAGCAAAACAATTCCTTGCTCACGATCTGCATAGAGTTGCGTTCCTTTCGCTTTAACATCGACTCCAAAAAGTGGTATTAGAAGTGGAGGCAATACATAGTTCCATTCGCCCAGATAGTTTGGGTAATTTTCTCCAGATGTAGAATCAATATTATATATGTAAATGCGGTGTGCCATTGTTATGAATAGGTGTTCACTATAATTATTAGTCCTCGAGCGGGCAAAGATAGGATATTCACTTTTTATAATATTAGCTGAAACTGGAGCCTTCAAGGGTATTTATACATTAAGTTTGATATCTATCAACCCAGAATTTCATGCAAAATTGATACCCTCTAAATGCAAAAATCCTGCTATCGTTAAGATAGCAGGATTTTGTACTTTTTGAGCGGAGAGCGAGGGATTCGAACCCCCGGACCTATGACAGTCAACAGTTTTCAAGACTGCCGCATTCGACCACTCTGCCAGCTCTCCGCGACAAAAGTACAAATACCATCCGGTTTTGCAAATTAAGATTTGCTTATTTTTCGATATTTTTAAGCTTGTTATTTGTCTTTTTTTAAAACAGTTTTGAACTCAGGTATTTAGAGTCTTAACTTCTTCCGATTTTTTTTCATTAGCAGAGAAAAATGTCTGTAATTAGTTATAGAAATCCTTTTTTTAGTGAGCCGTTTATTGTTCATCTCTATTTCAGCTGCCGATGGCGAGTTGCTTTTTAAGCTGTCTGATTTCATCCTGCATTGAACTCACCTTATCTAATAGATGTCTGATTGCATCAATGCCTTCTATATTAATCTGCAGATCATAATGAAAATGAATATATCGATCCATTTCCGGTAGCTGTTCAATGTGTATAAACCGTTCCTGATTGATATCTGTTAATATAATGATGCCAGACTCTTCTAACGAATTGATAAATGATGGTTCAATATCGTATTTTATGCAGTATTCTGTAATTGCGATTAAATCTCTTCCCATGATTTCTGTTCTTTAAGAAAGTTTCTGTAATTCTTCAAATAATCCCTTTTGCTTGCTGCTTAATTCTGTAGGTACTTTTACAGTATATGTGACAAACAAGTTGCCGAAATGGTCATCCTTTTTATATACTGGGAAGCCTTTGTTTTTAAGTCTGACTTTAGTGCCGTTTTGAGTTCCGGGATTAACTTTAAGTTTTACTTTACCATCTAACGTGTCAACTGTTGCTTCACCGCCCAGAACTGCTGTATAAAGGTCTATCTCCTTATTAATATATACATCATCATTTAATCTTTTAAAAACTGGATGTTCTGCAATATTAAAGGTGATGTAAAGATCGCCATTTGGTCCTCCATTCTGGCCAGGGCCTCCTTGTCCACTTAGTTTGATAATTTGACCATCTGCTATACCAGCAGGAATAGTAATACGGAGGTTCTTACCGTTTACCGTTAAAGTTTGTTTATGTGTATGATAAGCATCAAGTAGATTTAGCTTTAATTCGGCTTGATAATCGTGTCCTTTATATTTTGCTTGCCCACGACTTTGTCTACCCCTGGTGGAACCAAACATCGACTCAAAGAACTCAGAAAAATCGCCACCTTCGAAATCTCCACCAAAATCCCCAGATGTATAAGTACGGGATGAACCACCAAATGGGTTTCCAGCGCCTTGATAGCTATGTTGGCCTTGAGATTGTTTTTGCTTCTCAAATTGATCCGCATTTTTCC
Source organism: Pedobacter sp. ASV1-7 (assembly GCF_040203335.1). Lineage (NCBI taxonomy): Bacteria > Pseudomonadati > Bacteroidota > Sphingobacteriia > Sphingobacteriales > Sphingobacteriaceae > Pedobacter > Pedobacter sp. ASV1-7. The sequence goes on along the minus strand of NZ_JBEHBV010000002.1, from coordinate 611,622 downwards.
AATGCTCGCCATACTCATCGTATTTCTTGCGCTTTTCAGGATCACTCAAAGCTTCATTTGCCTCGTTAATCTGTTGAAATTGCTTATTGGCTTCTTTATCGTTCGGGTTCAGATCGGGATGGTACTTCCTTGCCAGTTTTCTATAGGCTTTTTTGATATCGTCCTGGGAAGCTGTTTTATCAATTCCCAAAGTTTTATAATAATCTATAAATGCCATGTATGTTTTCTTTAGCTATTACAATTTAATAATAAAAAATAACATAAAATGATTGTCTTACTTTGATTTTCCTGTTTTCTTAATGCAGATGTCCAGAAAATGATCGATGCCTGTTGTGGCATAACCCAAAAGCCTTGAATTTTCACCAAGCTCCGACGAGATAATTGTTGTCCGCTCTCTGATCTGGGTCATGCAGTAAGTATTGATTGCCTGTTGCATCGGTAGGGTGATGTATTGCTTTGCCTCCGCAATTTTTCCACTTAAAATGATCAGCTCCGGGTTAAAGAGCTGGATCAACATTGCAATTCCTTTTCCCATATAGGTTCCGATATTAGAGAGCAACTGAATGGCATATTGATCACCTTTATTTGCTGCCTCGATGATTACAGCTGGATCAATTCTTTGTAGCTCTTCTTTGCTTAGCTTGTTCAACATAGAGTTTTTGCCTGAGAGAATACCGTCTTTTGCCATTTCGGATAAAGCATTACCTGAGGCGATAGTTTCCAGGCAGCCGTGCTTGCCGCAATAACATAAGGCTCCGTTCTCTACAAAAGGGATGTGCCCAAGCTCGCCGGAAAAACCACAGGCACCTTTCCTTAATTTACCGTCCATAATAATTCCCAGTCCGACACCCATGTCCATCAATAGGATCAAGACATTTTGTTTACCTTTTGCCATCCCATGCGTAAATTCTGCCATTGACGATCCATTTACATCATTTTGGATTACAACAGGAAGTTTTAGCATTTTTTCAAATTCAGATGTTAAGCAAGTGTCTTCTGTATCGCTAAGAAAATAACTATAGCTCCTGCCTTTTTCAGAATCAATCAAACCAGGCATACCCACGCTGCAGCCGATTAGTTGGTCGACACTTATGTTATGCTCTTTTAAAATGTCGTCAATATGACTGCTTAAAATATTGAAGAAATCTGATCCTGTGCTTTTTGAGATCGGCAAGGAGATAGTTTGGGCCTCAACAACATAATTGTAATTGTTATCTATTATAGCTATTTTGGTGTGAAATAACGCAATGTCAATGCAAATGATCAGGATTTTTTTATCCACTAAACTATACAAATCTGGTTTCCTGCCACCAATAGATACTCCATAACCTTTCTTTTCTATCCAGCCTTCGTCCATTAAACTGGTGATCAGTTTTAAAATACTAGGTGTACTCATGTTCATGGTGTGACATAAAGTAGAAATTGAGCATGGACCTGAGTTAAAAAGATGTTTGACCAACTGATATTTGTGGGCAAGCTGTTTTTTATTCGTTTCTTTAATTATGTTATTTAATAGATGAAGGTTCATTGGTTTAATTGCTCTATTTTGTTAAATGTAGGAAACTTATATTAAAAAATCATTAAAGTATTTTTAATACGTAAATAATTAAAGTATGTTTTGTGATTTTGACAATTTCTACCTAATATTAACCATGCAAATTTTCGATGTGATGATGTTGGAGAGTGCATGATTGATGAATTTCAACACAAGCTGATATGAAACCTGAAGAACCAAAACAACCGAGCTCTAGAAGAGAGTTTATTAAGAAAACCGCGATAGGATTGGCCGCATTTACTATTGTTCCCCGACATGTATTGGGTGGACAAGGATTTCTTGCGCCAAGCGATAAGTTGACCAAAGCTGTAATTGGCGTTGGTGGAATGGGCAGAGGCCATTTTCCTTATGAGGGAACACAAGTAGTTGCTATTTGTGATGTTGATAAAAGACATATTGCCAAATCATTACCAATGTTAGATAAAGGCGTTAAAACCTTTAGTGATTACAGGGAAATGATTAAACTTCCTGAAGTGGATATTGTACACATTGCGACACCACCGCATTGGCATGGTATTATGGCTGTTGATGCTGCAAATGCCGGAAAAGATATTTGGTGTGAAAAACCAATGACCCACACTATTGGTGAAGGAAAAAGAGTAATGGAAGCAGTTAAAGCGAATGGACGTATGTTCAGACTCAATACCTGGTTCAGATTTAAAGATAATTTTTATGGTTTAGGTACTACAGTTAAACCTGTTAAGAAATTAGTTGATAGTGGTTTGTTAGGATGGCCTTTAAAGGTTACTGTAAGCAGACACACAGGCTATGATTGGAAGTTTTTCTGGGTAGGAAAAGACAATTTACCTCCTGAGCCAGTTCCAGCTGAACTAGATTACGATATGTGGTTAGGCCCGGCACCTTACAAACCTTATAGCACACACCGTGTACACCAGACTTTCCGTGGATATTGGGATTATGATGGTGGTGGATTAAGTGATATGGGACAACATTACTTGGATCCAATTCAGTATTTCCTTGGTAAAGATGATACCAACCCAATCTCAGTAGAAATTGATGCACCTCAGCAACATACTGATGCAGTAGGTATTTGGAGAAGAATAACTTATACTTATGCAGATGGTTGCCAGATTATTTTAGATGGAGAAGCTAAAGATGCTAATGTTCCTTACATTGAAGGACCAAAAGGAAAACTTTATCCAGGCTTTAAATCGGATATCCCTGATTTGGAGCGTAAACTAGCTGCTTTCCCAGATCCGGCACCACAAATGACAAATTTCTCTGAGTCTGTTAGAACCAGACAAACTTTTGCATTAAATGAGCAGAACGGACACCGCTCATGTAATATTATCAACATTGGACTAGCTGCTTTACGTTTAGGCCGCAACCTAAAATTTGATCCGGTTAAACAAGAGTTTATCGATGATGAAGGTGCGAACAGATTGATTAATCCGGTTATGCGTGCACCTTTCACCATTTAATTTTCATTTCTTAAAATAATTTTAATAAAACACTTTATCCACACGATAATGATAAAAAAGATATTATTTATTCTGCTTGCAGTTGTTCTGTTACAAGGCAACGTTTTTGCACAGGATAAAACAGACCAGCGTACCGTAACTACACGTATAGCAGATTTGTTGGCTACTTTACCTGCCTCAGACGCTAAACAGTTAAAACGAAGCATGCAGGAAATTGCGCTCTTAGGAGAGGATGGTTACATCACTCTAATTAGTGGTTTAACTGCTCCCGGAAAAGGAAATAATGCATTATTAGAATATGCAATTGGTGGTTTTTCAGGTTATGTAACACAACCGGGACAAGAAGCCTGGAGAAAAATGAGCGTAAGTGCATATAGTAAGGCATTGAGTAAATTGTCTGATCCGAATAATAAGTCATTTATTCTTGCTCAGTTAGAGTTGGTTGGTAATAATGATGCAGTTGCTTCAATACAACCTTATTTAACAAATGCTCAATTGGCAGATCCTGCAGTAAGAGCATTGGTGAAAATTAATACTCCTGCAGCTAATGCAGCTATGCTAAGTGCATTGAGTAAAGCGAATGGTGCTGCAAAACTTTCTATAGTAGAAGGATTGGGTGATACACGTCATAAACCTGCTGCAAGTGCTATTGCTGCATTAACTACAGGTAACAATGATCTTGCTAAAATGGCTATGTATGCATTGGCAAAGATTGCTGACCCAGCTTCGGAAAGCGCTTTTGCTGCTGCTGTAGAAAAAAGCGGTTATAAATATGAAAAAACAGATGCTGTTGCTTCATATGTGCGTTATGCAGAGCAATTGATGGCAAATGGTCAGAAAGATGCTGCAAATAACATCGCAAAGAAACTGTTAACGAAGGCTACTGCTGATGATCAGGTACATATTCGTACTGCTGCCTTGAAATTGGTTTCTCAATTTAGTCAGGCGCAAAGTAATGAGTACTTACTTGGTGCATTGAATGATAAGCAATTTGAATATCGTGCTGCAGCAATGAAATTGGCATTAGTAAACATTACTCCAGAAACAGCAGCTCAATGGGCTAAGAAAGTTGGTAAAGCTGAGCCTGCAACACAGGTTGCTATATTGGGTATGCTTGGAGATAGCAAAATGAAATCGGTACTTCCTACTATTACCAAATTATTTAAAAGTAAAGATGCTGGAGTGAAAGCTGCAGCAATTGATGCAGCTGGTAAATTAGGTGGTGAAGAGGTACTTCCTAGCTTACTTAAAACAATGAGCAAAGGTACTGCTGCAGATATTGAAGCTACTTCTGGAACAATCTCAAGAATGAATGGTGCTGGAATTCCAGCTACTGTTGCTGCTTTTATTTCTAAAGCAAAACCTGAAGTTCAGGTAGCTTTGATCAATGTATTAGCTGCAAGAGCTGCAAATGCTCAGTTAGGTACAATTACTACTCAGTTGAAAAGTAAAAATCCTGAGGTTAAAAAAGCTGCATTTTCTGCACTGAAAGAAACTGTAACAAGCGAAAACCTTCCTCAGTTGTTTACTTTGCTAAATGAAACAACAGATCAGGGAGAATTGGTAAAAGTTCAGGATGCAATTATTGCAGCTATAAAAGGAACTAAAAACAATAGTCAGCAAGTAGATATGGTGCTACAACAAATGGCATCTTCATCTGGTGATAAAAAAGATTTATACTATAAAATATTAGCTAGCTTAGGTGGTAATAAATCATTAAAAGCAGTTTCTGAAGCATTTGCTACTGGTAATGAAACAACTAAAAAAGCAGCTATTACTGCGCTTTCTTCATGGAGCAATGCAGGTGCTAAAGATGAGTTGATTAAAATTGCTCGTCAGCCTGCTAATTCTGCTTATTTAAATCAGGCAGTTGATGGTTACTTACGTTTAGTAAGAGCTTCAAAATATCAGCCAGAGCAAAGGCTATTGTTATTGCGTGAAGCAATGGCTGTAGCAAAAACTCCTGCTCAGCAAAAACAGATATTAAAGGATATGGAATCTGCAAAATGCTTAAATTCTTTATTGTTTGCTGGCAGATATCTGGATAATCCAACTTTACAACAAGCAGCAGCTAATGCAGTAATGAACATTGCTCTTGCAGATAAATCATACAATGGTGATATCGTAAAAGGCTTGATCAATAAAACAATCTCTACTATCAAAGGTGCAGATAGTGAATATCAGATTGAGGCTATGCGTAAGTATTTAGCTGAAATGAGAGCTGGAGAAGGCTTTGTATCTATGTACAATGGTAAAGACCTTACAGGTTGGAAAGGCTTAGTGGGAGATCCATTGAAAAGAGCTAAGATGGATGCTAAAACATTGGCTGAAGCGCAAGCGAAAGCTGATGCTGAAGCACTTAAAAGCTGGGTTCCTGTAAATGGTGAACTTCAGTTTATGAGTCATGGCAATAACCTGGCTACTGTTAAAAAGTATGGCGATTTCGAAATGCTGGTAGACTGGAAAATCATTGATGATAAAAAAGGTGAAGGTGATGCTGGTATTTATCTGCGTGGTACTCCTCAGGTACAAATCTGGGATCTTGCACGTACTAAAGTAGGTGCGCAGGTGGGTTCTGGTGGTTTGTATAACAATAAGGTACATCCAAGCAAACCTTTAAAAGTTGCTGATAATAAACTTGATGAGTGGAATACATTCCGCATTAAAATGATCGGTGACCGCGTAACTGTTTATTTGAATGGTGTATTGGTTACAGATAATGTAATCCTTGAGAACTTCTGGGACAGGACTTTACCAATTTTTGCTGAAGAGCAGATTGAGTTACAGGCACATGGTTCGCCAGTTGCTTACCGCGATATCTACATCAGAGAAATTCCTCGTCCAAAGCCATTTGAGCTAAGTGCACAGGAAAAGAAAGAAGGTTATAAAGTATTGTTTGATGGTACCAATATGCACAACTGGACTGGTAACACGACTGATTATGTTATTGAAAATGGAAACATTTCAATCCGTCCGAAGCCAGGTAAAGGATCAGGTGGTAATTTGTTCACGAAAGAAGAATACAGCGATTTTATATTCCGTTTCGAGTTTCAATTAACACCAGGTGCAAATAATGGTTTGGGTATCAGGGCTCCTTTAACTGGTGATGCTGCATATCAGGGTACAGAATTACAGATTTTAGATAATGATGCACCAATTTATAGTAAACTACATGTTTATCAGTATCATGGTTCTGCTTATGGAATTGCTGCTGCAAAAAGAGGCTTCCTTAAGCCTGTTGGTGAGTGGAATTATCAGGAAGTAATTGTAAAAGGTCCAAAGATTAAGGTAATCCTTAATGGTACAACAATTCTTGATACTGACATTACTGAGGCTAGGGAGAAAGGAACTTTAGATGGTAAAGCTCACCCTGGATTAAAACGTGATAGCGGTCATATTGGCTTCCTTGGACATGGTTCTCCTGTACAATTCAAAAACATCAGGATTAAAGACCTTAGTAAAAAGAAGTAATTTATATATTGGATTTAAAGGAATAGGATAAAAAATGGATGAAAATAAAGATTCAACGGTAAGTAATTCGAGAAGAAACTTTATTAAAACCAGTGCACTTGCTGCTGCAGGATTTATGATTGTTCCACGCCATGTTTTGGGCGGCAAAGGTTTTTTAGCACCTAGCGACCGCCTAATGGTTGCTGGTGTAGGTGTTGGTGGAAAGGGTGAAAGTAATCTTGCCAAAATTTATAATGGTGGTAAATCTGAAATTGCATTTTTATGTGATGTAGATGAGAGAAGAGCTGCCAACTCTGTAAAAAACTTCCCTAAAGCGAAGTTCTATAAAGATTACAGGGAAATGCTGGAAAAGGATGGCAAAAACATTGATGGGGTAGTAGTTTCTACCCCTGATCATAACCATGCTATGATTGCGATGGCAGCGATGCAGCTTGGGAAACATGTTTATGTAGAAAAACCATTATCGCACGATATTTATGAGGCCCGTAAATTAACTGAAGCGGCAAACCGTTATCAGGTAGTTACGCAAATGGGAAACCAAGGTGCTTCTGGTGATGGTGTAAGACAGTTACAGGAATGGTATGATGCAGGTGTAATTGGTAAAGTACATACTGTATATTGCTGGACCGACCGTCCTTCCTGGCCACAAGGTATTTTATGGCCTTCAACTAATGGTGAAGTGCCTAAAGAACTGGACTGGGATCTTTGGTTGGGTAGTGCTCCGTATAAACCTTACATTGAAAAACTAGTTCCCTTTAACTGGAGGGGATGGTGGGATTACGGCACAGGTGCGATAGGTGATATGGGTTGCCATTTGGTTGAACCACCTTTCAAAGTTTTAGATCTTGATACACCTATTGATGTACAATGCAGTGTAGGTAGTATTTATGTAGACGAGTTTAAAAGAGGTTATTTCCCAGATAGTTGTCCACCTTCTAGTCATGTGATTATGACCTTTGCGAAAACTAAAAAGACTAAGGGTGAGGTGAAGATTCACTGGATGGATGGTGGGATTAAACCCGCTCGTCCGGAAGAACTTGGTCCTAATGAGGCTTTTGGTACAAATGGAGTAATCTTTGAAGGTACAAAAGGAAAGATGATGTGCGGTGTTTATGGTGCTAATCCAAAATTGCTTCCATTGTCGCGCAATAATGAGGTTCATACCAAACAAAAAATTGAGCGTATAAAAGGTGGTGTTGACGGGCATTACTGGCAATGGGCAGAAGCCTCTATTGCTGGATATGGCAAGATGGAATTGAGCTCACCTTTTGAAATTGCCGGACCGCTTACGGAAACACTATTGATTGCTAACCTGGCAATTAGAGGTACAGATGTACAGCGTCCTAAAGCAAATGGTAAAGGATTCGATTACCCAGGTAGAGATATTAAGCTACTTTGGGACAAAGAAAACCTCCGGGTAACAAATTTTGATGATGTGAATCAATTTGTGAAACGTGAATACCGTAGTGGTTGGAGTTTAGGCGTATAACAGATTAAACTTTGTTACTATAAAAAAAGCTGATCGTCATGATCAGCTTTTTTTTTTTGGAACATTATTCTTATTGTAGATCATAAAAACGATATGGAAAAAATTATATATGGTGAATTAATCAAAATACTGCGTTAAACTCAGTATTTTTTTTAAGCAAGGTGAATGCCATTTATCCTCTTGAACTTTGGCTCATATTATTGAGTTTATATGCAGCAATTTAGAGTGTCACCTTCAATTACCCGAAGAGATTCGAATTCTATTGAAAGATATTTGAATGAAATTGGCAAAATCAGGATTTTGACTATTGAAGAGGAAGTTATATTGGTTTTACGGATCAAGGCTGGTGAAGAATCAGCCATGGAGGAGTTAATCAGGCGTAATCTACGCTTTGTGGTATCTGTCGCTAAAAAATACCAGGATAGAGGACTGAAGCTGGCAGATCTGATCAGTGAAGGAAATATTGGTTTAATAAAAGCTGCCAGGCGGTTTGATGGCAGTAGGGGATTTAAATTTATTTCTTTTGCGGTATGGTGGATCAGGCAATCGATTTTGATGGCAATAGCGGATCAAAAGCGACTGGTTCGTTTACCGGGGAGCCAGGTTGTTCAGATCAATAGAATTAATAGAGCCTTCGTGTCTTTAGAGCAACAGCTGGAACGTGCGCCTACTTATCAGGAAATTGCTGAGCACACTTCGCTTGAAGCGAAGCAGGTAGCTTATTTTATGGATAATTCACTTTTAGCTTTTTCCCTGGATAATATTGTTCAGGAAGGTTCGAGTTTTACATTAATGGATACCTTGAATGATCAGAATATACCAGGTAGTGATCACCTTACGAGTAAGACTTCATTGTCTGTGGATTTGAACCGGGCATTAGGTATTTTGCCAGAAAGAGAACAATTAATCCTGATGATGTTTTATGGCATAAACGGATATGAAAAAACGAGTTTAGATGATATGGTTCCTTTTCTTAATATAGGTAGAGAAAGGATCAGACAACTGAAAGATAAAGCTCATCGGACACTTAGTGAAAAATGCAACCATTTTTTAGGAGAATATTACTTCAATGAAGAGCAAAAGTAAGCTCTGGATGATGGCACGAATGATTAGGCCTAAAATAAAAAGCAGTTTGTTGTTAAAAAATCATTTGGTGAAAATCCAATAATTATTAACTTTAGAGCGTTATATCATATATTTAAAAATCTTAAACGAAAGAAAAACATGGAAAAATTTTCAAAATTAAAAGAGCTAATCGCTGGTGTTGAGGCTGATGCAGACAAGTTTTATAATTCAGGTAACGGTGCAGCTGGTACAAGAGTACGTAAAGCAATGCAAGATTTAAAAGGCCTTGCTCAGGAAATCCGCACTGAAATAACAGAAAAAAAGAACGCAAAGTAATATTCTTTGATTATTTTTAAGAAGGTCCCGGTAGTATCGGGACCTTTCTTGTTTATACCAAATGGATCAGACAGAAAAAAAACAGCACCGTAAGATCATTCATATCGATATGGATTCATTTTATGCTTCTGTAGAACAGCGTGATCGTCCTGATTTATTTGGGAAAGCCATTGCTGTGGGTGGATCTCCGGAAGGAAGAGGAGGTGTTGTGGCTACAGCAAGCTATGAAGCTCGTAAGTATGGCGTACGCTCTGCAATGTCGTCTAAGCAAGCCTTAAAGTTATGTCCGCACTTAATCTTTGTCGCACCAAGGTTTGCCGCCTATAAAGAAGTTTCTAGAAAGATAAGAGAGATCTTTAGTCGCTATACTGATCTTATACAGCCACTGTCATTAGATGAAGCCTATCTGGATGTGACCAACGATAAACTGGGCATTGGTTCTGCGATTGATATTGCCAGGAAAATCAAACAAGCAATAAAAGATGAGTTGAACCTTACTGCATCTGCGGGAGTGTCGGTAAATAAGTTTGTAGCTAAAATAGCTTCAGATATGAATAAGCCTGACGGATTGACTTTTATTGGCCCCTCTAAAATTGAAAAGTTTATAGAACAGTTGCCGGTAGAAAAGTTTTATGGAGTTGGGAAGGTAACGGCAGAGAAAATGAAAGTGAGGGGACTGCACTTTGGATCTGATTTGAAGAAGCTATCTGAAGCAGAACTGGCTAATTTATTTGGAAAGAGTGGTCGCTTCTTTTATAAAATTGTGCGTGGAATAGACAATAGACCTGTTGAACCTAATCAGGAAACTAAATCTATAGGTGCAGAAGATACATTTTCGTACGATCTGATTGATCTAAATGAGATGAAACCAGAGATTGAAAAACTAGCGATCATAGTGTTTAACAGGATGAAATCTTATCACTTATCGGGACGTACAGTAACATTGAAGGTTAAGTTTAGCGATTTTAAGCAAATTACCAGAAGTAAATCATTTGCTGAAGGAGTTATATTGCAAGAGCATATTACAGATATAGCTAAAATTTTATTGGATGGAATTGATTTTAAAGAGAAAAGCGTTAGGTTGCTTGGCGTTTCTGTATCAAATTTCGACAAATCATCAGGAAATGAGGGGGAGGTTCATCAACCAAGATTATTTCCCTGACCAAATACGCTTTTTTAATTTACCTTTGTCGGTCAGAGATAAGATTATGGGGTTGCCAATGCGTATTACATATAAAGATTCAGATTACATTTATGAGATTTTAAATGATTCTGTAATCAATAAAGAAACAACAGAACTTCGTATTGGTTTTGATGGTCAGGAGATTGTTTTAGCAAAGAATGATAAAGGTGTTTGGGTTCAGAATGATGGAGGAGTAAAACTAGAGCCGGAACTTGCTCAAGCGCTTGGCAGATCTGTTTCCCTGAGATTCAGGATGTAGTCGTTGATCAGCTATAAATATTAATAATATTTTTTTCATAAAATGGTTAGAATACACTAAATTGTATAGTGTTATCCTGTGGGTAGCAATTAACAATTAAGGAACCTGATTATTTAAAAGACCATGAAAAAATTATTATCACTTATCGCTATCCTTGGTTTATGTGTAAACCTAAGCATTGCGCAAACTGCTGCGGTATCTACCGCTAAAAAGGAAACTGCCAAAGCTAAGGCTGACGCTAAAAAAGACGCTGCTAAAGTTAAAGCCGATGCAAAGAAAGCTGAGGATAAAGCTAAGGCAACAGGTGTAAAACTTAAAAAGGATGGTACTCCTGATAGGCGCTATGCCAATACACAAGAAGCCGCAAAATCGACTGCCAAAGAAGTAAAAACAACTACTAAAAAAACAGTAGCAAAAGAGGCTACTGCAGCTCCTGGACTTAAAAAAGACGGGACTCCTGATAAGCGTTATACAGCGAATAAGGAAAAAGTTGAAGCCCCTGTAAAGGCTGCGAAAAAAGAAGCAACTACTGTTAAGACGCAAACTAAAGCTACGACTGTTGCTGTAAAGGATTATAAGCCTACGGTAGACAGAAGCTTAAAAGGGCCTAATGGTGAGCAAATCTTAACAGGACCACGGGGAGGTAAATATTACATCAATAAAAATGGTAATAAAACTTACATAAAAAGAGAAGCTGAATAGTTTTTTCTTTATTAATGGATAAAAGGGTTGGAAAAATGTTTCAACCCTTTTGTATTTTATCGTATTTTACAAAATAAAAACACCATTATGTCAAACAGCCAGATTACCGCAGTTACAGAATTAGATAGATCTCATTATAAGACAAAAGTATATTCAGGAGGACATTTTATTTATGCTGACGAACCTACAGATGTTGGAGGTACAGATGAGGGGATGCCTCCGGCCGCGCTATTGTTAGCAAGCCTGGGTAGTTGTACTGCTATCACTATTAGAATGTATGCAGACAGGAAGAATTATAATCTGGATAGCATTAAAATAGATCTTGCAATTTGTAAAGAAGAGGAGATGAATAAGGATACTACGATAACCAGGAAAATTGAATTTACTGGAGATCTGACAGAGGATGAACGTCAGCGTTTATTTGTGATCGCAGATAAATGCCCAATACATAAAATGCTAAGTAATCCTATAAAGATTGTAACTAGTTAGATTATATTTTTTTGACATCGGTTGGGCACAAAAATATTCATGAATTAAATGTTAAATATAAATATGCTAAAATTATTAGCATATTTGTGTGTTCAATTTGTAATATTAGATGTTGTATGCTGTTGTAGATATAGAAACCACTGGAGGTTTTGCTTCAGGAAATGGAATTACTGAGATTTCAATTCTCGTGCATAATGGAGTGGAAGTGCTTAATGTTTATGATACCTTGATAAATCCTGAGCAGGATATTCCAACTTATATAGAATCGCTTACTGGCATTAGCAATGATATGGTTATTGATGCGCCAGTATTTAGTGAGGTTGCTGGAGAAATCTATGAATTGCTGCATGACAAGGTATTTGTTGCACATAATGTTAATTTTGATTTTTCATTTATTAAGTATCAATTAAGCAGTTGTGGGTATGAACTGAACTGTAAGAAATTGTGTACAGTAAGGTTAAGTCGTAAGTTGTTGCCTGGTTATGGTTCTTATAGTCTTGGGAAGCTCTGTGCTGCTTTAAATATACATATCCATAACAGGCATAGGGCGGGCGGAGATGCTGCTGCTACAGCTGAGCTTTTGACCTTGTTGTTGACTGCAGATGTGGAAGGTGTAATAGCTCACACATTAAGTCGTGCTTCAAAAGAGCAGGTACTGCCGCCAAATTTGCCTAAATCTCAAATCGATCGTTTACCGCGTGTTCCTGGTGTTTATTATTTCAAAGATCAAAAAGGTACGGTTATTTATGTAGGTAAGGCTAAGAGCATTTATCAGCGGGTTTGTTCTCATTTTAGTGGTAATAATGCTGGAAAACAACGACAGGATTTTCTAAAGAACATTCATACTGTAGATTTTGAGGTCTGTGGTACTGAGTTGATGGCTTTTATATTGGAAGCTGCGGAGATTAAGCGGCTATGGCCTAAAAATAACCGTGCCTTGAAGAGATTTGAGCAGAAGTATGCTTTGTATGTATTCGAGGACCAGAAAGGCTATATGCGCCTTGGTATTGATAAATATAAGAAACAGGCTGCTGTATTGTATAGTTTTAATACTTTGCTTGAGGGATATGATTTACTTCGTGTATTGATTCAGGAACATCTTCTTTGTGAGAAATTATGTTTTATTCAGAAGAACCGGGCTTGTTGTACAGGACATGAAGAGGGAAGATGTAGTGGTGCATGTGTAGGTAAGGAATCTGCAGCAGCCTATAACGTAAGGGTTAAGTATGCAATAGCACATTTAAAAACAATGCTTCCTACTTTTGCTGTGATTGGTGAGGGGCGTACTGATGATGAACAGAGTTGCTTGTTAGTTGAAGAGGGCAAGTTCTATGGTATGGGGTATATTTCTCATCATACAGATATCAATGGATCAGAAATGCTTAAGTCAGTTTTACAGCCATACCCTTCTGATGAATATATCCTTAATTTGATCAGTAATCACGTTGAAAAGTTTCCTCAAAGAAAAATAACAGTCTGATTTATACGTTTATTAAAAGAAATATATCAAATAGATTTGCGTGTTTACTTCTTATGATCTATCTTTGCGGCTCCTAATAAGGAGATGCCTTGGTAGCTCAGTTGGATAGAGCAACGGTTTTCTAAACCGTGGGTCAGGGGTTCGAATCCCTTCCAGGGTACTTCAAAAAGCTTCTAGTGAAAACTAGGAGCTTTTTTGATTTTAGGACTTTCTTTAATCGCAATGATTGAGGATCAACCATAAATTCTAAATGTTGTGGAGCTGATCCATTGTCTCCTAATTTCATAAAACATTATCATCTGTTTTTTAAATTTGAATTCTACTGGCTAAGCCAAGCTAATAAACTATCTAGATGAAATATAGCAGCGAAGAAAGAATCGGCGTATATTCAGTGGCTAAAATTTTTACTCAAAATCTGAAATGGATTTTTAGAGAGCAGCCCGTAAATGACTTTGGTATTGACGCTTTTGTTGAAATAACAAAAGTTGATTTAGATTTAAATACCCTATCTCCGTCCGGAAGGTTAATTGGTGTTCAAATAAAATGTGGAGAAAGTTATTTTAAAGAATCGAATGGTGATCATGTTGTTTTTCGTGGCTCAAAAAAGCATTTGGAATACTGGTTAAATCATTCAATGCCCGTGATAGTTGTTATTTACAATAACAGGTTAGATACTGCTTGTTGGCAAGTGGTTGATGAAACAACTGTTATTTTAACAGGGAAATCTTTTAAGCTTAAAATTCCGAAGCAGAATATATTAAACAATACTCATAGGGCTGAGCTTTCAAATGTTACCCTATTTAAGAATAGATATCAATATAAGCTTTGGCAATTACAAACCTCACTAGAAGAAGTAAAGTTGCTTTTAAGGCAAAAACAATTATTTTTATATGTAAAAATTGAAGAGACTTCAAGATTTGATGATTATCATATCACACTAGTAGTTATTGATGCAGATTCTGAAAATTATCCTGAGTTATTTTACAATTGGGATTTCGATGATCCAAACAGATTTGAATATTATTTTCATCTATTAAATGGAAAGAGTCTTACGGAGGCTATATACGATATTTTACCTTGGGCTGAAGTACTTACAAATGGTGTCACTTTTACTGATGAAGTCCTTACGGTTGATATTGCAAATGACCTTTTATCTTTTGAGCAAGAGGAATTTATTCAAGATGTTACAAAATTAAAGAGGAGAAAGTTTTTTCTAGACCTGGCTTGTTACCTTTCAGGCTCATATAGTTTTAAATTGGAATTGAAACCTAATCAATTGACCCATGCCATTTTTGAAATAAATGCTTTTTTAAACAAAGAACCTGTTGTAAAAACGCGTATTCACTGGTAGTATCGTTGAAAATTTGTTGGTAAATGAACAAAGACCAGACAATGCCTTGGCCTCTTCTTACCTTTTTAGCAGTTAAAAGAACTCCTTGATAGTTACATTTGATCTTGGCTAACCCAAATCATCTATTTATTGGAAATGTAAAATGAGTTAGTGATCTTTATTGTTGTAATTATGAGGAAAAAACTATGTTTTGATTGTAAGAAGTCATTTAATCTGTCATCAGATGATTTGGGACTTTCAAACTTCAAATGCCCTGAATGTGGTAATCAAGCAATTGTGGTGACACATAGATTTCGGCCACCGAAAGCAGGTGACAATCGAAAATGGGAGGTAGTTAAATTTCTTGTAAAAAATGGATTCCCATATCAACATATATCAATTTACGAACCTGACCGCCATGGAATACAAAGATTTATTAAGTATGCCCGATATCCGGAAAATATGATTGATGCAATTGAATTTGTAGAACAGCATAAATTACAAGCTCTTAAAAATAATGGCTGACAAAGTAGACAAGGAAAAACGGAAGCAAATTAGAAACAATCTTCGTAAAAAGGCTCTTGAAGAATTTGGGTACTCATGTAAACATTCTTTTCATCATTATGATGTCATGTAAAGAAAATAGGATTATCTTTACATGATGAGTGTCTCATGTAAAAAAACTTTGTATGAAAAAACTTGCTAATCAGAAAAATGACGTACCCTTTAATGAATTACCTTTATTACCTCCTGGTCATACTCAAGTAGAGACAATAGCTGTATTGAGACAAGTTGTGCAATCTTCAATTGCTCTTGCCGAATTAAAAGGATTAGCATATACACTACCCAATCCGTCTATACTTTTAAATGCAGTAATACTTAAGGAGGCCCGGGTGAGTTCGGAGATCGAGAATGTAATTACCACTCATGATAAACTCTATCAGGCCTTATCCGCAACAGGTACACAAATAGATCATGCTACTAAAGAAGTACTACGCTATCGAGAAGCGATGCTTGCCGGCTTTAATATGATAATGCAAAAGGGCTTTCTGAATACAAATGGGGTAGTCGAAATACAGGAAATTCTGGAAAAGAATAAAGCTGGTTTGAGAAGATTGCCAGGAACATCGTTAAAAAATGCCGTTACGGGTGAAGTAATTTATACGCCACCAGATGACTATGATACTATTCTTGTATTGATGAAAAATTTGGAAGTATACATGAATGAAACTGATGTGCTTTCCCCATTGATTAAATTGGCCGTTCAACATTATCAGTTTGAAAGTATACACCCATTTTATGATGGTAATGGGAGGACAGGTAGAATTATTAATGTGCTTTATTTATGCTTACATGGACTTTTGGATAGTCCTGTACTTTATCTTAGTGATTATATTATAAAACATAAAGCGGATTATTACCGATTACTTGGAGAAGTGAAGACAAAGGGCAATTGGGAAGAGTGGGTATTGTTCATGCTAAGAGCCGTAGAGGAAACATCTAAACAAACAACTGACCAGATAAGGTCGATTAATAAACTGTTTTTGAAATTACAGGATAAAATAAAATCCAATGCAGCTAAACTGTATAATAAGGAACTGTTAGAATTATTATTTGAACAGCCTTATTGTAAAATAGAGTTTCTAGTGGATAGACTTAAAGTATCAAGAGTAACAGCATCAAAGTACCTTAATGGACTGGAAAAGATTGGCGTATTACAATCTAAAAAAATCTGGAAGGAGACATTGTATATCAATACTGAGCTATTTGAGCTCTTGAAAAAATAGACTTCAAACTCACTAATATCTACCATTTATAATACCATAAATTATATAAATCATAGCGCCAATAAACAAAGCTGTGGAAACAAGAATTAATAGTGTAGAAACTACTTCAATAGGCTCCGATGGTAAATTTGTAGTGGATCTGCGTGGCCTGGGGTCTTGTATATGGTTCTTATATTCATGCTTTTTAATTAATGATTCAATATCAGTATGCAGGTTCGCTTTTGTAGCTTTTAACTATATTGGATGTGTTTTCCCGTAAAACGGTGGATCAGACTTTTCAGAAAAGCATTAAGAAAATTGGGACATAAAGGCATCTATATAGTTTATGCCCACCTAATCCGGGAAGTTCACGACGGACTAACCGTACCATCACCAGGGCAAGATCGTCCGGGAATCTCTGTCGCAGAGATGGCGGATGTGATCGTAATAGGCCTGCCGGGTTTTACCAAACAATTTACAAAGCGGTCCGACGCCCATCCTTGTAATGCGTTTCTCTTTGATCAGCCTTATTGTTTGGTACCACCCTTTTTTCGAATCGAAACTTTAGTTTCCTTTTAGGCATGGTCTATCATAGCATTGGCCTTTTCCAGTGCTTTTTCAATATCCTTGATCCGCTTCTTCAACAGAATACTGTCTTTGGTCTTTGGCTTTTCCATAGGAGCTAAAGTTACGGCTCCTTTTTCTAATTTTTTCTTGTAGTTATTGATCCAATTGATCAACATGTGAGTGTTTGGTAGATCGTATTTCCTGGCTACCTGTGCAGCCGACAGGTTTTTGTAAACCACCAATTCAACCAGTTTTTCTTTGAATTCTTCCGAGAATACAAACCTTGATAATGACTCTTCATTCATCTTGCTTTAAGTTTTTCCGCAAAACTGTAAAGCTATAGGCGTATAAGACCGACTTTCATCCACTCATGGTTCTAATTTTATCCAAATAACTTTGTGCGTTTTAATATAATTGATAATATTGACATGTATACAACGTATGTTAGAAAAATGTAATAACCTGGTTGTAATGAGGTGTTATTTTGCGTCACGGTTGAAAGCAAGTCCTCTTGTATGTTCAGATTGGAAAGTTGACTTTTTATGATCTCATTCAGACCTATGTATGTCATCGCAGTACCAACAAGCATAACATCGGCCATATCCCATTTACTTAAATCAAAGGCTAAAAAACTGACAAGCTTATTCTTTATGTATTTATCTTTTCCCCAAATCAGTATGCCTTTACCAATCATTCGGAGCGCAGGCAGGATAACTACAAAAAGTAAGATGAGTATACCCACAAGTATGGCATCAAATTTAGGTTGTCCAATCAATGACTCAATAATGCCAGTTATACTTTTGCTTTGAAAAAATAAGACCTGATTAGTAAACGCTAACTTTTCGCTTAGCAGCGTGAAGTTTAGCGATTGTATGCGTGCATCAACTTCTATAACAGTGGCTGTGATGCCTACTAGTAAAAGGACAAAAGCGAACATAAGAGAAAGGATGTATAGCGTAGTATGAAGTACTACCTGCTTTCTCATTAACCACCAGAGAGAAAGTGCCAACAAGATGCAAGCAACCATTCCATAGGTATAGTGATATAAGAGTGATTGTATATTGGTCAGTTGTGAATTGATGGTTTTCTCAAAAGCTTCTGTGCCAGATACTCCGTATTTTTTATAAATATGCTTACGTACAGTAACGCTGGCAGGCTCAGTATTGTCGAAAGTTTCTTTTTCCAACTGGTCAACTTTACTGATGACAATACTTTTGAGTTTCTTCTTACTTTCTGGTTTGTTGATCCTGTTGACGATCGTAGCAGCAAAAACAGGTACTTCTGATTTGATCTCTTCTGGATCAACCAGTGCGTTGAAAGCAAGTTTTTTGAGTTTTCCACCAATACCTTTTTGTGGTTTATTCATTTCAGCTATTGCCTGGTCAACAAGATTGTACAACTGTTTTTCGACTTTTTCCTGCAGTTCTTGTTTTTGTGTGGCCGTCATAGTAAAATCTTTGACCTTTCCATCTATCACATTTGCCATTTTTTCCCGCCATTGATCAACGGATAATATGCCAAAAGTGATATTGTTTACAACACTATAATCTGTTTTTATTTCTTCCTGCTGACTGGAAAGGTTTGATATCTGGTAACCAAACCATGCTTCTGCGCAAAGTAAAAAACTTAGGCAAGCAATTAGAAGGATATTAGGATGAGCTATTTTTCTAATGTTCATGAGGAGAAATAAATTTCAATATCGTCGATAAAATAAGCCCGTATAATACGAAGCTGATAAAAATGATAAACCCTGGTTGCAATGAGGTATTATTTGTTGTGATTACATTTAAGTCATCACTTTTTATATTCAAACTCTTTAGCTGACTGTCTAATAAGCCGTTTAAACCTATATACACCATGAGTATGGCTATAACTATAACATCTGCCATACTCCACTTGCCTGACTGAAACGCAAAGAATCTTATGAGTCTGTGCTTTGCAATTTCTTTTTTGCTTAGCAGATGGATTCCTGTTGCGCTAAGCTTCATGATTGGAAAGAGGATGCTGAAGATCAATATCAGAATGCCTACTAACATCGAGTCGATACTGGATTGGCTCATTAATATTTTGACCACTTCCAAGATGCTTTTGCTTTGGAAAAACAATACTTGATTTTCGAAAACCACGTGTTCACCCAGTAACACAAAATCCAGCGCTTTAATGCGTGCATCAACCTCGATCATAGAGGCGGTTAGACCAATGAAAAGCAGAATAAATGCAAACATTAATGACATAATAAACAGTGTTCCATGCAACTCACCTCGTTTTCTAAATATCCACCAAAGCCCAAGAACAACAACTATGCAACTTAACATACCGAATGAATAATTGTAAGTTGCAGTTCTGATATGAGACAATGAGGAAACCAGTTTATTGTTTAATTCTTCTTTGGTGGATACTTGATATTTTTTATAAACCAAATCAGTTGCTGATTTTGTGGTAGCTACAGCGCTATCGAGATATTCCGCACGTTCAAGTGCGTCGAATTTGTCCATTGCCATTTTACTCAAGTGCCGTTTATTTGTTGGATTATAAGCCTTGTCAACAATCTCTTTAGCAAGAGATGGAGCTTTCTTTTTAATGTCATCTGTATCTACAAAGGTTTTAACCAGAAACTTCTTAATTTTTCCATCAATGGTTTTTTTTGGTTTATTTATAAGAGATTCTGCCTTGTTAATCAGCGAGAGTACGATTTTCTCCACTTCTTTCTGAAGTTCATTCTTTTGCTTTGCAGTCAACGTAAAATCACGTATCTGGTGATTAATAATTGCTGATACTTTGTCTCGCCATTGCTCCACAGAGAACAAGCCTGAGCTGATGTTGTTAACGTTGGAGTAATCCTTTTTAATCTCTTCTTGCTGGTTGGATAGTTGATATAACTGGTAACCAAAATACCCTTCAACACATAATAAAATGAAGAGTCCAAATATGAGTAGTAGTCTTGAAACAATTTTTTTCTTTTGAGCATCAGGGATGGCATGCATAGGCAGCTGATCGATTATTTAATTTTAGTTAATTCTTTTTGCTCAACAATGTAGAATTGACAATTGTTTTATTAAAACATTCTTCATTATGTAGATGTTGAAAATAAGCATCTATAAACTATTTATGACAGCATCAATATTTAACTTGACTATGACTTCAATTGACTGGTATAGCTTTTTAATAGGGGACGAAGATTGGACCTTTCTATTAGAGATATCTCTTCGAACTATGATAATGTATTTTATTATTCTTATTGGTTTGAGGTTACTGGGGAAAAGAGGAGTGAGACAGCTTTCTGTTTTTGAACTTGTAGTGATCATTAGTCTTGGTTCAGCAGCTGGAGATCCAATGTTTTACAAAGAGATAGGGCTACTGTACCCTGTTATTATTTTTGGAATTATTGTAGGAGCTTATCGGCTCACAACTTATTTCATGGCAAAGAGTAAAAAGTTTGATGATTTGGTTGAGGGGAAGTGCGTTTATTTAATTGTGGATGGTGAATTCTCAATAGATGGGTTTAACAAAGAAAGTCTGGCGCAAGATGAATTCTTTTCAGAACTTCGTCAACAGAGTGTATCTCATCTTGGGCAGGTTGAAACTGCAATATTAGAAACATCTGGTAACTTAAGCGTATTCTTTTATCCTGATGAAAAGGTAAAATACGGTCTGCCAATAATGCCTTTGCTCTTTGAAAAAGCTGATGAGAAGATTTTTGAGTTAGGAAAGTATGCTTGTACTCATTGCGGAAATATCTTAAATCTACATCCTGTAAATGAGCATTATTGTGATAAATGTGGACACAAGAAATGGCTTAAAGCATTAAAAACATGTAGGATAAAGTGATTTAAGCCGCCAAACAAATATTTTTTGAACTTGTTATTACAACTCATACTTTTTTAAAAATACGTTTTATGAGTACAGAAAATTTAAATAATTCCAGGAAGTCAGTGACATTACCGTTAGCTACATCTTCAATATGTTGGTCTAAAAAAGCTAAGTATTGTTCGGTTATTTGCCCAGGGCGCTTATTTTCAATATCTTCCATATAATAGGTATTATAGGATTGACTTTTAAAGTTCGGTATTTCAAAATAAACAAACATGGTGAACTTTTCGGATTTTCTCTATTTGTATTTTATTTTGATTCCATGAATGCTTTGTGTTTGTAATAAAGCTCGGAACATCTTTTAGAAAAACCAAAATATACTTTATCACTGAAATCCTTTAAATAAACTTTATTAAACCACATTTTTGTTTTGATAGTTGGAATTTTTACCAATTCTCCTTTTTCATTATTGGCCAGGTTGTCATAATAATTCCAATCACCTATATAATCACCATTAAGTAAATTAACGCTGGATTCGCCACTACCATTGTTGTTGGCTGGGCCAAACTCGTAACGGCTCATACCAATTAATTGGACCTGTTTTGTTTTTTTATCGTAACGAAATTGGTTGTGATATCCTGCCCGCATCCAATGGTTTTGAAATTCAAAACCATTTTTTGTAGCACTAACACCGCTTTGTTGGTTTAGTATTTCTATTGGCTGGCTTTTTAAGGGCTTGTATTGTCGGGAGGAAAGCCGGCACACAATAACTGATGCTTTAACATCGATATAAACGGTATCGTTCTTTCCGTCAAAATCAATGTCTTTAACCAATTTATTCTGCGCCTCCGCCTGTGTAAAAGATAATAATATAAGAAGTATGGTGGTATTATAGATTTTCATTTTTATCGTTATTGACTTTGTACTGATTTACAAAAACTTTTATCCTACCAATTGCAAGATATGGGTAATTTGTTTTTTTTCTTGGAATAAAGAAGTTATTTTTAACAAAGGTTAAAGAAAGTGTCTATTTAACGGTGATCAGCCAGGGACAGGCAATGCGGTATATTTTTGGTATTTTACAGGTGATCCAGTTCATGTTATTTTAACTACACTCAATTTAAGATTAGTTTTTAAGTCA
The DNA here is from genome assembly GCF_040203335.1 of Pedobacter sp. ASV1-7. Taxonomy (NCBI): domain Bacteria; kingdom Pseudomonadati; phylum Bacteroidota; class Sphingobacteriia; order Sphingobacteriales; family Sphingobacteriaceae; genus Pedobacter; species Pedobacter sp. ASV1-7. The sequence goes on along the minus strand of NZ_JBEHBV010000002.1, from coordinate 589,537 downwards.
TTAACAGTAAGGCTATTTTAATCTATTGGAATCAGACCTCAAGTAAGCTGCTACCCCAATCGTTTAGCTTCCATAGTGCTGCCACCAATTGCTTACCTGAGGTCGTTAATTGGTATTCCACCTCAAGCGGTTTTTCCTTTATAATAGTCTTAAAAATAATACCACTTTCCTCTAGTTCTTTTAACTGTCTGGTAAGTACTCTTCTGTTGATGTCAGCAATATGCACGAAGAAATCAACAGGTCTTTTAATCCCTTGATTGAGGTGCCATACAATAGGAATCTTCCATTTGCCACTGATGGTATTGACCGCATGTTCCAATGGACAGATTTTATTTTCAGATACACGGAGTTTAGTTTTCATATGCAGAAGATTTAACAAAATGCTTGGGACAATTTTGTCCATTATTGTTTCGTATGGAACAGCTCCCGAAATTAGCATTTCAAAATTACATTCATCAAAAGAAAAGAATAAATGGATAAGTTATTGAACAGGAAAGGTGCTTCAAAACCAGAAAATATACCCAAAGATGTGCTCATTGGATTAAATAGAGGAACTCTTGAAAGTGTTAACCTAACGGAATGGCTGGCTATTGACCACATGGAATTGATCGAAAATGTACTTTCCGGGTATCCGCAATTTGTAAAATTTGTGAAAGAGGAAATCAGGGGACTAGATTCACCAAGTGTAAGAACACTTGTTGTGGAAATTGGACGAGCGCTCTTGCTGGCAACAGATGTAGATAGAGATCGAGAACTGTTTAATTACCTGGCATCTCATCATTCTGATAGTGTAAGATGTTGGGCTGTATATATGGTTGGGTTAGATAAATCTCTTGACATTCATTCGAAATTTATAGCGATACGTCCTTTTGCAGCAGATTGTCATTTCGGTGTTCGGGAGTTAGCATGGATGGCCATGCGCAATGATATTGATGAAAATTTATCAGAATGCATAAAGATTCTTGTAAAATGGACCAGTTGTGATGATGAAAATATCCGACGTTTCGCTACAGAAGCTACCCGCCCACGTGGTGTATGGTGTAAACATATCACATTATTAAAAGAAAAACCAGAAATTGCGCTGAGCTTACTTGATCCTTTAAAAGCTGATCCATCTCCTTATGTACAGCTTTCAGTAGGTAATTGGTTAAATGATGCAGGTAAAAGCCAACCTGAATGGGTTATCAAACTTTGCAACTCCTGGATAGAAAATAATGCAAATGAATATACATCAAAGATTGTGAAACGCGCAACCAGAAATATTACATTTAACTAGGCTGCCGAGTTGCTTTTTAGTACTTTTAAGCTATGCAAGAAAATGACAATTCTGGAGAATATATTGAAGAGCTAAATAGCCCAATCCCTGAACAGGGGTTGTCTGGGAAGGAAATAACTTCATTGGCGAGGGACCAGGAAATACTGACAGCAAAGCTTCGTCTTGCAGAGCAACGCAGTGCTATGCTGGTAGCAATAGTGGATGGTTCTGATGATGCGATCATCAGCAAGGATCTAAACAGTATTGTCACCAGTTGGAACAATTCTGCAAAACGTCTTTTTGGTTATACTGCGGAAGAAATGATAGGACAGTCGATCGTGAAGCTGATTCCAGCAGATCGTTTACAAGAGGAACCTGAGATTATCTCAAGATTAAAGAAAGGGCAACGTGTGGATCATTTTGAGACCAAACGTATCACCAAGTATGGAAAGCTTTTAGATGTTTCTCTTACAATTTCTCCTGTTATGGATTCAACTGGCGGAATCATCGGTATTTCAAAGATAGCGAGGGATATCACTGATAAAAAACAGGAAGAACAACGTAAAAATGACTTCATAGCGATCGTGAGTCATGAACTTAAAACACCTCTAACTTCGATGCGTTCTTATGTACAACTTGCGCTTGCAAAAGCCGTTCAGCGGGAGGATACGTTTACACAAAATGTATTGAGGCGTGCGGAAACCCAAACCGGAAAAATGACAACGCTAATACAAGACTTTTTGAATCTTTCTAGGCTGGAAGAGGGAAAGATGTCACTAAATATTTCTGACTTTTCTTTAAGTGAACTCATGGAAGAAGTATTGAGCGATGCCTTAATGCTTAGTCCCTCTCATCTGATTAAATACGAAGCCTGTCCTGAGGTGATGATTACTGCCGACAAGGAAAAGATTGGTCAGGTACTGACCAACCTTATTGGAAATGCGATCAAATATTCGCCAGATGCTACAACTGTAACAATTCAATGTGTATTAAATAGTGGAACTGTAGAATTTAGCGTAACAGATGAGGGGTATGGTATTTCGAAAGTAGATCAGTCGCGACTGTTTGAAAGGTTTTACCGGGTTGATAACAGCCGAAAACAACATGTCACTGGATTCGGGATAGGCCTATACCTGGTTGCAGAGATACTCAAGTTACATGAGGGTAAAGTTAGAGTGCAGAGTGAGCTGAGTAAGGGATCTACGTTTTCATTTGTTTTGCCATTTATTCCCATGTAAAATAAAGAAGACTTAATTATTTTCTAAACATATTATGCTTATTACTGTTAATATAAATAAGTTAATCTTTTTATGGTATAATCCTAACGAGTATGAAAAATCAACCCCATCAAAAAAGCACTGGAAATGATCAAGGTAAGCCTACTTCGGACAGGTTTTTCCACAATCCAAAACAAGACAAGAAGCAACAGGGTGTTTCCAACTCAGGCGGCCACCGTTCTGATCAAACTTCAAATAAAGATAATCAGCGCAAGCGCGAAAATGATTGAAATTTATAGTGTGTGAGGATAATAAATCCCGTTATCCCTAAAAAGCATTCTTGTAAGAGAGTGCTTTTTTATTAGAAATCTATTTTTAATTCTTTTACACCATTTGAAAAACTCCCCTTGATCACTTGTATAAAAAATGTAGACAGTTGAAAGTATAGAGCTTGTTTCATTTAATATATGGCAAAATTGTTGCTATGTAAAAAGCAAAATTAACTTTAAAACAAAATTAACTATGATCAAAAGAATTCATGTGCTTGAGGATGATGAGGATATCAGATATATCATCGGTGTTTTGCTTAAAGATGAAGGTTACGAGCTACAACTTTCTTCCACATTTATTGAACTAAAAAGTAAACTGAAAGATTCTGTGCCAGATTTATTTATTTTAGATGTGATGTTGCCAGATGGGGATGGTGCTGATATATGTTCTGATCTTAAAACAGATCCATTTACCAAACATATTCCAATTATTGTAATGTCTGCAAGCGATATTAATAAAGAAAAGAGCATTACAGCGGGTGCAAATGATTATATCAGTAAACCGTTTGATATTGATTATATTGTAAAAAGAATCAAAAAATTATTGTGAGTGAAATTGTTATTTCCATGGGAGCATTATACAAATAAAGGCTGTTTCTAAAGAACGGCCTTTATTTGTATATCGAAGAACCAACATTGTTTCAAATGCAAGTTGGAACAGAAACAAGAGATTCCTTATTGAACTGGACGAAGAACCATTTTGGTTGTTTCAACTTTGTTATCATAAGAGTAGACCTCTTCAATTTTTAATGCATCTACCAAAAACTTCCCATTTTCCGTTTACCCTAATGTCTTTTCCATTTTCTTCAATAGAAAGAAATTCCCATGTTTGGCATAATAGTTTGGTGCGTTCATTCAAAGTCATAGCACTCGCTTTATTTGCGGATATACTGATGGTTTGATTGCTACTGTTGTATGTGATTTTAAAATCTATTTTTCCTTCTGTAAATTTGATTTCTTTGATTGTCCCAAATCCAGAAAGATCAATTGTTTGGCCATCCTTTGCCTCAAATTTACCTGTGAAGTAATTACCTTTTGCATCATAAATAAGATAGGTATTATCATTTATAAAATCTATAAAACTAGTTTTGGGAGCAACGTGGGATACATTTGCTATTGCAGATAATCTTGCCATAGACTTTAATGTCGGATTGGTTATTGTCGTTTTTCCTTCGAAAGCACTGGAGGTTTTCGGAAAAGCTGCATTGATGAAAGTCCATTTGCCCAGTACATCTTTTTTTAGTTTTTTTGCTGCATCTCACTACACTACACATAGGTAATTTTCTACCGCTTTTAATAGATTTTTTGGTATATCATTGCAGGTAAGGTTTTCAAGAGGATGTAGTTCCTGCGAATTCTGAGGAATGAAAATACCTGTATTAGCATCATATTTTAAATAACCAATATCGAAAAAACGTTCTTGTACATAGGTTGAATCATCTCTTGAATGGAGTTGTAATACTTTAACTTGTAGTGTGCTTTTGTTGATCAATAACCAATGGTAAGATCTGGAGATCTGATCAGAAAAATTGACTTTGGTTGATATTTCAAGAATGGCTAAGGTATTGTTATCTAAATAAGAATGGCAGTCGAAACGATTAGATGGGTTCATATATTTGGTCAGGATAACTTACAGATCCTGTCTTTGCATCAATAATGCCAGTTTTAAAGATTACAGCTGTTTATCTTTCTTTTTTATATAATTCTTATAAATTATCATAAAAATAAGGGTTAAACGCAAAATATGAGTATGCATTTGATAACTTGTTGAGTTTTTTATCGGGGTCTTATGGGGAAGCTGGTAAAATATTCCCCATTAATCTTTTTCTTTATTCTGCAGTCTAACAAATAGTGTGGCTACCAGAATCTGGTAGCAGTTTATTATCGTAAATCATTGTATAGGAGATAAGATATGGGAGATTTTCTACATCACACAAATAGAAAAGACGATGAAAAAGCAAATTTTAATGATTTTGGGATTGGTGGCCGTATTGTCATCCTGTTCCAACTATAATTATTATGCGGTTAGCAATAAAAAGTTGAATAGTAGTTACCGCACCTATGCATGGTTACCAGAAAGCAAGTCCAAAGCTTCTAATATTTATGATAATGATATAGCGGCGGATAGGATTGTTGAGGCAGCAAGTGCGGAGTTGAATAAAAGAAGCTTTAAATTGAACAATAAAAGGCCAGACGTGCTGATCAGGTATACCGCAGTAGTAAATAATGAAACCAGATCTTATAATGATCCGGTGTACTATGATGCTCCTGGAAGGTATGTTCCACGTTTCGGTGTTCATCGCGGACGTGCTTTTTATTATTATGCTTACCGTGACCCATTTCCAGTTTATGTAGGAACTGAACAACGTAGAGTGAATGTGAAGCAGGGTAGCATCATGATTGATCTGATTGATCGCAGGACTAAAAAGGTAATCTGGAGAGGTTGGGCAGAAGGGGAGTTGAACAATCCTGAAAAGGCAATAGACCAAATACCTAAGGTGATTGAAAATATATTTAAGAAACTTCCAGTATAAGGAAGATTTACGGTTGTTTTTATCTTTACTAAAGCCTGGATTTACCAGGCTTTAGTTTTTGTTATAGTCTTTGTCTGCTTGAATATGAAAACCAGACACGATAGATTTTTGTTATAAGAGCTATAAAAATATATTACTTCCTATACAGGGGACAACGTTTTAACAGATATTCCAGCGGGCTACTATATGATCCGTCAGTATTACTCAAAAAAGCTTTATGACTTTGGTTGTAGATGCTCGCATTATTGTCCATGTATATGTGTAGGCTTACGGCAACATCATAGCGTTGTACAGCATTACTATAGCTGGTGTTGTAACCAGAAACACTTTTTACCTTATCGCTTCCGTCCCTTTTCACTTTATCATTCGAAGTCCCACTTGAAGATGTTGTAGAATAACCTTTGTTTTGAGTAACAGCACCATCAACGATATATTCTACCCCTAGAACATCACAGATTTCTTTCATGGTAAATCCAATCATTTTGTCACGCGTGATGCCTGCTTTGATTAACTTGGCATTGGTATTCCTTGGGTCTAAAATTGTGTAACCAGCCGAATGTTTTGTTAAAAAGTCATAAGTATCCTGTTGCGCCTTCATACCTATTTCTTCTGAACCAGGTTGATTGTCCATCATAAAAGTAAAGGGCAGGATAGCAATCTTGTTATGATGATCAGCTGGAGAGGCAGACATGGCAACAGCATCATTCTGACGGGTCTGTGCCAGATTGGCTGGTTGGCTAAAGTTTTCAATCCTGCCGCTGGCGTGGGTGATTTTAAGAATGTCCGATTTTTTGATGGTGTATTCCAACGTTTCATTTGGATAAACAAATGAAATATCTGTATCAGTGATTTTGGTTACCTTTCCCTTCATTTCTTCGCCATTGGTTTTCAGAACTACATCTTGTTTGTTTCCTGATTGTGCAAATAGCTGAATGGAGAAAAGGATAGTTACAATGAATAGGTAAAGAGTTTTCATAGGAGTTTTGATCTTCTTATCAAATATAACTTTTTCCTATTTGAAATACGATAAATAGAATGCAGGAATTATACAAGGTACTAGTTAGGTATTCATCAAATTCATAACTATTTTGGAAGGATTTAAAACTTTACTATTGAATTGATAATTAGATTCGTTTTGTTAATTCTATCCATATAAAGTTATGTTCAAATTAGAGCAATCTTCGCAAAAAGTAAAAATTATATTATTTTTTGCGTTATTTTTATCGGTACAGTCAGCCTTTTCACAATCTGCCATATCGCCGTTGTTATGGTGAATTTATATATCTTTGAGTTTAATTTTATTTACCCTTGGTAAGTGTATTGCTTCCGTATTATTTGCAGGGATTATGGTGGTTTGGTGTATAACAGCTACTGGTCTGCTACTGCTCAGCTACTGGTCAGCTACTGGTCTGCTACTGCTTTTCTAGTAACAAACCAGTGTTAAAGCAGTTGTAGGGCTGTTTTAAGGTGATGTTTGTTGCAAATCAATGTCAAATAGCGGCATTCATTAACTTCCAAAGGTATTATACTATGGCGAAAATGAGATCATGAATTTTGAGTCGGATTTTAGGGAGAATAGCAATTTATAGTCTTTAATTTTTCCAAAGCGTGGCAAAGCAACAAACAATCTGAACCAGTTAAAATTTGGGAATACATAGTTTTCCTTCCTTTGCTAGCTGTAAGTCTTTTCATGTTCAAAAGATTCAGCTGCTTTAATTGGTTCTGAGACAGAGCTGGATAGAACAGTCTCTTTTTTAGCTCCTTTTTTCTTTTTCTTGCCCCATTTACGATTGTACCAAATAATGAATCCTGTAATCGGTACCGGTTGTTAAATTGTCTATCCATATCATTCCGTATATAAACCTGGATAGTACCATCTGCCTTGGCGGTATCTGAATAGTTAATGTTTAAATAAAAGGATCCTTGTAGTGCGTTAAGATCGCTGCTACCTGCTTGTCAAAAGCACGAGGGAAGTTAGATAAGGTATACATCTTTGTGGTATCTGATTTTACTGTCTTTCGCTCGGCTAATGTTTCACCTCAATTAATAGACCAGTAGAGTACCTTATTAAACCAGATAATCTCATAGTGCTCTGTACTTAAATTTGCTGATTGGCAATTAAAAAAATGCAGGCAACAAAGTCCAGATCATTTCATATTGGAAGGATAGAGCCATATTTACTGCCACGACTATATTATTATTAAATTATCTATAATTTTAATTTGGACTTATTCTAAATAAAGATATATTTGCAGCATAAAAAAAATGCCACACGGCTTAGGACCCGTGTGGCTAACCGGCAATGCCGGCTCACCTTTAATCGTAGTTAAAAGTCATGCAAATTAAGAATTTTTTGCTATTAGGTATGCTATGTACCTATGTATTTTTTACAAAAGCTCAAAGTCCGGCTACTTCCATCAGCGGAACTTTAAAAAACAGTGTAGGCGAAGCTGTTGCTTCAGCCACTATCAAACTTCAAAATACCTATCAAGGATCAACGTCAGACCACAATGGTTTTTTTAGAATTTCAAACGTAAAACCGGGAACTTATATTGTCCTGGTTAATTCCTTAGGCTTTGCGCCTCAGAAAAGGCAGGTAATTGTGGTTAGCAATCAAGAGTTGAAATTAAACTTTAGCCTAACAGAAAGCAGTCAGGATATGGAAATGGTCAATGTTATTGGCCGTACAGCTACTCAAGAAAGCAATAGGCAAGCTTACAATGTTACTGCCATAGATGCTAAAAAACTTCATAACACTACACTTGATCTTTCTCATGTATTAGATAAAGTTTCCGGAATCAGAGTCCGCGAATCTGGTGGCGTAGGTTCAAGTGTTAATCTTTCTTTAAATGGCTTTACAGGCCGGCAGGTGAAGTTTTTTATTGATGGCGTTCCTATGGATAATTTTGGTTCATCTTTTCAGATTAATAACATTCCCGTTAATCTGGCAGATAGGATTGAGGTATACAAAGGAGTTGTGCCGATCTCTCTGGGTGCAGATGCATTAGGTGGAGCTATAAATATCATTACGAATAAAGGCCTGAATAATTACCTTGACCTTTCTTATTCTTATGGCTCTTTTAATACACATCGAACAAATGTTAACGCCGGCTTTACTTCTAAATCAGGATTTACAATGCAACTTAATGCTTTTCAGAACTATTCTGATAATAATTACAGAGTATATGTTCCGATTGTAGAAGATCTCATCTCTGGAAAAACAAGTTTAGGTTGGGCCAATAGATTTCATGATACCTATCAAAATGAAACCATTATCGCTAATGTGGGTGTGGTCAATAAAAAATATGCAGATAGGTTGACAGTTGGTGTAACGCTTGGACAGAATGACGCTGATGTGCAAACTGGTAATAGAATGTTTGATGTGTATGGAGGAAGAAAAAGAAAAGGTAATATCATAATGCCTTCTTTGAAATACAGCAAAAATGATCTTTTTACAAAAGGTTTAGACATTAACCTGTCTGCTAATTACAACCTGGGAGAGGAGCAGACCATTGATACGCTCAATAAGTTGTTTAACTGGCGTGGTGAGAGTATTTATAAAGGTACTTATCCTGATCGATGGTCATTAGGTGGAGAACGAGGACGTACATTATACAAATACAGAAACAATAATGGACTGGCTAATTTAAATTCGACATATAAACTTAATGAAAGACATTCCTTTGTCTTGAATGGGATGTATAGCACATTTAATCGAGAAGGTAGTGATGAGCTAATACCTGAGGATGAGAATCTTAAGCAACCTCGTAAAACTCAAAAGGCCATTCTCGGCATTGGTTACAGATTTGAAGCTTCTGTAAAATGGAATACAACATTATTTGTTAAAAAGTATTTTCAGAATAATACAACTTTTCAAGTGGTTGAAAAGATTTACTATACGCAAAAAAGTAATTTCCAGTTTACTGGATATGGTGTGGCTTCAACCTATTTTCTAAACGCTGGTCTTCAGTTGAAAGCTTCATATGAAAAGAGTTACCGGCTTCCTGAAAATGAGGAATTATTTGGGGATGTAGGTAACGTAGATCCGAATTTTAATCTAAAGCCTGAAAGCAGTGATAATTTAAACCTGGGTATAGCATATAGTTATCGGATTAATAAAGATCATCATTTAGGTTTCGATGGTAACTTTATTTACCGGTTTGCAAAGGACTTTATCAGGCCAGTTGTAACTACTATAGGTACAGCACAGTTAAGAAATGGAAATTTAAGAGATGTTATCAACAACGGATTTGATACTGACATCAGGTATAGCTATAAGCGGTTATTCAATGCCGGATTTAATGTTACCTATCAGAATATAAGGAATAATACTAAATATGAAGGTAGCTCTACTACCGTTAGTCCGGTTTATAAAGACCGTATGCCCAATATGCCTTTCCTCTTTGGAAATGCTAATGCTGCAGTATTCTTTAATGCAGGTAGACAAGGCAATACATTATCAGTGGGTTACAACTTATTGTATGTTCACGCCTTTTATCTGAGGTGGCCTAGTCAGGGTGACAGTGCTTTAGGTAAAGATGATGTTCCTACTCAATTCGGACATGATGCAAATATCACGTACACACTCGCGAAAGGAAAATATAATCTGGCGTTGGAGGGAAGAAACCTGGCCAACAATATCCTTTACGACAACTTTAGTTTACAAAAGCCTAGCCGGTCTTTCAATTTGAAGATCAGGTATTTTTTATCCAATAAATTCAATTAAATAATTACTAAAATGAAAAAAACAAACGGTGTTTTATTAGCCGCGCTGACTCTATGCGCGGGATTTTCTTCTTGTTCAAAAAATAATAAGCCTGAGGAAGGTGTAGGGAATGTAAAGTCAAGGTACGTTTTCCAGGTAGCTTCAGTAGGTACTGATGGTGGTGCCACCTACATTGTACCTGTTGAGAATATTACAAATGGAACCATTTCTACAACGGGTAATGGTACGGAAACAGATGGATATTCATTTATCAATCAGAATAATATGATTTTTGGTCTTGTATGGTCTACTCAAGGACCAATTACGCCATATAAGCTAAACGATCAGGGTAAGGTGTTAAAAATGGGGGAACCGGTAAATGCTGTTCGTGCATTGGCTTATGGCCCTGTAAAGACTGACAGGTTTGTATTTGCAGCTAATGGTAACCTTGCTGCTCCGGATGCTGCGATAATGGATTATGATACAAAAAACTTTATTATCGCAAAAAGAGGTAATATAAATACGCTTAGTATTACAGGAATTAATGAGTTGGCGACTTTTACTGGAGTTGCAGATGTAGATAATAACAAGCTTTTTTTGCCATACTATACTGCTACCGGTGTTTCTGGAGTGACTTCAAAATATACCGATAGTATGTGGATTGCTGTGGTTAATTATCCCGATCTGACTATGAATAAAGTTATTCGTGATGGAAGGGCAAGTTCTAGTGGAAATTGGTTTTCTATGACCAGTGTTAAGCAAATTGAAGATGGTGATACTTATGCATGGTGTTCTGCTTACAATTCAAAGAATCCTTCCAGCTTTCTTCGTGTAAAAAAAGGAGCCTTAGAATTTGATAAAAACTACTTCTTTAATGTAGAAGCAAAAACAGGAGGATTAAAAATCGTTAGAGGTAGGTACATCGCTAATGGTAAATTCCTGGTTGCTATAGAAGCAGCAAAAAGAGACGTCGCCCCATCAAGAGGAGGAGGCGATCCTGCTGACGTGAAGGTAGCTATCGCTGACGTAAGAGCACAGACTATTACTTACATTTCCGGTATTCCACAGTACAATGCACCTTGGTATGATTTCCCTGCATATTATGAGGGAGATGGGAAAACTGCTCAGTTTGTTCTTCGTGAATCGGAAGAGAGATATCGTGTTTATACAATTGATATCAATGCTGCTACTGCTACAAAAGGAGCTGAAATAATAGGATCAAATGTCTCCTCAATTTCTAAACTAACTTATTAAGTTAATCTGGTAAAATGCTGCTGAATAATGTATTCAGCAGCTTAACAAAAAGTCATGACAGCCTTAGGAAAAAAGAATACACTGGCAAAAAAGAAGAGCAAGGATTCGCTTTTTATAAGAATCAACAAATGGCTCCATTTATGGCTAGGACTTGTTTCTGGTATTATTGTTTTAATCGTGTGTTTAACAGGCTGTATATGGGTGTTCAATGAAGAAATCAATGGATTACTGGAGCCGGAAACAAAAGTTGAAAAGCAAGATAAGCCTGTACTTACACCTTCACAACTTTCTGCAATTGTGAGTCGATTGTATCCCGATAAGATACCTTCTTATGCCAATTATCAGCAAGGTCGTACCATCAATCTGAGCTTAAAAAATAAAGTAGAAAAAGAAGTAAAGGGAGGTGGCCGAAGAGGAGGAGGAATACAGCTCAAAATTAACCCTTATACAGGTGAAGTTGTCAAAACAGTGGTGCGTAAAAAGGGTGAGACTGATTTTTTTCGATTTGTGATCAATGGCCACAGGTTTTTATGGCTTCCTTATGAAATCGGCAGGCCAATCGTCAACTATGGTACAATGGTCTTTGTTGTTTTATTGATCACAGGTATGATCTGGTGGTATCCAAAAAAATGGAATAAATCGACCATTGACAAGAGTTTCAAAATTAAATGGGGAGCTTCATTTAAACGTGTTAACCTTGATCTGCATAATGTGTTAGGCTTTTATTCATTACTGTTTTTGCTAGCGATTGCACTTACAGGAATGGTGTATGGCATCAAATGGTATAGTGAAAGTCTATACTGGGTTACATCAGGAGGTGATAAGCTGACTGAGTTTAAACGAATGGAATCAGATTCCCTACAAGCTAATAAACATTATACGCCAAAGCAGGCAATGGATCTGGCATGGAACAAGGTGATTACAAATCATCCCAGATCTCAGGGTTTTTACTATAACTTCCCTGATACCTCTAGAGTGAAAGCAACAATAGATATTACTGTATATCCAAATACAGGACAGTTTTATAATAGCAAAGGATATACTTTTGATCAGCATACATTGGCTGAATTAAAATCAGATAACGTCTATTCTAGAGATTATGAAGGGGCCACAATCGGTACTAAGCTTAGAAAGATGAATTACGATTTACATGTCGGTAGTATATTAGGATTCCCAGGTAAAGTTCTGGCTTTTCTGGCTTCCTTGATCGGAGCTAGCCTACCAATTACTGGTTTCCTGGTGTGGTATGGTCGTAAGTTTAAAAAAAAGAAAACAAAACCTACCCCTCAAAAAATATTAGAAATTAAAGAACCAATATTAAAATAAAAAAATATGAAAAATATCACTACGATAATTGTGGGCTTGCTACTCAGCTTTACTACAACACAACTTTTTGCACATGCGCTGTGGATTGAAACCGCTAATACTGGAAAAATAGGTAAGCCACAATCTGTTAAAGTATTTTATGGTGAATATGCGAGCAATGAACGTGATAGTGTTGCTAATTGGTATTCTGACGTAAATGAATTTTCAATCTGGTTGATCGGTCCGGACCAAAAGAAAATGCAGTTAAAACTAATTCCCCATACCAATCATTTTGAAGGAAATTTTACCCCTGATCAGAATGGCGCTTACACAATTGTAGTTAGTCATGAGGCAAAAGAGCTGGGAGGCACTACAAAGTATCATTTTCTTTCAAGCGCAAATGTGACTGTTGGAAAAGTCTTACCTACAGTAGAACAAAACCCCAATGTATTGAAACTGCATACAGAAGGCCTTTCAACTGCAAAAATCAATAAAATACTTCAGTTGAAAGTATTTGCAAAAGACGCTGTTTCAAAAGGAAAGACAGTGTCTGTTTTTTCTCCGAATGGTTGGGCAAAAGAACTGACAACTGACGAAAACGGCTTGATCGAGTTTACCCCATTATGGGCAGGTAGATATGTAGTGGAAGTAAGTGAGATGGACAGAACTCCTGGACAGCATTACGGTAAAGATTTTAAGGCAACCTGGAAAGGCGCGACCTACAGCTTTGAGATTAACTAGTTTTAACGATAAATTTCCCTCATCTTAAAGTTGAATTGGGAAAGGATCTGTCTGGTAAGTTCTCTGTATAGTTCATCGTAAGAAGGTCCCCTTGTATAATTTCCATTTATAATTGCCCGATCGCGTTCGCTCAAGGCCCTGGAATCCCCGGTATATTTACCGGTAAGACTTTCCCAGGTATATTGTGCAGGAATGCGGTCAGAGGCAATTATTTTTCTGGATACGGCATCTGTAATGCGGTAATCCATTACAGCTCTTGAATTGATCACCCTGCGGGTTACTCTTATTGTAGCAGACACAGTAGTGGTACTCTCGCTATTGGCCATTTTATCGTTTTTAATCGGAATTTTTTTAGTGACAGTATAGGAATAGGAATTGGTTGCCAGGTTACTAAACCAGATGTCGCGCATGCTCAGGTCAATAAATTCATCTACCCTTATATCTCTGGAACGCCTGTCATTGATGCTATAAAACTGAAAATAAGAATTGTTCCCAATGGAATTGAGGTTCCACAAAATATCCTCTTCAAAAAAACTTCCATTAATAGAATAAGAGCCGAAACGCTGATCTAAACGGTTCACAACCACATTGGTGATCGCTGCATCGTAAGCCTGTTGTTTTTTAGCAATCACATCTTTATAGCCGGGTACATAGCTGTCGGCCATTTTTAAATGATCATATGCTTTTCTGGCACTTGTCCTGGTATTTTGCTGTAGCAGAATTAGCCCTCTGTTGTATTCGGCCTCTGCGGCATTCTCTGCGGCAGCATCTAGTTCCATGCTGTAATTCTTCGGACTAAAGCTGTTCATATTTAATCTTGCATCCTGATAGGCCTCATACATTTTTTGCAAAGACAGGTAAGCATTATACACCTGGCCAAGCTGTACTGTTCTTCTGCCCTTAGCGGTTTTGACGGTAGTGATATCCTGTTCATATTTACCAGCTGCTTCTTTGTAAGCATCAGGTAAAATACGCAAGGCATCTGCGTTAGAAGAGTTCTTTTTCAAATCGTTCACAGCTGCATAAAAAGCTTTATCATACTCGCCTTTATCGAACAGTTTTTGAGTAGAAACACAAGAGGAGAGAAGCGCTGTGAACAACAAAATACTAAGAATAGATTTCATCTGCAGAATGTTTTAATGAAGTTAATCTTTTTTCAAATAAGAATTTTATTTATATCATTATTGTTTCGTATAATAATATTCTTATTTTGTTTATATTTAGTATGTTTGTGTACTAAATTTTGAGTTTATTTATTTCATGATGAATTATCAGTTTATAGCAGAAGTGTTTCAGCTTATTGAAAAGTTTGATACAAATGTTGATTCTAAATCCTATTCGAAAGATTTAACAGGTTTTAAACGTTGGATTTACGATAATGAAAAAAGTATAGAAAGTATAGATGAAGAACCGAACTGGGAAGGGAAAGAAAATGGTAGAAGTTCGGAGAGTGTTATAAATACTTTAATTGTGCATATGAATAGATATGCAAAAACTTATTCCAGATCGGCTATTTACAATTCGGACTTTTCTACTCAGGAAGATTTTATATATCTGATCAATTTAAAAGCTTTTGGGGCGATGACAAAAATGGAGTTGATCAGAAAGAACATTCAGGAAAAACCTGCTGGGATGCAAATCATCAATCGTCTTATTAATCAAGGTTGGATACAACAGAGCGATTCATTAGAAGATAAAAGAAGCAAGATTATTTTAATTACTCCTAAAGGAATAGAAGCTTTAGAAAAAAGTATGGCTAAAATCAGGCAGGCAACTCATATTGTTACTGGAAATCTTAGTCAAAATGAAAAATTAGAATTGATAAAGCTGTTGCAAAAACTGGAACACTTCCATGAACCTATATATTATAAAAATCTGGATATCTCCCAGCTTGTAGATATCGCATATAGCCAATTGTCTAACTAACTTATCTGATGTGTATGCAGAAACCAAATTCTAAAAAAACTATTGCAATAATTGGAGCGGGGTTTTCCGGTCTCTCTGCTGCGGCCTATGCAGCGAAGGCAGGTAATGTTGTGCATGTTTATGAGAAGCATACTCAGCCTGGAGGAAGAGCAAGACAGTTTAAAACAGAAAGCGGTTATGTGTTTGATATGGGCCCTAGTTGGTATTGGATGCCAGATATCATCGATAATTTTTTTCAGGATTTTGATTGTAAAACAGCGGATTTTTATGATCTGGTTTGTCTCAACCCGCAATTCGAAATGATTTTTAGAGATGGCATTCTTGCAGTTCCAGAATCATATGAAGAATTGAAAGAATTATTTGAAACTTTAGAAAGGGGGGCAGGTGAAAAGCTGGATGCCTTTATGAAATCTGCAAAGTACAAGTATGAAGTGGGGATGAAAGATTTTGTAAATAAACCTTGTTATAGTTGGTGGGAATTTGCCTCACCAAAAATAGCAATAAGTGCTTTGAAGTTAGACTTACTGTCTGATTTTAGAACTTATGTCAGCAAATATTTCTCACATCCCAAGTTGAAAGCATTAATGGAGTTTCCGGTTATTTTTTTAGGAGCATCTCCTAAAGATATCCCTGCACTTTATAGCTTGATGAATTATGGTGGATATGCTTTGGGTACATGGTATCCCATGGGTGGGTTTTATCAATTGGTATTGGGAATGAAAAAAGTAGCAGAACAACAAGGTGCTACTTTTCATTTTAATAACGATGTTGAAAAAATCGTTACTGAAGATGGCGTTGCTACTGGAATTTTCGTAAATGGGGAATTTAAGGAGTTTGATGCTATAATTGCGTCTTCGGACTATCATCATACAGAGAGTTTATTAGATAGTGATTTACGAAACTATGAAAATAAGTATTGGGAAAACCGCACATTTGCTCCTTCCTGTCTGATTTATTATTTAGGATTTAAAGAGAAGCTTCCAAATCTTAAACACCATACTTTGTTTTTTGAAAATGATTTTGACGAGCATATTTACAGTATTTATGAAGACAAAAAATGGCCTGAAAGACCATTGTTCTATGCATGTTGTCCCTCTAAAACCGATCCTGAGGTAGCACCCAAAGGACATGAAAATGTTTTTCTCCTGATGCCACTGGCAACAGGTCTTTCTGATGATGAAGATACTCGGGAACTCTATTTCCTTGATATGATTAAACGTTTAGAAAAACATACTGGATTGAAGGATTTAGTGTCAAAATTGGATTACAAAAGAAGCTATTGTATTGATGATTTTATTAGCGATTATAATGCCTATGGTGGGAATGCTTATGGATTAGCGAATACGCTTTCACAAACCGCAGTTTTGAAACCTTCTATCAAGAATAAGCATTTGTCTAATCTTTTTTATACCGGACAATTGACTGTACCTGGTCCTGGTGTTCCCCCTTCAATTATCTCCGGTAAAATTGTTGCAAAAGAAGTAAATAACCTCAAATAGAACAGGAATGAAAAAGTTATTTGATGAATTAGCTTACAAAGTAAGCAAAGCGGTTACAGAAAAATATAGCACTAGTTTCTCATTAGGAATTCTGGCATTAAAACCATCTATCCGTCCTGCTATTTATGCTATTTATGGTTATGTGCGTTTGGCTGATGAAATTGTAGATAGTTTTCATGATTATGACAAAGAACGGTTACTGCAACGTTTAAAAACAGAAACCTGGAGTGCAATTGATGAGAACATTTCTCTTAATCCTATTTTACAATCATTCCAGGAAACAGTCAACAACTTTAATATTGACAAGGCTCTGATTGAACAATTCCTACACAGTATGGAAATGGATTTACAGCAAATTGATTACAATTCCGATTTGTACAAAGAATACATTTTAGGTTCTGCTGAAGTTGTTGGACTGATGTGCCTTCAAGTATTTACAGAAAATAAGAAAGAAGCATTTGAACTGCTAAAACCTTATGCGATGAAATTAGGCTCAGCTTTTCAAAAGGTGAATTTTTTGCGTGATTTGAAAGATGATTTTCATGTTTTAGGTCGAACATACTTCCCTAATATCGATATGAGCGTTTTCAATAATAAGATTAAGGCTCAAGTTGAAAATGAGATTGAGGAAGATTTTAAAGATGCATTGATTGGGATTAAAAAATTGCCATCCTCCTCCAGGTTTGGCGTGTATCTAGCCTATAAATATTATTTGTCCTTATTTAAAAAAATAAAGAATACATCAGCAGAAAAAATTATGATTCAAAGGATACGTATCCACAATGGACAAAAATTTTCACTGGCAATGAGTAGTTATATACAGTATAAAATGGCGATATTATGAGGTTCATGAATGTGTTGATTCTGTTTTTTATTTCCATTTGTACATTTTTCAATTCAAGAGGGATGGACTTGGAAAAAATAAGGATCAATTATGAAAAGGCTGTTTCAGACAAGAAAATTTGTCAGGCAATGATAGAAAAATTGAGTACAGGTACAGAAGACGCTATAAAGATTGCTTACCTAGGAGCATTTCAAACGATTTGGGCAAAGCATGTTGTTAATCCTATTTCAAAACTAAGTACTTTCAAAAAAGGTAAAAGAAATATAGAGGAGGCTGTTAAATCCAAACCTGACAATGTGGAAATTAGATTTGTTAGACTATCCGTGCAGGTAAACTGTCCTTCTTTTTTAGGGTATTCTGGTAAAATAGATGAAGATAAAAAAAAGGTTCAAGAGGGGATTCAAAATATCAAGTCTGCTATTTTGAAAAAAATGATGGTGGCACTTATCTAAAGAAAAATATGAATTTCATTATATTATTGATAACATTTATATTGATGGAAGGTGCCACCTGGCTCATTCACAAGTATGTAATGCACGGTTTGTTATGGGGATTGCATCGCGACCATCACGATCACAGCACCAAAGGGCCATTTGAAAACAATGATTTTTTCTTTGTGATTTTTGCTTTGCCGGCTATTGCCTTAATGTATTACGGCTCAATAAATCATTATAATTATTTCTTTTATGTGGGGTTAGGGATTACTCTTTATGGAATGGCTTATTTCTTAGTACATGATATTTTCATCCATCAACGCATCAAATGGTTAGACAATACTCAAAATCCTTATTTGTTAGCTATTCGTAGGGCACATAAACAACACCATAAACATATAAACAAGGAAAATGGGGAGTGTTTTGGTTTTTTGTATGTGCCTTTGAAATATTTCAGAATGTATTATAAAAAATCTAAGTAATGAAACCTTACACATATTTGTTAATTAATTTTTTGACGATCATAATTTGTTTCATTTTTTCATTTGATAAAAGAATTAAGTTTAATAAACATTTTCCAGCCTTTTTAAAAGCAAGTATTTTAGTTGCTATTCCTTTTATTGCCTGGGATGTATGGTTTACTGCATATGGGGTATGGTGGTTTAATACTGATTATACAACAGGGGTAGTCCTGTTGGGATTACCAATAGAAGAATGGTTGTTTTTCATTTGTATTCCATTTTCATGTGTGTTTACTTATTTCTGCCTGGATAAATTTTTCAATCTTGATTGGGCAGAATCTTTTAATACTATTATCGTATTTGTTAGTGTGATTGTTTGTGTGCTGGTCGCTCTGCTCAATTACGATAAAACCTACACTTTTGTTACCGCGGTAGTGACAACTTTAACATTGGTTTTTCTACATTTCTTTGCAAGTGTAAGGTGGATTGGAAAAGCCTCTTTGGTGTTTTTTGTGTTAATGCTCGGTTTCATTCCGGTAAATGGCGTGTTGACTGGTAGTGGATTGGAATCACCGATAGTGAATTACAATTCAGCACATTTTTTAAATGTGCGTATACTTACAATCCCCATTGAAGATGCTGTTTATGGTTATACACAGTTTTTGTTAAATATCTACATGTTTAAAATATTCCAAAGATCTGCAAATCATGAAAAGTAAAGAGTTTATCTACAAAACAGAGCAAATTCTTCCTGTTCAGCTTAGCAAAGCATGGGAGTTCTTTTCTTCTCCTAATAATTTGGCATTGTTGACTCCTAAAGAAATGGATTTTAAAGTGCTAACAAAACTGGATAATCACATTTATAATCATATGATTATTGATTACACGGTGAAACCTTTATTTCATATACCATTGCATTGGAGAACCGAAATCCTGGATGTTCAGGAAATGATAGAATTTACTGATATTCAGCTTGTCGGGCCTTTTAAAAGTTGGAAACATGTTCATCGGTTTGTTGAGCTTGAAGATGGAGTTTTAGTAAAAGATTGCATTTATTATAAATTACCTTTTGGAGTTATAGGTCAGTTCGTACATTCTTTATTTATAAAAAAACGAATTGAAGATATATTCAGTTATAGAATGAAAGTTTTGGAACAATTATTTATAAAGCAATAAGATGAAAAAGATACTTCCTATATGTAATGGTATAGCTTTAATAGCTACAATTGTGATCAATTATCTTTCTAATACAGGAATATTGAATGGTAATACTATGAAAATTGTATCAGATAAATATTTCAATTATTTTACTCCAGCAGGCTATGCATTTTCAATTTGGGGACTTATTTATCTTGGATTACTTGGTTTTGTGTTTTATACAGGTCGTAGTCTTTTTAAAAGAGATGAAGTTAACCCGATATTATTAAAAATTGGTTGGTGGTTTGTGATTTCTTGCTTTGCAAATTCTTTATGGGTTATTGCATGGTTATATGATCATACGGGTGTTTCGGTTCTCTTAATGGCTGTGATTTTTATTTCTTTGCTGAAAATTATAATCAATACACGTATGGAATTGGATGGTCACCCTTTTAGGAATTATCTTTTTATATTTTGGCCATTCGCGTTATATTTTGGATGGATTTCTGTTGCTTTTATTGCTAACGTAGCCGCTTTCCTAACAAAAATAAATTGGACTGGATGGGGGATTTCTGAAGTTACATGGACAATATTTATGATTTTTACAGCAGGTTTGATTAACATATTGATGATTTGGTTGCGAAACCTTCGCGAATACGGAATGGTAGGTATTTGGGCACTGCTGGCAATTGCTGTTTCAAATGGAAATAATAATGGCAATATATATATCATATATTCATGCTATGTGGTTATAGCTATTCTATTTGTTGCCATTATTATTAATGCTTTGAAAAACCGTACTCGCTCTCTTGAAAAAATGTGAAATTAAAAATTGTATTCTTCATCTGTTACAGCCTCTAACCATATCGTTTCGCCTTTTTCCCTTCCGGTTACCGCTACCTGAACAAATTTGGAATCTGAACTTGCACCATGCCAGTGGGGTATATTCGCAGGGCACTTTATGGCATCGCCTTTATGAAGTATTTTTTTTAGTTGTCCTTTTTCCTGGTAATAACCAACTCCATCAATAGCCAACAATATTTGACCTGCCGGATGTGTATGCCATTTACTTCTTGCACCCGGTTCAAAAGTAACACTCCCCACAGAATTTTGGTTTAAGCTGTCTGCTTGGATTAAATTTTCCAGCCATACATTTCCTGTAAAATTATCATTGGTTATTTGTTTTCCTCTTGCAAAGACTGATGGTTCTTGTGTTTCTGATTGAGAAGATTGTGCCGACTTATTTTGCTGCGTACAAGAAAATGAAGTTAAGGTAATAAGAGACAGTAAGGCTATATTTTTTATGTTCATCATTTCTAGTTTTTAAAGGTTTTTTTGATAAAAATTAAGTAATTTATTTACAGCTTGCGATACATATTCCGATTTCCAATAGGTCTCTATATGGGTAGCTCCATCAATAAGAAAAAGTTCTTTACTTTTCGCATTTGTCGCTTTTGGAAATGCTTCATCAGTCATATATTTTGTGTCGGCTTTGCTTCCCGTTATCATTAATAGCGGTTGATTGACTAAATCCATATTTGTGCTGGCATCCCAGGTCATTAAATCAAGCAGACTACTCATGGTATACAAAAAGGTTGAATTTGGATGTGCGTGCGATCTATAGTAGTACTCAAATCCCTCACGATATAAATCGGTTGTGGTTTTAGCGATTTCTTCATCTGTAACGCTAGCTAGACCTGCATAAATTATTTTACCTCCTGCTACTTGCTGTGCGCGAGCATCTGAAGCTTGTTTTAAGCGTTCCTGGATGGTGTTTAATTGAGAATTCTGAAAGCCATTGCGTCTTACCTCACCTGAATTAAACATACTCAAGGTTGCCACGGCTTTAAAACGTTTGTCAGATTGGGCTGCTTTTAAAGTATAACCACCGCCACCACAAATACCTAAAACCCCTAAACGGTTTGCATCAACGCCTGCGTATTGCGTAATAAAGTCTGCCATGCCACGGATATCTTCGATACGGCTTGCAGGTTTATCCGTATGACGTGGCTCTCCGCCACTTGCTCCCTGATATGCTGCATCGGCAACGATGGTGATGTAGCCAGCCTCTGCCAGACGTTGAGCATACAGTCCGGCTGTTTGTTCTTTTATCCCACCGTTAGGATGGGCAACTGCTACTGTAGGGTATTTCTTTGTGGCATCGTAATTTGCCGGCGTATAGATATTAGCAGCAATTTCAATCCCATTCAGTTTATATTTTACAGGATGAATGTTTACCTTTCCTTTTTCATTTTTGGTAATTGCTCCATTATACACGAGAGTATATGGATTTTGTTGTTTTGTTTTTTGAGTAGATTGCGCATATACCACATCTGTAGCTACTACTGACATAGTTAATACAATTATTGATGTTAATTTTTTCATATTTATTTATTTTTTAATACTTCGTCCAATATGGACTGTGTGGATTTTGCTTCTTTATTGCCTATGCTTGATTTGATAAGTCCTACAAATTGTTGTAATTGATCTGGGGATAGACCAACATTCAGACAGATGTTTAAATGTGAGCGCAACATAGGTTCTACACCTCCAATGCTGCTGAGTACAGATACTGTTACCAGCTCTCTTTCAGCATACGTTAATACATCCCGCTCAAAAATATCGGCGAAAAGATGTTCTTTAAGAAACACTTCTATTTCAGGCGCAAATGCCGCATATCCTGTTTTTGACCCTGTTTCCGGTACACCAGTTAATTCTTCCAATATTGCCTTACCTCTTTCATATTTGCTGCGTTGATTGTTAATAGGTGAGGCTTCTTTGCCTTTTTCATCTTTAATGCCTTTAACTTTACGTTCATCCAGTACGGAAATCAGCGTTTGTAACCCCTGAATACTTCTTGGAAAACCAGCATAGGCATAAAGATGTACAATAGCCTCTCTGATCTG
The DNA here is from genome assembly GCF_040203335.1 of Pedobacter sp. ASV1-7. NCBI lineage: Bacteria > Pseudomonadati > Bacteroidota > Sphingobacteriia > Sphingobacteriales > Sphingobacteriaceae > Pedobacter > Pedobacter sp. ASV1-7. Next base: position 566,990 of record NZ_JBEHBV010000002.1, on the reverse strand, counting down.
GTTGATCGTTAAACCCGAATTCAGGCCAGCATTTATTTCAGATTTTAGGTTTAACAGGTCACCTTTTCCAGTAAGTGCAGAAATGCGTACAATGGATCGTTGTTTTGCACTTAAATCTGTATTTGTAGTTTGTGCCTTTGAATTGGTAATGGCAGCCAGTATTATAATTGCAGAATAGATTGCTTTTTTCATTTTGGTAGAATATTAATTAGAAGTTATTTATCCAGGCCTTTTTCCATTAACCATTTCGAGAGCTGGTTAGCTACTTCAATATTGTTCAGATCAGAAAAGGGGAAGTGCGTATTGCCTTTGATACCGATTTCTGGCAGGTGTATTACAGTTACATCACCTCCATGTTTGTTGACGGTAGCTGCCCAGATCTTTGCCATTTCAAGTCCGGAACGCCAATGATCTTTGTTCCATATTTTAGTAGGTTCTTTTGCAATGTTATCTCCGTAATAAATAACAATAGGTATTTTAGACAGTTTATTGAAATCAGACAATGGAATTTCTGTTCCTTTCAACTCACCAAAAAGACCAGATGATTTTATAGGCTGAGGAAGTTCACCTTCAGGAAATAGAAAGCCGCTATAAGGTTCGTAAGCTACTACTGCTTTAACTTTATCATTTTTAATGGCTGTAAACCAACCAGGGCCACCTCCCTGTGAATGGGTAACCAAAACACCTTCACCAATCTTATTAAAAAGCTGAGAGATGGCATCTGAGATCACATTGCTATCAAAAGCACCGGTATTCGGAGTCATCTGTCTATAAAACTGTTCTAATGAAACCACGTCTTTAGGAAACTGAACACCTGGAAAATAATCAGGATAATTGCCGATTCGAAACTGGGTAAACCAAAATTGCTCATCAGCAGTAGGGCTTATCGTTGCTGAAACGGAACTTTTACCTGCATCACCGCGTCTCGGCTGGTCGAGCAGGTAAACAGGGAATTTTCTGCGAAGAAAGATATTCTGAAATCCCTCTCGTCCGTCAGGGGTCGTTTCCCATGTTTTTTTAGACTGTCCGGCTCCATGCAGGAATACCAATGGATATTTACGGGCTTTTACCGGAATTTGATAAAATGCATATGCATGATCCCCATGAAAAGTCTGCCCCTGAGGCTTCAATGCATTATTCAGATCAAAGCTACCCGCTTCCGTGGCTTTTGTCCCTCCTACAGCAAAGCTTCCTTGTTGGCCAATAACTAAAGGCTTCTGGTTGTTTTGCGCATTAAGCGATATTGAGGTGAGCAATAATATAGTCAATGTAAAAAGGTGGCTTGTTAATTTCCTGTTCATATACTGCAATTTATATTACTAGTAAAGTTCAGGAATTTAATTCATGCTTCTTTGAATAGAAGAGCCAAAGCGAAAATTAGAAGCCTTAAGACGAAAGGAAAAGATGAACAACTATTTTCTTATTCGTTTACAAGCCATTCTTTGAAATCTGCAGCTTTGTTTTTACTGATATAGATGCGTTCAGGAACTTCTCTGTCAAGCGTAATGAGTAAGCGGCTATCAAACCATATAGTTATATTTTTTACAGCATCACGGGCAATGATAAATTGTTTATTGGCTCGATAGAAATTGGTTGGATTTAAAGTGGAAAAAATATGCTCTAAGGTTTTGGGATAAGAGAAGGTATTTCCATCTTTCAGACCAATGGAGGTATTTTTATCAGTAGTATAGAAAAATGAAACCTCTTTAAGATCTATCGGTAAAAGTTTGTCCTTAATAGGAACTAAGAGTTTGTTTTTATAACGTTGCGTTGGTGACAACTGATTTACTTTTGATAAATAGTCGATGATGTTGGTATGGGACAATTTCTCGAATTTGTTTATTGCTCGTTCTAATTCGGTCGGTTTTATTGGCTTAAGCAAATAATCAATACTGTTTACTTTAAAAGCTTCAATGGCATAATCGTCATATGCTGTTGTGAAAATAATTGGGATTTCGATCTCAATGTGTTCAAAAATTAAAAATGCAGAACCGTCAGATAAATGAATGTCCATTAATATCAGATCGGGTAGAGGGCTTTTGTTGAGCCAGTTAATGGTTTGGCTAACACTTTCTGTATTACCTATTACTTCAATATTAGGGTTAATTTCTTTTAGAATCTCCAATAGACTCTCGTAGGCAGCGGTTTCATCTTCAACAATTAGTATCTTCATATTGATTAATCTAATGGTAAATAGACATTAAATATACTTCCTTTATTTTCAATCCTGATCTGCCTGTTCATCAATAACAAATAACGGCTTTCCAGGTTTTTTAGCCCTGTTCCATTGGTCTCAGATGGACTTAGTTTAGGGTAAACAGGATTAGAAACAACCAGTTCATTGTTCTCATTGATGAATATATCGATAATCATTTTATGCTCAGAGTCAATCATATTATGAACAACAATATTATCAAGTAGAGGAAGTATAGACAATACCGGTATTTTATGTGACAATACTTTCTCATCAATATTAATTCGGTATTCCAATTTGTTTGCAAAGCGGGTTTCCATCATGTAACGAAAGGCATCAACAAAAGTGAGTTCTTCATCCAAGGTTACCAATCCTTTTTTATCGCTCTGAAGAATGTACCGGAATACATCCGACAACTTATTTACATAGGTCAACGTTTCTTCATTATTCTTTTTTCGGATTAGGGATGTCAAGCCATTTAGAGAATTAAAAAAGAAATGCGGATTGATTTGGTTTGTCAATGCATCGTAACGACTCTGCAGATTTTGTATTCTTAATTCTTCAATTTCCTGTTCTCTTTTTCTTTGTTCATTGTATAGGGTTACTATATGTCCAATCAGCGTACTTAAAATGGAAACAACAAGAAATTGAAATAAAACCAGGCTACCATAATGCTTAACCTTTGAATAGATAAGAAAAGAGATTCCTCCATATATAGCATAGACTACTACTGAAATAACTGTATTACAAGCAAAACGCTTTTTGAAATCAACGGTTCTTATTTTCTTCAGGTTAATTTTTATTAATAAAAAAACCAATGCACCGAGGAATATATATCGTAATATAAAGAAAGCAATATAGTTTGTTTTTTCCGATTCATTGAGCTTTCCTAAATCGAAGGGCAACCAGGTTATATCTGGATATATAACGAATAGTGCAGCTATCAGGCTTATTAAAAATAACTGGTATGAATTGTATTTTTTCATATTCAAAATTAAGCTTTTTTAGACTTCGGATTCTTATTCTAAATAACGTCCTTTAGTCATCGGCTCATGCCAATTGACGAGTCCATTTTCCTTAACTATTTTTATCGATATGTAGGATAAAGAAGAGTTGGGCGCAGATCCGCTCCAGTGATATAATCCGCCCATTGTTTCAATTACATCTCCTTTTTTTATCTTAACTTTACTTTTACCTTTGGATTGATAAACTCCTTCTCCATCAGTTACAAGCATGATTTGTCCACCTGGATGAGAATGCCAGTGGGTATAACTATTCGGAGCTAATGTGATTTCGGATACATGGGCTTTGTTTAAAGCCTTTTGATCGACTAATATTTGTTGAGTTCCTTCTCCTATTATATTTTGCTTAGAGATTTGTTTTTTTTCCTTATCAAAGTTTAAAGAAGAAATGGTTTTATTATTGAAACTTATAAAAACAAATGATAGTGCAATGAAAAATAATGCTTTTGTTGTATTAACTAAATTGAATTTCATAATTTATTCTTTTAATGATTATGGTACAAACATCAAAAGAATAAATATTGCTTTCATCGAGGTGATAGCCAAAGCGAAAATGTTGATCTTCAAGACGAAAGAACTGAGTTGAAAATTTGGAGCTAAATATGTAGATAAAGCTATTTATCCATAAACTACGTCTGGGCCATTTTAAATAGAAACCAGGCCTCTGCGTTATATGCAGGGGCCTGGTTTTTGTAATTAGGCAGCTCTTCTGATTACACCTAGAATGACTGCTATAATAGCAATGACAATTAAGGTATGAATGATTCCGCCAGTATAAAAACCACCAAAGAAACTAATGGCCCATATGATGACCAAAATGACTGCGATCGTATAAAGTAGATTTCCCATATTATTATTTTTAAGGTTAATGTATGTGTCTACAACCATCTAGATAATGCTTTTGTTTTATTAAAGGACTAATTTGCTTAAAGATGCCTTTTAATTACAAAAACAATTTTTTATAACAAACATTTATTTCGCAGCATTGTTCAATGACGGATACAACATCTTAGCTTAATTTTGTATGATCGAGACTAAAGACCTGATTAAAGAGAATGGATTGTTATATATTACGGATCTTATGCCTGGAATTTACAGAAAAGGTAAGCCAGGACATTTTTTTTATGAAGATGTAAGTGGTCAAAAGGTTAAAGATAAAAATACACTTGAAAGAATAGCATCGCTTGTCTTGCCACCAGCTTGGACATCAGTTTGGATTAGTCCTAAGCCAAATGGATATTTACAGGCAACAGGATTTGATAATGCTAATAGAAAGCAGTATAAGTATCATGATAAATGGATTAAAAGGAGGTCTGAAAATAAGTATTTTAGATTATTGGAGTTTGGTAAAGCATTGCCAAAAGCAAGGAAAAGAATTGAAAAAGATCTACGACGTAAGGAACTTGATGAACTAAAGGTGCTGGCAATTTGTCTTGATCTCCTACAAAAAACTTTACTGAGAGTAGGTGGCAAAGCTTATATGAAACAGTACGGGAGTACAGGTTTGAGTACATTGAAAGATAAGCATGTGAAAATTAATGGAAGCTCGTTACGACTAACCTTTATTGGTAAAAAGGGGGTTCAGCATGATGTTAACTTGACTGATAGAAGGTTGGCGAGGCTTGTGAAAAAATGCAGGGATATTGCAGGTCAGGAGCTTTTTCAATATTATAATGGAGGCGGTAAGCGTACAAGTATAGATTCTGGTCAGATTAATAATTATATCAAAGAAATTACTGAAAATGATTTTACTGCAAAGGATTTCCGAACATGGGGTGGGACTTTAGAAGCATTAAGACAGTTTGCAATTTGCTGTAATAATAAAGATGAGCAATCTAAAGCTAAAATAGAAGTTGAGGTACTTGATTGCGTGGCCAAAAAATTAGGGAATACCCGAGCTATTTGTAAAAGCTCCTATGTATATCCAACGTTATTGGAAGTTTATCGAAATGATATGCTGAATAAGTGGTTGAAAAAAATAGATACGTCCGATTTTCCTACAGAGAAAGCGATGGAAAACAATGAGAGAGTCTTGCTTTCTTTTCTTAAACATAATAGTTAATGTCTCTTAGTTTTTTATGTTAGCTATGTTGTATGAGCTGGATTCTACACAATAAAGCCTCCAAATAGTATTGTAATAATAAATTTGAAATTTCATGTTGATTTCATGATCGCATTGCAACTTTGAGTAGTGAAAATATTCATTTAAAAAACAAAATTATGAAGAAGATAATGATAACTCTTTTTGCAGTAGTGTTCCTGATTTCATTCCGGGCATCTGCACAAGTGAGTATAAACGTGAATATTGGCTCGCAGCCTTTGTGGGGACCAGTTGGTTATGATCATGTAGATTATTATTATCTCCCTGACATAGAAAGTTACTACTATGTACCTAAAAAGCAGTTTATCTATCAGGACAATGGGAGATGGATTTTTTCGACCTTATTACCCACAAGATATAGGAGTTATGATTTGTATAATGGGTATAAAGTCGTTATAAATTCAAGAAATGCATATCACAATTTTGATCGGGATAGGGTAGTATATGCAAAATATAAAAAGAGATCAGGTCAAAAGATAATTCGTTATAGTGATGATCCACGTTATTATGTAGTTAAAGGACATCCTCATGGGATGGCTCCTGGACAAGCTAAGAAACAATATTCAAATGGAAAGACATCAGGTAAAGGGAATTGGAAGGAACATAAAAATAACAAAGGAAATGGTAAGCATTAAATAAACTAAGCTTTATAAACATACAAGACAGGCGATCAGGCCCAAACTCAATTAATCAAAGCGAGTTTGGGCCTGATCTTTTATTGGTGTTTTTTCTTCGGTTTTTAGGTTTTTTAACCCATTATTTCATTATTAATCATTTATTATGTTTTTGTTAATCGGGAAGTTGATTTTAGAGGAACAGATATACTTAAAAACCAATTGGGATATCTGGATCAAACTAAATCAAATATAAAAATTATGAAAAAAACAATTATTTTATCGGTATTACTATCAGTAGGCATGTTAGGTGTGAATGCTAACAATGCGAGTTTAAATGTAATGGACCATTTGAAAAAAACTTTTAGTAAGTTTCAGGAGGGAGATAAAGAAATAACGGAAGATAGATGGCAATGGTTAGCTACCGCTTCGCTTAATCCTGAAGGAGCAAAAAAAGCTATTGATAATAATCCTGCAACGAGATGGGAAACCAGAGTTTCTCAGGCTAGTGGTCAGTTTTTTATTTTAGATATGAATGCTGTTAATACTGTTAGTAAAATCGTGTTAGATGTTGCTGCAAGTAAAAATGACTCTCCTAAAGGATACGAAGTGTATATGTCTAATGACGGAACTAATTGGGGAACTGTGTTGGCGACCGGGGCAGGAACACAAAATGAAACTGTTATTACTTTAAGTAAAAAGACAGCTGGTAGATACATCAAAGTTATTCAAACGGGTTCCCATGGTAATTACTGGTCTATTCATGAATTTAGAGTTTTTGGTCAGGCGGCTAAAAAGTAAAAAGTCTCACAACGATAATACAATACAAAAAATGAAATTAAATAATAAGATTTTTTATTGTGCTTTTATTTTAAGCTTACCAGTCCTATTTTATACATGTAATGTATTAAAAGATGTTGTGAAGAGAGATGCTTCAGGAAAGATTATTGTTAAAACCAATCCGACCTCTAAATACCTAAGTCCGAAAGAGAGTCTCCAGTCATTTCATCTTCCAAAGGGATATAGAATGGAACTGGTGGCAAGTGAGCCAATGATTAGTGAGCCAGTTGCTATTTCTTTTGATGGAAATGGTAGGATGTTCGTTGCAGAAATGAATACTTACATGAAAGACATTAAGGGTACTGGACAAATGGAGCCTGTCTGTACAATTAAGAGACTGGAAGATACTAATGGGGATGGAGTAATGGACAAAGCTGTTGTTTTTATTGATAAGCTTATACTTCCTCGTCTGATACAAACTTTAGATGACAGATTGTTGGTGGCAGAGACAAACTCTAACAATATTTATAGTTACAGAGATACAGATGGTGATGGAAAAGCTGATGAGAAAAAACTAGTGTATCGTAATGATGCAGTCAGTACTAACAACTTAGAACACCAAAAAAGTGGCTTAATCTGGAACTTGGATAACAGGCTATATGTTACTTATGATAACATTCGGTATCGCTATAATAATGGGGAATTAGAAGCCGAAAAGCTGATTAATGGATCAGGTGGTCAGTGGGGGTTGGCGAACGATAACTATGGCCGTTTATTTTATTCTTCAGCAGGAGGGGAAACACCAGCATTGGATTTTCAGCAAAACCCATATTTCGGTCGTCTGGATATTGGAGGACAGTATGAGCAAGACTTTAGAGCAGTTTGGCCCATTATTTCTACTCCGGATGTTCAAGGTGGACTTAATCGACTAAGAAAAGACAGTACACTAAATAATTTTACTGCATGTTCTGGGCAATCTGTTTTTAGAGGAAACTCTTTACCTGCTGATATGGTTGGAGATCTCTTAATACCTGAGCCTGTAGGACGATTGATCAGAAGAGCAAAAGTGACAAATACTGATGGCTTTATTACGCTTCAGAATGCTTATAAAGAAGAAGAGTTTCTTGCGTCTACAGATATGAATTTCAGACCCGTTAATAGTTTAACAGGGCCCGATGGCTGTTTGTATATTGTAGATATGCATCATGGGATCATTCAGGAAAGCAATTGGACAAAAAGCGGAACTTATCTGGGAGGACAGATCTTAAGTAAAAAGTTTGATAAAAATATTGGTAAAGGACGGATTTACAGATTGGTATATGATGGAATTAAACCTGATCAGGCTAAACCAAAAACATTGAGCATGCCCTCAAGTCAGTTGGTACAATATTTATCTCATCCGAATGGGTGGTGGAGAGACAATGCACAAAAATTAATGGTTATAAAAGGAGATCAGTCGGTAGCCCCGGCATTGAAAAACCTTGTGTTAAACTCTACTGATCCATTAGCTCGTATCCATGCAATCTGGACTTTAGACGGGCTAAAAGCTTTGGATAAAGCAACTTTGAAAGCCGCATTAAAGGATAAAGATGCCACGGTAAGAAAAAATGCGGTTTGGGTAGCTGAAGAGGCCATTACAAAAGGAGATGAAGATCTGATAAATTTTTTAGAACCATTTATTAATGACGAAAGTGCAGATGTGAGATTCCAACTTGCTTTATCGCTAAGATTTAGTGAGTCTGAAAAAGCTAAAAGCATTATCAATGAATTGGTAAAGAAGTATCCTAAACAGCGTGTCTTAATTGAATCGTACAGGAAGTATTTTGTTCATCAAAGAGAACAGAAATTGCATGAGATGGCATCTAAACAATTGGCTGAGGAAGATAGAAAATTAGTGCTTAAGGGAGCTACGATTTATAACCAGCTATGTACAACCTGTCATGGACCGGAAGGTAAAGGCGTGCTAGGTGCTAAAGATTTGCCTGCACCACCATTAGCCTCTAACAAGAATGTTAACGGCGATCCTGTTAAACTTATTCGTATTCTTCTGCAAGGTTTAAAAGGGCCAATTGACGGTAAAGTTTATGCAGATGAGATGCCTGCACTAGGAGCGAATGATGATGAGTATATAGCTTCTATTTTAAGCTATATCAGAAATGGTATGGGAAATAAGGCTGCGGCAATTAAACCAACCGAAGTGAAGAAAGTAAGAGAGCAAACAGTCAATAGAACAAGTCCATGGACCTGGGCTGAGCTTAATTTATTGAAATAGAAAATTTAAAAGGCTGGCTTTTGAAGCCGTTAAGTGATTTAGTTTACTTAACGGCTTCTTAGATTTGAAAAAATAATCTGAGGTCTTTCTCTTATCTTTGCCGAAATTCAATATTTCTATACTGTGATTAATGTAAACAACATCTCCGTTTCATTTGGCGGAACCACACTATTTAGCGACGTAACCTTTTCGATAAACGAGAATGATAAAATTGCCCTGATGGGTAAAAATGGTGCAGGTAAATCGACTATTTTAAAGATCATTGCCGATGTGGCTAAACCTACTTCTGGTAACGTAACAGGTCCAAAGGATGCAGTAATAGCATATTTGCCACAGCATTTGCTTACCGATGATAAGGTTACCGTTTTTGAAGAAACGATGAAAGCCTTTGCGGAGGTAAACCAGATGCAAAAAGAGCTTGATGAGTTGAATGAACAACTTACTATTCGTACCGACTACGAAAGTGACGATTACATGAAGTTGATTGAACGCGTGTCGGAATTGAGCGAGAAATTCTATTCGATTGAAGAGGTTAATTATGACGCAGAGGTGGAGAAGGTGTTGAAAGGCTTAGGTTTTGAACGCAAAGATTTTGGTCGTCAGACTTCTGAGTTTTCCGGGGGATGGCGTATGCGTATTGAGCTGGCTAAAATCCTGTTAAAGAAACCAGATCTTATCTTATTGGATGAGCCTACTAACCACATGGATATTGAGAGTATACAATGGTTGGAGGATTTCCTGATCAATTCGGCAAAGGCAGTTATGGTGATCTCACACGATCGTGCTTTTGTTGATAACATTACCAATCGTACCATCGAGGTTACAATGGGTAGGATATATGATTACAAAGCAAAATACAGTCATTATCTGCAGTTGCGTGCTGATCGCCGTGTGCACCAACTAAAAGCATATGAGGAACAACAACGTTTTATTGCAGATAACCAGGAGTTTATAGATAGGTTCAGGGGGACTTATTCTAAAACTCTGCAGGTACAATCGCGTGTGAAAATGCTTGAAAAGCTGGAAGTTATTGAAATAGATGAAATAGATACTTCGGCATTACGATTAAAATTTCCTCCATCGCCACGTTCTGGTCAGTATCCGGTAATTGTAGAAGAACTAACTAAAGCTTATGGCGATCATGTGGTATTCGAAAAGGCATCTATGGTAATTGAGCGTGGAGAAAAGGTGGCTTTTGTGGGTAAAAATGGTGAAGGTAAATCGACCATGATCAAAGCCATTATGAGCGAGATTGATTTTGAAGGAGATTTAAAAGTTGGGCATAATGCCAAGATTGGTTACTTTGCTCAAAACCAGGCAGCATTACTTGACGAGAACTTAACGGTATTCGAAACCATTGACCAGATTCCATTGAGCAATGGTGCTATAAAAATTAAAGACCTTTTAGGTGCCTTCATGTTCAGTGGTGATGATACTACGAAAAAAGTAAAGGTACTTTCTGGAGGAGAGAAAACACGTCTAGCCATGATCAAGCTACTTTTAGAACCTGTAAATGTATTGATCCTGGATGAGCCTACCAATCATCTGGACATGAAGACCAAAGACATTATCAAGGATGCACTTAAGGATTTTGATGGCACTTTGATCCTGGTGTCCCATGATCGGGATTTCCTGGATGGACTGGCAAAAAAAGTATTCGAGTTTGGTAATAAGCGCGTTCGGGAACATTTTGAAGATATTAAAGGATTCCTGGCTTATAAGAAAATGGATAGCTTAAAGGAAATCGAGCAAAACTAAAATAATAGAAAAGAGAGAATTTTAGACATCTGATTCTCTCTTTTTATTTTCAGTAAATTAAATAGATCCTAAAATTCTATCCTATAATTTATCGTTGGAACAATACCACTCCATTTCTCTGGTTCAATAATCCGTTTACTGAAATTATAGTGCATTCCGACAGTATTTTCTCTATTTAAAAGGTTCTGAATATCCAGAATAATTAAATGACTCACTTTTTTACCATTGATGCGATAACTGGACGAAAAATCAACTCTTATATAAGGATCTGCTGTTAAAGTGTTGATTTTATTCTGATCAATAACTTCCTCATCCAACCGGAAAGATTCTTCTACCAGGATAGGGGAGTATTTGCGGCCTCCTGCATAAATCAGCTTTGCATTCAATCCGAATATGTTATTCTTTTTTTTGCCAGTACTCCATTCTTTCCCAGCTAGTAAATTGCCTACATAGCGGGTATTAAAAGTTGTGTTAAACTCTTTTCCATTTAAAGCCTTAAACCTGGAATCAAATAGGGAGGAGGTTGCAATAAAATAATAGCCTTTACTTAATGATCTTTCAAGTGAAAATTCAACCCCATAATTTCTACCGGTTCCCTTGTTAATCAATTGAGGATAAGTAGAAGAGCTTATTGCTGAATTATCGGAAACGTTGAGTAAAGAGAAGTTGATATTAGGATCAGCAGATACCGGAACATTATATAAGTGCTGATAATAAACTTCTGTTTTAAACTTAAAATTACCACCAAAGAGCTTTTCATATCCCAATACTGCTTGTGCAGATTTTGTTGGTGATAATGTTTCATTCGATTGACCTGCTCCAATATCTTCAGCACTTTTTGCAAAATAGTAAGAGAGTGGTTCAAGCCGATTATACAAACCTGCTCCGAAAGATATTGATTGATCAGCTGAGGTTTGCCAGTTTAAGCCTACTCGCGGCTCTATGCTCCAGCTTTTGCTCATCATAAAGTAATTGGCATGTAAGCCGGTATTCAAAGTTAGCTTATCCGTTAATTCTGCTTTATGTTGAATAAAAGCATCATAACTGCTGGTGCTTCCTTTTTGATTGATCAATTCTTTTAATCGCTGCAATTCAGTATCAAAACTTAAGGCGTAGAGGTTGTATTTCAATAAGCTTGCATTTACACCTGCTCTAATTGTATTTGAAGCATTGATCTTGTAATTTAATGTTCCTGCGTATCGGATTGCTGTATTAGTATACTTATCCTCATGGTCAAGACTCGGTACATAGCTTTTGGTAAGTGTATCTGTAGTGTTTGAACTCTGACTGGAGGATACAGAAATGATGTTATTAAAATATAATTTATTACTGGCTATATAGAGGTGCTTAAGTCCAGCACTTCCAGCGTTAAAACCTAATTTCATATCGAAACCATCAAACCTTTCTTCCCACTTTTGATAATCGCGTTCAGCAACCTTATCAATTTTACCCAGTCCCCCTATGCCAAACAAAGAAAAAGTACCAGCTTTTTTTGTGGGAAACACAAAATTGAATGATAAGTCCTGATATTTAGGTGTACCTGCATCAGATACTTCAACCCCGACTTTTTCCAATAAACTAAGTGAAGAGTAACGATAACTAACCAGATATGATGCACTTCCTCCTTTTTTAAAAGGGCCTTCTAAAGTAGCTCCAGCACCTAGTACACCAATGTTAAAGGCATACTCGCGTTTATCAGTATTCCCTTTTCTGAACTTTAAATCGAATACTCCAGAAATTGCATTTCCATATTCAGCAGCAAGACCACCTGTATAAAAGTCTGATGTGCTTAATATAGTGGTATTGATCATACTGATACCCCCACCCGAGGCCCCTTCACTTCCAAAATGATTAGGGTTAACAATTTCTATACCTTCCAATCGCCACTGTAAACTCTTAGGCGAATTTCCCCTTACAATAATTTCATTGTCATCACCACCAGCAACAACACCTGGAAAACTCTGCGCCATCCTTGCCGGGTCAAAAAAAGCACCTGCATAACGATTGGTTTCTTCCGGAGAGAAGGAGCGGCCACTGGTTAGTGCCATTTGATTTAAAGGTTTCTTCCCTGAATTGGTATTTACAACCACTTCATTCAGGTTATTGGCTTGTGCCTCCATTTCCAGGTTAATTACATTTTCCTTTCCACTGGTAATCAACCCCTCTGAAAAGATAACAGATTTATATCCCGTAATAGTGGCATGTAATACTTGACGCCCCAAGTTGACTCCAGTTAAACGAAAGGTGCCATTTTGATCAGTCATTGATGGCTTAACTGCTGAGTTTGAACTGAGTCTGATGGTTACACCCGATAATGGTAACCTGGTTCCTTTATCTATTACTGTCCCTTTTATGATTCCTGTTAATGCTTGATTGTTTAAGTTTGTAGTCTCTTTATCTTGAGCCTGAACGTACATGGTTTGTTGTAAAAACAGCAAGATAAGAACTGGTAAAGTTTTTATATTCATAAGATTTGGTTTTCCAATATGACAACCAGTTTTAGTTTTACCCCTACGTTCAGAAAAATAATATATTTAAACTTTTTGTAACAAAAAATAATAAAATGATTAATAATTAAAGTAGATTAGTTGACTGAATTTTAAAAGCATGAAGAAACTAATTTTATTCCCTCTTTTTTTTATAGCATTAACACTAAACGCTCAATCTCAAAATGTAAATATGCTGGCAAATTTGCCGGATTCGATTTATTCTGGAAAACAAGGTGGATTGCATGTTCAGGGTGTTGCTGTCGATAAAGCAAATGGATATGTATATTTTTCTTTTACAGATAAGCTCATTAAAATGGACCTTAACGGTAAATTGATAGGAAGTGTAACTGGTTTTTTAGGGCATCTTGGTGATTTGGATTTTAATAAAGAGGATGGTAAGATATATGGGTCTTTGGAATATAAAAATGATGCGATTGGTAAGGGGATCAGAAAAGAATTGGGAGCGAATAATAGCAATAAAAGTGGTTTCTATATTGCCATATTTGATGGCTCTCATATAGTACGCCCGAATATGAATGCTGAAAAGGAAAATTTATTACGTACTGTTTATTTACAGGAAGTAGTGAAAGACTATGAAGCTCAGGTAAAGGTAGGAGATAAAACAAAATCACATAGGTTTGCTTGCTCTGGAATAGATGGTGTTGCTTTTGCTCCCGCAATAGGTGGTGCAAACCCTAATAAAAAATATTTGTATGTGGCCTATGGTGTTTACGGAGATACAGACAGAGACGACAATGATCATCAGGTTTTATTAAAGTATGATATTGCCAATTGGAATAAATATGCACAAGCCTTATCTCAGGATAAACTGCACCAATCCGGACCTGCAAAGCCTATAGAGAAATACTTTGTAAAAACTGGAAGCACAAGATATGGTATTCAAAATCTGGAATATGATTCTTATACCGGAAATTTATTCGCAGCTGTATATCGCGGAGGGAAAAAAGGGTTTCCAAATTATGATTTGTTTGTAATTGATGGGCATAAAAAGCCAGGTAAAGCACAAATATCATCAGACAATCAAAAAATAAATGTTAAAACCCTTTCTTTATTGGAAGCAGGACCCAAAGATTCCAAAACTGGAATTAGAGGATGGAATTTTAAATGGGGAGCTACAGGTTTATGCACTTTAGGTGATGGTTTATTTTATATCTCTCACAATAAGAAAAGCAAGGACGGACAACAGGAAAGTACAATCTATAAATACAAATGGGTAGGGGATACTCAAAACTCATTTATCCTGGTAAAATAGTTAGTTACTGCTTGACTTTTGAAGTTTAACAATACTCATAATGGAGTCTTCTAACTCCATTATACTTTTCTTTAGCATTTCGTACAATAACCTGGAGGATTCATTCATCTCTTCCGTTTCAATGAGTTCCATTAATCCAAGCATATTTGCTACTGGTTTTCTAACCTGATGAGATTGTAATACCCTTATGTCATTGAGCTCGCTTTCTTTCAATTTCCTTTCTGTAATGTCTAGTCGAATGGAATAGTATCTTGATATTTTTTGGTTTTCATCTATTCTGGGAACGATAAATGTATCAACCCAATAGAAAGTACCATCTTTTGCTTTGTTTTTAATTTCACCGCGCCAGGTTTGACCTGATGAAATGGTTTTCCATAGGTTTATAAAGAAAGACTTAGGGTGATAAGAGGAATTGATAATCCGATGATCAACACCAATTAACTCTTCTCTTTCATATCCTGAGATGGAACAGAATTTATCATTAGCATAAACAATTTTACCTGAGCGATCGGTGATAGCGACAATACTTAACTGATCCAGTAAACTGGAATAAAATTCAGAATGAACCATTTACAATTTTTAATGGAGATCTTTTATGTTATTAATACTTGATGCAGACTTAAATTTGGGCTGAACCCAAGAGACTACTTTTTTGACCATGTTAACACAGTAATCAATTGCAAATTTACTAAGTATCGTTGGAAATTGGATTATGCTAAATATATTGTATATTTAATATGACTGTATATTTATAAAAAAGGCTTATGCGGAACAATACATATTTACTTATATTGTTACCTCTGTTACTTTCAATAACTAGCTCTTGTCAAAATCAAAAGGCAGCTGCTGATGTTCTTTATTCCGGAGGAACTATTTTAACAATGGAGGATGACGTTCCTCAGGTAGAAGCTTTGGCTGTTAAAGATGGTAAAATTGTTTTTGCAGGTTCAAAAGAAAAAATCAAAGATTTTATTGGAAAACAAACTGTACAGGTCAATTTAGAAAACAAGACTTTATTACCTGGATTTATTGATGCGCATGGACACATTACCTCGCGTTCAGGAATGTCGCAAGCGGTTGATTTATCTCCCACACCATATGGAACAGTTAATAGCATACCAGAGCTTCAAACTACTTTAAAAAAGTATATAGATAAGCATCAGTTAGCTGTAAATATGCCTTTGATAGGAAATGGATATGATGATGCCATTATGGTTGAACATCGCCATCCCACACGAGGTGAATTAGATGCGGTTAGCCTTACACATCCTCTTATCGTTATTCATACTTCTGGACATGCAAGCGTTGTAAACAGTGCTATGCTCAAACTACTTCAAATTCCTGAAGATGTAAAAGATCCGGAAGGTGGTCATTATGGAAGAGATGTTAAAACCAATCGCTTAAATGGTAAATTGGAAGAGAATGCCAGTTTTTCTGCACTGATGAAATTAATGGCGCTTTTACCAAAACCAAAAGAAACTGATGGTATTTCGCAAGAGCTAAAGGACTTTATCAAGGCACAAGACGAATGGTTAAGTTATGGACAAACAACCATTTGTGATGGCAGAACAATGGGAGTAGGGCTTGCTCTTTTGAAAGAAGTCGCAGATAAAAAGCTTTTAAAAGCTGATCTGGTTTATTTTCCTGATTTTGAAGCAAATAAAAAGGATTGGGAATCTTTTTTACCACATTATATGCGTTATGAAAGCCGACTGAAATTTGGTGGGTTTAAATTTTCTGATGATGGTTCACCACAAGGGAAAACAGCTTGGCTTACAGAACCATATATTGTTCCACCGGAAGGAAAAGATAAGAACTATAAAGGATTTCCTATTTTTTCGGATGAGACTTTATATGATGATTTGAAAAAGATTTTTTCTAAAGGCGTTACTGCTCAATTGCATGTAAATGGGGATGCCGCTATAGATCAGGCACTTCGCGTTATAGGCAAACTTAAAGCAGAAGGGGTCTATAAGCAAGAGCTAAGGGCAACCTTAATCCATGTGCAAAACAGCAGACCTGATCATATTCCTAAAATTAAAGAGATAGGTGTTCTACCTTCGTATTTTTCGGCACATGTGTATTTATGGGGCGATTGGCATTATCAAAGTGTTTTCGGTCCTAAACGAGCTTCTTTTATCAGTCCGGCTAAGGCTGCTAAAGATGCTGGGATTACTTTTACCATGCATCATGATGCTCCAGTTACCCCACCAGATTTATTAACCGGGGTTTATGCGGCTGTAAACAGAACGACGCGTTCTGGAATGGTTTTAGGTCCAGACCAACGTATTCCAGTTATAGATGCATTAAAAGCAATAACCATCAATGCTGCTTATCAATACCATGAAGAAGATAGCAAAGGCTCTTTAAAAGTAGGTAAACTGGCCGATTTGGTAATTCTAGATAAAGACCCGCTGGCTATCGATCCTATACAATTAAGGTCGATTAAAGTATTGGAAACCATAAAAGAGGGTAAGACAGTATTTAAACAGAAAGAAAAATAGAACTTTATGAAACAACTTATTAGTTTAATGGCATTTCTACTTTTTGTAAATAGTGGTTTTGCACAAGGGCATTACAACGGCTCCTCCTTCAATCCGAACGATTATTTTGCACCCCATGAAGGTTTTATTATTCCTGTCTGGTATGGCTATGCCGATATGAATTATTACAATGCACAGGGCAAAAAATCAGATCAGCTGATTAACCCGACACCTGGGAATCCTACTACTTTGAATATCGAACAAAATGTTAAAACACATTCGTTTATTTTAATGGCTATTTATGGAGGAAAGGGTAAAATACTCAATGCCAATTGGGGGATGATGATTATACCGACGTTAAATAGTCCAACAGCTAATATTGCTTTGGATTATTATTCTCAACAAACGGGGCCTGGTAAATATGTGTTTACCAATAAGAGCCTTGGTTTTGGGGATATGTACATCCAACCAGTCTGGTTATCCTGGAAAAAAGGTGATTTTCAATATGCATTGAATTATGGTGTTTGGGCACCGACAGGAAAATATGAACATGGCAGTCTGGATAATGGTGGTCATGGTTATTGGTCGCATAACATTAGGGGGGCGATTAAGTATAAACCAAGTGTTAAAGTCAATTTAAGTTTCGCACCTACTTTGGAAATCAATCATTGGCAAAAGAAAACAGATTTTAAAGAAGGTAGTCATCTTACCTTTGATGCAGGAGGTTCTTATCTCCTCAATGCAAGGGGTGATGAAGTTGGTCTTTTTGGTCATTATTCACAACAGGTCTCAGACGATAAAGGAACGGTAGGAAGTTTCTTGTCAGATCAAATTGCAGGTATAGGGGGATTTGTTTCTTATTGGATTGTACCTAAAAAGATAGGTGCTATGGCAAGAATTACTCAAAACTTTGCCATGGAGAATAGGTTTGGTGGTATAGCTTTCCAGGGAGGGGTTAATATTTTGATTCCTAATAAAAATTCAGCGCATTAGGATTATTGTGTGATGAGACTTCTAAAACATGAATGTTCAAGTTAAAATGAACATTCATGTTATAAAAAAGAATGATTAAGCATCTGGTATCTCAGGTTCTACAAGTTTAGCTAACTTCTCCAACGATTCCTGCCATCCTAAGTAGCACATTTCTGCTGGTATCATAGCTGGAATTCCTTCTTGTGTAATTTTTATTTCGGTACCCACTATAGTTTTACGAAGCCAAACAGAAGTGATCATTTCTCCTGGAAGGTTAGGGTCATCAAAGGTATCCGTGTATTTTAGAAATTCATTAGGTTTTATCTCAAGGTATTTTCCGCCAAATGAATGACCATTGCCGGTAGTGAAATTTTGAAACGACATTTTGAAAGAGCCACCTGTCTCTACGTTCATTTCATGTACGGTACAAAGAAAGCCATATGGGGGAAGCCATGAAGCAATTGCTAAGGCTTCGGTAAATGCGCGATATACCTTTTCTGGAGATGCTTTAAGGACTCTGTGTAATGAAACATTATTAGTTGACATAAAATCTTATTTTTCGTTTCCTACTCATTTGGCTTTTCGGTTTCGCCCGTTTTTAATTGGTCGCTGCTCCATTTGATGTTACTAGTTTCATCTATTAACAATCAACAATACAAAAGTGTTAGGAAAATTTGATTTTGATAGCGTCTAAATAAGACAATATACAGGGGGATTTGCGACCAATTCTTATAATCCGTATAAAATAATAAGAAGCACGGATATGTCTTTTAATGATACTCTAAGTTGCTTGAGTGCATAGGTAATCTGGTTTTCTACAGAACGTCTGGAGATGCCTAATGCACCTGCAATTTCATCATTACTAAGCGATTTCTGACGGCTCATTAAGAATATCTCCCTACATCTTTTAGGTAGGTTTTGTAGATAAGATTCTAATTCTAATTCCAGATCCTGATAGGCAACGCTACTATATCCCTTATTCTCAGTAAAGTTATTTGAAAGTGAACTGAGATCTTCTTTATAATCTATCAGTGTTGATTTTTGGCGTAAGGTGTATCTGTATACCTGATATCTGGTGGCCGAAGTAAAATAACCTATAAAAGAATTTACTTCCAGTGTTTTTCGGTTATTCCATAGCGTTAAGAAAATATCATGTACTATTTGAGTACAAACTTCAGTGTCCTTAATTTTAAAAAATGCTTTATTATAAATTCTAGGCGAATAACGGTGAAAAAGTTCTGAGAATGCTGTTTCATCACCCCTTTTGATCGAAGCCCAAAGCACGAAGTCGGTAATCATATTTGCAATAAATATTTGGTTTATAGCTAAGTTATAGTTTAAAATTATTTAATCAAGGTTATTAATAAATATTTTATAAAAGTATGTGTGTTCATGATAGAATCACGAACTATATATATAGACACCGTGAATTATGACTAAGAAAGAGTATGTATTACTATATGAAAAATATATCGCTGGGAACTGCAATAGTGAAGAAAAACAACTGTTTGAGTCCTATCAGGATGATTTTTCTTTAGATATCGATGGGGAACTAGAGCCACATATAAAAGATCAGATCATTAAGATGTTGGAGATAAGTATGAGGCGACAAAAGACTAAACGATTATATTTTTACCGGTTTAGTTGGGTTGCAGCAGCAGCAATTGTAATAACCACTGCGGTTTATTTTTATCTGAGCCCAATGCCTGTTCCAGTAAAGAAACAAGAATTGGTTGTAGGAAAGTCTTTGTCTATTGACAATAGTAAAGCTATTCTAACACTGGATGACGGTTCTCAGATTATGCTTGATCATATTGATAATGGTGTTTTGGCTAATCAGGGTGGAGCAACAGTAAGAAAAGAAAAGGGTTCTGAATTGGTTTATGATGTTGCAAAAAAAAATGAGAGTAATTTTTCAGTAAAATACAATTCAATCAGTATTCCATTTGGAAGTGAGTATCGGCTAGTATTACCTGATGGTAGCAAGGTATGGTTAAATGCGGTATCTTCTATTAGGTTTCCTGTAGTTTTTAATGGGACTGAACGTAGAGTTGAAATTTCAGGTGAAGCTTATTTTGAAGTTATAAAAGATCCTGACAAACCTTTTCGGGTGATCGCTAATGGTACTGAAATAGAAGTATTGGGGACCCATTTTAATGTTAATGCCTATAGTTCAAATGTAAATACAACATTACTGAGTGGATCAGTAAAGTTAAAGGCAAACCGAAAAGAGGCTTTACTTAAACCGGGGCAATCGGGACTCAGTCAAAGCAATGGTAGTTTTAAAGTTTTCGAAGCAGATATCGAAGCTGCCATTGCATGGAAAGAGGGATTCTTTGTATTTCATGATGAAAGTGTAAAGCAAATTATGGAGAAAATTTCGAGATGGTACAATGTAGATGTTAACTATGTTGGTGATGCCGGAAATAAATTGTTTTATGGTAAGATTTCACGTTCATATCAACTCGAAGAACTGTTGAAAAATATAGAAATAACAGGATTGGTTCATTTCAAGATAGAGGGAAGGAGGGTGACAGTAATGCCTTAATTTAACTTAAATCCAATTCTTAAAGTTACTGTAATGAAGCTTCCGGTGCTCGTAACACCGAAAGCAATAATTGGTGACTTAAAATGATCCTTCTAAACCATCAAAAAACCAATGATCAAATGTATAAAAATTATACTGTAATTCTTTGCAGGGTGAAACCCTGTTCAGTACCTAAAATTTTGCTTATGATGAAGCTCATTTGTGTTTTATTAATTACTTCTATAATGCAGGTTTCTGCATCAGGCTTTGCACAGGTGGTTAGTCTGAAAAAGAAAAATGCTGCCATGAAGGAAGTCTTTAATGATATTCAAAAACAGACAGGCTTTAGCTTTATAATTAGTTCTGAATTGCTAAAAAAGGCAATTCCAACAGATGTTAATCTAAATAAAGTACCAATAAAGGAAAGCCTTGAACGCTATTTTTCCGGACAACCCTTTGACTATGTAATCAAAGGGAAAATGATCATTGTAAATGAGAAGCAACTCGTTAAACCTATAAGTATTGAGGTGTCAGGTAAAGTAACAGATGAAAAGGGACTTGCATTAACAGGTGTAAGTGTAATTGTTAAAAACACAAAAATCGGGACGGTGACAGATGTACATGGTAACTATAAAATCACCATCCCCAATCAAGATGCGATTATCGTTTACAGTTTTCTTGGTTTCGTAACGCAGGAGTTTAAAGTTGGTAACCGAAAACAGTTGAATGTAAGGTTGAAAGAACAAATCCAATCGTTGGGAGAAGCTGTAGTAATTGGATATGGAACGGTAAATAAAGCTGATTTAACTGGGGCTGTTGGACAATTAAAACTAGAAGATGTAAAAAAAGCACCTGTTGGAGCTTTTACAGAAGCTTTAGCAGGAAGAATTGCTGGTGTACAGGTATCTTCTAATGAAGGTCAACCCGGTAGTTTGCCCATAATTACCATTAGAGGGGCGGGTTCATTAACACAAAGTTCTGCTCCTTTATATGTTGTAGATGGAAGTCCGGTTGAAAGTTTTGATGCAGGTTCTATTAATGCCGATGATATCATGTCTTTAACTGTTTTAAAGGATGCTTCTGCAACTGCTATATACGGTGCCAGGGCATCAAATGGTGTAATTGTGATCGAAACGAAAAAGGGAAGAGAGGGGAAACCTGAAGTGAATTTTAATGTTTCTGCAGGAACGCAGGAAGTGAGAAAGTTCATAGAAGTAATGAATCCTTATGAGTTTGTTAAATATCAGGCTGAATTGTATCCTTTAAATGCTACCAATAACTATTTTCAAAATGGTAGAGATTTAGATTATTATAGGACAATTAAAGGGGCTGACTGGCAAAGGCAACTTATAGGAACGGGCAAATTTCGTAAAGCGGAGATGAGTATTAGGGGGGGAAGCAAGGATACCAGGTTTTCTATATCCGGTGCTGGTTTTGATCAGAAGGGTATCATCGTAAATACAGATGCAGCAAGGTATAATGGTAGAATATCCATTGATCATACTTTCAATAAAAAACTTACAGGAGGTGTGATTACAGCATTAACAAATACCAAAATTGGGGGGATCCAGTCATCCGTTGATAATGCAGGTTATAGAAATTTCCTGTTTTACTCTGCATGGGGATACAGACCTGTTTCGGGAAACAATGAAGTTGATTTTTTAGATGAAAATGTAGATGATATTTTTGATCCAAGTAATCCGAGTTCAGACATTAGGGTTAATCCTGTAAAAAATGCAAAGAATACTTACAGGCAAAGGAGTACAACTGATTTTTCTGCTAATGGTTATCTGAATTATAATATAACCAAAGATCTAATCTTAAGGGCAAGGGGAAATATCATAACTTATAGTGATGATCTGGATGAGTTTTACAACTCTAAAACTGTCAAAGGAAATCCGGATAATCCATTGAATACGATGAAAACTCAGGCTGGAATAACTTATACTGATGTTTCTACCTGGTCAAATGACAATACCTTAACTTATAGTAAGCGTATTAAAAAGGTTCACTCGATTTCGGCTCTGGCAGGATTTTCTTTATACTCCAGCAAACGTAAAATCCATGGTGTATCATATATGAATATACCTGATGAAGAACTAGGTATGTCTGGTATTGAAAAGGGAACACCTTATACCAGCATTGCATCCCGCACTAACTTTACTTTAGCCTCATTTTTTGGTAGACTTAATTATAATTATAAATCAAAATACCTTTTTACAGGTACCTGGAGGGCAGATGGATCTTCCAAATTTCCATATAAAAACAGATGGGGTTATTTCCCATCAGCTGCTTTAGCCTGGAATATGAAAAATGAGTCTTTTTTGAAGAACTCTTCGATAGTCTCTAACTCCAAACTACGTGTTAGTTATGGTATAACTGGTAACAACAGAGTATCAGAATTTGATTATTTACCGAGTTTGCAGATTTCTCAGTTTGCAGCTTATTCCTACAAAAATGGAGCACCCATTGATGGTCTGGTTCCGGGAGGATTGGGTAACTCTGATTTAAGATGGGAAAGTACACATCAAACCGACATTGGTTATGATCTTGGCTTATTTAAGGACCGTGTTTCCCTTACAGTTGATTTGTACAGGAAACAGACGAATGATTTATTATTGGATGCTGATTT
This sequence comes from Pedobacter sp. ASV1-7, assembly GCF_040203335.1. Classification (NCBI taxonomy): domain Bacteria; kingdom Pseudomonadati; phylum Bacteroidota; class Sphingobacteriia; order Sphingobacteriales; family Sphingobacteriaceae; genus Pedobacter; species Pedobacter sp. ASV1-7. The sequence continues at coordinate 543,873 of NZ_JBEHBV010000002.1, read as the reverse complement.
ACCAGCGATTACCGGTTATACCAAAGTTTTTAAAAATATTGGAAAGATTAGAAATGATGGTGTAGAATTAAGCTTAAATACGCTAAATGTCAAGAATAAGAATTTTGAGTGGCAGACCAGTTTTAACATCAGCTTTAATAAGAATAAAGTAATAGAATTGGCTGATGGACAAAAACAGATGTTTACAACATTACCCTTTGAAACTAATTTTAAAAATGCCTTATATGTTGCAGAAATTGGTTCACCTGCAGCAATGTTTTATGGATATGTGTGGGAAGGGAATTATCAGTTTGCAGATTTTAATAATCCTTCTCCAGGAATATATGTATTGAAGGATGATATTCCAGATAATGGTGCGGCCAGAGCTAATATTCAACCTGGTGATATCAAATATAAAGACATTAACGGGGATCTAAAGGTTAATTCCTTAGATATGGTGCACATGGGATCCGGAATGCCTATCCACTTTGGTGGATTGACGAATAGCTTTAATTATAAGAATTTTGATCTTAATGTATTTTTTCAATGGTCATATGGCAATAAAATTTTTAATGCTAACAGAGTTGTTTTAGAAGGGAATACCAATGCCATAGTGTATTTAAATCAGTATGCGTCTTATGCAAATCGCTGGACACCAGAAAATAACAACAATGAGTATTATAGAACTAATGGACAAGGACCTCCTGGAATGTATTCAACCAGAACAATAGAAGACGGTTCTTATTTAAGGCTTAAAACTTTGTCGCTTGGTTACAGTTTACCAAATCAAATCATAAATAAATTAAAAATGAGAAGCTTGAGATTTGTTCTATCAGGCCAGAATCTGTTAACATTTACCAATTATTCTGGAATGGATCCAGAAGCATCAGCCAGAAATTCAATTTTAACACCCGGCTTTGATTATTCTTCATATCCTCATGCCAGAACATTAGTACTAGGAATCAATGCTTCATTTTAATCTGTAAATTATGAAAAAGATATTCAACATATTGTGTTTAGTAATCATTTCAAGTATTCTTTTTTCTTGTAAAAAGTTTCTAGATACCAAGCCGCAAGACTTTCTTTCGTCTTCCAACTACTTTCAGACCGAAGAGCATTTGATACGTTCACTTACAGGGGTTTATGATATTTTGGGCTCTAATCCAATCTATGGAGCGAATTATCATTCCAAATTAGGTATGGAAGCAGAAGAAGGTTATTATTTTAGAGCCAATCTTGTAGTCGGGCCACAGGTATACAACATTACGGCTAATAATACAGAAGTACTCAGTTTCTGGACAAACTTATATAAGGGGATAGGGAGGGCTAATTTTTTACTCGCTAATGTTGACAACAACAAAGGCATCAGTGAAGCTTTTCGTTTACAGATAAAAGGAGAAGCTCTGTTTTTGAGAGGGTATTATTACTTTTTACTGGTACAGAATTTTGGTGGTGTGCCTCTGATGATTAAGGCAACTGAAAATGCCAATGATGTTCATATTGCTAAGTCAACTGCGAGAGAGGTATATGATCAGGTAATTAAAGATATGGAGGTTGCTGAAACTCTTGTTGCCCCAATTCAACAGTTAGGATATGGAGGTCGGGTAAGTAAATCGGCTGTAAGAGGTATACTGGCCCGTGTTTGTCTATACATGGCGGGTGAGCCATTAAAAGATGTTTCTAAATATGAAAAGGCTAGCTTTTGGGCAAAAAAAGTGATGGATGATGTAGAAGCTGCTCATGCTTTAAACACCGATTTTAATGATGTTTTTATAAAATATGCTTCAGACCAATATGATATCAAGGAAAGTATCTGGGAGGTTGAATTTTGGGGAAATGCTACAAATGTATACCGGGAAGGAGGCTTTTTAGGTTCCTGGCATGGTATCAATTGCGTCAACACCACTATTGGATATTCCCAGGGAATTATGAAAGGGACAAGAAGACTATTTGAAAAATATAAGAGTGGTGATTTGAGAAGAGACTGGAGTTTAGCGCCCTTTTTGTATAGAGCAGATGGAACAAAAAGTTTATTTACAGTGACGCCAACAAACTTGCAGAAGTATGATCGATTTTCTGGAAAATACAGAAGGGAGTATGAAACTTTATTGCCTAAGGACAATAATAATACACCTATAAATCATCCTTTGTTAAGATATGCAGATGTATTACTGATGTTTGCTGAAGCAGAATCTCAGGCAAAAGGCGTACCTACACCAGAAGCAATTGAAGCTGTAAACAAGGTAAGGAGAAGAGGATATGGTAAATATCTGAATGGAATTGGCGCTGTTTCAGAAAGTATCAGTTCAATTAATGTGACCAGCCAGGGAACAGGTTACACCGCTGCAACAACAGTAAATATTGTTGGTGGAAATGGCACTGCTACAGCAACGGCAGTAGTTTCTGGAGGGAAAATTACTGCGGTTAATATTACAAATGGTGGTAATAGGTTCAGCACTCCGCCAATTATTACTTTTTCGGGTGCAGGCACAGGAGCGGTTGCAACTGCAACTTTAACCGATATTACTACGGCTGATTTAGCACCTGCAGATTATGTCTCTCAGCAAAAATTTATGGAGAGTATTCAGGATGAGAGGGCTAGAGAACTATGTTTTGAAGCACTTCGTAAACAAGACCTTATCCGATGGGGGATATTTATTACGACTATGAAAAGTGTATTGGCTGATATGCTTGTAGATAGTCCTACAGGTTTTATGAGTCTGGCTTTTAAGAATGTAGCAGAAAAGAACCTGCTATTTCCTATACCTGCAAATGAGATTGGAATTAATAAGTCATTGGTTCAAAATCCAGATTGGTTATAATTTATTAGAAATTTAAAGATGAAAATGATGTTAAGGAGCCGTTTTATACTATTATTATTGATCATGCCCTTCCTGGCTGTCTCGCAAAATTTACCTGGCAAGCTTGTAAACCTTGGACCACAGGTTAAGGAAAAATACCTTGAGGGCAGCCTTTTTTTGAAAGACGAGAAAGGTAAGGATTGGCTCTACACTGTGGTACGTGGCTCGCCAGGATATTTGTTAGGCTACGATTTAGTTAACTACGAGCTTAAGGTGAAATTGCCATTGATTAAAATGGATGGTGCCTGGGATATAGGTATGTCTTCAGATGGCTGGTTATATATTGCTGGTTCTGCTGGAGGTCGACTGGCCAGGCATTGGCCTGGTAGCCAGCAAATAGAAGATTTAGGAAAGCCATTAATTTCTGAAACTTATCTTTTTGCACTAGCATCGGGTAAGAATGGTGAAATATTTGGGGCTACTTATCCAGGTTGCCGGATATTTCGATATCATCCGAAGGATGGTTTTAAAGATATCGGCGCGGGAGCCATTAAAGCAGGTGAGCAATATGTTCATGGACTGGCTTATCATGAAAAAACAGATAAGTTATATGCAGGAATTGGCTCCAGAAGTTATTTAGTGGAGGTCAATCCGAGAACAGGAGAACGGAAGGAAATTCTGCCTGATCAATATCGAGGTGGTTCGGGTTTTGTTTATGATATGAAAATTATAAATGATGTAGACGGTGCTGACCTGCTACTTGCAAACTTGCCAGATTTAGGGAAAACTGTAGTTTACAATCTAAAAACAGAAACTTTTGAAGAAGATATACAACGGTCTGTAATGGTAAAATCGGCTTTAAAATCTTTAACTGATGAAAAGGTCTATTATAGCGCTGGATGGACCGATCTTTATGCTTTAGATTTAACTAAGCCAGTGTCCAAACCCCAAAAAGTAGGTGTCGCTAAAAAAGCACTTGCTACAAAATGGTTGAATCATTCGGAATTGTTGATACTTAATGCTGAAGCCGAGTTATTAAGGTGCAATATAAAAACAGGTGAAAGTAAATCCATTCCTATTGATGTTCCTGCACAACCTATTGGTTTGATAGCCGTTGCAGCGGGACCAGATGGGCAAATATGGACAGGAGGATACCTGACAGGAAACAACGCTGCTTATAATCCTGAATCTAAAACTATAACCAGTTACCCTGGTTTACATCAACCTGAAGGTATTACTATACAAGACGAAAATATCTATTTTGGGACTTATACGCGTGCAGAATTTTATGTATATAATACCACCTTACCCTGGTCTTTAGAAAAGGGAAATCCTAAGAAGATCGGCCAGATTAAAGGGCAAGATCGTCCATTTGGAGGTGTAAATGTTGCAGAACATCGTCAGCTCTATTTTGGTACAGTTCCGGGATATGGATTATTAGGCGGGGCTTTAGCTGCGTATGATATTAAGGAGGGTAAAATGACTCCCTATTTTAATGTTATGCCTAATTCATCGATAGTAAGTCTGGTTTATGCAAATGGTTCAGTATTGGGAGGAACCTCTGTATGGGGTGGTTTAGGCGCTGTGCCAATAGCTAAAGAAGCCAGTTTGTTCGGTTGGGATCCTGTTAGAAAGATAAAGACATTTGAACTAGTTCCTGTACCAGAAGCAAAGGCTATTACTGGGTTAATAAATGGACCTGATGGTATGGTATGGGGTATGGCCGATGGAGTATGTTTTATTTTTGATCCGGTAAGTAACACAGTCAGAACTTCTAAAAAAGTATTTGAAGTTCCTGAAGAAGTAAAAAAGAAGCCTGTATGGCGTGATGCATTCCTTGTTTTACATCCATCTGGAAATGTGTATGGAACTGCTGGAGGAAAGTTTTTTAAAATAGATCCGTCTAGTAAAGAAGTAACGATGATTCCGTTAGGAATTGCTGCACATTCATTATGTATGGATCAGCAAGGGAGGTTCTATTTTAGGAATGGCATTAACTTATGGCAATATGAAATTTTATAAATATTATATCCTTTTATTGCTTTTTCTATTGATAAAGCCAGTATTTGGAAAAGCAACTTCATTATCTGAAGATACATTGAAGTATACAGGTAAGTTTAAAAATTTAGGTGTTCAGGTTGCTGAGAAATGGCTGGAAGGAAGTGTGTTTACAGAAGATGACGATGGTAATGAATGGGTGTATACGGTACTAAGAGGTAAACCGGGGTATTTGCTGGGGTATAACTTAACTAAATCTTCTTTAATGGTTAATTTACCTCTAGAGCGGATGGATGGTGCCTGGGACATTACAGTATCTTCTGATGGTTGGCTTTATATTGCAGGATCTGCAGGTGGGCGACTGGCTAAACACCGTCCCGGAAGCCAGAAAATAGAAGATCTTGGGAAACCACTTTCCTCTGAAACCTATTTGTTTGCTGTTACACCTGGAAAAAATGGAGAGATATTCGGAGCAACTTATCCTGGTTGCAGGATATTTCGTTATCATCCAAGCGATGGGTTTAAGGATGTTTGCAATGGACCCATTGTCCCATCCGAAAATTATGTACACGGTATTGCCTATCATGAAAAAACAAGTAAGCTTTTTGCAGGTATAGGCTCACATAGTTACCTGGTTGAAATAGATGTGGCAACAGGGCAAAAAAGGGAGATATTACCCGGGAAATACAGAGGATTGCCTGGTTTTGTATATGATATGGGAATTGTGAAAGGATTAAATGGTGGCGATAGGCTCTTTGCCAATTTACCCGATCAGCACAAAACATTGGTATATAATCTGGACAAAAAGACTTTTGATGCCGAAATTCCTAAGATAATTATGGTTAAAGGTGTTGTTAAGTCTCCTTACGATCAAAAGGTATACTATACCGATAGCAGTAGTTTGATTGCCCATGATGTTTTAAAGCCTACCGTTAGCCCACAATTATTAGTGAAAACCAGTAGAGCAATGAATATGAAATGGGGGAAGGATAAAAAATTGTATCTATTGAATTCAGATGGTGATGTGATTCAATACGACCCAATATCTGGAAAAACCGTTACAAAAGATTTGATGCTTCCTCCACAACCTATTGGAATAAATATCACGAAAACAGGTCCTGACGGTAGAATCTGGACGGGAGGGTATTTGGTCGGCAGTAATGCTACGTATGACCCTAAGACAGGTAAAACACAACGTTATTTTGGTTTGCATCAGTCAGAAAGTATTACTTTGAATGGAAGCGATATGTATTTTGGCATTTATCCAAAAGGTAAATTTTACAAATATGATACTCGTAAGCCATGGGACCTTAAAGAAGGGAATCCTAAATTATTAGGACATATTGAAGGTCAGGATCGTCCATTTTGTGGTACCGGTATACCAGAGTCTGATCAAATGTTTTTTGGTACTGTACCCGATTATGGAAGACTTGGAGGGGCTTTAATTGAATATGATCCTAAAACTGATAAACTGATTGCCTATGAAGGGCTTGTTCCAAAGCTATCTTTAGTTAGTATGATCTATCACGAGAAAGAGATTATTGCAGGAACGTCAGTCTGGGGTGGTTTAGGAATTAAACCTGAAGTAAATGAAGCGAAATTATTTGGCTGGGATCCGCAGAGAAAAGTTAAAACATTTGAGCTTGTTCCGGTACCAGGTGCAAAAGCAATTACTTGTCTGATTAAAGGTCCGGATGGTAATTTGTGGGGCGTAGCAGATGGTGTTTTGTTTGTACTGAATGCTCCGCTTCGTAAAGTTATTGCCAGTTATAAATTATTTGAGTTAACAGTTCAACAGAAAAATAGTGCTGTTTGGCGAGATGTTAATCTGGTTATACATCCTTCAGGAAAAGTCTTTGGAACCGGTAATGGGAGATTGTTTCAAATTGATCCTCAAAGCAAAAAAGTTGTAATAGTCTCAGAAAAACCAGCATTTTTTGTCTCTATGGATAAACAGGGTATCCTTTATTTTAGAGATGGTAAAGATTTGTGGAGTTATACTCCCTAAAAATTGACAATTAATAATTTAACATAATATGAAGAAATATTTAAAATCGATCCTTAAAAAAATTGTAATTGCAGTATGTCTGTTCGCTTGTATATCATTTGTTTGTTATGGACAGGCGGTACCAGCAGGTGTAGTAATTAATGTGAGTGCTGATCATAAAGATCAGCTTTATAAAGTAAAAGAGCCTGTGGTATTTACTGTAACAGTTAGTCAAAATGGTACAGTGTTAAGAAACGTCAAGGTAAACTATGAGGTGGGACCGGAAAAAATGTTGCCAGTACTTAAAGGAACAGATGATCTTAAAGATGGCAGCCTGAAAATTAGTGGTGGTACAATGGAACAACCTGGGTTTTTACGGTGTGTGGTAACCTGTGAATATGAAGGTAAGTTATATAGGGGGATTTCTACAGTGGGTTTTGACCCGGATAAAATAGTAACGACGAGTATAACACCAACAGATTTTATACACTTTTGGAATAATGAGAAGGCTATGGCTGCTAAAATACCACTTGATGCTAAGATGGAGCTTTTAGCTGATAGGAGTAATGATGTTGTTAATGTGTATCATATTAGTTTCCAGAACCATCAACTGGGTTCCAGAATTTATGGTATTTTATGCGTACCTAAAAAGGAAGGTAAATATCCAGCAGTGGTCCGTTTTCCTGGTGCAGGCGTCAGAGCACATAATGGTAATCCTGCATTTGCTTCAAAAGGATTGATTACTCTAGAAATAGGAATCCATGGCATTCCTGTAAATATGAAAGGTGATGTTTATGACAATCTATATAAGGGGGCTTTAGGAGGATATCCATATTTTAATTTGGACAGCAGGAATAGTTATTATTTTAGAAGAGTTTTTATGGGATGTGTAAAGTCTCTGGATTTTATTTACAGTCTGCCTCAATTTGATGGACAGAATCTGGCTGTTGCAGGATCTAGTCAGGGTGGTGCACTTTCAATTGTAACTACAGCATTAGATAAGAGGGTAAAATATTTACTTGCTTTTTGTCCGGCTATGTGTGATTTAACTGGATATTTAAATGGAAGGGCTGCTGGCTGGCCAAATATGTTTGCCAATTCGACTAAAAATTTAGCTGCTACTAAGGATAAAATTACTACTTCAGGATATTATGATGTAGCGAATTTTGCCAAGCTTGTTCAGGTGCCGGGTATTTATTCCTGGGGGTATAATGATGAGGTAACGCCACCAACTTCTATTTATGCTGCTTACAATAATATTAAGGCGCCAAAAGAACTGTTCATTTTCCCGGAGATTGCACATGTTGTTAGTCCTGATCAATCCAAAATATGGTTCTCCTGGCTGGAATCTAAGTTGTTAAAGAAATAATATAGGTTTTTATACGTATGGAAAATAATCTAAATACAAATCGCCGGGGCTTTATTAAATATGCAGCTCTTGCAGGTACATTTTCGTTAAGTATCCCGGAAATTGTAAAAGCTGCAATAGGAAATGTTGATAAAAAAATATCCTTAAAGGAAGGTGATATTATCCTGTTTCAGGGAGATTCAATTACAGATTCTTACAGGAAAAGAGAAGAGTTGAGGTTTAATGATGGACCAGCAATGGGAACAGGATATGCTTTTTTGTCTACTTCTCAATTACTTTATCATCACCCGGGGAAAGGGCTGAAGATTTATAACAGAGGTATTAGTGGACATAAGACTTTTCATCTAATAGAGCGTTGGGAACGTGATATTATTGATTTAAAACCTAGTGTTTTAAGTATTCTGGTTGGTGTTAATGATTTCTGGGTAAAGAACAATGGTGTGCAAGGTACTTTAAAATCGTTCAGAGAAAATTACCAGATTTTATTAGATAAGACGAGGCAAAACCTTCCTGATACAAAGCTTATAATAGGCGAGCCTTTTGGTGTTACAGGTATAAAAGGAAAGCATGAATTTTGGGATACTGAATTTAAAGATTATCAAAAGGTGGTGGCTGAGCTTGGCCGTTCGTTTGATGCTGTATTTATTCCTTATCAAAAGGTTTTTGACAAAGCACAGCAATCTGCGCCTGGTGTTTATTGGACAAGAGATGGCGTCCATCCAACAATTGCAGGTTCACAATTAATGGCAGAGGCTTGGCTATCGGCAATTAAATCTTAGAGAAGAAATATTTTTATTATTCGTAACTTTAAGTGTCTTGTGCACAGTGTTTTTTGTGGAGAGGAGGATGCGGTATGACCATACTTATTATAGTTATTGGATTAGCCTTACTCTTTGATATCATCAATGGTTTTCACGATGCAGCTAATTCTATAGCAACAATTGTCGGAACCAGGGTCTTATCACCTCGGTTGGCTGTCTTATGGGCAGCCTTTTTTAATTTTATTTCATATTTGATTTTCAAACTTCATGTAGCAAATACAATTGCTAAGGGGATTGTTCATCCTGATGTTGTAACGATGAATGTTTTGATAGCAGGACTACTTGCAGCTATTTTATGGAATTTGGCCACTTGGTTTTTTGGACTCCCCTCCAGTTCTTCCCATACTTTAATTGGCGGTTTTGTTGGAGCTGCAATAGCTGGAGCTGGTTTTAATGCGGTAATTTATAGTGCTGTTTTAAAGATTATCATGTTTATTTTCTTAGCTCCTATAATTGGGATGTTGGTAGCTACTATAATATCTATTGTGGTGATGTGGATTTGCAGAAACTCTAACCGGGGAACTGTAAGCAAACATTTTAAAAAACTTCAATTGCTTTCTGCGGCGGCTTTTAGCATTGGACATGGCGCAAATGATGCACAGAAAATAATGGGTATAATCGCTGTGGCCTTAATTGCTTCAGGAGAATTAGATCAAAGTGCGCCGATACCATTTTGGGTAGTTATATCTTGTCACACCGCAATGGCGATAGGTACATTACTTGGAGGTTGGCGTATCGTTAAAACAATGGGATCGAAAATAACTCATTTAAAACCATTTGAAGGATTTAGCGCAGAAACTTCGGGAGCTATTACTCTTTTTTCTACAAGTATGCTTGGGATTCCTGTAAGTACAACTCATACCATTACTGGTGCCATCATAGGTGTAGGGGCAATCAGGAGAATTTCGGCTGTGCGCTGGGGTGTGACTATCCCTATAATGTATGCATGGATATTGACCATTCCAGCTACAGGTTTATTAGCTGCTCTGATACATTATATTTTGACTTGCATAGTTTCATAATATTATTAGAAGAACCGTCTTCGTTTTATTTTAACTCATAGATATTAATTACTTAATATAGCCCTTTAGGAAAAAAAAAGTATCATTGCACCAAACTAATTGTTAATTATGCTTCATAGTGCTTATTGATATGTTTGATAAGGCCATTGATAATGAAAAAGAGTTACTGGCAAGTATAGCCGGAGGTGATCAGTATGCGTTTACAATATTGTTTAAACATTATCAGCGCTTTGTATATTTTTCTGGAAGAAAACTAACACACTCTGAAGAATTAGCCACGGAAATAGTACAGGATATATTCCTTAAAATATGGCTTGATCGTGAGCAGCTAATTGTTATTGAGAGTTTTGGCGCTTACTTAAACAGGGTTGTACGAAACCATTCTTTTAATGTATTGCGACAATTAGCACAAAGGGCAAAATCAACTGAAAAACTAAAGATAAATTCTGCTGAGACTGATAATTCTACAGTTGAAAAAATTAATCATAATGATGCAACTAAGCTTTTAAATGAAGCACTAAAACAGCTTTCTCCTCAACAACGTATGGTTTATAACTTGTGTCATGAAAAGGGATATCGGTATGAAGACGCTGCGGAAAAAATGGATATATCTCCACAAACTGTTCATTCGCACATGAAACTTGCATTAAGAAAAATACGTGAACATTTTATAAAACACGCTGGCGCATATCCATTTTTTATTGCGGTTCTTTTTAAATAATGTTATTGATATACAGTTTGTTATGTTTTATTTTGATGAAAAGTAAAAAAGCACCTACCCCGGTGAATTGAGTTTTGTGTCAATACAATTAAATGAGGCAGATTTATGCTTTATAACTAAATCAAATATATACCTAATGAAAAAATCAAGAGCAAGGCTTGATGAGCTTCTTGAATATTACTTTAATCAGGATATCTCTGACACTGACAAAGACGAGTTATGGGAGTATGTTCTAGATCCATTGTATAAAGAGCAGATTAATACTCAGATTCCTGATGCTATGAGTAATATCGTTATAGCTCAGGATGGACTATCTGAAAAGAAGCAAAACAATATTCTTGACCATATATTTCAATATGACGATAAGAGAACTACAAGAACCGTTGTTAACTTATGGCGACGTATCGGAATTGCAGCCGCAATTGCAACAATTATCGTTGGCATTGGCATGTTCTATTATTCTGCTGCTCGTAATCAAGACCAAAATGATTTTGTTACCAATACCGATAAAATTGTCCCAGGTAAACAAGGGGCAACTCTTACTTTGGCTAATGGAAAAAAAATCAGGTTGTCTGATGTTACAAATGGGGAATTGGCAAAAGAAGCAGGGGTATCTGTCAGCAAAACAGCTGAAGGGCAATTAATTTATGAGATTGTACATCAGGATAAGGCAAACAATAAGCTAAATACCTTATCAACTGCAAATGGAGAAACTTACCAGATTCATTTACCAGATGGTTCTTCAGTGGTTTTGAATGCTGCTTCCAGTTTAACTTATACCCCGAATCTGATAAAAGATGGAAGGCGTATAGTTACATTAAAAGGCGAAGCTTACTTTAAAGTAGCTAAAGATAAGGTACGTCCTTTCATTGTTAGAAGTAAGGGACAGGAAATAGCTGTATTGGGCACAGAGTTTAATGTTAATGCTTATGATGATGATTCTGAGTTTAAAGCAACATTGATTGAAGGATCTGTGAAACTGAATGAAAAAATGGTTTTAAAACCAGGAGAACAGTTTCTTTTTAATGGAGCAAAAGGTCGCATAGTAAATGCCGATGTTAAAATGGAGACAGCCTGGAAAGATGGCTTTTTTCAGTTTGAAAGAGTGGATATACAAACTTTAATGCGTCAGATTTCCAGATGGTATGATGTTGAAATTGAATACCGAGGTGATATTCCAAAGGATGAATTGGTTGGAAAAATCAAAAGAAATGAAGATATCAAAAAAGTATTGGAAATATTAAAATATGGAAATGTGAAATTCAAATTAGTGGGTAGAAAATTAATTGTTGGATAAAAAAAAGCCTATGGATATAATTTAACTTATCAGGAACAATAAACGGAAGTGCGACTAACACTCCCGTTTAAGCCTTAAAAAGGCCGTTCAAATCTTGGAAATTATCAATTGCGAATCAATAATCTTTAACTTAAACATTACAAAAGTATGCTGTGCAATGCACTAAACAAAGGAAAAAATATAAAAGCTTTTAAAGCGGTGGAAGACTCTCCACCAGCAATAGAAGTAAACAGTAAAACTCACGCGTCGAAATTTTTTTTGGTAATGAAATTAATCGCTTTTTTGATAACTATTGGCATACTGCAAGTAAGTGCACATAGTTATTCCCAAAAAGTCAGTTATTCTGGCAAGAATGTACCTATAGAGAAAGTGCTGAAAGCTATAGAAAAGCAGACAGGATATTATCTCTTTTATAAGTACAATGAAATTAAGGATGCTAAAACTATAGATAACCTCAAGTTGAAGAATGCAGATTTAAAACATGCATTATCTGAGATTTTCCGAGATCAGCCATTCGAATATTTCCTAAAGGAAAATACCATTATTGTTAACAAAAGGGGGACTGTAAAAACAAACGAAAGCTCTTTTCGGCAAATACTTATCGATGTTAAAGGAGTGGTGGTAGATGAAAAAGCTGAACCTTTACCTGGTGCTTCCGTAAAAACCAAAACAGGAAACATAGGAACGGTAACTGACAATCAAGGTAGGTTCTCAATGAAAAATTTAACTGAGGGTACTGTGTTGCTCATTAGCTATACCGGTTTTGAAACAAAAGAGATAGAGGTAAAGGCCAATCAGGATTTACACATAACACTTAAGGCAGCTCAGTCTGATTTAAATGAGATTGTAGTTGTGGGGTATGGAAGTCAAAAAAAGGAACTTGTTACCAGTGCAATTGGAAGTTTGAAGATAAAGGATGAAGATGTTAGACAAGTAGCATCGGTTACAAGATTATTAGAGGGGCGCATTGCAGGTGTGAATTTATCTGTGGGCTCCGGTAACCTGGCTTCAGCAGAGCGTGTTTCAATTCGTGGTTATTCTTCTATTACTGCGGGAAATAACCCATTGTATGTAGTTGATGGTGTTCCTATCAATACTTCAAATCTTTCTTTAACTGATTTTGGAGAGAACTATAGCCCATTGGCGGTACTTAATCACGCTGATGTAGAATCCATAGAAGTGCTTAAAGATGCTGCATCTGGGGCAATTTATGGTTCAAGAGCTAGTAATGGAGTGATTTTGATTACCACGAAATCAGGTAAGGAAGGTAAATCTCAGATAAGATTTGATCTAAGCACTGGTTTTAGCGAATTCGCTAATAAAAATAAACTAAAGCTGGCCAGTTCTGATCTGTATTTACTTCAATATAATGAAGGTGCTGAAAACTATAACAAACAGTATGGCCTTAAAATTGGTGATTCTGGATATAGGACTCCAATAATGAATCCTTTTTATGATATGCCAGACACTGATTGGTTAGGCTTGATTTTGCAAAAAGGTTATTTTAAAAACGCGAATGCATCATTTTTAGGTGGCTCAGCGAAAACAAATTATTTCGTGGGAATAGGACTTACCGATCAGGAAGGAGTTGTAAAAAATAATAGCTTAAAGAAAGTCAACTTAAATACAAAAATCAACCATAAGTTTACTGATTGGCTAGAAATAGGTGCTGATAATAAAGGGAACTTTATACGTAATAACCAGGTGCCAGGAGCAACACTTGGCTCTACAATCATTGCCAGAGCAATAGAGCAACGCCCATTTGATCGTCCATATAAACCTAATGGAGAATATTATGTGGGGGGAACAGATGAATTAGTTAGACACAATCCTATTCAAATATTGAATGAGCAAGATGTTTACGTTGACAACTACCGTTATCTGGGAACTTTTTATGGAAAGTTGAAGTTTTCAAAAAACATCAGCTTTAGGTCGTCATTTAGTACAGATATGGGGTATACTTATGATTATACTTATTATAATGAAAAGCATCCATATGGGACTGGAGTAGGCAGGTTAGTTGACTATACCAGGTTTATTTCAAACAACCTGTTCGAAAATGTTCTTGATTATAACGGTAAGTTCAATAAATTCTCTTTGAATGGTGTTTTAGGCCACTCTTTTCAACAGCAAAGTTATAGAACAATTGCAGTTGACGGCAGAGGATTTCCTTCTCCTTCTTTCAATGTGATTTCTGTTGCTTCTGAGATATTTAGTGCCAATGGCTCAGTAAGTGAGTTTGCTATGGAATCGTATTTTGGTAGGGCTACTCTTGCTTACGATGATAAATATATTTTTACTGGAACTGTAAGGACTGATGGATCATCTAAATTTAACAAGGATAACAGGTGGGGTGTATTTCCATCCTTGTCGGTAGGATGGAATGTGTCCAAAGAGCAGTTCATGCAATCATTAAATGTTGATTTGAAATTACGTACAAGCTGGGGTAAAACAGGAAATCAGGAAGGTATAGGTAACTATTCTCATTTACCCCTTATTTCTGGTGGTAAAAATTATGGTAACGTAAGTGGAATTTCAGTTTCAAGCTTCGGTAATCAGAATTTAACCTGGGAAAAGGCAGATCAGTATGATTTCGGCTTTGATTTGTCACTGTTTAACAGAAAAATTGATATTACTTTTGATACCTATTATAAAAAGACTACGGATCTATTGTATAGTATGCCTGTTCATGCTACTACAGGTATGACTGCTTTATTGAGCAATATTGGGTCTATGGAAAATAGAGGCGTAGAATTGGGAATTTCTTACAATCAGAAAATTGGAGATTTATCATGGTCTTCTAGCTTCAATATTGCCCATAATAAGAACAAGATCTTGTCTTTAGTTGATGGAGATGCACCGATTTCCATTGGTGATAATAGAGCTTTACAGGTAGGAAGAGATATTGGTTCATATTACTTATTCCAGGCACAAGGAATTTATCAGTATGATGGTGAAGTTCCTAAAGAACAGTTTGATTTAGGCGTTAGAGCAGGAGATATCAGATGGGCCGATGTTGATGAAAACGGGATTATAAACGACAATGATAGAGTCGTTACAGGTTCATCTACTCCGAAATTTACCGGAGGATGGAATAATACATTTAAGTTCAAAAATTTCCAGTTGGATATCCTTACAACATACATGTATGGACAGAATGTATATGCCGCTTGGAAACCCACAGGTTTGGGTAGAATTGGACATACTTTCGCCCAGCTAGAAGAGTATATTGATAATAGATGGACCGGACCTGGATCTACAAATGTATATCCTAGAAGTATCCTGTCCTTATCTCATAACAATAGAAACTCTACCCGCTTTTTAGAAGACGGTTCATTTATTAGGCTAAGAGCAGTAACGTTGGGCTATTCAATTCCTGCTTTTAACATTAACGGATTCCAGATTAAAAATGTAAGGGTATATGGACAGGTAGACAATTTGTTTTTATGGACCAGATATTCAGGATGGGATCCTGAGGTGAATACCAATTTAGATCCTCGTTATTCAGGTATCGACTTATTGAATAACCCCCAGCCAAGAACGTTTAGTATTGGCACAAACATCAATTTTTAATTTATGAAACCATTACAAGCATAATTTCAATGAAAAAGCTTAATTTTTATATAATTATATCAACTTTTATCTGTGTTTTAAGTTCCTGTTCTGGTAAGTTGGATTTGTATCCAAGTACTGGAGTGTCTCCGGAAGCGATCACAGAAAAAGATTTACCAGCACTTCGTTTAGGAATGTATAATGATATGCAAAATGAACCAGGTGTACATTCTTATATTCTTTTTGACATGTTGGGAGGTGATTTGCACACTGCATCTGGTAACCCAATAGATCTGATCAATTCTACCTTAAGTCCACTCAATTCAATTGTTGCTAATAATTGGAATGGGTATTATAAAGCTTTGTTTCAAGTAAACAATGTGATTTCTATATGCCAAAAATTTGAGAATTCATCTATAAGAAATCTGGCCTTAGGCGAAGCATATTACTTTAGAGCTTATTTATATTATTGCCTGATTGCCAGGTGGGGTGACGTTCCGGTTTTACCTGAGAATACCTTAGAAAAAGTAAGCAGAAAACCTAAAACTGAAGTGTGGGCCTTTATTGAAGATAATTTGAATAAAGCTAATGATCTTCTTGCCGGATCAACAAATTACTACTATGTTTCGAAAGATGCAGTAACAGCTTTAAAAGCTCGTGTAATGTTAAGTCAAGGAAAAAAAGAAGACGCAGCATCTATGGCAGAGTCTTTAATTACGAGCGGTAAATATAAACTGGATACGTTTGAAAAAATATTTAGAAAGTTATCAAATACCGAAGTGATTTTTGCCTTTGAAAATTTATCTGAAGAATCTACAAATAATATTTCTGATCAGTTTTATACCTATGCACATGTAAATAAAGGTCAGGGTAATTACAGAGTATTTCCAACTATGGTATCTGCTTTTGGTACTCCAGATAAACGTAAGGCCATTTCTATAGTTAACATTTCAGGAACAGATTGTATAAACAAATACCCAAGCGGACAAACAGGAAGAGATCCGGTAATTATTTCACGTATAGCTGAAATGTATCTGATTAGTGCTGAAGCTCAAGGCAGGATAAATGGCATCGGACGATTAAATGAATTGCGTCAGACCAGAGGACTATCAGCCGTTTCTGTTTCATCAGATGAAGACTACCTTATGGCTATTTTATCTGAAAGAAGACTAGAGTTTCTGGGAGAAAACCTTCGCTATTATGACCTCGTAAGGACAGGTAAAGCGATTTCAACTTTAAATATATTAAACTATCAAACCGTTTTACCTATCCCAGGGCGTGAGTTACAAAATAATACTAATCTAACACCTAATCCAGGTTATTAAAACGAAGACATGAAAACTAAAATATTCAAATATCTATATATCGCCACCTTGATGTTATTTGCATCTTGTAGTAAAAGTGATTCGTATATAGAGCCTTATGAGAAATTTGAGCCTATAGCAACTACAACAATAGGACAAAAAATGGTCAATGGTACCGATTTAGTAGCTAAAGTATTCAAAGATACAGCATATCAGATTGTTCCCGGATTAACTGCTACAGAGTTTTCTTATTTAGGAACTAAAGGATATCCAATGAGGGTTTTTATATTTCAGGTTGATTTAACAAATCAAGATCTTAATATAGAAATTTCTACAGCTAATAATTCAGCAACTTATGGTCGTCAGAGAATGACTGCCCAAGCTCCGTTAAGAGATTATACAGGGCATAAGGTTTGGGCAGGAACAAATGGAGATTTTTTTGATGGGGATACAGGCGTACCTCAAGGTGTATTACACAAAGAAGGGCTGGTTTTAAAATCCACATTTGCCAGTTCCGCTAATAATTTCTTTGGAATTCAGAATAATGGGAAAGCTATTATTGGCAACGAGGCACTTTATACTACAGTTAAAAGTAGTTTAAAAGAAGCATTAGGTGGTAGAGTGATCGTACTTTCGTCGGGTGTTATCCCATCTACTGCGGCTGGGGTGGAGCCAAGAACAGCTATTGGTGTTTCTGAAGATGGGAATACCGTTTATATGCTTGTTGTGGATGGTCGTAGGTATCATTATTCAAATGGTATGGACTACCAGGAATTAGGGAAGTGCTTTAAGGCTATTGGAGCACACAATGCTATGAATTTAGACGGAGGCGGTTCTAGTACATTCTTTGTAAGAAACACTCCTGCATTCGATCAAGGAAGGTTTAAAATGTTGAATTGGCCATGGGATAATGGAGGTGAAGAAAGAGCTGTTTCCAATGGCTTGCTTATAATATCAAAAACACATTAATAAAAGTATTGACATGATTAAATATATATATGTTCTACTGGCAATGATTAGTTTATTGTCGTGTAGAAAAATAGATAGGGAAAGCTTTGTCCCGGAAACACCTAAATTATCAACTGACAGTGAAATGATGACGGTAGCTAACGGAAGTAGTACAATTGAAATTAACGTTGAGTCGAATTTGCCCTGGCGTATGATTTCTAATACAAGTTGGATTACGATTGTAGAGGGGAGTGGGTTAAAGAGCGGTAAGGCTAAGGTTACCATTGCAAAGAATGCCCTGCTTGAAAATAGAACAGGCACATTAACTTTATACATTGACGATTCAACAAAGCAAATAATCACCATAACACAAGATGCAGGACTGCCTGTTCCTGTTGTTGTTAACGAGTTTTATGTGAAAACAACGGGCTCAGAGACTAACGACGGACTTTCCTGGAATAACGCAACCACCTTGCATAAAGCACTTTCCATATCTGATGAGGGAGATATTATACATGTTGCAGCAGGAGTCTATGTACCGAGTACTCCTGTAACTGGTGGTGCTGCGGCTGATATATCTTTTGAGATTAGCAAAAACGTAAAAATAATAGGTGGTTATCCAGCCAATGCAACCAGTGGTAGCGTAGCTACACCAGAAACAAATAAAACTATATTGTCTGGAAATAGTATGGCTTACCATGTCATGCTGATATGTGCTGCTAAAATACCAGATCTAAAGGTTAGTATTAATGGGGTAACCGTTACAAAAGGAAATGCATCAGCAACTGCAAGTTCTTTAACAATAAACGGAATCACTTTTGCCCGTAATTATGCTGGTGGTATCATCATTGGCAAGTCTACAGTGGAGCTAAATAACTGTATCGTTTCAGAAAACAATTCCAATGCAAATTGTGGTGGAATTTATATGAAAGATGATGCAATACTTACCTTAAATAGTTCTAAAGTTGTAACTAATACGGTTACAGGTAATGGAGGTGGTATTTGGAATGATGGTTCAACGCTTTATTTATTCAATTCAGAAATAAGTAATAATACAGCTACAGGAGTTGCAGGAGGTGTATATGCGATACACAGTGGTACAAAACCTACTTACAATTATATTTATAATTCAACAATTGCTCAAAACCATACCAATACCAATTCTACTGCTGTATATGCGCGTAAAAACTCTATTTTCTATATTGTAAATAGTACGATATATGGTAACACCAGTAATGGAACTGCTGCTGGTTTAAGAACTAATGAAGCTAGCAGTGAAATTAACTTAATCAATTCAACTGTGGCAAATAATATTGGAGGAACAGGAACTAGTGGTAATGGTTTAACCAGTACTGCTTCAAGACCAATTAATGTTTACAATTCGGTAGTGATTAACAATGGTGATAACCAGAGTTCGGGCGCTGATATCAAGTACCAGTCTTCAATACTTGGTTCAGATGTATTCGATTATAATGGGAACAAGCTTAGTACAAGCGTAGATCCTACAAATCTGATTAAACCATTTGCAAATTATGGGGCTTTAGGGGCATCTGCACCACTGCTAACTAACAATTCGGCTGCGCATATTAATGGTATGACTAACCTGCAGTTAGAGATTCTATTCAATAATCTGAACTTAAATAAATCATATTATTTAATAGACCAGAATAATAAAAGCAGAGTTAGTAAAAGTGCTATGGGAGCTGCAATAGAGTAATAATCATTTTTAATTATTAGAAGTAATATTTGCTTAATAATTTCTATTTTGTCGAATATTACTTCTTTTAATTTCAAGAGAAAATAAACATAATGAAACTTTATAAATACATCGTATTAGCTTTTCTATTTAATCCATTTCCCATCCTTGCACAGGATAATTTTACCTTTATAAAAGGGCATGAACTTACAGTTTTAGGAAGGACATCAGCTGACAAAACAAATTATCATCGTATAGATTCAGTGGATGTTAAGCTTTTACCAGATCTGGTGCGAAGATTTTCAAAGTATTCAGCAGGGATGAATATCGCATTCAAAACAAATTCAAAAAGTATTAAGTTGAATTGGAAATTGGATAAGCTGAATACGATGTGGAATATGTCTTCAGTAGGTGTAAATGGATTAGATTTATATTGTTGGAATGGGAAAAATTGGCAATATGTTTCATCTGCAAGGCCAACAGGTACAGATAATAGTGTATTACTTGTTGAGAACCTGGATGGTCAGTTAAGGAATTATCGTATTTTTCTACCAATATACTCGGAAGTAAAGGATATAGAGGTTGGTGTTTTTAAAGATGCACAGATTTTTTCTGGGGATGCTGCAAATTTACCTACAAGAAAGGTAGCGATTTATGGTTCGAGTATAACGCAAGGAATAGCTGCTTCCAGGCCTGGAATGGCTTATCCTTCCATATTATCCAGAAAGATGAAAATTGATTTTCTCAACTTAGGTTTTAGTGGTAGTGGGAAGATGGAAATTGAGATTGCGGATATTCTTGCTAAAATACCTGCAGAAGTTTATGTTTTAGATTGTGTACCAAATGCACTTCCTCATGAAGTGAAAGAAAGATCCTATCCATTAGTTTCCCGTTTAAGAAAGTTGAAACCAGAAGTACCGATAGTGATGGTAGAAAGTGTAAGAAGGGAGATTAGCAATTGGAATTCGGTAATGAAAGATAGAATAGAGCAGCAAAATGGAGAGTTCAAAAAGACATATAATAAACTACTTGCTGAAGGGAATAAGAATATTTACTATATCAAATCGGAAGATTTGATGGGAGATGACCATGATGCTACTGTTGATGGGACACATCTGACTGATTTAGGATATATGAGGATATCTGAAACAATAGGTAAGCAACTTGCAGAAATAATGAATATTAAATTTATAAAATAACATACTTTGAAACTGAAATCATTAATAATAACATCAACTTGTGTACTGTTTTTAGGGTGTAGCATACAGAAATCAATACCTCAAAAAGTATTGTTGGAAACAACCGGATGGACTATAGATACTTTAAGGAAAGATGTAGTTTGGTATAAATACAATAGTAAGACTGATAAGCAATTCGCCAATCAGAATGTTAATGTGATTAGCTTTAATCCGAAAGCAGGATTAGGTGAGATGGTTTTTGAATATAAAAAAGAAAAGGATTCCTTGTCTGTATTTGCAAATAGGGTTAAAGGAGCGATAGCAGGTATAAATGCAACCTATTTTATTGAGAAAAAGGACTCTGCAGACTATATGCACTTACGCTTAAAAGGGAGAGATATTCAGCAGGTCAAAGTTCCTAAGAGCAGTATTTATTGGTGGAAACATCAGGGAATGTTTACTTTCGATGATCAAGGGAGGGAGTTTGATATCCGGTTTTCTCCTGAAAACTTTGCTGGCATAAAGTCTGAAAATATTATGACAGGAGCGCCAATGCTTGTAGACAATTTTAAACCTGTTGGTTTAACTTTTGCAGATACCACTGGTATCAATATTAAAAAGTTACATTATGAACATTATTTGAAACACCAGGGAGTGCGACATCCAAGAACGGCTATTGCTGTTACAAAAGAAGGCACTTTGTTATTGATTACAGTTGATGGAAGAAATAAGAATGCCTTGGGAATGTCTGCTAAAGAACTTACTTCCTTTTTAACTCGTTATTTCAATCCAAAATCTGCGATGAATATTGATGGTGGTGGATCGACAATGATGTGGGTTAATGGGCAGCCATTTAACGGTATTGTTAATTACCCGACTGACAACAAAAAGTATGATCATTATGGACAGCGTAAAGTTGAGACTGTTATTTTAATAAAATAACAGTACCATTCTCTGCCTAAATCATCAGGAACACATATGCTTTTGTCTCCAACAGTTACCCTGTGCATACCATCAGGGCATTCTGGCTTTTCACATCCATTAAGCATAATTATTGCACTAAAAAGTGCTGCTATTATAAAATATAATACTTTGTGTTCATATAAGTAAGGCAGTTTATTTAGAAGTAGTAGTCTTTAATTTTTCCTGATTGTACAGGTTGATATATTTTCTAAGCACTTTAAAGCTGAAACTTTTTTCTGCTTTAAAGTTTGCCCATAATGCTGGATTGTCGCTGAGTAACTGTTCAACGCTATTCTCCTTGTCGGCACGGGAAAATGAAAGGCCACTTGTTTTTATGCTGAACAAAGGACCATTACCTTTGCTGGCATACCAGGAAGTAGTGGTTATAGAACCACCATTCTGAGTAGGAGCATTAGTTATCAGTTCATATAACTGAATCTCACCTTGTTCGTGCAATTCTAAAAAGACAGGCTTTGATTTTTTTGGTAGAACTCTAGCTTCAAAGGTTTGCGGTTCTTTATTATCAGAAGAGATATAATAACGCTTAGTATTCTTTTCTGTAATTGTTATGCGTTTTGATTGATCTGATTGTTTAAATCTATGATTACCAAAAAAGGATTTGGTTATTTCGCCTCTTAATGTATCATTTTTAAGGGTTATTATATAATCATTTTGAGCAAGAGTGGCTTTTGTGATAGCCATGCAAAAGCAAGTTGAGAGTATAAGTGCAGTTAATTTCATATTCAAAGATAATAAAGTAACTTATTTCTTTATATAAAATTGAATTTAAAAAAAATCAGAGAATTCATTCTTTTGTTAAGCATGTTTGTCATTTTTTTATGAATTCGAATCAATTTCCCATAATTGATGTTCTTTAAATACTTAAGGTTTTATTTAGTTAAATTATACTAATGATGAAAAAGCAAAAAGTATCCGGTCAAAGTTCAAATAAAGGAGGGAAGTTATCTCCACAAAGAAAAGAGAAACTAAAAACAGATGAGCCCCTATCTGAAAAAGATGAGGTTAAACAAGCGGAAGAGGAGCAGAGGAAACGAAATCTATCGAAATTCACTTGGAGTTTTTCCGAATTGTTTTTTAAACTCCATACTAAAATATTTCCTGTCACTAAAGCCTACTTTGAAGGCAATTTCAGCTATACTTTCATTCCCTGATTCTAATAACTGGGCAGCTCTTTTTAAACGCATTGATTTGATAAACTCATTTACCGAAAGATTTGTAAGCGCACGTATCTTTTTATATAGAACAGGCTGACTCATACCAATTTTAGAGGATAAAGTAGGAACATCAAAATCTACATTTTCCATTTCATCCTCTATGATCTGCATAATTTTAGCCAAAAAGTTTTGTTCTGAAGTATTGATGAAAAGTTTCTTAGGTTCTAATCTAACAACTTGTGCAAACCTATTTCGTATGTTTTCTCGTGCAACAAGTAAATTATGTACATTAAGTTGAAGCATTTTTATATTAAATGGCTTAATGACATAAGCATCCGCTCCGGTTTCCAACCCGTTTATTTGATGAATATAAGAAGACCTTGCCGTTAATAGAATAACTGGGATATGGCTTGTTCTTTCATCACTTTTTAATTTCCTGCATAATTCTAAGCCATCCATAACGGGCATCATAATATCACTAATGATCAAATCTGGGATTTGATTAATTGCAGTTTCCCAACCATTCTGTCCATCTTTGGATTCAATAATTTGATATGTTTTCAACAGAGACCTTTTGATAAATGACCTGATTTCATCATTATCTTCCACTAATAATACGGTATATCGTTTATTACCCTCAGTTGCCTCTGCCAGATCAGCTTTAGTTGATTCCAAATCCAAATCGGTCGAAGTCTCTTTGTAGTAAATAGGGGCTTCTATAACAAAGTCTTCAGATTTAAAATGTTCCTTTCCTTTTTTTAATCCGACAGTAAAGGTGGTAAGGTATGGCTTTCCATTTAACATAGGATTACTCTCGAAACCAATTGTGCCGCTATGAAGTTCAACGATACGCTTAGAAAAAGAAAGTCCTAAACCAGTGCCGATATTTACACTTGGCTTAGCTTGATAAAAATCATTAAATAAATTAGCCTGACTATCAGGAGCTATACCTTCTCCTTCATTGGATACATTAATTTTAACACAATTACTTTCCTCTTGTACGTTTATCAATACGTTTGCTCCCTCTTTACTAAATTTCAGCGCATTAGATATAAGGTTAAACATCACTTTTTCTAATTGTATCAGGTCAAAGTAGAGAAAGATTTCTTCCTTATCCGAATTGAAAGTGTAATGAATGTTTTTGATGGTAGCCATTTGCTGAAAGGCCAGGAAAATTTCTTTACAAAATTTCACTATATTAACATTATTTACCTGTAATTTCATTTTTCCACTCTGTACCTTTCTAAAGTCTAACAACTCTGTAACCAGCTTCATCAGCCGATCTGCATTGTTCTTCATGGATTGTAAAGCTTTATTCGTTTGCTGTTCATCCTGGGTGTCTTCAATCAGCTTTTCTAATGGTCCAACGATTAAAGTAAGTGGAGTACGTATTTCATGTGAAATATTGGTAAAAAAGGCCAACTTATGAGCATTGATCTCTTTCTCCTTTTTCAGAACGGCTCTAATCAGGAGGTATCGTATAATCAATACAACGATAGCACTAATTACACAAGTATAAAATAGATAGGCCCACCAGGTTCGATAAAACGGAGGGTTTATCACAATCTTGATTTTTAGTGTATTGTCACTTTGTACACCATCGTTATTAATGCCTTTAGCTAAAAAAGTATAATTGCCCTCTGGCAAATTGGTATATGTCGCTTTTGGTATACTTACATGGTTCCAGTTTTTTTCAAAACCTTCAAGTTTATACAGATAATGATTTTTATTAGGTTTTATGAAATTGAGGAGCGCAAAACTTAAGCTAAAAGTGTTTTCACTATTATCGAAAACTATTTCGTTTGTAAAGTAGATGTTCTTCTTTAGCAAGCCATCCTTTTGATTAATCTGAACAGATTGATCAAAGCGCTGTAAATCTGTTGCAACAATTTGAGAAGGCTTTGAATTGGTTTGAATTTGATCAGGGTAAAAGCTGATAAAACCTTTGTATCCTCCAAAAAACATTTCACCATTCTGGTTTTTAAATGCAGCATTCAAGTTAAATTCATTACCAGCAAGACCATCAGCTATGGTGTAGTTTTTAAAGGTTTTTGATACTGGGTTAAACATAGATAGGCCATTAGCAGTACTAATCCATAAATAGCCATTGTCATCCTCCAGAATGGCCATAATGTTATTATTCGGCAACCCATTCTTTATAGTATAGTTAAGGAGTTTGTTTTTATGTTGATCATAGTAATACAAGCCATTATAATTGGTGCCGAAGTAAATGTTGTTCTGTTTGGTCTCTGCAATACAGTTAATATACAAAGTAATGGGCTGGTTTGTTCTTTGATTTTTTAATGTATAAAACTCAGCCCTTTTTGGGTTGTAAATATACAGGCCGTTTGAAGTTCCAAAATATATTTGCTGATTTTTAGCTTGTATTAAGCTAATTACATTCCGGCCTTCTAATTGTTGACTTAATCTCTTCAGGAAATTAAATTTTGTCTTTTCCGGATTTGAAACACTGATCCCGTTTAAATGTGTTGCTACCCATAACCGGGAGTCAGTATCTTCTATTATAGCACGGATTTCATCCACCTGTTCTATTGTTTTTGAACCGAAATTGTAATGTTTAAAAGCTTTCTTATCTATATCTAATACATTTAAACCTCCACCATGTGTTGCAGCCCATAATTTTTGTGTTTTATCTAAAAGTATTTTCTTAACTAGATTTGAACTTAAAGAATTTTGATTTTCAGGTATGTTTTTAAATGATCTAAATGTAGTATTGCCTTGATTTAGATAGTTTAAGCCACCACCTTCTGTGCTTACCCATAGGTTGCCAGACTGATCCTGAGCAAAGCTACTGATGACATTATTGTTTAAATTAGAATTGCTTCTGTTGTAGACTTTAAATGTAGTTGCATAAGGATAATTGACATTAACACCTCCGAAATAAGTACCCACCCAAATAGAGCCACTCTGATCTTTGTACATCGCATGTATTGAGTTCTGATTTAAGCCTCTGTTCTCATTCGGATCATATTTGATATTTGTATAAGTAAAAGTTTCCACATCCATTATACTTAGACCGTCCAGTGTACCAATCCAGATTTTACCAGCGTCATCTATAGTTAAGCATCGAATAGTGTTGTTAATTAGAGATTTAGAATCAGTCTCCACATGTTTAAAAGCCGTGAATTTTTGATGAATAGGGTCGAAAAGATTTATCCCCCCATTTTGGGTACTAATCCAAAGTCTCTTTTTTCGGTCTTCAACAATTCCTGAAATGTAATCATCGCTAATGCTACCTTTCTGATTGTTATGAGTAAATATTGTGGTATGATATTTCCCCTCTTTTAGTTCCATTTTGAGTAATCCATTAGATGTTCCTACCCACAGATGACCGGAGTGATCCTCATATAGGGTTCTGATGTCATGATGAGGGTTTTTTAAACCTTCATTTGTCAAATATCTTTTGATGCTATTTGGATTACCTTTTTCGAGTTTATTCAATCCATTTGGAGTACCTATCCAGATGTTAGTATTTTTATCCTCATAAATGCAGACAGGGAAACTATTGCTTAAGCTATTTGGATTTTTTCTATCGTGTTTTAATTTACTGAAACTATCAGTTAACGGATCATATAGATTTAATCCATTTGGAGTTCCTACCCATAACTTTCCTTTAGAATCAGAGTATAAACTTTTAATGTAATTGTTAGCCGATAGTGTAGAGTCGCCAGCTGGAAATTGATAAGTCTTAATATTGAAACCATCATATCTGTTTAAGCCATAACGAGTCCCAAACCACATAAAACCATTTTTATCTTGAGTGATGGAAATAACAGAATTTTGCGACAGTCCTTCTTCAATGCCTATGTGATCAAATAATATAGGTCGTTGGGCTTTTACAGACATGCAGAATCCAATAGCTATAATTATTAAGTATAGATATTTAGACGATTTTTTAGGTATTGGTTGTAAGTAACTCATTTGGTTTGATAAGTTAAAAATATGATTTTTAGCCTGTTTTCCTCAATAATTTAGAAAAATACCCCTAATTACTTTGAAAATTACCACCTCAAAAAAAACATAAAATCATACGTTTGTTTAGGTCTCGATATCAGAAAGGTAGAGAGCTGAATAACAACCAAATATAATCTCAGACTATGATTAAATTCTACAATCACTGGGGCACTAAAGCTTTATTGTTATATGCCCACAAGTATCAAAAATTCTTAACACTATTAATGCTGGGTCTATTAACCAGTATGCAGGTTTTTGCTCAAAGTAAGAATATAATTGGTGTAGTAACCGATGAACAGAAGCAAGCGATACCAGGTGTTTCTGTTTCTATTAAAGGCTCTAAAATAGTCACTTTAACAGATGGAGATGGCAGATTTAAAATTCAGGCTGCTGCTACTGATGAGCTTGTATTTAATTATATAGGCTTTAGTTCACAAACTATTATAGTAGGTAATAAAACTACTATAAATGTTATTTTAAAATCAGCAGTAATAGGTTTAAATGATGTTGTGGTTGTTGGCTATGGAACGGTAAAGCGAGCTGATTTAACCGGAGCAGTTGGGTCTGTAAATATGAAAGATATGGAACAGGCCCCGGTAAAATCTTTTGATCAGGCATTGGCTGGTCGTGTTGCTGGAGTACAAGTTTCAACAAATGATGGTCAACCAGGTGCAGTTGCAAATATTGTGATTCGTGGTGCAGGCTCAATATCACAAGACAACTCACCGTTATATGTGATAGATGGATTCCCTTCTGAAAATTCAGATGCAAACTCAATCAATCCTTCAGACATAGAATCCATTGATGTTTTAAAAGATGCTTCTGCTACCGCAATTTATGGTGCCAGGGGCTCAAACGGAGTAGTGCTCATCACTACTAAAAGAGGGAAAGCTGGAAAAACTCAGATTACATATAATGCTTATTATGGTTTACAGAAGTCACCTAGTAAAATACCATTACTTAAACCTTATGAGTTTGTTAAATATGTAAAGGAACTTAATTCAACTTTTGCTGATTCGGTCTATTTAAAAGATGGTATTACCATTGAAGATTATAGAAATGTTCAAGGTATTGATATGCAGGATCATGTTTTCCAGACTGGCCAAAATCAAAATCATGATATTGCTATGCGAGGTGGTAATGAGCAGACTACCTATTCCATCTCTGGTAACTATAATAATCAAAAAGGAATTGTTATTAAAAGTGGTTTTGAAAGATTTCAAGGGCGTGTTGTATTGGATCATAAAATAAATAATAAACTCAAAACTGGCATAAACATTAATTATGCTTATAGCGAAACTTTTGGGACACCTATATCGGCAACAAATTTTTATGCATCTGCCGGATTATTATATTCTGTCTGGGGTTACAGGCCTGCCGCATCCTTATCAGGACGGGATCAAGGCACAGACCTTATAGACTCTTTTTACGATCCTACGAATGATATCGGAAATAATCAGGATTATAGGGTAAATCCATTGATAAGCTTGCAAAACCAGAAAACACTATATAAATCAACAAGTATGGTCGCTAATGGATATGCAGAATATGCTTTTACACCAAAACTAAAGCTGAGAGTTGCAGGAGGGTTTACAAACAGTAATAGAGAAACTAATATCTTTAACAACTCATTTACACAGTCAGCCAGTAGGTATCCTAATAGCCCTGGTCCGAATGGAAGATTTGTAACAGAACCTGTTTTTAACTGGTTAAATGATAATACACTAACATATCGAAATACATTTAATAAAGATCACAATCTGACAGTATTAGCTGGTTTTTCATCTCAGAGGAATAAGAATTCTTTTCGTTCCATATATGCTACACAAATTACCAATGAAAGCTTAGGGATAGATGCATTAGATTTAAGTCCACCAGCAAATACCTCAATCACTTCTGGAAGTTCAAGATGGACATTAGTCTCATTTCTAGGCCGTTTAAACTATGATTACAAGGGTAGATATCTATTGACTGCTTCATTCAGAGCCGATGGTTCATCTAAATTTGCTCCAGGAAATCGTTGGGGATATTTCCCTTCTGTATCTGCAGGTTGGAGATTTAGTCAGGAAGATTTCTTAAAACAAGTAAGCTGGATATCAGATGCTAAATTACGTGTAGGTTATGGTGCTTCGGGAAATAACAGAGTTAGTGATTTCGCATATCTGGATCAGATAAATCTAGGAAACATCAATTATTGGTATTCTTTTAATGGTAATCCAGTTGCTATTGGTGGCGTTATAACCGCTGCTGGAAATCGGGATTTAAGATGGGAAACCAATACACAGACTAATATTGGTTTAGACATGAGTTTTCTGAAAAACCGTTTTGGCTTAACAGTTGACCTGTATAAAAGAGTAACCACAGATTTATTATTAAACGCGGAATTGCCGTACTCCCACGGTATACAAAGTTCTACCGGATTTAAAAATATTGGAAGACTGGAGAATAGGGGGTTGGAAATTACACTGAATAGCACCAATGTTAAAACTAAAAACTTCAATTGGACCAGCAATTTCAATATTAGTTTTAACAAGAATAAAATTCTGGATTTAAATGAAGGACAAAACTCACTGATTCGGGGTTCAGGTACTTTCTTCAATACAACTTATACCAGTTTGTCTCCATATATTTCTGTTAAAGGCCGCTCAGTTGGAGAGATGTATGGTTTGATTTTCGATGGAGTTTATCAATACAGTGATTTTGATAAAATGCCAAATGGTTCTTTTTTGCTTAAAAATGATATTACTACGAATGGAGCTACCAGGGCATCTATACAGCCTGGAGACATTAAGTATAAAGATTTGAATGGCGATTTAGTAGTTAATAGTAATGACTATACTATAATTGGTCGTGGTTTGCCAATACATACTGGTGGTTTCAGTAATAATTTTAGTTATAAAGCCTGGGATCTGGGGGTATTTCTGCAATGGTCTTATGGAAATAACATCATTAATGCCAACCGTTATGTTTTTGAAGGAGGAATTGTAACCAATCCAAACTTAAATCAATTTGCAAGTTTCGAAAATCGCTGGACACCAACAAATCAAACCAACGATTTATTTAGAGCAGGGGGTATGACTGCAGCAAATTATTCGTCAAGAGTTGTAGAGGATGGATCCTATTTGAGATTGAAAACAGTACAGCTAGGTTATAATTTTGTTGGCAAACTTTTGAAAAGTACTGGCATGTCTAAATTGCGGCTGAATGTTTCTGCCCAGAATTTATTAACGTTCACAGGGTACTCAGGACTAGACCCTGAAGCCTCATCAAGACCCGGTAACTTAACACCTGGATTTGATTACGGTACGTACCCTCAGTCCTTTACCGTTACTTTTGGTTTAAATGCAGCATTTTAATTACTATAAAAAATTAAGAAAATGAGACATATATATATAATGTTTTTGTTATTTGTGATGACTGTATTTTCATCCTGTAATAAATTTTTAGATACAGTGCCAACTGATTTCTATAGTCAAAAGAATTACTACGAAACCGCAGACCAGCTCCAGGTAGCATTAAACGGTGTGTACAGCAATATGATGTATGAACGTATGTACGGACAGGTTCTGAACTTTAATTTTAGCAGCACAACTGATGAAATGATTCCCAACCGTCCACCAAGTGGAGAGGCAAGAGGCCTCTATTATTCTTCGTACAATGCCGGACATGCTTATATAGCAGACCTTTGGAGGTGGCCATATTTAGGCATCAATAACGCAAATGTGCTTATTGATAACATTAACAAGCCAACAATGGACGAGAAACAACGTGGATATATCAAAGGACAGGCTTTGTTTTTAAGAGCATATAATTATTTTTTACTCACGACCAATTTCGGAGATGTACCCTTAATATTGCATTCTCCTGCAATTTCAGATGTAAATATTCCTGCAACACCACAAGCCGACATTTATGCACATATTGTAAGCGACTTAAAAGAAGCAGAAACGCTTTTGGAGGGACGTACTGTTGCTAGCCTGGGTTACAATGACCAGGTAACGATAACTGCTGTACAAGCTATGTTGGCCAAAGTGTATTTATACTGGGCTGGATATCCTGTAAATGACGTAAGCAAATATGCTGATGTAATTACTTATGCGGATAAGGTAATTAAGTCAGGTCTGCATATGTTGAATCCAGATTATAAACAGGTATTTATCAATTTATGCCAGGATAAGTACGATGTTAAAGAGAATATTTTAGAATGGGGCTCTGCTGGAGCTGCAGCAGGTGAAACTAATAAAACTGGTAATGATATCGGTAATTTTGTAGGCCTTTCTTCTTCTTATGTCGTTTTTGATAAGACATCTTATACAGCAGCTTCATGGATTTCTATTACTAAAAAGTTGTTTGATAGTTATGAAGTTGATCCCGGTAGTACATTGGTTAATAAAGCATCTTTGGATACCAGAAGAGATTGGAATTGTCCAGATTTCTATTACTCCAGTACCTCAACAGTAAGAGTAAAAGCCAATCGTCCGAATGTATGGCAAATGAGCTGCGGTAAATTTCGCAGAGAATACTGTCCCGAAGCATCACGTTTAAACGGAACTTATAATATCAATTGGCCGGTTATTCGTTATTCAGATGTTCTGCTTATGAAAGCAGAGGCGGAAAATCAGGTAAATAATGGACCAACTCAGGCTGCATACGACGCAATTAATGAGGTGCGTGAACGTGGCTATGGTACTAAATATGGTAATATTATCAAAACCATCAGCATGATAAATGGTGGGACAGGATATTCAGCTGCATCACCACCTATAGTAACAATTAGTGGTGGCGGGGGGACTGGTGCTACAGCTGAAGCAGTGGTTACTGGTACAGCTGTAACGGGTATAAAACTGACCTCAAGGGGGAACTTAACCACAGGAGGACCATACTTTAGTTCTGCACCGACAATTACGATAGCAGCGCCTACAACAGGTATTACAGCTACAGCTACGGCAACAATCACTACAGGAACCGAATACAGATTAACACCTGGCTTGAATAAAATGGATTTTCATCAGGCTATCAAAGATGAAAGGATGAGAGAAATGTGTTTTGAAAGTTCTCGTAAAGCAGATTTAATAAGGTGGGGTAATTTTGTAGCCGATATGCAGGCCTTTACTAATTATGCAGCTGCAAATGGAATTAATGTATCAGCATCTGGAAACTTAAATGGATATCAGGGCTTAGCCGGTATTGACCAAAAACATGTTTTTCTTCCTAAACCAACCTATGAGTTGAATTTGAATAAAGCCTTGATTCAAAACCCTGGCTATTAATTAACGATTAAAAAAAAAGGACATGAAATATCTATTTAATATAATCTTAACAGCCTGCATGTTTTTTGTAGCTTGTAAGAAGGAGCTTAAAGTCAATTCTCCTACGGTTTCAATTGATTTAAAAAATGCCAGATCAAGTATAGATGATACATTTGTTTTTAAACTCGGAGATACCTGTAAATTTGCTTTGAGTGGCTATGCAGATAACATTATTTTCTGGGGGGGAAGTGTAGGAAATAAGTATGAACTTAGAAATAGATCTCTGAAATTGGGAAAGACCACATTGTCTTTTACAACAACTTCATCGTTTGGGACACAGACAGGTACGCTACAGGTACTTGCGACCAATAAGTTAAAGGGGATGGATTCTGTATCAGTAGTGAATACAAACTGGACAAACATCACAAATCGCGCTGCATTGGCGACTAGTGCCACTGCTGTAAATTCAGGAATTGTAGATTTAAGTGATATCATTAGTAATGAAAGAGATTCTCTTTTTATTGCTTTTAAGTATACAGGGGTAACTGGCTCAACTCAGAGAACATGGGTTGTTAGCAATTATTTGGTTAACAATGTATTGGCCGATTATACTTATAATTTAGCCTCTCTTGCTAATGATAACCTTTTTTGGACGCGTTATGGTAACGTTTGGACACCTGCTAGTGCTAGGTGGGTTGCAACGACTACTGGATTAACAATAATTGGAGGACCAGCAACACAGGCGAGTAATACGAGTTGGGTTGTAAGTAAACCAATATACGCGGGAAGGGTTGCTCCTGATGTTCCTACTGCTACTGTTAAGAATATTTCAGCTGCGGCGACAACTGCATACAGTTATAAATATGCCGCTACAGGAGAATATAAAGCTACGTTTATTTCTTATAACACAACACCTGATGGAGCTGAATCTAGTATTAAAGAATTTAAGATTAAAATAATCCCTTAATGAAGGTCATTCTATTTCTATTTATATTCATTGCTTCAATAGATGATTTATTCGCACAAAATGAGCCATATGGGATGATAATGAATCGTATTTATTTAGATCTTCAAAATGATATTAATGATAAAGTTTTGACGGATAGAGTTAACAAAAGCTTGTTGAATTTTAAATCTGACGGGAGTTGGGGTGACATTAATTATACAGATGTTCAGTATGATCCTTTAAGAAGAATTAAAGAAATGGCAATGGCATTCATTCGTCCTTCAAATCAATTATATAACGATCCTAAAATTTATGCCTCAATAACTAAATCATTGCAAAATTGGTTAGATAGAAACCCTGTAAATAAAAACTGGTGGTACAATGATATTTATTATCCACAGGTTATTGGCCAGACGCTTATTTTAATGCAATCTGCTAAGAGGCCTTTGTCTGCTGATCTTAAAAATGCATTGATAATGAGGATGAAAAGAAAGCTAAAGCCGGGAGATGGTGCTAATACTTCTGATGTGGCATTACATTATTTGTATCGGGCTTGTTTAAATGAAAATAAAATAACCCTGGATTCTGCAGCTAATTTTCTGTTTGAACCAATTGCAATAATGGATGATAAAGGTGGGGTTCAGGTAGATGGAAGTTACTATCAGCATGGGAAGCAGCAATCGATAGCTAGCTATGGACGTGTATTCGCTGAAAATTCTGTCAATGCTGCTTATTATTTGCACAACACCTCTTATGCATTGTCTCAAGAAAAAATGAAAGTTCTTGTAGGTTTTATTAAAAATACATTTAGCAGGACAATGAGAGATGGATTTTATGATTTTAATGTAAGAGGAAGAGGTTTAAGTCGTAAAGATTCACTGAAGGGAGATTTTTCCGGGATGATGATGAAAATGAAGCTTATTGATCATGAAGATATAAATTGTGGATCTGAGCCCTTTCATCGTCACTATTGGAAAAGTGGGTATACTTTACATATTCGCCCAGCATATACTTTTAGCGTACAGACTGCTTCAAAGAGAACATTGAGGACTGAAAGAGGGAATAATGAGAATATTTTGGGCAAGTTTTTAGCAGATGGAGCTACTAATATTCAGCGTAATGGGTCAGAGTACTTCAACATAATGCCTATTTGGGAATGGGATAAAATTCCGGGGACCACTAGTAGGGATTATCTTGATGACGGTGGATCAACTATTGAAAAGGAGTGGGGTATTCCAGGTACCACAGGCTTTGTTGGTGGCGTTAGTGATGGGCATTATGGTCTCTCGACTTACAGCTTAAATTATGATAGTGTTGAGGCTAAAAAATCATGGTTTTTTTTTGATCAGGAGATAGTATGTCTGGGGGCAGGAATAAAAAGTAAGGCAAATGAGCATATTACCACAAGCCTCAATCAATCTTGGTCTAAAGGTACTCTTACTTCCTCCTTTAAGGGAGAAAGAGTTGAGAAATCGGCAAGTAGCAATGAAATATGGTTAATACAAGATAGCATTGGATATGTTTTACCTAAAGGAGGAAATCTTAAAATCAGTAACGACGTACAAAAAGGGAACTGGTATAGGATCAATCATTTTGGAAGTAAACAGGAATTACAAGAAAGAGTTTTCAAATTATGGATAGATCATGGGGCCAAGCCTGAAAATGGAAGTTATGAATATGTTGTCCTCCCAGGTATTGGAAAAAATGGAATTTCAAAATATAATCGGAATACAATAAAGATTTTGGAAAATACGGAATCCCTACAAGCTGTTGAGCATACAGGGTTAAACATGTTGATGGCGGTGTTTTATAAGCCTGGAATGCTAAAGAACAATGATATGACCATTAAAGTCGATAAAGCCTGTGCTATTTATATTAAACAATTAGGTTCCGAAAAACCAACTCTCTATGTATCTGATCCTGGTCAGCAACATGTTGATATACAGATCGAACTTATGTTTTCTGGAGAAAAGAAAATAACTTGTACAATGCCAAGTGGAGCTTATGCCGGTTCAACAGCAAGTTTTACAATTAAATAAAAATAATAACCTTAAAATAACATGAAGAAAATTAACTTTATTTTAGTTTCGATGCTTTTGTGCTCAATCTGTTTTGCACAGACTAGGGATCGCAGTTCAATGGTCAAACTTATTGACGATGAGTTTAAATTTGCTGCAGATCAATATAAAGTTTTAAGTAAAAACATACCGGAAGGACAAACGCCTCAAAGTTATGCTAATGGTCAATCCATTAACAAGGATATTAAATGGTGGTGTAGTGGTTTTTATTCAGGTAGCCTTTGGTATATCTACGAACAAACAAAAGATGAAACTATAAAAAAGGAAGCTGAAGAGGCATTGAAAACTATAGCACCAAATCAGACTTATACTGGTAATCATGATTTGGGTTTTATGATGTACTGTAGTTTCGGGAATGCTTATAGAATTACAGGAAATGAAGCTTATAAGGATATTATCTTTCGTTCAGCAGCATCTCTTACAACGCGTTACAATCCTAAGGTTCAATCTATCCAATCCTGGAACGCAAATAAATACTGGAAATTTCCTGTAATTATTGATAATATGATGAATTTAGAATTATTGTATTGGTCAAGTAGAAATGGAGCCGATAAAAAATATGCAGATATTTCGATTATACATGCCAACACTACTTTAAAAAATCATTTTAGACCGGATTTTAGTTCTTATCATGTTGTTGATTATAATCCTGAGAATGGAAATGTTTTAAGGAAAGCAACCTGGCAGGGGGCAGCTGACTGCTCTTCATGGTCACGCGGACAGGCATGGGCACTTTATGGGTATGCGATGATGTACCGCTTTACAAAAGATAAAGCCTATTTAAAACAAGCTCAGGGGATCGCAAAGTTCATATTAACACACCCAAATTTACCAGCTGATAAGATTCCGTTTTGGGATTTCGATGCCCAGGGAATTCCTTATGCAAAACGGGATGCTTCAGCAGGTGCAATTATTGCTTCGGCTTTGTTGGAATTGGCCCAATACAGTGGTGATGATAAGAAAAAGGAGTATGTAAATGTAGCTGAAACTATAATAAAGTCATTATCAAGTGATACTTACAGAGCTAAAGCTGGTCAGAATGGTGGTTTTTTATTGATGCATAGTACTGGAGCTTATCCTTTGAATAGCGAGATTGATGTACCTCTTATATATGCTGATTATTATTATTTGGAAGCTTTGGGAAGATATAAAAAATGGTATCTCTAATAAATAAAAATGGGGGAGATTGTACTCCCCCATAATATCCTTATTTAGTGAGGTTGTTTCTTGGTTTATCACTATTTTTGCTTATCACAATTTATCAAAAATGTACCCAATATTACTTCCTCTGCACTCTCTTTTCCGATGGCTCGTTTTGATAGCTTTGTTTGTTGCAGTTTTTAGGGCCTATCGAGGTAGAATTAGAAAGTATGCTTTTTCTGCGTTTGACAATACCATCAAAATCCTGACTGTAAAAATTGTACAGGTTCAATTCTGTATTGGTATTGCTTTGTATTTACTGAGTCCAATTGCAAAGTATTTTTTAAATAATTTCAGTACAGCAATTCATCTCAGAGAGATTAGATTTTTCGGTCTGGAACACATCACTATGATGGTTTTAGCTGTTGGGATAATTACAATAGGGGCAGATAAGATAGATAAGGCTCAAAATGATCATCAGAAGTATAGAATTATGGCAATGTGGTTTACCATTGCACTTCTGATGATATTGACATCTATTCCATGGTCTTTTTCGCCATTGACGAGCAGGCCAAATTTCAGAGGATTTTAATCCTAATTGGATATATTTATTCTTTAAGTGGTTTTTCCCTAACAACTTCTAGTTTTTCCGCTTCCCAGGCCAGCATTCCACCCTGTAATTCATGAATATCAGTAAAGCCTAGTTCCTTAAGCTGTTTTACAGCCATAGTACTTCTGCCTCCGGCTTTGCAATACACAAAAACAGGGCGTTTTTTGTCTAATGTCGAAACTTTCTCTTTAAAGTCCTTCTCATATACATTATAGTTTATTGCACCCTTAATATGACCAACACTATATTCCCTTGGCATACGTACATCAAGAATAGTTTTGTTTTTTACACTATCCATTTTAGCTTTAAAACTAGTTGCACTTTGTGCTTTAGCTTGATTTGGCATATGGCCAGTGGCCGCACTTAAAAAGTTGAAACTGATATAAGTAATTAAAATTAAAAGATATTTCATAATGCAAATGAAAGTAATTTAAAAGGTAGTGACAAACTTTTAGTGTGGAAGTTTATGTTTAATTACACCGTATAGATATGTTCCGGCTAAAGCACCTAATACAACAATAATCATAGACCAGTATCCGTAACCAATATTTACAAACATAGGTCCAGGACAAGCGCCTGTGAGTGCCCAGCCCAGCCCAAAAATTGATCCGCCAATAATGTATTTTTTCCAGCTTTTATCTTTATCAATAAAAGTGATCGGATTCCCTTCAATATCCTTTATCATAAACTTCTTGATCAGGAAAACGGAAAGCGTACCCAGTACTACAGCTATACCAATAATACCATACATATGGAACGATTGGAAGCGGAACATTTCTTGAATCCTATACCATGAAATGGCTTCCGATTTTGCCATAATAACACCAAAAAGTATTCCTGCAAGTATAAATTTAAGTCCTTTCATAATTAAAAAATAATAGGTAAAAAAAGATGAGTCATTAATAAACCGCCGATGAAGAAACCGATAACAGCAATTAGTGATGGTAATTGTAAATTCGAAAGTCCGCTAATGGCATGCCCTGAGGTACATCCACCAGCATAGCGAGAGCCAAAACCAACTAATAGACCGCCGAATAAAAGGACAATAATACCTTTCGGAGAGCTAATGAAATCTGGTCCAAAAAGCTGTGAAGGGTTAAGTTGACCGTCAAACTTTATATTGATCTTTGCAAGGTCGTTAATAGTAGCTTGTGATAATGCCAATGGGGTATCGCTTTTCAACAAGGTTGCTGATACCACTCCGCCAATAATAGCACCAACCAGAAATAGAAGATTCCATTTTTGCGTTTTCCAGTCAAAATCAAAAAAACTATATTTCTTTCCTGCCCCGGCAATTGTACATAATGTTCTCAGATTTGAAGAGAAACCAAATGATTTTCCAAAGACAAGTAGTAAGATCATAATTAAGGCAATAGCAAATCCTGAAGTATACCATGGCCATGGTTGTTTGAGCAATTCTAACATGTGATTTCTAATTTTTAGTCATTTTAGATGGACAAATATAACTGGATGTTTCTAGTATTCCTGATTCCTGGATAGCCTTAAAGCCTCCCTGGATATCAATAAGGTTGTCAAATCCACGAGCACGAAGTATAGAATTGAAGATCATAGACCGGTAACCTCCGGCACAGTGCACAAAATAGCTTTTATGTTTGTCTATTTTTGTCATACTGCTGTTGATATCGTCCAATGGCGTGTTTTCTGCACTTAGTAGGTGTTCTGAAAAATACTCAGAAGCTTTACGTACATCAAGAATTTCAATTGGCTCAACTTTCATTCTTTCGGCCATTTCAGTTGCAGAGATCGATAAAATATGATCGATTTCTTTGTTGCTGTTCTTCCAGGCTTCAATTCCTCCATTTAGATATCCAATAGCATGGTCATACCCAACTCTTGATAATCTTGTTACGACCTCTTCTTCGCGACCTGGTTCTGTAACAAGCAGAATTTGTTGTTTAATATCTGGAATTAGTGAGCCAACCCATGGAGCGAAATTTCCATCAATCCCAATGTTAATTGAATTGGGAATAAAAGCCTTTGCAAATACTTGCGGGTCTCGTGTGTCAAGAATTAATGCTCCGGTTTCATTTGATAACTGTTCAAATTCTTCGACTGATAATGGATGCATTCCTTTTTCCAATACCTCTGAAAAGCTATCATATCCTTCTTTATTCATTTTGACATTCATCGGAAAATAAGCAGGAGGAGGGGTTAATCCATCTGTTACTTCATTTATAAACTCATCCCGGGACATATTTTCCCTCAATGCATAATTCGTTAGCTTCTGATTACCTAATGTATCAGTGGTTTCTTTACTCATGTTTTTACCACACGCAGAACCGGCACCGTGTGCAGGATAAACAATGATGTTATCATCTAAAGGCATTATCTTATTACGGAGTGAGTCATATAGCATTCCAGCAAGGTCTTCTTGAGTCATATGTGCAGTTTTTTGTGCAAGGTCAGGCCTTCCAACATCGCCAATAAACAAGGTGTCACCAGAGAACAATGCCCTTTCAATACCGTTTTCATCAATTAGTAAATAAGAAGTTGATTCCATGGTATGTCCTGGTGTATGTAAAACCTTGATGCTAATCTTGCCTAGTTTAAAAATCTCATTGTCTTTTGCAATATGTGCTTCAAAAGTGGGATTTGCATTCGGACCATATATAATTGGTGCTCCAGTTTGTTTCGACAAATCAATATGTCCGGAAACAAAATCAGCATGAAAATGAGTTTCAAATATGTATTTGATAACAGCATGATTAGATCCTGCTTTTTTAATATATGGAGCAATTTCTCTTAAAGGATCAATAATGGCAGCTTCATTACCTGATTGGATGTAATAAGCTCCTTGTGCCAAACATCCGGTATAAATTTGTTCGATTACCATATTATTTTAATTTTCTGTTAATTAATCTTTTACTTCTGCAAAGTTCGATATAAAGTCAGCCATAGTTGGTGACTAATATCACTGAACTGATTTATGATATTATTTCTTTTAGAATGATGTAGATTCCCATAACCAGTACAAACCATCCAAATCCATTTTTAAGTTTCTCTCCGGATATCATTTTGCTCATCCAACTACCTATGAACAAACCGATTATTGCGATTGACGTAACCATAAGTAGAAATC
The DNA here is from genome assembly GCF_040203335.1 of Pedobacter sp. ASV1-7. Classification (NCBI taxonomy): domain Bacteria; kingdom Pseudomonadati; phylum Bacteroidota; class Sphingobacteriia; order Sphingobacteriales; family Sphingobacteriaceae; genus Pedobacter; species Pedobacter sp. ASV1-7. Next base: position 503,964 of record NZ_JBEHBV010000002.1, on the reverse strand, counting down.
TCCAATTGATGTTAAAGTGTCCAAGATCTCCAGTAAAGCCGATCAGTGAGTTTAGAGCTATAATTAATAGAGAAGTTCCAATAGCCTTTTTCATAGGAAGTTTTAATAGAAAGATCAATGCAGGTATTAATAAAAAGCCACCACCTGCGCCCAACATACCTGTAACCAGACCAATTGCAATACCGTAAGCTAAAAGCTTAGAAAATTTAAGACAATCTTTACATTCATCCCCTGGAACGTTGTTTTGCTTAGGCCAGATCATACTTATTGAAGCCATCAACATGAGGATGCCGAAAATGACCATTGTAATCAAATTACTACCAATGATATAATCTCCTATAGAAAATAAGTTTTCCGGAATTAGTGGAACAATGTATTTTCTAGTAATGAAAACGGTTGTCACAGAAGGAATTCCAAAATATAGTGCAGCTTTTAAGTTAGATTGGCCTTTTCTATAGCTGTTAACTGCACCTAACAGGCTAGTTGATCCAACAATAAAAAGTGAGTAGGAGGTCGCTAATATAGGACTAATTCCAAACATGTAAACCAACACTGGCATGGTCATGATAGAGCCACCACCACCGATTAGACCAAGAGAAATACCAATAAATGCAGCTGCTAAATACCCTATAATTTCCATTTCCAAAATGCTTTATGCAAAGTTGGAAGATCAGGCAAACAATAAAGGTGACTCAAGTCACCCACAGTACTTATTTTAGATATTCAATGTAGTTTCTGTATAAAGCAACTTCCCCCCTTTGTTCCATTTTTTTTAGTAGTCTTGAAATTACTTCACGTGATGAATTAAGGTCATTGGCAATCTGACTGTGCGTAATTGTCAGCATTCTATTATTCAGATCCCGATAAAGCTTTTTAAGATAAAAGTCCAGACGTTCATCCATGCTCTTAAAAGCGATGTTGTCAATAACTGATAGCAATTCTTCAAAGCGGCTTCTATAAGTTTCTAATACAAAATAATACCAGCTTTTATATTCCTTCATCAAAGTATCCATTAAGGAAATAGGAATTAATAAGCCTTTGGCAGAATCTACAGCTTTTGCCATTACCTGGCTAGTTTCCTGTTTGGTAGCGCAAATCATAGACAAGGCACAGGCATCACCCGGTTGAAGGTAATACATGAAAAATTCATTTCCATCTTCGCCCTCACGATATAATTTTACCACACCTTCAATAATTAACATTGTAGAGCGCATATTTTGCCCTGTTTGCATGAGCATTTCTCCATCTTCGAAAGATTTAATCGAACCACTTTCGATTAAAACCTGTTTTAAAGCTGGTTCAAACTGAGGAAAGAGTTTATCAATATAATTTTGTAAATTATTGTCAGTATTCATTTTTAGTGATGGTCAGATTTGATAGCAATCCAGTATTAATTAAATAATGCTTTTGTCAATGATGCCAGTTACAATTTCGTCTAATTCCTTTGCCGAAATATCCAGGTAAGACAATAGCTTTCGCTCGTCATTATCCGCACCCTTTTCATCATCACCTTTTAGTAGTTGTACGATGCCAATAATACGTGCTAATGGCGCTCTGACTAGGTGAGCCTGTGCCCAGGCAATATCGCTAAGCTTTAAATTTCGTTGCTCAATAGTATGGATATAATTTACTCTTTCTGTAATGTCCTGCATAGCACCGATCATTCTAATGACGTTGCCATCGGCATCAAAAATTAAGAAACCTCTGTCTAGTACAGCCTTGTAAGATCCGTCAGGGCATCTGAATCTATATTCACCAATCCACCTGGGCCTTTGCTGCGATATACAAGTATCGAAAAGAGCTAGAATCTGCGGTAAATCATCTGGGTGAACATGCTCTTTCCACCAATCATAGGTGTCATTAGCCCGTCTGTGACCAAAAATATCTTTTCCGTCATTGTTCCACACAATTTCGTTGGTCAGCAAGTTATAATCCCAGATGGTATCACTGGTAGCTTTGGAAACGGCATTATATCGCTCCAAATGTTCCTGAATTTTTAGCTCGTGCTTCATTCTTTCGGTAATATCCTGCAAAACCCCAATCATTCTAATGGCATTACCGTCATTATCTCTTAAAACGTAACCATTTTCCTGTACAAAAGCATATTCTCCATTGGCTTTTCTAAGACGGTATTCAATGGCCCAATTAATTCTGGTTTTATCTTTTAACAGCTTAGATAAGCTTTTATTGGTATATTCCAGATCTTTCGGATGCAACATTTCCGACCATTTGTCAATTGTGAATTTACTATTATGCTGGTAACCAAAAACTCTGGAAAATGCGTCACCCCATTCTAAATGATCGTTTGTAATGTCCCAGTCGTAAATAGCATCATTAGTTGCTTTGTTCACATATTCGTATAGTTCATTGCTAGACTTTAACGCGTCTTGTGCTAATTTACTTTCTGTAACATCTTCCCAGCTTTGTACGATGTATTCAATTTCTCCTTTTAAGTCTAATAGGGGATATACCTCGATTTTCCAGAATACCGCGGTAGATTGTTTCTGTTCAGAGAGGTTATGAATGTATTTGTAGTTTTTAATCTTATAAGCCTGTTTAAGTAGTAATACTTGTTCAAAGGCCATTATCATGCTGTCCAGAGTATTGTTGTTGATGGTTTCTGGAAATTTATCAAAAAAGTCTTTGCCCTTAACTAAAGCAAGATCAGCATGAGTCGCTTTTAAAAAAGCGGTATTAGCGGTAACAATAGAAAAATGAGGGGCATTAGCCTTTAATATGATACTTGCAGTAGGCAGAGCATTGTAAATATATGCTATATCATCAATTGTAGGCATAGTGACTTATTTTAAACAGGTTTGTTTAATCTTGATTTAAACTATAATAATACGATAATTTGGCGGGAAATAAAAATCTAAAGCTCTCTAATTACCTCCTTAAACTCAATTTATAGGCAACAAAAGTAAATGGAATAGTACAGCACATTACAATAGTGGTACTTAATAACGCATTTTTCGAAAACAGAGATACAACAGCACTAGCTAAAAAACAAATTCCCAACTGAATTGTGTTTTGCAATGCAGCAGCCTTACCTAAATTACCTGGAAAAGATTTTAATGCTTCTGCCACAACAATTGGGTAACAAGCACCATTGGAGAAGGCCATTAAGCAAAATGGAATTAGTAAGATAGTTAAAGTGGGTGTCATTGAAATGGTGATTAGATACAGAGCAATGCAGCAGGAGCCATTTAGTATCAGTAATCCTGGAATTAACTTTTTCCCCTCAATTTTAGTCGATATACTTCTATATCCATAACCGCCAATTAAAAATGCTACTGTTTGCGGTAAAAAGCTAAAACCTATTTCACTCTCATTGTATCCAAGTTCCTTTAAAAAGAACGGGGAACCTGTAAGCCAAGCAAAGAAAGTAGCAGAACAGAGGGCGTAAATTAATATATTACCCAAGTATTTATGAGATTTCAAAAGCAAGAAATACGACTTGTCCTCAGAGGTTTTAGAAGATTCGGCAGAATTGTTGTCATCCGTTTTATCTTCTTTTATAACTAAGGTATAAAGGATGAGTAGTACAGCAATTATTGCAAGTGCAATGAATATAGACCTCCAACCAAAATAATTGAGTAAGAAGGCACCTATTAGTGGTGCCAGTGCTGGAGATAAGGCTACCAAAGGCATAATGGTAGCAAATATTTTATTAGTATCTTCTTTCGGATACTTTTCAATAACTAATGCCTGCCAGCAAACAGCAGCAGCGCAAACACCTATAGCTTGAATTAATCTTAGCGTTAAAAGAATACTTACATTCTCGGTGAAATATATTCCTAATGAAGCGATAGTAAAGATACTTAGCCCCATCAATACAGTCTTCGGTTTTCCTGCTTTATCAGAAATGGGACCCCATAACAACTGTGCAATTGCATAGCCTGCTAAAAACAAACTCATTGTAGCACTAATACTACTTTTACTTGCATTTAAATCTATCCGCATTTTATCAAATGCTGGTAAATACATATCTGTCGCTAAAAAACCAATTATGCTTAGTCCCGTTAGGTAGACAAAAAATAGAAAACTATTCTTTTTATTTTTTGACATCATCTCTCTCCATATGAAAATGCAAAGCTAAGATAAAAGAACCATTATAAATGGAAGATGTCTCAGACCTAATAATCTGAATAAATTTATATGGATTTAAGCTATTGTTAGTTAACTGATTGTGTGGTTTTATTGCTTTATATCTCAATTATTACACCTGCAATTTTCTATAATCCATTAATGAATGTTAAATTTGCATTTAAATCATTGATTATTTGTTTAAATCAGACTTGCCTATGGGTCTTATATAATGAATACTCTACCCTAATATTGTTTTATTATGCATTTCCAAGAAAGAAAAATCGACATCGGCATTCATAAAATGCGCTCTGCTCATTATTTAATGCTGCAAAAGGGCTGTAATCTTTTCGATAATCCTTAAAGATCTAAGGCTGTTTGATTTAATTCATCTCCGAACATAGACTGTATAAACCGGTAGTTTAATCAATTACCAGAAGGACCCTATTTGGCTTCTTTTTCCCTTTTTATTAAAAATACTACAATAACAACACCATCTAAATAGAAATAAATCTCATGAATAAACTAGTTAAGCATTACGCCGTGTTTTTAGGATTGCTTTTTGCCTTTGGTGCAAAAGCACAAGTTGGTATCGGCACTAGTACTCCGGATGAGAGTGCACAGCTAGAAATACTCTCTACATCTAAAGGATTGCTAATCCCCAGACTATCGCTTGTACAACGTAATGATATCAATAACCCGGCGAATGGCTTGTTGATATATCAAACTAATGATTCACCAGGCTTTTATTTTTATAGTAACGGACAATGGCAAAAACTGGCTAACAATAGTGAGCTTGGTAATGGTGGAAATGGTGCTAGTGGAAACACCATATTAAGTGGTAGTTCTGCGCCGACTGCTGGAGTAGGTAAAGACGGAGACTTTTATCTAAACTTGACTACTACGACTTTATTTGGACCGAAAACAGCGGGGAATTGGCCTTCAGGCGGAATAATATTAGTTGGTCCGAAAGGAGAAAAAGGCGATTCTGTTAATCCACAAGATTTAGCCCTGAGCTTTGATGCCAATTATAACCTGGCGCTTAAAGGAGGAAACGCAGTGAGTTTGAACGACCTGAACCAAAGCTTAAGTTTGGCTGGAACTGTTTTATCTATATCAGGTCCAAGAAATAGTCATGTAGATCTGGCAGGTTTATTCAGTAGTGGTGGTGGAGGTACTGGAGGCAACGGCATCGTGTATCATGATGGTACTTTAACTGGAAATGGTATACTTTCTAACCCGTTGGGACTTTCCATAACTGGCGTAACACCTGGAAAATATACATCGGCTAACCTTACTATAGATGAACATGGAAGGATTACGCAAGCTGCAAATGGAACCGGTGGTGACGGCAGTACTGGTAGCGTAACAAAAGTTTCTATTGCTGCAAAAAATGGGTTTACGGGAACAGTAGCCAATGAGACTACTACACCAGAATTAACTTTAGGAACAACAACAACAGGTATATTAAAAGGAGAGGCTGGAGCATTAAAAGCTGCGACTACTACAGGTACGGGAGATATTGTATTGTCTGACGGAGCCACTTTAAATAATCCAACACTTACAGGAACAGTTCAAGGTAGCATATCAGGAACAGCAAGTAATGTAACGGGAATTGTAGCTATTGTAAATGGAGGAACCGGAGCAAATAATGCAACAGACGCAAGAACAAACTTAGGATTAGGTAATGTAGATAATACAAGAGACCTGGATAAACCAGTTAGTACAGATACACAACTGGCATTGAATAATAAAGAAGACAAAGCAAATAAAAGCACTGATATGGTTTTAGATGCGGCTTCGAATGTTAAATATCCTACAGTAAATGCAGTTATAAATTATATAGATGCGAAAGGTAGTATTGAAGATGCGACTACTACTGTTAAAGGTAGAGTGATGTTATCTAACGATCTAGGCGGCACAGCAGATGCACCATCTGTATTAAAAGTAGGAGGTGCAACAGCGGCAGACATTAAGAAGGGTGTAGACCTGGCCAATGCAGCAACAGATAAAAATATTGCTGAAACGATAGTGAAAAGAGATGCCGCAGGAAACATTGTGGTTGGAACAATTATAGGAGATCTGAATGGAAATGCCAATACTGCAAATTCTGCTACTTCAGTAACAGGTGTGGTAATGGTACCAAACGGTGGAACTGGTATTACATCTTATACTCCGGGTAACTATATCAATGCTTTGGATGCAACCACTATGCAGCAAAGAACACCAGATCAGGTCAAAACTGATCTAGGAATAGATTTAAAAGAAGATATTGCCAATAAAACTACAGATGGTACACTAGCTACCAACTCAGACTTGAAATACCCATCGGAAAAAGCAACGCGTACTTATGTTGATGCTAAAGTAAATGCAGCAGTAATAGGAGCAGGAGCGGTACCAGATGCAACTACAATAATATTGGGTAAGATCAAATTAGCTGGCGATTTATCAGGTATTGCGGATGCACCAACAGTACCGGGATTGTTATTAAAAGAAGACAAGTTTGATGTATTATCAGTTGGAAAAGGTGGTACTGGAATGGATACTTATGTAAAAGATGGTATTCTGGTAGCGGAATCAGCTGGTAAACTTACACAGATTGGTAAGTCGCAGTTAAAGCAAGACATGGGGCTGGACAAAGTGAATAATACAGCCGATAAAGATAAAGGGATAAGTGATGCTACTAAGGCAGCATTAGAGGATAAAATTTCCAAGTCGGAAAAAGCAAAAGCAGATGGTGTTGCAACTTTGGGCCCAGATGGTAGAATTCCATCTAGCCAAATACCCAACATCTCTTTTTCATCTGTAGATGTAGTAAGCACTGAGGCCGAAATGCTTGCACTTGGTGTAACGCAAATTGGAAGTACTGCTATTAATACGACGCAATCCAAAAGTTATGTACTGGCTCAAGCTCCAAGCTCTGATATCAACAATTGGAAAGAAATTTTAACTCCAGGTGGAGGTGTAAACTCAGTGAATAGTAAAACAGGTCATATCGTATTGACAAGTGCAGACTTTTCTTTAGAAAATGTAGACAATACAAAGGACATCAATAAACCAGTAAGTAAACCTACTCAAGATAAATTAGATGAAAAAGAAAATCTGATAAACAAAACATCAGATATCAATTCAGACCCTACATCAGATCATAAATACCCAAGTGTAAAAGCAGTAAAAACATACGTAGATGGCTTGGTAGCTAGTGGCGCACCAGATGCAACTACATCAAATAAGGGAGTTGTAAGGTTAGCTGGCGACTTAGGAGGAACAGCAGCCTTACCAAGAGTAACTTTTGTAGATAATTTGACAGCTGCACAAGTTGCAACAGGTGCTAAGGCTGCCAACGATGCAACAACAAGTAATACACCAGGTACTATTGTAAAAAGAGATGCATCAGGAAAGATACCAGGTGATATTACTGGAAATGCCAATTCAGCTACATCAGTAACAGGTACAGTTGACGTAGCGAATGGCGGGACAGGATTAAATAAATTGACTCCGGGAAGCTACCTAAAAGCAACTGGAGAGGCTACCATTGGACAAGTTACAATTGCTCAGATGAAAACCGAACTAGGTATAGATGGTAAAGAAGAATCAGCCAATAAAACTTTAAATATTACTACAGATGGAGGTTCGGATATCAAATTTCCAAGTGCAAAGGCTGTGAAAACCTATGTAGACGCAAAAGTGTCTGCGGGAGGGGTTGATGCAACATCTACGGTAAAAGGTATTATTCGTTTGGGTGGAGATTTGGCAGGGGCATCAAGTTCAGCTGCCGACCCAAGGGTATCTCATGTAGCAGGAGTAACAGCTGCAGATATTAAAAAAGGAGTAGATCTTGCCAATGCAGCAACTTCTGCTAAATCTAATAATACAATTGTAAAAAGAGATGCTACAGGAAATTTCAATGCGACATCTGCTGATAAATTGAGCACAGCCAGAAAAATAAACGGAGTAGATTTTGATGGAACGAAAGACATTACTATAAATGCAACAACTGATCCAGGTAAACAAGATACTGATACAGACCTCTCAGCTATTGCTGTTTTAAGTGGAACAGGTCTGATTACAAGAACTGCCGATGGTGCTGCAGCGGTTAGAACAATTGTTGGAAATAACGGAATTAGTTTGACAAATGGGAATGGTGTTAATGGAAACCCGACTGTGGGATTAGCAACATCTGGTGTTACTGCGGGAACATATAATTCTGCGAATATTACAGTTGATGAATATGGAAGAGTGACCAGTGCAACTCCTGGATCTGGAGGCGGTCCAGGTGGTGTAACAAACCTTGGTTTTAACAGTAATGCAACTACTGCCAGTATAACTTCATCAACTGGTACGAGTGCTGATATCCCTGTAGGCTCTACCATCTCGCCAAGTTTACAACTGGCTGATGATAAAAAGAAATTAGATAAAATTCCAAATATCACCACTGTAGATGCTAAAAAGGTTTTAACAGTAAATGACACAGGTGATGCAGCATCATGGGTAACCCCTACAGCAGGTGGTGGCGGTGCTGGAACATTAATGGGGTATCATCCGGGTGGCAACAAAAAATATTATGTAAGAGCAACAGGTGCAGGTGTGACCGTAGCCTTTGATGGTCAGCACGACTTTACCGTTACTATACCGACTGGTGTTAGACTTGATTACTTGAAGATTAGCTCTTCATATGCCGATATTCAAAGTCAGAACTGGTTAAATATACACCTTGATGATAAAGGAAAGGTTGCCAATAATAGTGTTGATGATGTAATCGTGCCGATTGTAAATATAATAGATATGGTTGTGCCAGCTGCTCCGATTCATAAAATAACACCTGCAGGACATGCCTTGTTCCAGTTAAATATTGTAGGCTTTACAAATGGAAAGCTAAGCTTGCAAACAAACAGTATGTCCGACCACATGGGGACATGGTACATTACAGTTAGACCATAATTTAAGATGAAATTCAGATACTGTCTTATCCTGATTTTACTAATGTGTTTATCTTCAGGGCTAAACGCACAAACTATTAAACAGCTTAACGGCCAGTTTACCATTACCTATATAAACTCTGCAGGTTCAGGAAAATTTGATATCACTGGTGATTTTGTGGATGCCAATTTTTCGGCGAACCAGGTAAAGGTGGGCGACAGGATTATTGATGCTGCTGGTAATACATTTGAAATTTTGACAGTTTCATTTGCTGGAGCTCAGGTAATCACAAATACCAGGTCTTTTGACGCTAATCCACCTGTAATAGGGGCAGGTATGGTATACAGACCGACAATAAGTGGTTTTCCTCTAATCACAACCAACACGCCTGCAACGGTATTAACCAACTCTTTAAACACAGGAACTATATCTATAGATAACGCTATACCTAGCTATGCTGCAGGTACAACACTACCTTCATCCTCAGGTACAGTTGGCGATGTAGTATATAACTCCAGTGACTTAACATTGTACCGATTAACAGCAAGTGGTTGGGTCTCGATTCCCAAAGGATCTATTCCGGTTGATTATTCTTCGCCCGTCACCTCTGCGCCAGCGGGGAATAAGGGCGACTTAATCGTTTCTTATTGGGACAACCAGGTATACATATATAATGGTAGTACTTGGATCAGCCCAACTACTATATCAGCATTGCCAACTTCTGCAAAGTTTGGTGATGTTTTTTTCGTTACAGGGGAAAAGAAATTGTACATGATGAGCGATGATGGGAAATGGACGCAAATCAGCAGTGCATCTATACCTGGTGGTCCAGGAGTTGAATTACCTGGTCAGGCAAAACCAGGAGATATGTTTTTCAATACAGTTGAGAATGTATTGTACGTATATGATAATTCTGGACAGTGGATAGAAGTGTCTATCAATGGATCGGTACCAAAAGGGCCGGTAAACCCTGATCCGATGGCCATTACAATAAGAGAAGGTAGCCTATTTTACAATACCTCAGAGCACAGGCTTTTTGTTTTCAATGGAACAAATTGGGTTCCTGTAGAAAATACGCTTAAAAATGGACATATCTTTGTCGGAAATACTTCCAACATTGCGGTATCTGTACCACTATCTGGTGATGCTACGATCTCCGCTACAGGTAAACTAACGATAAAAGATCTTGCAATTACCGATGAAAAATTAGACAAATCCAACATCCCTTTAAGCGGATTTGGAAATCCTATGGACAATATTTCGATGGGAGATGGAACAACAAATTTTAAAATAGTAAATCTGGGTAGTCCGTCAATAAGTTCTGATGCAGCAACTAAAGGCTATGTAGATGCATTATTAACGAATCCATCCTTATTGGCACTATCAAATGAGCATATGTTTGTGGGGAACGCCTCAAACAAAGCTGTAGCAGTCAATAAGAATATGATTCCTATTAGTGGATTCAGCAAAGCGATGGCACATGTTGCTATGGGTACTGGAGCTGCAGGAGGCAATTTTAAAATCACCCATATGGCAGATCCTACACAAGCTCAGGATGCCGCTACAAAGAATTATGTAGATACCAGAGTGATTAGTCCAACCACATTAAGCTTGACTAAAGGAAGTATGTTTGTAGGTGGAGATCTGAATACTGCAGTTGTAACGGCTAAAAATATGATTCCATTAAGTGGATTTGGGGCCGCAGTGGCAGATGTATCGATGGGGACATTTAAGCTAAACCATCTTGCTGCACCAACAGCAGATCATGATGCTGCCAACAAGAAATACGTAGATGAAAAGATCATTAGTCCGGCAAACCTTAGTCTGACCACTGGAAATTTATTTATAGGTGATGCTAATGGTAAAGCTGCGGATGTACAAAAAAACACGATTCCGATGAGTGGATTTGCTGCTGCGGTAGCAAATATTTCTATGGGTGGTTTTTTACTAAATGACCTCGGAAATCCTATTGCCGATACTGATGCCTCAACTAAAAAGTATGTAGATGACTTGTTTAAAACACCATCTGATTTACTCTCATTAGCGAAAGACAATATGTTTTTAGGAGATACAAATGGGAAAGCAATTGCAACACCAAAAAAGAACATCGCCATCAGCGGTTTTGCTAAAGCAATGGACAATATTTATATGGGTGATGCAGCACAGCGTTTTAATATTTCAGAACTTGCCGACCCGGTATTTGAGCAGGATGCAGCTACAAAAAACTATGTGGATTCAAAAACATCGACTCCTGGTTCTTTGGATTTACCAACTGACCATATTCTGGTTGGTGATGTCGCTAATAAAGCTAAAGCTATCGCAAAAAATGCTATACCATTCAGTGATTTTGCTGCTGCAAATGCGGATGTGCAAATGGGCGACGGAACGGCTAATTTTAAAATCAGCAATCTGACAGACCCGGTAGCAGATCAGGATGCTGCAACCAAGAAATATGTAGATTCAAAATCATCAAAAACACCAACTGGGCCGACACCCCCAGATAGTTCAACCGCAAAACCCGGTGATACTTTTTACAATACGAATGATAACCGTTTATACGTATTTAATGGTAAGGAATGGGTACCGGTTGACAATAAGCTTTCAGATGGACACTTGTATGTGGGTAGCCCGGAAGGCATAGCAGTTTCGACAGCTAAAAATAATGTTCCCTTAAGTGGATTTGGTTCTGCACAGGCTGATGTGGCTATGGGGAACTTTAAATTAATCAATTTGAATGAACCTACCGCAGATCAGGATGCCGCAACTAAGAAATATGTAGATGCCAGCATTACAGCTGCAACATCTTCATTACCTGTTGGAAAAGATAATCTAGGTAATCACATGGCAACAGAAAACCTGAAGCTATCCGTATTTTCTGTAAGTAACAAAGGTGGAGATGGAGAAGGTTTAAGTTTTGATACACAGGGTAATGCCAGTTTTGGACAAGATGTTACTGTAAATGGAAACTTCAATACGCCATCAGACAGAAACTTAAAAACACAGATCGAAACATTAACAAGTGTATTGCAAAAAATCAACCAGATCAGGGGAGTAAGCTTTGTTTACAAAGATCAGCGCAAATATGCCACAGGTATTAAAATAGGGGTAATTGCACAAGAACTGAAAGAAGTATACCCTGCAATGGTAACCAAAGGTGCGGATGGTTATTTGAAAGTAGATTATACACAGTTAACCGGAATATTGATACAAGCTGTAAAAGAACAGCAAAAAGAAATTGATGCCTTGAAAAACCGCTTAGATCAACAGCAGGAACAAATCAACAGCATCCTTAAAAAAATGAAATAATAATATTTTGAAGGGACGTTTACACTTTTATAAATTCATATTTCTTTTAATCTTTACCGGGTTTACAGCTACGGCACAAGATTATTTTAGGGTCATTGGCGGTATTCCTCATCTTCCGTCGATAGACCCAACAGCTATTTTATCACCAATTCAAGGAATGCTCATCTATAGCAATACAGATAGGCAGCCAATGATTTATGGTGGGGCAGGTTGGGAAACATTATGTAGTAGTAACGTCAATTCATCAACTGTTAAAAATTATCTGGAAGTAAAAACAGGTATACCTTATCTATCTTCCTTAACCGATCAACCTACAGGGAATGTTCCTTCAGGAGGTATTTATTACTCGAAAACTGATAACACCATGATGGTGTATAATGGGAACGATTGGACATCAGTTGCTAAATTATATGGTAAAGGTAGCTTTACTATCCACAGTGATTTCTCGACCAATAATGGTCTGCGGATCTCGAGGCTGCCTGTATTAAGTGATAATCCAATTCCGCTGGGCTTATCTGCTGGCGCTATATACATCAATGCTGTTAGTAAATCTATACGATATTACGATGGAATCGGATGGCAGGATATTACTTGCTTACCTATCATAGCAACTATTCCTCCTCATAAAATAACCAATACTGCAGCACATAGTGGGGCTGACGTTAAGGATAATGGTGGTTCGACTGTAACTACTCAGGGGATATGCTGGGGCACGTCATCAAACCCAGACATTAGTTTAAGTACAAAGACTGAATATCCGGTTGTTGGACCGGACACAGGTATTTTTCCAAGTATTATCTCTGGCTTAAAAGCCAATACAGTTTATTATGTTCGTGCTTATGCCATAAATGATTCTGGTATTGTCTATGGTGATGAGTATACCTTTACCAGTGCCTTAGCCTCCGCACCAACCATCATTACTCTTGATATCAGTGATTTCACTCCTGTAAGTGCCAATAGTGGTGGTTTTATCAGCAGTGATGGCGGTGCCCCAATTACCGCAAGGGGGATAACCTGGAGCACCGTTGGCGACCCGGAGTTAGATCCTAACGCTGTAATTACTTCAGACGGTTCTGGAGTTGGAACTTTCCCGAGCAGGTTGACAGATCTTTTGAGAAATACAACCTATTATGTTCGTGCTTATGCGGTAAACGTAATGGGGAAGGCTTATGGAAATCTGATCATATTTACTACCCCAAGTGCAACCGCACCGGTAATGAGTTCGCCTAACATTAAGATTGTAGACATTACCGATGTATCAGCGGTCAGCGAAGTAACCATTATCAATAACGGTGGTGAGCCCGTTCTGGAACGAGGAATGAGTTGGAGTACAGATCGGATAAATGTAATACATGGTCCGTCGACACAAGTTAACCCCACCGATATTGGAACTTTTGTATGCAATATTACTGGTTTAAAACCCGGTACACTTTATTATGTAAAGGCTTATGCAAAAAACATTATTGGAACGAGTTATAGCAGTGAATCTAGTTTCATTACGACATCTTTACCTACATTAACCACAATAAAGCCTTATAACTATGATGCAGCGAGTCATCGTGATGGCTGGTTTGCTGGTTATAATGGGACGCTTGCTTTAAGTGGAGGAGACATTACCAGTAATGGGGTATCATTGATTACCAAAAAAGGGATTTGCTGGAGCACTTCTCCGAATCCGGATGTAAGTTTAAGCACTAAGACAGAAATAAAAGTTACAGGAAGCGGAACGGGAACTTTTCACAGTTACCTGACTTCCTTAACGCCGGGTACAACTTATTATGTTCGCGCCTATGCCATTAACAGTTTTGGTACTGCATATGGTGATGAAATGGTTTTTACAACACCACAGCTGCCAGATCTGATTACCAAACCGGGAAAAGATGTGAGTAGTACAAACATTACCAGTGGTGGAGATATTGTTGACAATGGACGAATGCCTATAAATACTCAGGGTATATGCTGGAATACGACAAACAATCCGGATATAACTGATCCGCATGTTAATGTTTCGGTTAATGGGACCAGCTTTGAGGCGATATTGAAAAATCTGATGGGTAGTACTACGTATTACATACGTGCATATGCAACCAATTATGTAGGGACAAATTATGGAAATGTTGTAGAAGTAACCACAGCGGCACCTGTAAAACCGAGCGTAATTACTGCCGCAGTTAATGGAACAGCAGGTACTAGTACTACTGGTGGTGGTGAAGTGACCAGTCATGGCGGTGCAGAGGTAACTGCAAGAGGGGTAGTATGGAGTTTAACGCCAGGTTTTACACCTGATTTAAACAGCCAGAATAAGTCGCAGGTAGCAGGTGGAACAGGGAATTTTACTAGTCCGATTACTGGTTTGTCACCCAACAAAACCTATTATGTTAGGGCGTATGCTATAAATAGCGTTGGTGTTGAATTTGGTGAAGAGGTTGTTTTTAAAACCTATACCATAGCTTCGTTAATCACAACTGCTGCTAGTCAGGTGAACAGTACCGGAGCTGTAAGTGGTGGTGATATATTTAGTGATGGTGGTGATAAAGTAACCAGTAGTGGCATTGTTTGGAGCACCTCAAAAAATCCAACTATTGCCTTAAATACTAAAACGCAGGGCGGAACAGGGATTGGATCGTTTATACATAACATTGGTGGACTATTAGGAAGCACCACTTATTATGTGCGTGCATATGCAACCAACAGGGCAGGGACTGCCTATGGGAATGAAGTGAGTTTTATTACTGGCCCACCTATAGCACCTAGTTTGAAAACTGTTGATGCTACAGATATTACCGGAAGTACTGCACTTAGTGGTGGAGTATTGTTAAGTAATGGTGGAGCTTTATTGTCGAAAATCGGAGTAGTATGGAGCAGGGTTTCTGGCTTTACTCCAGACCTTTCTTCTCCAAATAAAACAACACAAAGTGGACAAGGTAATTTTTCAAGTAACATTACTGGACTAACACCTGGTACGGTCTATTATGTGCGTGCTTATGCAGAGAATGCTGTAGGTTTGGTATTTGGACAAGAAGTAGTTTTTAAAACAGCAAGTCTGGCGGTACTAACTACGCTTAAACCTATTCCTGGTTCTATCACAAGTGTTTCTGCAACTAGTGGTGGTACCATCATCAGTAACGGAGGTTCTTATATCCGCAGTAATGGTATTTGCTGGAGTACAGCTGAAAATCCAACAACAGCAGATAAACATATGGTTGCAGGTTCTGGCTCAGGTAATTTTACTGCAAATGCAACTGATTTATTTGGTTCTACAACTTATTATATACGTGCTTTTGCTACCAATTTTGCAGGCACAGCATATGGTCAGCAAGAGCATTTTACAACTCCTCCGCCTGTACCCTCTACTGTCATTACCCTTAAAATAACAGATGTGACTGGTACTACGGCAAATAGTGGTGGGAATATTACCAGTAATGGTGGGGCATTAGTCAGTACCAGAGGATTGGTATGGAGTACCAATCAAGGCTTTGACCCGGCAACGGTGACCAATGAAAGAACTGCTGAAACGGGCTATGAAAAAGGTATTTTTTATAGTCAGATGAAAGGCTTAACCCCAGGTACGACTTACTATGTACGTGCTTATGCAGTGAGCATCGCTGGTACTTCATATGGTGAAGAATTGAGCTTTACTACGCCAAATATGGCAGTGGTAGTAACCAATTCACCAAACCTGGTTACCAATACCACTGTTGCAATTGGTGGTACGGTAACTGATTCCGGTGGATCTCCGGTAACCCGTAGAGGGGTAATATGGAGTACAGTTGAGAATTTTGATCCTACTTCTACATCATTGAAAAGAACAAATAACGGAAGTGGAATAGGTAGTTATAACAGTTTATTGGAAGATCTGATCCCTGATACAAAATATTATATAAGAGCTTATGCAATAACCATTGCAGGTACATCTTATGGTCAGCAGATAGGTATTACCACTTATCCACCAACTTTACCAGTACTAACCACAGTTGTTCCAAACAGAATTACAGGTGTGAGAGCCTATAGTGGTGGTGCCATTTCTGATGAGGGTGGGGTTACTGCCGAAACCAGAGGTGTTTACTGGAGTACAGTACCTCATTTTAAGATTACTGATCCGGGTATTCAAAAAACTACCCAGACAGGTGAGGGTAAAGGAACTTTTCCTAGTCAGCTGACAGGATTGACTGAGGGTACAACTTATTATGTACGTGCTTATGCCAGTAACCGTGTTGGTACAGCTTATGGAAATGAGTTGAGCTTTACCACACAGTCTTTGCCAATCTTAACTACCATTAATATTACGGCTAACAATGGAACCACTGCAATGAGTGGTGGGGTAATCAGCAGTGATGGAGATGCTCCGGTAACGACACAGGGAGTTGTATGGAGCACCAGTCCAAATCCTACTATTGGATTGGCTACCAAAACCAGTGATATTGGTTCCGGAATATTTACAAGTAAGCTATCAGGCTTGTTACCCATAACCACATATTATGTACGTGCTTATGCAACAAATGCGATTGGTACAGCTTATGGTAATGAGATTAGCTTTACCACAACGCCAATTGTACCTACTTTAACCAGTAGTGATGCGGTCATTACCTCGAATACTACAGCAAGTGCAGGCGGTACGATTACGAAAGATGGTGGCGCTGCAATTACAGAACGTGGTATCGTGTTTAGTCCGAAAGCAAACTTTGATCCCGCTAAGGACGCTGTTTTCAGGACTTCAGATGGACAGGGAATGGGAACTTTTATTTCAGAACTGTATGGCTTAGAGAAAAGCAGAACTTATTATTATCGTGCTTATGCAGTAAACAGTGCAGGTACAGCTTATGGTAACCAATTAACGATAGCCATTTTTGCTACTTCGCCGATATTGATTACCAATAAGGTGACGGATATTGCAGGGACTACTGCTACAAGCGGTGGCGAAATTACCAATGATGGAGGCGCACTGGTTACCAAACGTGGTATTTGCTGGAGTACCGATCAGAATCCTACAATTAACCTGAGCACTAAAACAAGTGACCTGGATTTAGGAGAAGGTAAATTTGTGAGTCGCATGACAGGGTTGCTGCCTAATACCCAATATTATGTACGGGCTTATGCCATTAATGGTATTGGTGTGGCCTATGGTTTGGAAGAGTCTTTCATTACCCTGGCTTTGCCTACTTTGACAGCCACAGATCCTGTAATTAATATCAGGGCTACCACCGCTACAAGTGGTGGTGAAATTACTGATGACGGTCGTACACCAATTACTAACCGTGGTATTGTTTGGAGTACTTACAGTAATCCGACTATTGCTTTGAGTACTAAAACGACTGATTACGTAACGCAAGGCATTGGTAGTTTTACAGCTAGTATGAACAAACTGACGCCTAATACTACTTATTACGTTCGTGCTTATGCAACGAATAGTGTCGGAACAAATTACGGTAGTGAAACCTTCTTTAAATCAAATGTGGTGATGTTACCTACTTTAACCACTTCTCCTGTTACCGATATAGAAGGCTATTCTGCAAAAGCAGGTGGTGATGTGACAGATGATGGAGGGATGCCGGTAGTAACAAGAGGTGTGGTGTGGAGCCTTAACTCTAATCCAACAATAGATTTACCTACCAAGATTGTGAATGGAACAGCAGGTAATGGCATATTTGAAAATGTGTTTGCAGGATTAATCCCTGGAACAACTTATTATGTTCGTGCTTTTGCAACCAATAGTGTAGGTACAGCTTATGGAAATGAGGTAAGTTTTGTGACTTCGGCCGTGGTGCCAGGCCTGAGTAACGTTTTACTAAGTAATGCTACTTTGAAAACTGTAGATGCAAAAGCGAATGTAGTGTTTGATGGTGGTTCTGCTATTACGGATTTTGGTTTTGCCTGGAATACTTTAGATTTTATTCCTTTGGCACCTGATCAGCATTTATCTACAGGTAACACCGGAACTGATATTTTAGGGACTATTCCAGATCTCCTTCCTGCTACTAAATATTTTGTTTGGGCATATGCATCCAATGCTATTGGTTCAGGTTATAGTCTGAAATCAGTGAGTTTAACTACTCCTGATGTTCCAACTGTAATTACCACTAAAGCCAGTGGAATCACTGCTACCGGAGCCAATGCAGGAGGTAATGTAACCAATAATGGAGGTGTGGTGGTGACTGCAAGAGGGGTAATCTGGAGTACGACTAAAGACTTAGGTATTGACACTTCTGCGAAGACAGTAAATGGCACTGGAAACGGTGGTTTTACCAGTGCAATTACTGATCTTGTTAAAGGAACAACTTATTATTTCAGAGCTTATGCTACCAATGCTATGGGTACTGGTTATGGTCTTATTGATAGCTTAAGAACTATTGATATTCCTGTATTGACTACTTCTCCTGTAGCCAATATTTTAAGTACCTCGGCTATTGGAGGTGGTGAAATTACCAGCGATGGTGGGGGGGGGGTAACTGCAAGAGGAGTGGTGTGGGATACAGCAGAAGAGCCAACTATTGATTTAACTTCTAAAACAGCTAACGGTTCGGGTAAAGGAATATTTTCTAGCAATTTATCTCCTTTGTCTGTGGCCACTAAATATTATGTTCGTGCATATGCTACCAATACAGCAGGTACAGCTTATGGTCAGCAGGAAACTTTTACCTCTATGGCTGTGTTGCCTACTGTGGTATTTACGAAGCTAGGTGATATGACACTAAATAGTGTTACAGCTTTGGCAGAAGTCACGGATGACGGTGGAGCTGAAGTCACTTCAAGAGGTTTTGTATGGAGCTTTAAAACGAACCCTACCTTAGCCGATAGTACCATAGCAAGTGGTGCCGGAATAGGTGATTTTACGGGCCTTGCTGCTGATCTGGAAGATGGGCCAACTTATTATATGCGTGCTTATGCGACCAATAGTGCAGGTACAGCTTATAGTAAGGAAATGCAAAGCTTTAAAATTTGTAACCCTGTTAGTGTAATTCATACTGCTGGTTTGGCTGGTGCTCCGGTTGATAAAACAGTTACTTATCAGGCGGTCAGCTTATCAATGGCTGGTGCACCTAAATGCTGGATTACCAGCAACCTTGGAGCTAGTCAGGAAGCAACTTCATTAAATGATGCCAGTGAATATGCATCGGGTTGGTATTGGCAGTTTAATAGGCTGCAAGGTTATAAACATGATGGGACAACTCGTACACCAAATCTGGATTATGTACCTTGGATTACCTCTATTGGCGAAAACTCTGGTTGGTCGGCTGCAACAGACCCTTGTGTACAGTTATTAGGTGGCGGATGGCATGTGCCTACAGCTGTAGAATGGACGGCTGCTGCTGCTACTCCGCAAAACTGGACCAGTGCTGCTGATGGTTATGCCTCTGTATTGAAACTTCATGCAGCGGGTAACCTCGCTAAAGTTGATGGCAATTTAGTTGGTAGAGGTGTTGATCATAATTATTGGAGTAGCGATTACCGTGCGAATACTGGTATATCGAATTTCTTTAGCAATGGCCATCTGGTAAGTACTACTGATAGGGCGATTGCAATGCCAATTCGTTGTATTCGTGATGGTGTATTGAAAAGTATCCCTTCTGTAAGTAATGTGAGCTTCCCTGTTTCGGAAATGACAGAAGAAACGGCTACCGGGTCGGCTACAGTAACCAAAGATGGTGGTGCAAAAGTAACTGTCCGAGGCTTTGTATGGAATACAACAGGTACGCCTACTACTGCTCATAATGTTATTCCTCTGGGAACAGGAACTGGTATCATGCAAGGTTTGTTAGCTGATCTGGAAGAGGGAGATACTTACTTTGTTCGTGCTTTCGCTACCAATAGCGAAGGTACTGCTTATAGTCCGCTTACCACCAGCTTTAAAATTTGTAACCCGGTTACAGTAATTCATAAAGGTGGTTTAAAAGGGGCTGCTGTTGATAAAACGGTTACGTATAAAACCATTAGTAGTAGTGTTACTGGTGCAGCAGCTTGCTGGCTGGCTCAGAATTTAGGTGCAGGCCATATGCCAGATGCAGTAAATGATAACACGGAAGAGTCTGCTGGTTGGTATTGGCAATTCAACCGCTTGCAAGGTTACAAACATGATGGCGTTGAGCGCACACCAAACCTGGACTATGTGCCATGGATTACATCTATTGGTGAGAACTCACCTTGGGCAGCGGCAGTTGATCCTTGTGTGCAGTTACTAGGTGGAGGTTGGAGAATACCAACTTCTACGGAATGGCGTGCGGTAGTTGCTCCACCTCAAAACTGGAAGAATGTGAACGATGCTTTTGCTTCTGAACTTAACCTGCATGCAGCTGGTACCTTGAGTAAACTGAAAGGTGATTTAACAGATCGTGGAACAGCCTTTAACTATTGGGGTAGCGATTATACACCTAACACGGGAGTGTCCGCCTCACTTAATAATGGCTTTACAGTAAGTACTATGGACAGGGCAATTGCGATGCCGATCAGGTGTATCCGTGACGCAGTGACGAAGAGCATTCCTTCTGTTAGTGAAGTTCTTTTCCCTGTGTCGGGTATGACTGAAGATTCTGCTACTGGTACGGCAACAGTAACTAATAATGGTGGTGCTAAAGTAACGGAACGTGGTTTTGTTTGGAATACGACTGGTGCACCAACTACTGCTCATCATGTGATTAAACTAGGGACAGGTACCGGTATCATGGAAGGAATGATGGCCAATCTGGAAGAAGGACCAACTTATTATGTTAGAGCTTATGCAACAAATAGTATAGGTACTGCCTATAGTTTGGTGACTACCAGCTTTAAAATTTGTAACCCGGTAACAATTATTCATAAAGCAGGAATGAATGGTGCTGCTGTCGATAAAACTGTGACTTACCAAACGGTAAGCAGTAGTGTTAGTGGTACGGCTAAATGCTGGATTACACAAAACCTGGGTGCATCTGCAACAGCTGATGCATTGAACGATAATTCTGAAGCCAATGCTGGCTGGTATTGGCAGTTTAACCGCTTACAAGGTTATAAACATGATGGTACAGTTCGTACACCGGATATTGCTTACATCCCGTGGATTACATCCATTACCGAGAACTCACCTTGGGCAGCGGCAGTTGACCCATGTGTACAGTTATTGGGTGGTGGCTGGAGGATTCCAACATCTACGGAATGGCGTGCTGTTGTTGCTCCTCCTCAAAACTGGAAGAGTATGGCAGACGCTTATGATTCTGAACTTAAATTACATGCGGCAGGTCATCTGACTAAAGCTAATGGTTCCTTAAATGGAAGAGGGACAATATTTAATTATTGGAGTAGTGATTATACAGCTAATACTGGCAATTCGACTTCATTGAACAATGGATTTACCGTTAGTACGATGGATAGGGCGATTGCTATGCCGATCAGATGTTTACGTGATGCAGTTACGCAAAGTATTCCATCTGTAACCACAGCTACTATTCCAGTTTCAGAAATGACGAAGGACTCAGCTAAGACTTTTGCTACTGTAACGAATGATGGCGGCGCTAAAGTAACGGCAAGAGGTTTTGTTTGGAATACTACTGGTCTGCCTACCGTTGCTGACAATGTGGTTGCTGATGGTATTGGTACTGGCAATATATCTGGGGTAATTGCAAATCTGATTGAAGGCCCTACTTATTACGTACGCGCTTTTGCTACTAACAGTCAAGGGACAGCTTATAGTCCGATTGTGAGTAGCTTTAAAATTTGTAACCCAGTAACAATTATTCACAAGGCTGGTATGAATGGAGCTGCTGTCGACAAAACAGTAGTTTACCAAACAGTAAGTAGTAATGTGAGTGGTACCGCTAAATGTTGGATTACCCAAAATCTGGGTGCTGACAGAGGAGCCAATGCTATGGATGATGTGAGCGAAACTGCTGCGGGCTGGTATTGGCAATTTAATCGATTACAGGCCTATCAGCATGATGGTACTAACCGTACACCTGATATTGCTTATATCCCATGGGTGACTTCGATTACTGAGAACTCGCCATGGGCTGCAGCTGTTGATCCCTGCGTGCAGTTATTAGGCGGAGGATGGAGAATACCAACGTCTACCGAATGGAGAGCTGTAGTTGATCCGCCACAGAACTGGAAGAGCATTGCTGATGCTTTTAATTCTGAACTTAAATTACATGCTGCTGGTAACCTGACTAAAGCTAATGGTTCATTAAACGGACGTGGAACTGCATTTAATTATTGGGGTAGTGATTACACAGCTAATACCGGCAATTCTACTTCATTAAATAATGGCTTTACAATTAGTCTAATGGATAGGGCAATTGCTATGCCGATCAGATGTTTGCGAGATAACGTTACACAACGCATTCCATCAGTAACTGATGTGAATGTGCCTGTTGCAGAAATGACTCATCATTCTGCCAAAGGTTTTGCTACTGTAACGAATGATGGTGGTGCTAAAGTAACGACCAGAGGTTTTGTGTGGAATACTACTGGGACACCTACTATTGCAGACAATCTAATTGCGGATGGTAATGGCACTGGTGATATTTCAGGATTAGTTGTAAGTTTGATTGAAGGACCAACTTACTATGTTCGCGCTTTTGCTACAAACAGTTTAGGAACGGCTTATAGTCCGACGGTAAGTAGCTTTAAAATTTGTAATCCGGTTACGGTAATTCACAGAGCTGGTATGAATGGTGCCGCGGTTGATAAAACTGTTACCTATCAAACGGTGAGCAGTAATGTGAGCGGTGCTGCAAGATGTTGGATTACTCAGAATCTGGGAGCCGATAGGGGAGCTGATGCTGCTGATGATACCAGCGATGCTGCGGCAGGTTGGTACTGGCAGTTTAACCGGCTACAGGCTTATCAGCATGATGGTACCGATCGTACACCTAATGTGGCTTACACTCCTTGGGTAACCTCGCTAAGTGGTAATGGCGGCTGGGATGCGGCATTAGATCCTTGTATTCAGTTGCTTGGAGGCGGATGGCGTATTCCAACGCCAACAGAATGGTCTGCGGCGGCTGCGCCACCGCAAAATTGGAAGAGCATTGTGGATGGTTTTAAATCGGAACTTAAACTGCATGCTGCTGGTAACCTGGCTAAGGCCGATGGTTCATTAAATGGCAGAGGTACTGTGAGTAATTTCTGGAGCAATCTTTACATAGCCAATGGCATTACTGCACATGCCTTTAATGGTATGGCTTCATATACTGCTGACAGAGCAATTGCCATGTCTATTAGATGCTTACGTGATGCGGTTACCAAAAGTATTCCTTCAGTTACGAATGCTGATATGCGTACAGCTCATATGACCAGTAACTCTGCCAAAGGTTTTGCTACTGTAACGAATGATGGTGGGGCACCGGTTACAGCAAGAGGTTTTGTTTGGGGTACTTCGGGTATTCCAACAACTGCTAATAACGTACTTAATGATGCTACAGGAACTGGCGATATATCTGCTGTAATTGCTGGACTTACTGAGGGGCCTACTTATTACGTCCGTGCTTTTGCAACTAACAGTGTGGGCACAGCGTATAGCCCGGTGGTTAGCAGCTTTAAAATATGTAACCCATTTACAGTAACGCATGTTGCTGGTGTAAATGGCGCTGCGGTTGATAAAACGGTTACTTATCAAACCATAAGCAGTAATGTAAGTGGTGCGGCTAAATGCTGGATTACCCAAAACCTGGGTTCGGATAGGATAGCTAGTACTGCGGATGATGCTACTGAGGCTTCTGCGGGTTGGTACTGGCAGTTTAATCGTTTGCAAGGATATAAACATGATGGATTAAGTCGTAGCCCGGCCATTACCTGGGTGACATCACTAAGTGGAAATGCAGGTTGGGCTGCTGCTTTAGATCCTTGTACTCAGTTGTTGGGTGGGGGATGGAGAATCCCATCGCAAACAGAATGGGCTGCTGCTGCTGCACCACCTCAATTCTGGAGAAATTTTGGAGATCCTTTTAGATCGGAATTGAAATTACATGCTGCAGGATACCTGGCAAAAGAAGATGGTATGCCTAAAGAAAGAGGTACGGCACTGACTTTCTGGGCTAACCTTTACATCGCCAATGGCGGTAATGCGCACTCTTTTAATGGAACTGCTGCAACTACTTCCAATAGAGCAATTGCAATGCCTGTTAGATGTATTAAAGATTAAAAAGGAGTGTTAGGAACCTGGGGTGATTTTAAAATATTGAGAATTGAATAGAATAATAAATATAAAGATGATAGGAAAAAGATTAATGCAAACGATACTGTCAGCTGCTTTTGTTGGTTTGTTGGGGTTAAATGCGAATGGGCAGAGTAAAGACATCAGCTTAAAAATACATTTGTCTGGTGTAGCTAAGAGCAAGATTACATTACTTTCTTTAACAGGAGCTTCGATAAAAACAATTGCCGAAAATCCATCTGTTAATAATGGGGAGGCAGCTGTGTTGAATATTCCAAAAGAACAATTGCCTGGTGAGTTTGTATTGCGTTTTGATTATCAGGAAAAGGAAAGCAGTAATCCTTATCCTGCCGAAAAACGCATCATTGTCAATATGCAGAACCTGGAACTTTGGGCACGGCCTAAAGCTTTATATCATCCAGATAGCACCTATTTTCAAAAAGGGGAAATTGAGAATAATGTGAGTGCAGCTTTTGTTGGCGACAACCTAAAAAGACGAGAACAGCTTGGGTTGTTGCAGAATTTTTTAATGGGATACGACCAGCCGGAATCGAAGTTTTTTTTAGCTGGAACGGAAGAATATGAACGTAGACGTTTGGCGTATAACAAATGGATTAATACTCAAACTATACTACATAAAAAGACTTTTGTGGGTAGCACTTTTGTTTTTCAGCACATAGGTCCAAATATTTGGAAAGGCACGGAAAAAGACAGGATGAATAGTGTTATTGAAAATTACTTTGATGGTATGGATTTTAAAAATCCGATAATCATTAAAACTACTGAAATGAAAGACTGGATGAATAAGTATGTAAATATTTATGGAGCTATGTCGACCACCATTGAACTACGTGATTCATTATTTACGCTTGCAGGCAAAAGGGCGATTGAGAAAGCTCGTTTGGGAGATCCATTAGTCTATGGTTGGATGGTTGATTATTTCTATACCGGTTTTGAAAGCTTTAACATGGCTGCAGGGATTAAAATGCTAGAACCTTATCTGAATGACCCACGCTGTTTAACAAGCCGGAGGAAAGCGATTGAGGTAAGGTTAAAAGGCTTGGAAAGCTTAGTCATTGGCTCAATCGCACCTGATTTTGACTGGAAACTAGCTTCAGGTGCTACAGTAAAATTTCAGCAGTTTAAAACTGAAGCGAAATACAAACTGGTGCTGTTTTGGTCGGCCGACTGTCAGCATTGTAAGGAATTGGTTGACAAGTTGCACCCATGGTATCAGTCTGCCTCCATAAGGGAAACGATGGATGTTTTTGCCATTAGCCTTGATGAAACAGAAACGGAAATCCCTGCCTGGGAAAAAGCAAAAATTACACTCACTGCTTTTAAACATAAACGTGCAGCTGAGGGGATCAGAAGTCCTGAAGCTGTGGCTTATTTTGTGTTGTCTACTCCAATGATGGTGTTGGTAGAAACAAGTACCAACAAGATTGTAGCATTACCAGATACGGTTGAACAGCTGGAAGCTGCAATCAAATAATGGGCAATAGATTAACGGAGATTAAGAAATTAAAATATTAGAAAATGAAAAAACAAATTACATCTGTATTTATTGGCTTTTTACTTTCTGTGAATGCTGATGTTCAGGCTCAGTTAAAGGTAGGATCAGAAGGTGTTTTTGTTCTGGAAGGTACGGTATTTCATACCGAGGGTTTAACCATGGTGCCATACAGCGATTGGAGAATGAATAACTTTAGTCTTACTAAACATAATAATACGGTGATCTGGCCGAAGTATAACAGCATTCAACGTATGTACAGATTCAGTAGGCCTGCTACTTTTCAAGGTGAATTGGCAATTAACTATGAGAATCTTGAATTGAACGGTAATGAGGCGAAAAATCTATTATTAGCTTATTCCAAAACGACGAGCAATAACTTTAAAGACTTTTTACTGGTTAAGGAAAGCGTAGTGAATGACGAAGAGCGGTCAATTGGACAGCTTTTTACAAATAACATTATGCTGTCTGATTTAACCGCAGTTAGTTCAGATATCCCTGGAATTGCTCCATATACAGATCTGATTGCAAATAATATGATTACACCTAATGGTGACGGTGTGAACGACACCTGGATTGTTAAAAACATTCACTTATATCCAAATAATGAATTGAAGATCTACGATAGGGAAGGTAGATTGGTTTATGAAACTTTTGGCTACAATAATACCTGGGGTGGCTTGTTTAATGGTAATCCACTACCTGAAGATACTTATTACTATGTGTTGTTTTTAGATTCTGGCAAAGGTAAAAAGACTGGATTTATTTCTATTGTAAGGGAATAATAGAAAGAAGGATTTGTTGAATAGAATGAAGGAAATTTTGATTATGAAGAATATAAGAAATAGGAGGTTGTTTGTTGCTGCAGGATTGTTACTGAATTTAACTGTTGCACTTTCCGTTTCTGGACAAATAAGACCGTTAGGAACACAGTATTACGAAAATCAGTACATCAGTAATCCGGCTTTTGCGGGAATGAATAATGGTTTAAATATTAATCTAGCTTATCGCAACCAATGGAGGACCGTTGAGGGGGCTCCGGTTACTATGGCTTTTAGTGGAGATTATCGCTTTGAAAAGGTTGGGGT
Organism: Pedobacter sp. ASV1-7; assembly: GCF_040203335.1. Lineage (NCBI taxonomy): Bacteria > Pseudomonadati > Bacteroidota > Sphingobacteriia > Sphingobacteriales > Sphingobacteriaceae > Pedobacter > Pedobacter sp. ASV1-7. The sequence goes on along the minus strand of NZ_JBEHBV010000002.1, from coordinate 476,933 downwards.
AGGACTTACCGTATACAATGATAAGGCCGGTATAATTGGTCGTACGCGAGTAATGGGAAGTTATGCCTATCATTTGCCTTTGAATGGTGAAAATAAGCATTTACACTTTGGTCTTTCATTAGGGATGATGAAAGAGAGTCTGAATAATGAAAAGATTATTGCAGCTCCAGATGATATTTTAGCGCAGCGTTTTAACCAGCGTGGTGCTTTTATTGATGGTGATTTTGGTATTGCTTATACCAATGAAAGATTTACAATTCAGGGTGCTTTACCAAATTTGTCCAAGTTTTTGCAAAAGGATGAATTGAATATGGTTGATGGGGCAACTTATTTTGCAGCAATGTCTTATAAGATAGGCACTAGTTTGGATGTTGTATCTATTGAGCCTAAAATTAGTTTTAGAGGGGCAAAAGACATTGAAGGTATTTGGGATCTGGGAACAAACCTGAAGCTGGAAAACAATGTCCTATCTTTCATGGGAATGTTTCGCAGTGATAAAAGTTCGGTTTTCGGGGTTGGTGTAAATTATGATAAGTACTTTATCCAGTGTTTTTATACCAATCAGTTGGCTGGTGATCGAATGAGGACTGGTGGGGACTTTGAGATCAACTTAAAGATTAACCTTTTTAAAAAGGAATAACAGTTTTGTAAACATTGATTGTCAAGCGGGGATTTTGAAGCAAAGAATAGGAGTAAGTAGGAAAGAAAATCTAATAAATGAAAAAAGAGTGACCAATAGTCACTCTTTTTTCATTCTTGTGTTTTATAGATTAAAACAATGTAAACTCAACTCTACGGTTTTTCTGACGACCTTCAGCAGTTTTGTTAGATGCTATAGGTTGGTTTGGTCCGTAACCAGTTGCTTCGATACGTGAAGCGTTTGCTCCTTGAGATACTAGATAAGCTTTGATTGCTTCAGCTCTTTCTTTCGATAAACGTAAGTTTAAAGCCATTGAACCAGTGTTGTCTGTATGACCAGCTAATTTCAAGCTAAAGTTTTTAGCGATCAATAGTTCAGCAACTTTGTTTAATGTAGCATAAGAAGTAGAACGGATTGTCGATTTACCTAAATCAAACTCTAAGTTTTTGATGGCTTCATCAACAACTTTACGGTCAGCTTCAGTTACAACAACTTTAGTTTCTTTAATGATTTCACGTTGAACTTTGATTGGGCAACCTGAACCATCTACAACTGTACCAGTTGGAGTACCTGGACATTTGTCGAATTTGTTAGCAACACCATCATTATCGTCATCACCCATATCTTTCGCATATTGAGCTCTGTCTCTTTCAGCATTTTGCTCAGCAGTAGATAATGCTCTTCTTAACTCATCAGACTCTTCTTTAGATTGCTTACGCAGATTAGCTAAAGCGCTGTAGTTTTGTAATTGAGGTTTCTCTTTGCTTCCCAATGCAAATTCTAAACCTACGTGACCGTAAGAGAATCTGTCATTTTTTGAACCTGATACAAATCCATCAAACTTATCAGATTTTACAAAGTTTACATCATAACCGAAGTCTAAGTTAATACCTTTAGACAAGCCTAACTTGAAACCTACTCCAACAGGAATAAATACTCTCTCTTTGTAACCTTCATTAGCAGCAGCTGGAACATTAGTAGTAGTTGCACCAGCAACACCATAACCAACACCCGCTTTAGCGTAAGGGATTAACACAGCATTTTCCTGATTGATGCTGATGTTTGCAATGTTGTAAACAGCTGTTAATGATCCAGACCATTCAATTTTAGTTTCGTAGCTAGAACCACCAATGTATGAGCCTGCGCCATCATTAGCTCTAAGACCTTCCATTTTACCTCTAAGGAAATCAACTTGTAAACCTAAAGATGGTAAAAGTTGTTTTTTAATGTAAGCACCGTAACCAATAGATTTACCTTCGTTAGCCGATTGGAAATCACGTTCTTTTCCATTGAATATTGTGTTCTGACTTAATATCCCACCGTGAATACCAACAGACCAGGTACGGAATGGTTGTTCTGAGAATCTACCTGCTGACTGACTTTGAGCGAAGACTGAAGATGATAACCCCACCAGGGATAGCACTAGAGCTGTTTTTGTAATTTTAGACGTCATATTTATAATTATTAAATGTTTCTGTTCTTTTTAATTTTTTAACGAACAATTATCTACTCTACTTGTAATAACCTTGCCAAAGCTATTTTTCTTAGTTATTAATTTTTAAATAATTGATGTTCAGTTTATTAGTTTGATTGTTGTATTGCTTTATAAAATGATAAGCATAGTTAACGAATCAAAAAATGTGTATAGTATTTACTACAAAATAATAAAGGATGAGACTTAGAGTTCATAACTTTCATTCCTTTTCGGTAAAATTACCTGATAGCTTTCTCGTCTTAACGCTTCTGATAAATTATTCATACTATCTATTTCCCCATGAACCAGGAATACTTTTTTTAAAGTATTTGGATCTTGTTGTTTAACTGTATTTACAAGATCGTTATGATCACCATGACCACTTAGTAGGTCCGTTTGCTTAATGGTAGCATAAACCATAAGGTCTCGGTTTCTTAATTTGATAATAGGATCGCCTCTTAAAAGTCTGTCTCCCAATGTGCCTTTAGCACAATAACCAATAAACAATATGGTACAATAATAATTTTGTATGTTGTAATAAAGATGATCTTGTATACGACCTCCTTCAAGCATTCCTGCAGAAGATATGATGATGCAAGGCTCATGATAATTACTTACAGACATACTTTCCCGTTTATCATTAACATAGGAAAGCTCTTTAAAATCATAATGAAGTTTTTGATTTTTATAAAATTCCTGAGCTTCAGGATTAAGGTAGTCTTCATACTTCTGATAGATTTCTGTAGCTGCACCTGCTAACGGACTATCAATAAAAACCTTTACAAAAGGTAACTTCTTTTCATTGAATATTTTGTTTAAAGTATAAGCAAGAGACTGTGTTCTTCCAATGCTAAAGGCCGGAATGATTAAGCGGCCGGGATATTTGATACAGGTTTCGGTGATTGTTTCAATCAGTTTTTGTTCTAATGTAGCTCCTGTGCTGTGTAATCTGCCTCCATATGTTGATTCTGATACCAGATAATCTACCTGAGGTAATGGTTGAGGATCTATGAGTAATGGATAGTTTTTTCTACCGATATCTCCTGTGAAAGCTATCTTTTTTATCTCTTCCTTTTCCTTTACGGTTAAAACTACAGCTGCTGCACCTAATAAATGTCCGACAGGGATAAAGTTTAAAGATATATTTTCATTTATTGGGAATTCCTTATTAAAGTTAATGGTCACAAAGCGATCAACCGTTTCAGTTACATGCTTATATAGATATAGAGGGGCTGGTCCTGATTTAAATCTTCTGGAGCGGGAGCGTTTATTCTGTTTGCTTAAAAATACATTTACAGAATCTAAAAGTAGTACTTCAGTAAGTTCTGCAGTGGGGGGTGTACAAAGTATCTGTCCATGAAAGCCCATTCTTACTAAAGTGGGTAAATTACCAGAGTGATCTATATGAGCGTGGGTTAATATGACTACATCAATACTGGCAGGATCAAATATGAAATGTAAGTTTTCATTTTGAAAAGTACCCTTTTCATAATCAAGACCGCAATCAATTAAGATGTTATAGTCGTTTATCTGTAACAGATGCATGCTTCCGGTTACTTGTTCCGCCGCACCTAAAATTGTCAATTTCATTTTTTACTATCCTTGAGTAGGGCAATTTATCATTTTTTAACAGGTATGTATGCTGTTCATTTTATTTATCTTCATTGAGCCAATTTATCCAGTTGTTAACAAGGTAATTGTAATTTAACAGATCGGTATGGATAGTAGATACTTTTTTCCAGTTTAACAATTCATCTATAAATAATGGTGGACTGAGCTCTGCTTTTATACTTGCCAGAGTATAAAATTCTTGTTTATCTGGATGGTCAGGAGCACAGGCATTGAAAGTATGTCCATAGTTTTCGTTTTCAAGAATAGCAATGCTCAAACCAATACAGTCATCTAAATGAATGAGATTAATAGGTGCTTTACCATTAGGGATATTCGTTTTTCCAGCGAAGAATCTACCCGGGTGACGTTGAGGACCAACCAGACCAGCGAAGCGGATGATGGTACTGGTAAAGGCTTTTTGAGCATTGAGTAATTTTTCTGTTTGAAGCATCACTTTTCCTGATGCGGTTTCGGGTTTTGGAATACTTAACTCTGTTACCACCTCATTTGTATCTCCATAAACAGCCGTTGAGCTGATGAACAGGACTTGCTTAATCTGGTTCTTAATTGCAGCATTTACAATCTGTTCTATTTTAAAATAAAAATCAGATTGCTCCGATGTACTTCTTTTTGGCGGGATACAAATAAATAGGAAGTCAGTTTTAAAAAAATTAGCATCATAGTGAGCATTGTCTTTTTTAAAGTCGACTAAGAATGGTTGAATTTTATGACTGGAAAGAAGATTAAGCTTTTCTAAAGTTGTGCTTGAACCTTTTACATTATATCCTTTTTGTACAAGGTTTTTTGCCAATGCTAACCCAAACCATCCACACCCCAGAATACTTATTGTCTTTTTATTGATTGGTATAGGATTACTCATTTAATGGATTTATTGGTCTCTACTGTACTTTATTTAATTTGCAGAGACGATTTTTTGATGAAAATAGCCAAATGGACCTTAAAATCAAAACTACAAAACAGAATGTTAAGGATATCGCTAGTTTTAGGTAAAGATCATCATAGGTAGAATATCAATTATAAACCTTTGGCACTATTTCTGTAACATAACCGTTATGTTCTATGGTTAGTTTAAAAATATAAGATTATGAAAAAGTTTTTTTTTGTTGTAATATCTGGGATAATATTATCAGCTTGTTCAAATAATGCTAAGCAAGAGGCGCTTATAAAACAACAAGCTATAGCTGCAATAAAAGATAGTTTAAAACTAGATAGTTTTAAAAAAGCTGAAGTAGTGGCTAAAGAAAAAGAGAAAGAGGAGAAGCGTTTAGCTCAAGTTAAGGAAGAGCAACGTATACTTTTATTATCAGAAAAAAATGAAGCTGCAGCCAGATCTGCAAGTAATAATGAAGCTCCTGCTCCCGCTAAGAAAAAAGGATGGAGCCAGGCTGCAAAGGGTGCTGTTATTGGTGCTGGCGCAGGTGCTTTAGGTGGAGTTATAGTTGATAAAAAAGATGGGAGAGGTGCAGCAATTGGTGGCGTTATAGGTGCTGGTGCCGGTTACTTAATCGGAAGAGATCAAGACCGAAAATCGGGTAGGGTACAGCCCAAAAATTAGGTCGGAGTTATTTTACAATCAGACTTATTATCGTTTTTATTTCTTGTCTTGTTAAAGATAACAGGCTGTTAATTTCATGTTCATTATAGCTTAAAATTGAACCTGTTTTCTTTGCTATCTTTGCTAATGCAGGTAGGCCGGAAACTATTGAAGTGTCATACATTTTATGACCCAATTCCTGAATTTTGCTCAAATCTTTATTTGTGGCATACTCTTTAAACTCTTTGGAAAAGTTCATTAATTCTGTTCTGAGTAAAGAAAGTACTTTTGTCAATACACTTGCATCATCTCCAACGTACTCTTTAAGCAACTCAATATTAAAATGGTAAGTTGGGTCTTCATATGAATTTGATAAATCACCTGGAAGATCTTCTTTTTGATCTTTCAGCCATCGTTTCAATGACAATGCAATTGTATGTGCAACCACTGGTTTTGAAATGAAATCATCCATTCCAGCAGCAAAGCATTTTTCTTTTTCACCTTTAACATTTCCCGCAGTTAGTGCTATAATAGGAATATGCATATTCTGTTTAACAGCTCTAATTTTTTTAGTAGCTTCATAGCCATTCATTTCTGGCATTTGGATATCCATTAAAATGATGTCAATTTTAGTGGTCTTATAAAGTTCAAAGGCTTCAAGTCCATTTTTAGCTTCAAATATAGTGGCATTGGGTGCAATTCTTCTAACAATTGTTTTTGCCAGTAACATGTTGACAGCGTTATCTTCTGCAATTAAAACCTGGATATGATCATCCATACGTTCAGGTTCCTGAAGTATCGAACTACTTGTCTCAGGTTTTTTTGAAATAACCTTGAACAAAGAGTTGTACATGTCCTTTAATTTTATTGGCTTTAACAATCTGTTCTTAACATTGAGTGCTTCACATGCTTTTATGATTGATTCGTCGGAAGAACTATGTAATAAAACAATAGGTTGCTCATTGTTAGTGTCTTTTTGAATTTCTCTTATGCGCTTTATGGTTTCGAGTCCATCAAGGTTTGGCATGTGATAATCCATCAAAATAACATCGTATTTTTCTCCATTTGAGATCAATTTGATCGCGTCTTGTCCATTATTAGCTTCACATGATTGAATATCTTTCAAAGAAAGCATTTTATTAATAATAAGTCTGTTGTTTGTGTTATCATCAACAACGAGAACTCTTTTAATTGAATCTAAATTCTGTACTTCAATAGATTCCCCAACTTCTGATTGAAGGACAATTTCGAAATAAAAGGTACTCCCTTTTCCCAGTGTACTTTCTACCTGTAACCTGCTGTTCATTAAGCCTAGCAGTTTATTGGAAATAGTAAGTCCTAGGCCTGTACCGCCGTATTTTTTAGTAGTTGATGCATCTTCCTGTGAAAAAGCATCAAATATTTTTAGTTTTTTATCTGGATTAATGCCAATTCCTGTATCTCTAACAGAAATCCTATATTTTATTTCACTTAATTGTGGATCTGTTAATGCTTCTACCTTTAGCTCTATCTCTCCTTTTTCAGTAAACTTTACAGCGTTACCTAATAAGTTAATAAGAATTTGTTTGAGGCGCAGTTCATCAGCCCAAATGTATTTTGGTAAATCAGATGAGATATTGAGCAACATTTCCAAACCTTTACTTTGTACTTGATATTTAATTACATCTGCAGATTCTTCTGCCAGTTCATAAAGGTTAAATTTTGACCGACTCATTTCTAGTTTTCCGGCTTCAATTTTAGAAAAATCTAAAATATCATTAATGGTATTTAATAAAGCATTTCCAGATTGAGTAACTATGGAGAGGTATTGCTGTTGCGTCTCGTTTAAATGAGTTTTTAATAACAAATCTGTAAATCCAATAATACCATTAAGAGGAGTACGTATTTCGTGGCTCATATTTGCCAGAAACTCCGATTTTGCTTTGTTAGCCAACTCTGCATCTTCTTTCGCAGCAATTAGATTGGCTTCCATATTTTTTATTTTGGTAATATCCTGAACTGTTCCTCTGATATTAATACATCTGCCATCAGCAAAATAAGGAATACCTATTGACCTAATCCATATGTTATTACCCTTTCCAGTTGTAAGTTGTAACTCAAGGTCCCAATTGGTTCCATTTAGTACAGCGTTGTTTAAAGCATTAAAACGACTATCCCTACTTTTTCCCGATTTATAAAACAACAGTTCGTTTTCCGGATTGGGCTCAAAATCTGTATCGACTTCAAATATTTCTCTTGCAACAGCAGACCATACGAGCTTCTGTGCAGATAAATCTAAATCCCAGTTTCCAAGTCTTGCAATGGTGTTGGCTAGTTCAAGCTTTTTGTTTTGCTTTTTCAGCTCTTTAGTAAGCTTATACCTTTCTGTTATATCTATTGAATTAACTAGTACATATGGCTTATTTGTATGAGCAACTTCAATTACACTGTCAAATGCCAAAATAACATGTTCACCTTTTAAGTGGTTAATGATCATTAAACCATTTGATTTACCAGTGGTTTTTAATTCGTTTAGGTAATTGTCAACAGCAGGACGATGCTCTTTAGGTACAAAGTCAAATAACTTCATGCCTAGCATTTCATTTTTAGTATAACCTAATCGCTGGGGACAATTGTTGTTAAGGAAAATGAAATTGCCAGACAGATCATGTGTAAACATAAACCCCGGACTATTTTCCAGTTGTGATTTTAATTTATTTTCATTGTTTAAAATCTTATGCTGAACATTTCTTTCTTTAGTTATATCCCTGCTTATTGCGAGTACCTTAAGTGTTTGGGGCTCTGTAGTAGCATTCCATTGCAATGTTTTATATTCTCCTTTTTTGGTTTTAAAACGATTGCTGAAATTTATAGTGCTTTTACCTGTATTTAATTTTTTGAATTCATCATTTGTAGGTTGTAAATCGTAGGGATGAAGGAAGCTAAAAAATGATTTATTTAGCAAATCATCTTCAGCCCAACCTAATATGCTGGTAAATGCAGGATTTACTCTATGTAATACTCCATTTATATCCATTTCACAAATGAGGTCACTGGATAGCTTGTATAGTCTTAAAAAGTGACTTAATTCTTTTTTACTTTTAGCCTGTTCTACCAATGAAATGATTTCGGATGCTAAAAGCTCTATAATTCTTTTTTGTTTTGATGTGAGCTCTTTTCTGGGATTAGTGTCAAAAACAGACAATGTTCCAATAACAACTCCATCTGCATCTGTTAAGCGTATACCTGCGTAATATTTAATTTTAAGATATTGCTGGACAGGGTTTGGTTTAGATTGTTCATTAATAGATAGGTTCAATATTTCTAATAAGTGTGAACCTTTTATTGTTTGTCTATAAAGATCATTCTCTATTGCTATTTCCTCTGGAGTGAAAAGTTTGTTTGATCGATACCACTTTTTATCCTGATCAATTAAAGTAACAAAAGCAATGTTCGTATCACAGGTTGATGAAGCTAGTTCTGTAATACGTTCGAGTTGGGCTTCGAATATGGCGTCAAATGTCTTTGAATTGTTTAACACTTTTAATCGTTCTTTTTCATTTTCGGGAAGCGGCGTATATTTCATAAGAAAATGGTAGTCAAGTGTATCTACTTAACGACAAGGTAAAAATAGTTATTTATACATTATGAGCCTAAGTAAAAGCTATAAAAAATCAATAATGGCTCTAACGTAGCGTTAAGCAAGTATTTTAAAGTTTTATTACTAGATTCGGCGGCCTAATTTGGCTATTTATGCAAGAGTTTAAATGAGTAACTGTTGATAAAAATCCCCGATACGGGGAATTTTTAAAGAAGTGTGGAAGTTTTTTTTGGGGATTTTGATTGTTAAACTAGCATTAATAGTTAGTATTTTAGGCCGTAACTGACTTCTTTTACAGTGATTTAATGAGAATGTTCAATATTGATAAGTATAAAATGCGGTAATGGCCTGATTTTTTCAATTAGTTTGATGAAAAAGTAATAAAAATGAAAATCTCAACCCTATTGATTCTTCTCATTTTGTCTTTTTGCAGTTGCAAAAAGGAATCATTAACAAACGATTTATCGAATGTTGTCCTTAACAATAAAGGAGTTTTACGTGTCGAATGCAACGATTGTCAAATCAGTTATTCCGTTCAAAACAAAGATTTTAATGTATCTGTAAAAGATGGAAGTAAAGATATCCCTTTTTTCTATGTGACAGATTTTAACCTGAAAACGCAACTTAAGTCGCTGGAAAATCAGGGAATCAGACTAATGATTATTGATTCGTATGGGCGGGTAGTGTCTAATGAGTTGAACTCTTGTTTACAGGGGGAAGTAAGGGAAGGATCTTTCAGGATTAAAACTAAATGATTTTTAAAATATATTTTTAGACAACGGCATTTATGCAGTTGTAATGGGAATGTTATGTGAAAAATACTGATAAACTATTTGAAATTTGTTCGGAAAGAATGGGAAATAAACTTTGATTAGTAATCAGATAAAGAAAAATTCTTTTAATAAAGAAGTAGTTGAGAAATTATTTGTTTAAGTTTGAATTAAATCTATCTTAAAACAATATTTAAACGCTTAATACCATGGAGAGTAAGGAAGGTAGGAAAAAAGAAATATTAATTGTTGACGATGAGCCGAGTATACTTAAGTTATTGAATTTTATTTTATCCGCTGAATATACATTGATTATTAAGACGAGCGGTATTGAAGCTATTGCCTGGCTGGAAGAGGGAAATGATCCTGATTTGATTATTTCTGATTTGATGATGCCTTATTTTGACGGTAGCTCTATGATCAGGAATCTTAAAATAAGTGGTTTTTATCGAAATACGCCTGTTATTATGCTATCTGGTGCAGAGGACCTTGAAGAGAAAGTAAAAGAGATGCCTTTTAAAATAGATCGTTTTATTGAGAAGCCATTTAATCCTAATACTTTGAAATCTCATATTACAGAACTTCTTGCATGATGATTACAACTACTATTAATCGCCCCGATGTAAATGCAAAAATTGTGTATTTCGGCAAATTGTTGAAAAGTGCAGTTTTTGAAGATTATGGCAATAGTTTTAATATAGAACATTTGGATAATCCGGATGAATTTAAGAATTATTTGGATAGCCGGTCGTTGTTAAGCCTGCCTGATATTATTCTAATAGAAGTAGATGACAATAAAGACTGTTTTGAGCAGATCAGTTATATTAAAAATAATCCCTTACTTCATGGGTTAATTATTGTTTTATTAGGTATTAAGGAAGATAGAGAATGGAGGAGTAGGGCTCTTAAACTAAAAGTCAATGATTATTATACATATCCTTTTCCTATTGAAGACTTTTATGAACGCCTTAATTTTCTAATAAAGTTTAAATTGATTAAACCAAAGTTACTCGAGCTTGCAAAACAGATGGATGTGGAGTATCAGACTCCCTTAACAAAGAGGGTATTTGATGTAGTGGCGTCTGGTTGTGCATTACTTTGTTTAATGCCACTATTTATTATAGTAGCTATTTTAATCAGATTAGAATCTAAAGGGGCAGTTATCTATAAGAGTAAAAGGGTTGGTGCCGGCTATAAGATTTTTGATTTCTTTAAGTTCAGATCGATGAAGAGTGGAGCTGATCAGATGATTGGATCTATTGCCGACCTTAATCAGTATTCTAATGAATCAAATAGTAAGAATGGTAAAGCAGCATTTGTTAAATTTAAAAATGATCCTAGAATAACCAAGCTCGGAGCTTTTTTAAGGAGGACAAGTATTGATGAATTGCCACAACTGATTAATGTCTTTATAGGAGATATGTCTTTAGTTGGTAACAGACCTTTGCCTTTGTATGAAGCAGAACAGTTGACTACTAATGAATGGTCAACCAGGTTTCTGGGGCCAGCAGGTTTGACTGGTTTATGGCAAATTAGTAAAAGAGGAAAAGCAGATATGTCTGAAACAGAAAGAAAAGAGCTTGACAATTATTATGCAGCTAATTACTCTATTTTATTAGATATGAAAATTATTTTAAAAACAATCCCGGCACTCATACAAAAAGAAAGCGTTTAGTTGCCTTACCCAGAATAAAAAATGTTATTGAAATATACATCGAATTGAAAAATTAACCTACAAAAACAAATAAGACATGAAAAAGTTATTAAATATGGTTCTTGCATCACTGATGTTTTTAAGCTTAGATGCAGTAGCTCAGGAATCTATTATTTCTGAAATAAACTATGCGGATCTTCAAAAATACGTCAATTTGGCTAAGAAGAATTTTCCTAGAAAAAAAATGTGGGAAGCTCAAAAAGAGGCTTCAAAAGCAGGAATTCCAATGGCACAGGTATCTTACCTCGACATGTTCAATGCAAATTATTTTTATAGACCGGAAGATAGAGCTGTACTTGATCCAATCAATCCATACAATGTAAATGGTTTCCAGTTTAGCATTAATTTTAACCTGGGGAATTATCTTCAAAAGCCATTTCAAGTAAAGAAAGCTAAAGCTGAATATAAAGTAGCCCAGTTCCAGGCAGATGAGTATGAGCTGGAGTTGGAAAGGGAAGTTAAAACAAGATATTATGATTATATTCTACAGATAAGTAAATTAAAAATCAATACTCAAACTGCTCAGGATAATAAGGGGGTTGCCGAAAATTTAAGATCAAGATTTGAAAGAGGTGAAATAACTATAGATGCTTATAATCAATCCCGTATTGCTGTATCTGCTTCAAGTGCGGCTAAAATTCAAGTGGAAATTGAATATCTTAAAGCGAAAGATGCACTTGAGGAAATTATAGGTGAAAAACTTGCTGAAATTAAGTAATTACAGCGCAATTGATATTAATAAATGGACATAAAATCATTCCTGAATACATTACTTAGATATAAATGGCTACTGATTATCACCCCAATTGTTGTAGTTAGCATCACTTATTTTTTAGTTCAAAATTTGCCAAAAGAATATGCTTCTGATGTGCAAATTTCAACGGGATTACTGGATCCTTCAAAAAAGGTGATTTCTGAGCAAAATGTAGATTTCTTCAGCATAAGTCAACAGTTTAATGGCATCATGGAGAAGATAAAAATGAAAAAGGTGATAAATCTTTTATCTTATAATCTGATTTTACATGACTTAGAAAATCCAAATAAAAGTTTTAGAAAATATAGTGAAAAAATTGATTCACTTTCTAAAGAAGACAAAGCGGAAGTAATTAATAGCTTTAAACAAAAGCTAGCAAATAAATCCATTCTTGCGCTTAGTGATAATAAAGGTAAATATAAATTATATGACATTGTTGGCTCAATGGGATATGATGAAGAAGGATTGAGAGAAAAACTTGATATCACACATCAGGATAATAGCGACTTTATTAATATTGAATTCGTTTCAGAAGATCCTGATCTTTCAGCTTTTATAGTAAATACCTTGGCAACTGAGTTTATAAATATTTATAGTTATGATGTAAATATAAATCAGAACAATAATATAGTTCTGTTAGATTCTTTGCTTAAAAATAAGGAAGCATTAATGAATGATAAGAATTCAGCTCTTTCCTCATTTAAGCGAAATAAAGGCGTTTTAAATCTTAATGAACAGTCTGCCACTGTTTATGCACAAATAACACAATATGAAGCTCAAAGAGCTGATGCGCTAAAAACTATTCAATCAAACATAGCCGCCATTTCGGCAATTGAAAGTAAGTTAGGAGGTAGCGATGCTTATATAAGTGGTAGCAGCAGATCTGATAACCTGGAGATTGTAAGTCTTAAAAGAAAATTGGAAGCGGCAAATGCTGCATGGATTGATGGAGGATTTAAGGCTTCTGATCAAAAGAAAATTGATTCATTATCGCAGATAATCCAGGCTAGAAGTACTAAAAATGCTGATGAAAACGTGATGGACCCCAGAGCTTCTAAACAAGGGTTGGTTCAACAGAAGATCAACTTAGAAGTTGGTGTGCAGCAGGCTAAAAGTGTTGTTAGATCAATGGATGGCGAATTAAAATCGCTAAGGGGAAAGTATGCAAGTATGGTTCCTTACGATGCCGACATACACAATTATGAACGTGATGCGGATTTAGCAACTAAAGATTATATGGCAGCATTGGACCGTTATAATCAAACCAGAACGGAGAAAAATATGGGACTTCGTTTAAATATTGAACAAATTGGTTTACCTGGAAATCCTGAGCCGTCTAAGAAAATTATTTATCTGGCAGGGTCTGGTTTTGGAAGTTTATTTTTGTGTCTTGGTTATATTTTTGTAGTATTTATCTTGGATAGGACCATCAGGACAACATCTCAACTTGCTCTTGCTACAAATGCGAATACTATTGGAGTCTTAAATAGAATTGTCAGTAACGAGAGAAGTGTTAGGGAGATTTGGAATGATAAATCTGGTAATCCGAATTATGAGATGTATCGTGAAATGTTACGCGCAATCAGGTTTGAAATCAGTTCGAAAATGGATGCTGATAATAGCAAAATTCTCGGAATAACTAGTCTTAATGCTAATGAAGGAAAAACATTTGTTGCACATAGCTTGGCTTATGCTTTTGCTATGACAGGCAAGAAGATTTTACTTATTGCAGATGAAGCACCATACGTAAAGACTGATAGTGAAAAAGCATTAACAACAAAACAGAATTTTCAAACTTTCTTAATCAAGAAGGAATTCCATACTGAAGATCTTATTACTATTATGAATAAAAATACCGCTAGAACTTCATTGCTGGAGATCCAGAGTGTGAAGAGTCTAAAGGCTGGTTTTGAGATGCTCAGGGAAGAGTTTGATTTGATTATTGTAGATGTGAACAGTTTACATGATATTAATCTTGCTAAAGAATGGTTATTGTTTACAGAAAAAAACATCGCAATATTTGAATATGGAACGACTGTTAATGAGGGAGATAAGGAGTTAACGGATTATATTAAAAATTTACCAGGATTTTTGGGATGGGTTTTAAATAAAATGCAAATTAAACAGACGGGGTTTAGTACTTTAGATAAAGGATTAAGTTAGATAAATAAATTTTATTTCGATTTTAGAATGCGATCTTTCCTTCTTTACTTTCTTATATTCTATTGTTTTACGTTTATTATTCTTGGAAGAGAGATAGGTGGCTTTCCATTCGGGGTGGTGATTGAAGGTGTAATATTTATCACCATGATTGCGGCAATATTTAAAACTGATAAGGAGGAATGGAAAGCTTTAAATAACAGCTTTTTCTATTTATTATTATTATGGCTTTTAGTTAGTATTTTAGAAGTATTGAATCCAGGATCAAATACTTTAGCATGGGTAGCTGAGATTAGGACTACTGCCTTTTACCCTTTTATGATCCTTGCTTTAGGCTTTCTGATTTTTAAAACTAATAGATCCCTGGATGTATTTCTAATATTAGTGATTGCCCTTTCTACATTAGCATCATTAAATGGTATAAAACAGCTATTTATTGGTTTAACTCCTGGCGAGCAAGAGTTTGTTACAGCAAATGCCAGTACTCATTTGTTATGGGGGCGACTAAGGGTCTTTTCTTTTTATACAGGAGCGGGACAATTTGGTGCTTCTCAAGCGCATATTGCCTTAATTGCATTAGTATTGGCTTTAGGACCCATGAAAAAATGGAAAAAAGTATTATTATTTGTATGTGCAGCGCTCAATTTTTATGGCATGCTTATTTCTGGCACGAGAGGGGCGCTATTTGCATTAATTCCCGGAGTTTTTCTTGCTATATTTCTAAGTAAAAACTTTAAGGTTGTAATTATTGGAGGTTTTATTGCTACATGTTGTCTGATGGTGCTTAAATTTACTCATTTGGGTGATGGTAATTATCAGATTTACAGGTTAAGAACTGCATTAAATCCGGAAGATCCTTCTTTAAACGTAAGGTTTGTTACACAACAGAAACTGAAAGAGTATATGTCTTCACGCCCTTTTGGAGGAGGTTTAGGTGTTATCGGTTATAATGGTACGCTATATAACGAAGATAAGTATTTGTCGACGGTACAACCGGATAGCTATTTTGTTAAGTTGTGGGCAATGTATGGAGTGGTTGGACTAACTATATGGATTTGCATCATGATGTTTTTTCTTGGAAAGTGTTGTGGTATTGTATGGCGGATTGAAGACCCTGGTTTGAAAACTAAAATGATTGCTTTAACTTCTGGTTTTGCAGGTGTTTTGATTTGCAGTTATGGAAATGAAGTAATCAATAATATGCCTACATCAATTGTGATATACTTATCATGGGTATTTATTATGATAAGTCCTAAACTCGAGAAAATGGAAAAAAGTACATTATTAAGTTAGTAGATTATGCCATTCGAAATTTTTACATTGCCCGCAGTTATTTGCCTTATATTAGGCTTAATAAGCGGATTAAAAAAGACAGATGATTAGTGAATTTTTATAAGTAATTTATGTCTATAATTTCAAAAATAAAGTCCAACCCGAAGTTAAAGAAAATGGCTTTATCATTGTTGATTCCAGCAAATGATCATAGGCCAAGGCTTTGGGTTAGAATGTTTTTAAATCCATTTAAGCATAAAAAAGGTAAACACTCAATCATTCGAAGTAAAACACGTATGGATGTATTTCCATTTAACACATTTGAATTGGGTGCAAAATCAATTATTGAAGATTTTGCAACAATTAATAATGGAGTTGGAGCAGTAGTTATTGGCAATGAGAGTATTATAGGTCTTGGTAATGTGATTATAGGGCCGGTTTCAATTGGTAATCACGTAATGTTAGCTCAAAATATAGTTATTTCTGGTTTAAATCATGGTTATGAAGATATAAGCATTCCGCCTGCCTCTCAACCTGTAAATGTAAAACAAATAATGATTGCGGATGATGTCTGGATTGGAGCAAATAGTGTAATAACTGCTGGAGTTAGCATTGGCAAGCATAGTGTGATAGGAGCAGGAAGTGTTGTAACAAAGGATGTTCCTCCATTTTGTATAGCAGTAGGTAATCCTGCAAGAGTCATAAAGCGTTATAATAATGAAACTTTAATCTGGGAAAAGGTTTTTTAATATGGATAAAGGAAATGTCTGAAAAAAAGGGAGGTTTTGAGCAAGTAACTTTACTGGTTACACATTATAACAGAAGTAAATCATTAGAGCGATTATTAGAATCTTTCGCATCATATGGTTTTACATTTGGTGAAATTCTGATTTCTGATGATGGTAGTAAACAGGAACATATTAATTATATAGAAAATCTTCATAAGAAGTTTGAATTTAAGCTATTAAAGGCAGTTAAGAATAGTGGATTAGGAAATAATATTAATAAAGGGCAGGATGCTGTGACTAAGCCTTATACATTGTATGTTCAAGAGGATTTTGTTCCACTACCAGGCTTTCAAAAAGTTTTGGAAGATGGATTGGGAATTTTATTAGATAATCCAGAGGCTGACTATGTGAGGTTCTATTCGTATTTTGCACATCCAAAAGTAAAGTATTACAGAGATGGTTTCTCAGAAATGATATTTGACCCTTGGTCTGCGGATACCAATAAATTCCATTTGTATAGCGATCACCCACATATCCGTAGAAGTACCTTTTTAGATAAGTTCGGAAGGTATAATGAAACAAAACACTCCGACAAAATTGAATTTGATATGATGATATCTTTTTTAAGAAATAAAGGAAAAGGATATTTATATAATGATTTTAAATCTGTTTTTGATCAAATAAATAGTTCTGCAGAGCCTAGTACAGTTAAAAGAGATTTTTGGAGAAATAGTAATAATCCTGTTGTGAGTCTTATGCGGTATCTTTATAGACAGTATATATTTAATTACAGTTATTTTCTTAAAAAATATTGATTATGAGTAATGACATTATCATTATAGGTCAGCAACCCTGGGATACGGATATAGGAAGTAATTGTAAAAACATTGCCCTGGAATGGAGTAAGACAAATAGAGTTTTGTATATCAATTCACCTTTGGATAGGATCAGCCTAATAAAAAATAAAAAGGATCCTAAAATTCAAAAGAGAATCAATGTGGTAAATAAACAAGAAAGTGGATTAATAAAAATACAGGATAACTTGTGGAACTATTATCCGGATTGTTTAGTAGAGTCTATTAACTGGATTAATTCATTAAGCCTATTTAGGTTTTTTAATAAAAGGAATAACCGAAAGTTATCTAAGTCTATTGCTAAGGCTCTAGAAGCATTAAATTTTCAAAATGTAATTCTGTTTAATGATAATGAGATGTTTAAAGCATTTTACCTCGCTGATTATCTTAAACCAGTTTTGAGCATTTATTACTCACGGGATTATATGATTGGTGTGGATTACTGGAAAAAACATGGAGAAACACTTGAACCCGAATTGATTGCTAAAAGTGACCTTTGTTTTGCCAATTCAGAATACCTTGCTACATATTGTAGAAAGTATAATATAAGGTCGTTTAATGTTGGTCAGGGCTGTGATATTGAGTCTTTTAAAGATGTTAATGATATAAAACCGGATGATTTAAATCATTTAAAAGGTCCCATCATCGGGTATGTAGGAGTGGTTAGTGCGTCGCGGTTGGATGTTGATATTATATTACATATTGCAATGGAATATATAGATTATCAAATTGTGTTAGTTGGGCCAGAAGATGATGTATTCAGAGCCAGCAAACTTCATGATTTGAATAACGTACACTTCCTTGGACAAAAGGAAGTCTCGGATCTTCCTGTTTATATCAATACTTTTGATATCTGCATTAATCCGCAAGTTGTAAATGCAATTACCCGTGGTAATTACCCAAGAAAAATAGATGAGTATCTTGCATTAGGTAAACCTGTTGTGGCTACACGTACAGAAACTATGGAGTTTTTTAGTGATTTTGTTTATTTAGCAGATAATAAGGAGGATTATATCAAATTAATAAAACTTGCCATTCATGAAGATAGCGAAGAACGTAGATTGGCAAGGAAAGATTTTGCATTTGGTCATACCTGGGAAAATAGTGTCCAGGAAATGATGAATGAAATTAATACTTTATTGAAAGCATGATGATAGGTCTATTATTATTGTTTTATGTATTGCAGGCATATGTGATAATACATTTAATCTTTCCGATTTTTCTATGGTTGGTTAGATTTTTTGTTCCCAATTCATCGAAAGAAAAATCCGATTATGTTGTCGAAACCGATTATGCTGTTATTGTTACAGCCTATCAGCAAACTGATTTAATTCCTGATGTTGTTCGGTCTATTCTTAGTCTCAATTATAGTAACTATTTGGTTTATATCGTAGCTGATAATTGTGATGTTTCTAGTCTGACATTTGATGATGAGAAGGTAATTGTACTTCGTCCTGAAACAGTATTAGCAAGCAATGTTAAATCTCATTTTTATGCTATAAATAATTTTAAACGCAACCATGAACGTTTAACTATTATAGACAGTGATAACTTAGTAGAGCCAAATTATTTAATTGAGTTGAATAAAGTATTTGAAAGAGGATACCAGGCAGTGCAGGGCGTTCGTGAAGCAAAAAACTTAAATTCTAATTATGCTTGTCTGGATGCCGCAAATGACATTTACTATCGTTATGTAGATAAGTTTCTACTGACTAAAGCAGGTTCCTCTTCCTCTCTATCTGGGTCAGGAATGGCTTTTAGCACTACCCTATATATAGAATGCCTGAAAGATTTGGATAGCAATGGGGCGGGGTTTGATAAAATCCTTCAGTATGAAATTGTAATCAGAAAGCTCAAAATTGCTTTTTCTGAGAAGGCCGTTGTTTTAGATGAAAAAACGGCAAAATCTGATCAGTTGGTTAAGCAAAGAGCTAGATGGATTAATACGTGGTTTAAATTTTTCCGCCTGGGTTTAAAAATGTTATTAACAGGGCTCTTTAAATTTAACTGGAATCAATTCCTTTATGGAATTATGTTGTGCAGACCTCCACTTTTTATATTGCTTTTTCTTTCCATGATTTGTTTTTTAGTTAATCTCTTTATCATGCCCAAAATAGCCATTTTGTTTGCTATCTTAGGCATTGGTTTTGTAATTGTTTTTATAAAGTCATTGATACACTTTAAAGCAAAAAAGGAAATATATAAATCATTGATAGCCATACCTAAATTTATTTATTTCCAGGTATTGGCACTAATGAAAGCTCGCATAGCTAATAAAATATCAGTCGCAACAGAACACTATATAGAAAAGACAACGAAATAGTTGCAAAATCCGTTCATAGGGAACAAATTTTAAGATCATGAGGCCAATTCAAATTCCAAAATCAATTAATCAATATATAAAAAGCTCTTTGACTAAAGCAGAAATGTGCAAGGAAGCATCGGATGCATATGCCATTTTATATAAAGGCGAGCCGGAAATCAGTGTGGTTATGCCTGCATATAATGAGACAGAAAGTATTGTTCCTGCATTATCCTCCCTATGCCATAATAAAACACATAGAAGGGTAGAAATTATCGTTTCCAATAATAATTCAAAAGATGATACCGAGGACTTAGCAAAAGCTTGTGGTGTAAAGGTTGTTTCTGAAAATAGACAAGGAATTGCTTTTGCTAGGAATGCTGGAATGAATGCTGCCACTGGAAAGTATATTTTAAACGCAGATGCAGATACCATTTATCCTGAAGATTGGATTGAATTAATGGTTAAGCCTTTGATAGATGATGAAAGTATTGCGATTACATATGGAAGGTTCTCTTTGATCCCAACAGGACCAACAGGAAGGTTAACTTATTTTTTTTATGAATACATATCGGGTTTTTCACGTCGATATAATAAGCTTGTAAAGGATGAGGCTGTGAATGTATACGGATTCAATTCAGCTTTTAGAAAGGAACAAGGCTTGCAGGTTGAAGGATTTAACCATCCGCCTGGGACTATTGAAGATGGGTGGCTTGCATTGAAACTTAGGAATAAAGGCTTTGGAAAACTTTTTTATGTAAACAATATCAGGGCATTGGTGTGGACTACCGATCGCCGTATTCAGATTGATGGAGGGATAGTTAAGGGAACCATTAAAAGAGTTAAAAGAGTCTTAAATATTAGTTAGCAAGAATAGCGTTATACTAAAAAATGATTAATGGATAGAAGGACAACTTTAAAGGGGATTTTAACTTTAAGTTTTTTAGGAGTCTCCTCTTTCTCTGCTTACAAATGGTTTTTTTTCCATAAGAGTATTGATTCCTCATCTATAATAGCTTATAAAGAATTAATTGCGGAATTGGCGGAAACCATTATTCCATTGACGGATACTCCAGGTGCAAAAGCAGCTAATGTAGAAAACTACATTCTAAATGTTATCTTAAATTGTACGGAAACTGTAGAACAAAATATTTTTTTAAACGGATTGAGGAATATAGAAAGATATGCTATGGATAAATATGATAAAAGCTACTTAAAGTGTACTTTAGATGAACGGAACCAAATACTTGAACATTTTGAAGCCAAGAGTGTTTATCCCTATCAAATAATAAATAAAATAAATAAAAAGTTGTTTGGAAAACCGTTTTTTACACAGCTTAAAAATCTAACCGTTGAGGGATATTGTAATTCTCATATAGGGGCAACTCAAGGGTTAGCTTATGATTATATACCAGGTTCTTTTGAATCTTGTATTCCGCTTAAGTCACATCAAAGATCTTGGGCAACTAAATAGATTTATGTATAATTCTGATCATATAAAAAACAATAATACCTACGATGCAATTGTAATTGGCTCTGGAATTAGTGGTGGCTGGGCAGCGATGGAACTGTGTAAAAAGGGGTTAAAAACTTTGTTACTGGATAGAGGGAGAAATGTAGAGCATGTGAAGGATTATCCAACTGCAAATTTAAATCCCTGGGACTTTAAAAATGGATTTAATAATACAAGACAGGATATGGAAGCTGATAGTATTCATGCTAATGCATATAGTCCTGCTACAAAACATTTTTATGTAAGAGATAAGGAACATCCGTATATACAAGAGACACCATTTCTTTGGCTTAGGGGATATCAAGTGGGGGGAAGGTCATTAGTTTGGGGGCGACAAAGTTATCGTTTGAGTGACCTGGATTTTGAAGCAAATAAAAAAGACGGTATTGGTGTAGATTGGCCAATTCGTTATAAGGAAATTTCTTCATGGTATGATTACGTAGAGTCTTTCATAGGGGTAAGTGGTCAGAAGGAGAATTTGTCACAACTTCCTGATGGAAATTTTTTACCTCCAATGGAATTAAATTGTGTAGAAAAGCACTTGGGTGACTCTATAAGAAAAAATAATAGAAACCGATTGTTAACTATAGCACGTGTTGCCAATTTAACACGCGGTTGGGAAGGTCGTGGTCCTTGTCAGTATCGTAACCTTTGTAACAGAGGTTGTCCTTTTGGAGGATATTTCAGTAGTAACAGTTCGACTATACCTGTTGCTCTTGAAACCGGGAATCTGGTTTTACGACCATTTTCGGTTGTTTCTGAGGTCATCTATGATGATAAGACAGAACGGGCAACAGGAGTGAAAGTTATAGATACGAATACAAAGGAGAAATTGGAGTTTTATGCGAAAATCATTTTTGTAAATGCTTCCACTATAGCTACCACAGCTTTACTATTAAATTCCAGATCAGATAGATTTCCAAATGGATTGGGAAATGATAGTGGGCAATTAGGACATAACTTAATGGATCACCATTCTTCAGCGGGTGCATCAGGAGTATTTAATGGGCTTAAGGATAAATATTATAAAGGTAGAAGACCTTGTGGATTTTTAATTCCCCGATATCAAAACCTAACGTCTGATGAAAGTCTGCCTTTTAAGAGAGGGTACAACATTCAGGGGCACGGAGAAAGGCAGGAATGGGGAGATAGACTTTATAATTTATCAGGGTTTGGGAAAGATTTTAAAACTCAATTAACCACACCTGGACCTTGGACAGTATGGATGGCCGGATGGGGCGAGTGTTTACCTTATTATGAGAATAAAATCACTTTATCTAATAATGAAGTAGACCAGTGGGGATTGCCTTTGGTAAAAATTAGTTTTTCATTTGGTGAGAATGAGGATAGAATGATGGAGCACATTAAACAAACCTCTGAAAAAATGTTGCTTGATGCAGGATTTAGTAATGTGAACTCATTTAACTACCATAAGCCGGGAGGTTCTACAGCTCATGAAATGGGAACTGCACGTATGGGGAATGATCCGAAAACTTCTGTTTTAAACAAATTTAATCAAATACATGCTGTGAAAAATGTCTTTGTTACAGATGGAAGTTGTATGACATCCTCTGGCTGTCAAAATCCTTCTTTAACATATATGGCATTAACTGCTCGTGCTTGTGATTATGCCTATAACGAATTGAAATCAGGTAATTTATAGAAATCAAGAAATCTGCATGCATTTTATCTTAAGGAAAATAGAAGCAATATATAAAAATGTTCATTTCCAGTCATTATTTGGTAATGGCTTGATGGCCGGTATAGGTATGCTAAGTCTGGCTTTACTATACAGATCACTATCTATCGAAGAAATTGGAGTTTATATTTTTATTTTAACGGTTAATGGAGTAATGGAAACCTTACGTGGAGGATTTTTAACCATTACTTTTATAAAGTTTTATTCTGGTACTACAGGCGAGAGGGCTCGGCAAATTGCCGGATCTGCATGGTTTTTGGGGATTGCAGTAGCAGTTGTAGCAATATTGATCAATATACCGGCCTTTTTTTTAGCAGATCTTTTTTCTGATAAAGGTTTGATCTTATCATTGAAGTATTTTTCTGTAATTCCAATTGTGTCATTGCCTTCGTTTATGGCAAACTGTGTAGTCCAATCCTATTTAAGGTTTGATCGTTTACTAATCCTAAGGATTATAAGCCAGGGTTCCTTTTTACTTGCAATATTTGTTTTAATGTTATTAAAAGAGGTTAGCCTTATTTCGGTTTTACTGGTTTATGCAGGGTCTAATTTGCTTTCGAGCGTATGTGTATTGTTATTTGGCTGGACAAAAATTGGTACATTAAAATATGCAAATAAAGAAACTATTCTAGAATTATTCCATTTCGGTAAATATGCAATGGGAACAAATATTAATCTTAGCCTGTTTGGATTAACAAGTACTTTTATCATCAATTTTTTAATTGGGCCAGCAGCACTTGCAATGTACAATCTGGCAGGTAAATTATTGCAGGTCATTGAAATCCCTCTTCTGAGTTTTGCAGCCACTGGTATGCCTATTCTTTCAACACATTACAACAATGGTAAACTTGATGATATGATGTACTCTTTAAAAAAGTTAATAGGAATGTTAACAATAGCTCTTATACCATTTGTTATTATAGCATTAATATTTGCAGAACCAATTATTCAATTGCTTGGAGGCGAATCATATATTCATACCGAAGCACCAAATCTATTCCGAATATTTATGCTAATGTCATTACTTTATCCAATAGATCGTTTTTTTGCATTAGCTATTGATGTTATCCATTTACCAAAAGTGAATTTTTATAAAATAATAATAATGGTGGCAGTGTTTGTTGTTGCTGTTTTTATAAGTGTAAGTATATATAAATCTATTTATTCTATTGCAATTGCATCATTGTTTCCGGGAATTGTAGCAATACTTATGACGTATTATCCCCTAAATAAGTTTAAACAGATTAGTATTGTAGATATTTATGTAACTGGTTATAAAGAGGTTGTGCTATTTTTAAAAGGGTTTTCAAAAGCTGCGTTTTCAAGAAATTAGCTTTATTTTTAATTGTTATCAGGTTTCTATATAATGAAAAAAGTTATCAAATATCTGTCGCTAGTAATTATTGGCATAGCATTAGGCATATTAGCAAATAGGAATCGGGAATATTTAATTAATGCGCAGTTTATAAGAGATCATTTACATTTTAGGAAGGTATTGAGTGATAAAAATAATATTGTTAATGCTCCGAAAGTAATGGTTTGTTTAACTTTTGGACAATCTAACGCCGGCAATTACGGAAATGGCAAGTATACTTGTAGAAACGATGTTTACAATTATTATAAAGGAGAGCTTTATAAGGCCGAGGAGCCTCTTTTAGGTCCAGATGGGGGTGGTAGTAGTGTTTGGACTCGGGTAGCGGACATGCTCATTGATAGCGGATTGTATGATAAGGTAGTTATAGTGCCTTGTGCAATTGGTGGTACATCAGTAAAATGCTGGTCTGAAGGTTATTGCAAAGATAAGTTAATAAAAACATTGGATTATTTAAGAAATGATAAAATAAAGTTAACACATATTTTTTGGGATCAAGGTGAAACAGATAATGTAGATAATACCAGTACTAATGAGTATAAAGGACGTTTAAAAGAGGTGATAAAGATTATAAGAGATATGAATTTTGATGCGCCTTTTTACACATCTATTAGTAGTTATTTTCCCTATAATAATGAAAATTTGAATGGTATAGATCAGGGAATCGTAAAAGCTCAGGAAGAAGTTATTAAAGAAGTTGCAAATGTTAAGCGGGGGCCTAACACCGATTCGCTAAATTTAGCGTACTATAGAGCTGACGCTGTTCATTTTACAGAAAAAGGGCTAGATGAGTTAGCAAAAAAGTGGTTCGAGAGTATTAGACAAAATAATAGGTAGTTATTTTGTTAATAATGAACGTATTATAATTTTATATTTTTGGTTAAACTTGGATTTATTTCTCTTAAATTAGTTCAATTATGAAAAAAAACAATATATCAATTGTTGTAGCAAGTGATAATCATTATGCAATTCTTATTGCAGCTCTTTTAAAATCTATTGAACTTAATCATATTAGTGATGAACACATTGATTTTTATATAATTGATGATGGTATTTCAAATAAGAACAAGAGTAAGATCGAAGATTCAGTATCTGCAAATACAATAACGATAAATTGGTTCGATAAAAAATCTATTATCCCTGCAGGGATGAGTATTCCAGTGGATAAATCAGCATTTCCTTTGACAACTTACCTCAGATTATTTGCACCATATGCTTTACCAAAGGATGTAGAAAGATTGATCTATTTGGATGTTGATACTGTTGTAATGAAAGATATCTCAATTCTTTGGAATACAGATTTAAAAGGAGCTACCATCGGAGCAGTTCTGGATGTAGGAAAAACCGTTGATTGTGCGTGGGGAGGAATTCCTAATTATAAAGAGCTTGGCTTGTTATCAACTACTAAATATTTTAATGCTGGAATAATGCTTATTGACGTGGTTAAATGGGTTGAGCAAGATATTTCTAAGCAAGTTATTGATGCTTTAAGGAAATATGCAGAACATGTGGTATTAGTTGATCAATATGGACTTAATGTAGTCTTTGCTAATAAATGGTTAGAATTAGATCCTAGATGGAATTGGTTTGCAACATTTGAACATAATGAGCCATATATTATTCATTATTTGGATATTAAGCCAACATTTAAATCATATAGGTCACAGGAAAAGTTTAAAGAGGTTTTTTATTACTATCTAAATCAGACCAAATGGGCGGGATTCAAACCCATCAGCGGTAATTATAGAGTGCTTAGAAAGTTTTCCAATAAAATTAAAAAACAAATCTTGAGCTTTTTACAATAAGGTTGCTAGAGAAAATATTCCTTATAATTAAAGAGTCCCTTGTTAATTAAAACAAGGGACTCTTTTTTATAATAGGGATTTAAATTATCTAATTGCTGCACCAACCCCGCTAATTTTTGAAGTGAAATCAGTCAGATTGTTAATGGCATTTTCTTTACTAACATATTTATTATTGCTTTCAACAATGATCTTTGTATCGCTCATGTTGTTAATCATGTTATTTACAGGTCTGTTTGGATCACTTGAATACAAATCGAATCCAAGGTTATTATAATACTCAAGAGTACCACCAGTATTATATAAATCTAGCATCTGTCCATGCCAATCTTCATTGGTATTCATTCTTCCCGCTGTGTTGTTGTAAACTTTAGCATTCGCATATGTTGATTTACCTGGTACAATATTGCGATCAAACATTTGCAGTTCAAATGCACCATATTTTCTGGTGTTATAACATATATTGTTATAAATCTCAACAGTTGCTGGTATGCTTCCTCTTGAATATAACCACATTCGTATAGCATTTCCTTGATAATTTGTTAATTTATTATCATGGAAAATTCCATTTCCTTGCATCGAGAATATTCCATTGTGGTTATTGTTGCTTGGATTTACGTTATTAACTATATTATGGTGAATGTTGTAATCTTGAACATTTGTAAATGAACAAAGTGTACCAATATTAGTGTTTTTGAATTCATTGTATGCAATTTCTACATCTTTAAAAAGGCCATTGTCCTGCCCTGTCTCTTTTGATAGATTTCCTCCAAGTGAAATCTGGCCGGTACCATCGAATAAACAGTTTAAGATTTTGAATTTCTCCACACGAGAGTCTTTACTACCATTATATGGCATTCCACTATTGCTGTTGCTGCTAATAACGTAATCATTAACATTTGTAAAGCTCATATTCTTTAAAGTGACGCCATTCATTTTCCCATTAAACTGAACTGCACGATAAGATATATTTTCAAACTTGAAGCCATAGGTTATATTTGAATTATTGTCACCTGCTATAACAACATTCTCAATATTATCAGTAAACATTCCCTGAGTAATTGTTACCTGTCCATCATTTTTAACAAAAACGGGTTTATCCTCTGTTCCTTTAATATTGACGATATTAATTGTGGAATATGTACCACTTTTAATTTTAATTATTGCTTTGCTGGCTAATGTAAATGTATTACCATCTATAACTAAGCTACCAGTTCCTCTACCGAATTCATATACAGTTGCATCAGGATCTGGTTCCGTAGGAGTAATAGGAGGGGTTGTGGGGGTGGTAGGGGTAACTGGTTGTTCTGGTTGGGCGGGAATTTCTTTGTTATCCTCAGTAATTAATGTTTCGCTTTTTTTACAAGCAATGCTGAAGGACATTAATAAGCATAGGATTAAATGCATCGAGATTCTTTTTTCCATAAATGTAAATTTTTTTTTTAATTATCCCTTTGAAACGAAGATGCATTAAAAATAATACAATCACAATTGCCTCTTTTATTAACAGATTGTTAGGTTATTGCTAAAATAATTACAAAATGTACGATTGGAGTAATTGAGGAATGATTTTCTCACTTTTCTGTGTATTGGTTATTTTACATATTATTTTTAATATGACAAAATTGTTACAAACAATCTGTTTTGTTAAAATTAGGCCTGTTTTTTACTAAGTAAATTTATTTGACAGCATTTCTGTCAATATTTTGAATAAAACTGGCATGATTTTATTTTTGTTTGATTGTGAAGATATATGTGTGTTGGGTATTTTTTTCCACACTATGTTTGAGGCAAATAATTGAGAACTCTTATCTTATATAAAAGAGTAATAATGAATTGAGATTCCATTAAGGATTGTGTAGAAATAGAATTTATTTAAATATTGTATATGTTACTTAGCTAAATTTAACCTGGGGTAGAATAGCCCAAAAGTTCCGTATCTATTCTGTCTAGAATTGAGGCATCCATTTCAAATTTTCTTGCAAATAACATTTGCGAGTTTTTCATCGTTTCAAAATCAGTGTTGTCCAGTAATTTTGGATGAGCTTTTCCTTCAGACCAATTAATATAGCGCATATTATCACCTATAGTCATGGTGGCGAAAGGTGAATTCATTATAAGTGTAGTTAATATGAATTCATCAGTGCCCCAACAGTATTTTATGAAATTCTGAAGTTTATCATCATTGCGTAATTGTTCGGTAATATATTTTGCACATGCTTCCGATATAGTCCACCATGTTGATTTACATCCTCCATAAAGTTCAATTGGCAGGGGAAATTTCCTTGTCGGTAGGAATTTATTAGCCATTCTTTCTACGAAATATTTTCCTGGGAAGTTAAAGTCGGTAAAGTGATACTTCTCATAACGTCTTTTCGCCTTTTTCCACCAAAAAGAATCAGCAGCTTCATAGGACACAAAGTTTTGTCCAATATGTTCACTAAAATACTGGTGGAGTTCTTCTGATGATTTTAGAGGATAATCCTGAGCACTTAATAAATTTATAAAGTCATAACCTTTATTTTGAGCAGTCACTTCATGTAAAGCCGTTGCAATACCAATAAGTAAACTATTACCTCCCCAGTTGCAATTAATTCTATTGTTGATGAAAGTTATCTGATCTGCAAATACAACATCTTTGAAATCTTCAATATTTGATTTAGCATCAACATGAATATAAAAGTCTGCATTTGGATGTTGAAGTCTTTTAATTAGCCTAATTGTTTGATTAGGGTCTTTATGGATCATGATTAGATGGGCAATACGCATATTAGAAGATATTTGGTTATAAATCTAGAAATAATAAATTAATTTGATAGTTGAGTATGTCAATTCCATTCAACTAAATATACAGATATGTCAGTACTTTCATAAGCGTTTTTTGTTTTACCATATTTTCCAAATTCCTTAATCAAATGTAGAGGTGGGATTTCTTCTGAATTGTAATACCAGGCTGGGTCATCAAGTTTATCACCAATATCAGTTAAAAATTGCTTATTGTATATAACCCATACTCTTTTAGCGTTTTTTAGCAGTTTAAAGTCAGGCTTTAAATGATTTATATAATCATTAAAATCTATTGAACTTTGTCTGTAGTCTTTACCTTCAATTGCTTTAAATTTATATCCATACATTTCCTTATAAAGCTTATATCCTGGTAAGTTGTTCCAGTAAACGTATACTATGTCACCAGATTTGAATTGAGAATTGACATAATTGAGGGCTTCTTTTTGAAAAGACTTTTTATGGATGTAGAAAGACTGAGGTTTTAAAGCTAATTGCACAGATTGAATAAGTGGACCTGCAATGATTATAAGATAAATTAAAAGAATAATTCTTTTTGATCTGATGAATCTTGATAGATATTGAAATCCTTGTGCTATGAATATAATGAAAATAGGAGAGATAAATACCCAGAACCTTTCTGTTAAGGGATATAATTCCATTCCCGAAGCAATGAGCATAAGTATAATGGGGGGGATTAGAACGAAGGCATTGGCTCTGAGATTTTTTAATATTGCATATAAACCTAAAAAGAGTAGTGTGATGCCGATAAATGGCATTTTTAAAGCCATATTAATTGCCTGGTTATCTGATAAAGCATTAAAGTTCCATAATAATCCAAGAGGATAATCCAACATACGATACAAATTCATTGGAAACCAGAGGAATTCAGCAATGGATGTAGGTAAGAGAGGCATAAAGTTATTATAAGACCTGAACCAATAGGCAATCCATGCTGATTCGGCATGTTTATGTGTGAAAATAAAATAGTTAATACAAAAACTTAGGCCCCAAAAAATAAAGGGAATAGCATTTAAAAAGAATGTACGCCATTTTCTGAGAGTTAATTGTTGTATACTTAGGCCTATGGCTATTCCAACTAATATAAAAATTGAAGAATAAGAAAACCAGATAATTATTGCACCAATTGCTCCCCAGATAAATCTGCTTTTTAAAAGATTTTTAGTGTTACTTGGGTTGTTATAGTGTATAAATGCTAGATAACTCAATATTGAACCCAATAGTTCTGTTGAATACTGTTTAATTTCTACACTGTGAAATATCAATGCCGGTGATAGGGCAAAAATTGAAACTGCGACATAAACTCCTTGTCTTTTTAAAAAATGTTTGGCTACAGGAACAAATAAAAACATAGCCGTTGTTCCAGATATAAGAGGGATAATCCGTAAATAGATTTCTTTATTTCCAAATATATTGAGTATGGATTTGACAAGAATTAGAAAACCAACGGGAGCTTTTTGCTGGTAGTAGAGTGGCTGGCTAAGTAATTCTTTATAGTTCATTTTTACCAGACTGGTAGATAGATAAACTTCATCCATCCACAATGAATGGTTATAAAAGAAATGAAAAAGCCTGAATGTAGTACCCAGAAATAATACCAGATAAAGTGTTACATCATAATCTTTATAATTGCCGGCAAAACTTAGATTTCTTAAATAATTCATTTGTAGATGGCTAAAGTTTGCAATATCGAAATTTTTAATAATTTTACCCTTAAATAAATATGCTGAAGTGGAAAGTATCAACTGGGATGAATTAGAATTGGTAATTTTTGATGTTGATGGGACACTTTATGATCAAAAAAAATTAAGGAATAATATGATGCTTGCTTTATTCTTTCATTATTGCATCAGACCCTGGCGTTATAAAGATCTCTTAATTTTGTACCATTTTAGAAAAGAAAGAGAAAAAAGACATGGTTATCAATCAGATAATCTTCAGACTGAGCAATATTTATGGGTGTTGCCAAAGGTTAATGTATCCTTG
Organism: Pedobacter sp. ASV1-7; assembly: GCF_040203335.1. NCBI lineage: Bacteria > Pseudomonadati > Bacteroidota > Sphingobacteriia > Sphingobacteriales > Sphingobacteriaceae > Pedobacter > Pedobacter sp. ASV1-7. Next base: position 446,342 of record NZ_JBEHBV010000002.1, on the reverse strand, counting down.
TATAGAATCAAAAAAGTAGTAGATTATTGGATATTTAGTTATCCTAATAAATTGTTAAATGCATGTGTATATCCAGGTCTTAAGCAGTTTTTAGCTGAGCTAAAAAAAAATAATATCCGGACTGCAATATATTCTGATTATGAGTCAGAACAAAAATTAAGAAATATGAATATTACTGTAGACTTGATCGTAAGTTCTACTGATGTAAATATTAATGCATTCAAACCAAATCCAATTGGTTTGAATTATATTATCGCTAAGTTGAAAATTAAAAATAGTAATTGTCTTTTTATTGGTGACCGAAATGAGCTCGATGGCGAGTGCGCATTACGTGCAGAAATTCCTTTTTTCTTGATCAATGACGATAATACAAATAAACAACCTTTCAAGGTGTTATACGATCAGTTACTAAATCATTAATCGGAAAACTTATTCAATATGACTAAAACGAGTTTAGCAAGTGGGGAAAATTTAGAAAATGAAGATGTACCTGCATTAAGAAAAGCTGGATTAAATGACTATATCAGAATTGCCCGGCCAGATAATTGGGCAAAAAATGCATTTATGATACCAGGAATGTTATTTGCATTATCTATTTTTCATACTCCTTTTGATACCCATTTGCTGATTAAAATAATTTTAGGCTTAATCAGTTTCTGTTTTATAGCATCTGCTAATTATGTTATTAATGAATATCTGGATGCAGGATTTGATCAATTTCATCCACTTAAGAAAAGAAGATCGTCTGTTGTATCTGAAGTAAATCCTACTATCGTTTATAGTGAATATGCCATTTTAGCTATTCTGGGACTTTTCTTAGGGTATTGTGTTTCCATTAAGTTTTTATCCATGGCGCTATTGTTACTTTTTATGGGAATCATGTATAATGTAAAGCCTTTTAGAAGTAAAGATAGGGTGTTTTTAGATGTGCTGAGTGAGTCAGTTAATAACCCGATCAGGTTTGCTGCTGGTTGGTTTATATTTAGTCCGGCTTTGGGAATTCCAGATACCAAGTGGGATTTGGATTGGATTAATACATTTCCACCAGTAAGTATTATTATCGCCTATTGGATGGGTGGAGCATTTTTAATGGCTACTAAACGTTTTGCGGAATATCGTTTAATAGCTAACCCTGAAGTTGCTGGACGATATCGTCGATCGTTTAAGTATTATACTGAGAATAGTTTATTGGTTTCAATGTTTTTTTATGGGATTACATGCGCATTTTTTATGGGCATTTTTCTAATAAAAGATAGGATTGAACTATTAGTTAGCTTTCCGTTTTTTGCTTTATTGTTTTCATGGTATTTGAGAATTGGCCTGTTAAATGATTCTCCAGTACAGGGCTCAGAAAAACTATATACCAGAAAATGGTTCATGTTGTATGTAGTTTTATTTACCATTTTACTATGTATTTTAATGTTTGTTGAGATACCGTGGCTACATTGGTTTTTACAGAATGCAAATAATTATGAATATTAAATACTGATTGTTAGCCTTAAATTAAATGAAACAAGATCATTATGATTTAATAGTTGTAGGTACAGGATTTGCCTCAACCTTTTTCTTGAAAAAATATCTTGCTAAAGTAGATCAGACTAAACGAGTATTGGTTTTAGAAAGAGGTTATTATTATCCGCATGATGAAAGATTGAAAGTAAAAAGGGGAGAGTCATCTGAATTTGAAAAGTATGAGGAGCCTTGGGAAAAGGCGATCGTTAATATAAATAAAGAGAAAAGATGGCCTTTTACCACAGGGTTAGGAGGTTCGTCCAATTGCTGGTGGGGTTGTACCCCAAGGTTTATGCCTTCAGATTTTAAAATGAAGTCTCTCTATGGAGTTGAGCAGGATTGGCCAATAGATTATAATGATCTCGATTCATATTATTATGAAGTAGAGGATTTGATGTCTATTTCGGGCCCTGAAGGGACACCATTTCCAAGAAATGGAAAGTATCCTTTGCCTCCTCATACATTTAGTGTGGTTGATAAGATATTACATAAGAAATATGGCATTCAATACATTAGTCAACCTACAGCCCGGGCAAGTAGGTCAGCTAGGGGAAGAAACTCTTGTATGGATTCCAGCACTTGTGATACTTGTCCAGTAAATGCAAAATTTACAATTGAAAACTCTGATATGGGAGTGTATGATGATCAGAGAATAGAACTGTTGTATGGAGCCGCTGCTTACAGCTTAGAAGTTGTTAATGATGTGGCAAGAAAAGTTAATTACATAAAGGATGGTAAGGAATACAAGGCTTCTGCGGAAGTAATAGCTTTAGGAGCGAATCCATTTTTTAATACTAATATTCTTTTAAATGCTGGTGATAAAAACCGACTAACCGGTAAGGGCTTTGGTGAACAGCTAGGGATGCAGGTATTGATATATCTGGATAATATGAGTAACGTTGGAGGCAGTACATGGGTTAATGCTAATGGGTATATGCTTTATGATGGTGAACATAGAAAGGATTTTGCTGCTTGTTTAATGGAAGTCAGTAATGCGCCTTATTATATCAGATTAGAACGTGGAAAATGGCTGAATATGGCAAGCATACGTTTGCTATTTGAAGATTTACCTCTGGAGACAAATTATATTACGACAACTTCAGATCGGTTGATGCCAAAAGTTAATTTTGCTGGCCGTTCTGAATATACGCTTAAAGCAATAGAGAACGTGAAAAATAAATTACCGGAAATTCTTTCTTGCTTGCCGGTAGAGAAATTAAAGTATCTGGAACCCTTTCCTAATGAAGGGCATATTATTGGGGGAACCAGAATGAGTAATAGTCCTGAAAACGGGGTAGTGGATAAACACATGGTTCATCATCAATACAGAAACTTATTTGTATTAGGCGCAGGTGCTTTTACAACTTATAGTGCTTCAAATCCTACATTGACGCTTTCTGCAATGTCTTTGTTTGCGGCTGATAAAATGTTTTAAATGAAAAGAAGAAGTTTTTTATTATTGGTAGGAGTTGGAACAGGAAGTATAGCTGTTCCTGCATCGCTTTATTTTTTGTCTCCAGCCATTAATGAACATGCGGTATTGCTTATCAAAAGAGAATTGTATTATTTAAAACTGGAAGAAGGTAGTGTAGAGAAATACGTTGCAGACTATTTTAGAAGTGCCCATAACAATCTGTTAGCTAAGTTGAAATGGAAAGCAATGTATTATATGCAAATAAAGCCAGATCAATCCGCTATTTTTTTTGAACTGGTAAAATACTACTTGTTATCGACAGATTTTTTTATTAATAAAGCTGATGAAAGTAAAGTAGTCAGGTATTTAGGATTATATAATCCTTATAAAAGTCCGGTTCCAAACCCTTTCTCATTTACTCTTTACCCACCAGATACAGTTAAGGATGTTTAGCTTAAGTTGCTCCTCATTTTATTTTGTAATCCTCTTATAAATGCATTTGGGATTGCTTTTAATGTATAGGGAATATCAATAGCCAATGCTTTTCCAAGCAAATTTAAAGATGTAAATAACCGGAATTCACGTATAAGGTTATGTTTCGATAACTCGACTAAGCTAGCCATATATCGCTCCTGAAGGATTCTTAATTCTACTTTTGTTAGCTGGTGCTGGAATCTGTTTATTTTTTTCTTAAGATCTTCTATATAGAGGAATTCTAATATTTCCGCCCACTTTCTTCCATCATATATATTAATATCATCTATTCTTTTATGCCATAATCTTTCCATGGTAAAGGCAACTTTTCGTTCCTTTGACAAGATCATATCCAGATACATGCACCAATCATCACCAATGTTAATTTCTTCATCCCAACCAGATACAATTGAAGATTTTCGAAGCACAACAGATGAAGAAGGTGAAGGGCAGGAATTGAGATACAAATCCCGGGTTTCTTCATACTCCAGATTTATCCAGTGATTTACCTCCTTTTGTAAATAAGGTTTTAAAAAGCGGTCTTTTATCAGGAAATTCCATGATTCTCCCTGCTTAGCATCCTGATCCCAGTTTGCAAAAACGAAATCAAGCTGCTCAACTTCAAGCTTTTCAATACATTTACTTAAGAAGTCTGGATACCAGATGTCATCAGAGTCAAGTGAGGCTATAATTGAGCCCTTGGCGTATTTTAAACCTAGATTCCTCGCAGATGCTTGTCCACCATTTTGTTTATAATAGTACTCGATTTGAGGATATTTTTTCAACAATTCAGCGGTAGTATCAGTCGAACCATCATCAATCACAATGATCTGTTTATTGGTATACGTTTGGTTTAACGCGCTTTCAATTGCATCAGGAAGTATTGTTGCTCTATTATAAGTTGGAATAATGACGGTAACCAAGCTTTGAATTTTCATTAATCTTTTGTTTAACAAAGAAGGGCGTTTTCTGCTACTAATATAATGAAAATATGCTTCTACAGGCAATAGGACAAGATTTTTTTAAAGAATATTTATCAAATATTTTTTTCATTACAAACGAGTAGCTGCTAATTGGCACGAATTAAATATATTATGTCTCTTAAACAACCAAATATTTTTCTTGGAAAAAGCACTAAATGGACTATTAGAACCATCAAAACATAGTAGTTGTTTAACGTTGCAGTCAACAATAATGAAATAGGAAAGAAAACCTGATAAAAATCGGCCATTACGATATGGTAAACTCGATTTTCCGGAGCAACAATGAACACAGGCTTATATTTCAGTTTAAAAGTTCGGATATACGCTAAAATTGAGTATACAAATAGAAATAAAACAGGTAATAGTTGATCTATGGAGTAGAGCATTATGATAATTGCCATCATTTCTATAATGAAAATTACGATTTCTCTTATTTTAAAATTTTCAGGATAAATTTTAACTGCAAAAGTGCTTAATCCGGCTTCTATATCGTTTTTTCTGTCAAAAAACTGGTGCCATAATATACCTCTTATGCCATAACATAATGCCCAGATACCTGTACTGGTAAACCAAAGCCAATCAACATGTTCGTTGCTATAAAAGCTCATGCTACTCACCATCAATAAGCTTGTGAAAATATGAGATCCGCTAGCATCTGCTAATACTCCCCATAAACCTCTATTCTTGAGTCGTACAGGACGGAAAGAATATAAGCTAAAGCTAATCCATGGCAATATATATAAACTGATAGATAGCCAGTCGGGATATAAAAAGTAACAGCAGAATGCACCTGCAGACAGGCATAATAACGGGAAGAGCCAACGGATATTAGGATTTACATTTGCTATCCTATTTACTTTACCACTAGCCTGATCGTCCTGTATGTCTGTTATATCATTTATAATGCTAACATATGCAGCCCCAATGATCAAAGACAAAAGCAAAAATAAAAGGTGAGGAATTGATTTTAAAAAATCGGCGTTAGTTTTAATTACAGTTGCATAGCCTATGGCTAGTAATGGAGGAAGTTTGTATTCCCACCACTCAGCAGATCTTATGACTTTTAATAGATTCAAAGACTTCTCTGTTAGGTTAGCAGGTTATTTATGCTGTTAGCAAATTCAATTTCAGGGGAATCTGGAAAATGATTTTTGATGTGCGAACAAGCCGTTTTACCAATCTCATGCCATTTGTCACGCATTTCCCATGCATCATCCATAATTTTTTCGAAACCATCTTCTGTCGCTTCTCCTATAAAACCATTAATTTTATGATTGATAATTTCTGAATTTCCACCTGCGGTACTTACAATTACCGTTCTGCCTAACGACATAGCTTCTATCATAGACAAAGGAAGTCCTTCACTTCTTGAAGGTAAGACTAACGCATGATGATCACTCCATATTTCCTCTATATTCTGATGAAATCCTATGAACTGAACATTTTTAATATCAAGAAGCTTTACCATATCTTTTATACCTTCTTCATCAAGTCCTGTCCCGATAAAGGTGACTGATATTGGTCGGTTTCTCCATTTTTCTTTGTTAAGAATGCGTAATAGGATATCCTGGCCCTTATCAATGATAAACAGTCGGGCAACACAAGCTAAACGAATGCCATTTTCAGTTTGTGGAAATGGCAATACATGTGTTTTTGTCTTTATAGGGTTAAAAACAACTTCGCTATTTGGAAGTCTAATGCCGAATTGTTCTTCCGTCAATCTCTTATTATGATGAGAAACAAAGTAACATTTAAGTGCGTTTAGTAATGTTTCTTTCATGTAGGCTCTATCTGTATAATAAGGCCAGTAAAAGTCTACTGCTTTTTGTGCTATGACTACATAAGGTATTTTTAGTAAATAGCATTGATATGCGTAAGAAAGTCCGTCAAAATTTATTCCCTGAGCTATTATAACAAGTTGTGGTCTGGAGATTTCCATTTCCCTATGAAACTTATATAAACTATGGTTATCCCTAAATGAGCTAAGGTTTAATTTATGTAAATAATAATTTACTTTACGTTTTATTTTCTGAGGTATTGATAGTATTGGATCTAGTTCAACTAATTTAACATTTTGATTAATGAGTTTAATGACTTCAGAGTTAGATCGGTTAAATTTTGCCTTATAAACTGTTAGTGTTTTCTTTTCTTTAAGCATTGGAATAGACCTGGCCCATAGTTCTTCACTTCCGCCCCAATCGTCCATACAAAAGGTAACAAGTGCTATTTCTTTCTGATCAATATATTTCATATGTACCTGAATGATTGCTTAATTTTCATTGTTTTGTTTACCCTTATGGATTTTGTAAAGTGCTAAAGCTTCAAGACAAAAACCAGTTGTCATTTCTTCAGAACCAAAAGTTGTACGTTTTTTAGGACCGCCATAATAAACTCCGCGTCTTATCCAGCCTCCTGATCGGTTTTGTTGTTCAATCAGGTATTTTATCGCTTGATCTAACACTATTGAATCATGATTACAATTTATAAGAGATATGATGCTTAGAGCAGTATCCAATACACTTTCTCCAAATGAATTGTCAGGTTTTATATTATGAAGAATTCGGTCGGTCATAAGTTTGACGATAGGAGCTAATTCTTTAATGCCTGCTTTGTAATTTCTTGAGAAAAAGTAATAAATAGTAAAAGGGTTTCTATACCAGGAATCACAATCACCTTCTCTTTCTGAACTAATGATTTCTATCATGTAATTCAGCATTACTATAGTCTTTTCGTTCAGCCCCAAATATAGAAGTGCATTTGCATTAACAACAGCATCTACATCATATCTTGAGGCCTCGGTATTTCTCCAGAACAAAAAAGTCTTAATGGGGTGTTTAAATTCCCTCAGACTCAAAAGCCAGTAGTTTTTTGATGGATTCAGTTTTGGTCGCAATGTAAACCAGGTATATAACAATCCTTTTGTAGTTCGATTAGCCAAAATTAATCCGGAATTGTCAATTGAAGGTTTACCTAATTTTTGAAGTACTAACGAAGCACAAACAGTATTATCTACATCGGGTGGACAAATCGGAAACAACGGGTTTAAGACCGTGAAATTGTTCCATGCACCTCCACGCATAATATGGTACTGAAGAAAGGCTGCACATTTCTCAAGTATCTCATTTACTTCTGGTATACTTCTTAAATTAAGTAATGAATATGCAATTAGGGAAGTAGGGAATACATTGCTGTGCGTAACACACATTTTCATTTCATCGTCCGCACTAATATAACAACAGAATTCACCATTAGGGAGTTGATGGTCATAAAGATACAATACACCATTTTTAATAGAATTATCTATGTCCAGATTCATCATGTTGTTTTTGCTGGTGAATTATCATTAAATAAATTAGCATAGTCTCCTGGCATTTCCAGTAATTCTCTGTCCGTTCCTTGCTGCAATATTGCTCCACCTGATAGTACATAGATATAATCCGCATGTTTAATTGCAGAATGTCTGTGGCTGATAATTACTCCTGCACGATTTCCAATATGTTTCCTAAAGGAATCAAATAATTCTTTTTCAGCAATTGCATCCAGTGCACTGGTCGCCTCATCAAGTATAATGAACCTTGATTCACTGTATAGAGCTCTTGCAATTGCCAGTTTTTGCCACTGACCTATGCTAACCTCATGTCCTTCATCAAATAGCCTGCCCATCATTGTATCATATCCCTTTGTAAATTTTTCAATAAAGGAATGGGAGCCAGCTTTTTTTGATGCAGCAATGATATTTTTTTCATGAAATTCTTTTTCAATGTCTCCAAAACGTATATTGTCAGCAGCAGATACATTGTATTTTGAAAAGTCTTGAAAAACTGTACTTATCTGTTTTCGATAAGTCATCAGGTTAAATTCCTGTATGTCCAAATCACCTAATGTTATTGAACCGGAATTTGGTTCATAAAGTCGACATAATAACTTAATTAAAGTGGATTTCCCTGCGCCATTTAACCCTACGATGGCAACGATCTTTCCGGAAGGAATCTTTATATTAATATTACTTAATGCTGGTTTGGACGAATGGGGATAGGTGAAACTTACATTTTTGAGTTCCAGGTCAAGGTCAATATCTTCTGGAATTGGTTTTTTGTTTTCTTCTGAATTTGTTTCGGGTTGAAGATCAAATAATTCAAATATACTATTGATGAATATGTTGTTTTGATATAAAGCCGAAATACCTGAGGAAATGTTTTGTATGAGTGTAAAAGATTGTGGGAATATGATCAGAAATAATGCAATGTCACCCACGCTGGTAGTCCCTCGTACTGTCCCAACAGCAATATAAGCTATACAGGTGAAAAAACCTATTGTTGCAATTGATGAAGTTATACTTTCGTTTAGGGTTCTTTTATAGCTCAGATTCAGGCGCTGAAGAATCACCTCAATTCTTAATACCTGATACAAATCTTTAAAATAGTTACCCAAATTAAAACTTCTGATCTCTTTCGCCGAAGTATCTGAAGTAATCAGGTTACTTAAGTAGGAAGATTTTCGCTCTAAAGGAGTATGTTTTAATCTCCATATGTTTTGCTTATTGGCAAAATATATTCGTACAAATAGTGTCGGGAGTACAAAAATGAATAATAGCGGAAGTAAGAACCAATTGATTGTGATAAATAATGAGCCTACTGCTAATAAATTGAGCGTATTTTTTGTGATTTCCATGATTGTGGTTATCACAACATTTGGACGATCTGCTCCAGCATCTTTGGCCCGTTTTAATATATCATAGTAATCCGGGCTTTCATAGTGAGATAAATCCATTTGAATCGCCGTGTGGTGTATTTTTTCATCAATGAAGTTAGAGACTTTGGTGGCCTGAACTTCTGTAACATATGCAGATCCTGCTCTTGCAACAGCATATAAGAGAGCAAGAGAACCGGCAATAATTACTTGTCTAACAATTTCTTCTTCGGAATGGGAGGTTACATTAATATGGGCAACTTTATCAATCAGAACTTTTAAAGAATAAATTGAAGCTAAAAACAAAAGGGTTTCTGCCACTATCATAATTATGGATAATAACATCCAGCCTTTGGCGGCATGCCATACCAAAACCAGTGTTCTTTTTACATTTAGATTAGTCTTAAGCTTTTTAAACTTTTGAGCAATTGATTCGACCATGAAAAAAATAACAGTTTATACTTGAAACAGGTATGTGCAAAGCTACTAAAAAATTGCTCAAGCTTTTAGTTTTGATTAATCAAATGGAAATTGATTATCAGCAATTCGGATTTACAAGGTTTTTAAGAAACATGCAGTGTAGAAAAAGATTTGTTGTTTTACAAACAAAAGAATTACATTTATTCTAAAATGCAGATAACATCTATAATTACTGTAAACTTCAATCAACCGGAAGTTACAATCGCTTTCCTTAAATCAGTAAAAGCTCATACTAAAGAAGAAGCTGTTGAAGTGATTGTTGTTGATAATGGGAGTAGAGAAAATCATGTAGTTACATATAAGGAGATATATCCTGAATTAATTTATATCAGATCAGATGTAAACCTTGGTTTTGCAGGTGGAAATAATCTGGGGATTAAAGCTGCTAAAGGAGAGTTTCTCCTGTTCCTGAATAATGACACTGAAATTGTTGAAGACACCATAGAGGTGTTAAAAAACGAAATGAACCAACGTCCTGAAATTGGGATGTTATCACCTTTGATTTTATATTATGATCAGCCGGACATTATCCAATATGCTGGCTTTACAGAAATGAATTACCTGACATGTAGAAACAAAGGTATAGGACAAATGGAAGTGGATAAAGGACAATACAGTAAGGATAGCAGGGAAACCGGGTATTGCCACGGTGCAGCAATGATGTGTCGTAAAAGTGACCTCGAAATAGTTGGTTTAATGGCAGAGCATTTTTTCTTATATTATGAAGAATTGGATTGGTGTGAGAAATTTAAAAAAGCAGATAAGCTTATCTGGTTCACTGGTAAAACAAAAATATATCATAAAGAATCAATAAGTGTTGGTAAAGAAAGTATTATCAAAACTTATTTTATGACCAGAAACCGAATGCTTTTTATCAGAAGAAATACAGGAGCAACAAATACTTTCTTCTTTAGTATATATTATATTTTGTTTGCTTGTTCCAAACAAATTTTGCTATCCTTTTTAAAGGGCCGTTTAAGCCTTATTAAATGGGTTTTTAAAGGGGTGTTATGGAATTTAACAAATTCAAAAAATAGTAATAAACTAGGTTTTAAAATATAAAAAAATGATTATAGTTTTTTGGATCTGCTTATTTCTGGTTATTTATACTTTTGTTGGCTATGGATTAGTCCTGTTTATATTAGTAAGCTTAAAGAAAGTCCTGATCCGGCCATCTAAATATGAAAATAATGCAGATCTTCCAACGGTTACAATACTTATTGCCGCATATAATGAGGAGGATCTTATTGTAGATAAGATAAATAATACTTTAGACCTTAATTATCCTCAGGATAAGCTTGAAGTAATATTTATAACAGATGGTTCAACTGATCATACAGCTGATCGGATAAAAAGGTATAATCAGGTTACTTTATTACATCAGGATGGACGGTCAGGAAAGATGGCGGCTATTAAAAGGGCAATTCCTTTTGTAAATGGTAACATTACGGTTTTTACGGATGCTAATACTTTCTTAAATAAAGATGCAATTCTGGAATTGGTGAAGCATTACCAAAACCCTAAGGTAGGTGCGGTAGCAGGAGAAAAAAGAATATTGGTGGAAGAGTCGGCCGATGCAAGTTCGGCAGGAGAGGGATTTTACTGGAAGTACGAATCAAAGCTTAAAAAATGGGATTATGAGTTATACTCTAACGTAGGAGCAGCAGGAGAGTTATTTAGCATCAGAACGGGCTTGTATCCTTCTGTTGAGTCAGATACCATTATAGATGATCATATGATCGCGATGAGAATTGCTGAAAATGGTTATGTAATTGCATATGAACCTGGCGCTTATGCAATGGAAACTGCATCGGCAAATACTAAAGAAGAATTGAAAAGAAAGATAAGAATTGCAGCAGGAGGTATTCAGTCTATTTTTAGACTCAGAAAAGCTGCAAATCCATTTTATTATCCGGTTCTTACATTTCAATATATTAGTCATAGGGTGCTAAGGTGGACCATAACACCTTTTTTACTAATTTTAGTTTTTATACTAAATCTATTGATTTTACAAAAAAATGGGAGTACTTTGTATATAACTTTATTTATCGGACAAGTTTTGTTTTATTTATTAAGTTTAATTGGGATGTTTTTTGAAAGTAGAAACATACGGATCAAAGCATTTTTTATTCCTTATTATTTTTGTGTTATGAATTACGCAGTTATAGCAGGAATATTCCGGTATTTTAATAATAATCAAAGTGCCGCCTGGGAGAAGTCAAAGAGAAAGGTTTGATGTCTCTATTTATTTCAGCGTATTGCCCATTTGACAACCGAGCCATGCATAACTATACATTGTTACAGCTTTCATAAGGCCCTCTCGACGTTTAAATGACCATACATCTTTTAGAAAATCCTTGCTGTTTTTGTAATTTAACTGATCAAAAGCTACGGATATAGTAGGTGTAAGTGAATAGGCAGAATGCCAGGTACCACGCTTTTCGCCATATAATTGCGTAATCCATGCATTCAGGTGATAATAATCTAGGTGTAAGTAGGGAAATTTCCCCCAGGACCACCTATGAAAAGCTCAGTAGCACTTCCCCAATAGCCTTTTTTAAACCATTTGCTTTCTAACCAATTTGGGCAGGCATAATTTAAATTTAATGGGTCAATTAATGGAAGTAATTCAGGTAATTGATTAGGAATATTAAAGATCAATGGATAAGGCGCAGGATTATTCTCATTGCTAGTTTCCACAAGATCCATTATTTCTTTCATGGTATAAAATCAGTAAATACTGATATATAAATATAAAATAAAAACATCGAATAATTACAGCTCTAATCGCAATAATTTTTTTTGTAATTAATTATTTTTTGTCACTAAAGGTTTTTGTCGATTGTTTTTCACGAGACGGCCATATTCCAGTAATTGATTTTTGTTTGTAATGTGTTTATTGCAAGGCTTATAATATGGTTGTGGTCGATTTTTTTGCTGGAAATATAGAAATTAGTGTCATTTCTTTTGACAATATTTTTTAAGCATTCAATGTCATGTAAGTTGTCGATCAGGCCTTCGCCGCTTGCTTTAAGTATGGCTTCTTTTCTTGTCCATAAGGTATAAAAATCAACTATACCATGAATGCAGCTTAATTCAGATTCCTTGAAGCAAATGTTTAATAATGGAGCAAAATCAAACTTCTCATTTATATATTCGATATCAATTCCAATAGGCTTAGGGCTGAAAGCAATGATGGTAAATCTACCACTATGACTAATGTTAAAATGTATACCTTCAACATGTGGTTTCTTGTTTCCTGTATAGGAGAAATGAATGTCTTTTGTTTTAAGGTTTAAAATGATAGAAAGAATAATTCTTGAAAAGTATTTGCCAATCACATACCGTTTTCTGTCATCTGCACTTCTGAAGCGATTGGCTTTTGTAATTTCATCTATACTAAGAACAGATAAATATCCTGGCTTTATTCTTTCGTAATTATTTATGTTTATTTTAAAAACATGGGTAATATCTTTACTCAATCCTATATCTGAATTATAGTCTTGCCATTCAAGTTGAGGATGCTCGAAATCTATAAGTTTCATTGGTTATGAGCGAAGGCTCCGATTTAATTCATATTGTAATTTCTCTGCAAAGAGATGAACATGATCAGGAGCGAAAAACTTTAAATGCGCTAAAGGAATATCAACTAATGTTAGTTTTCCACCCATATAAGGTGCAAAACCGTTGCTTTCCATATGAGGGATATATGTCATTTTTTTATCGTTCGCTCTGAAAAGTACTACATCTTCTTGATATTTTTTTAATTTATAATGTTCAAATGCTTTTTTATGGGCCTTTTGAATTCTATCTATAACATACAGCGGATTGGCAGGGTCTTTTTTAATGGGATTAAATTTCTTATAATAATTATAAAGGCTGCCCAATATGAAATTTTTCTTATGTATAATAAAGTCTTTAGGATACCTGAAAAAATAAACGAAGGCATAACCTAAAGTCTTTATTAATTGATTAAAGATTTGCCCAAATTTAGTTGCTTTTAAAAGACTGGAATAGCTATCGCCATCATAATAGGTATCAAGAAGGCCTAAAAAAGATACTTTTTTCCCTAACTTCCTAAATTGCTCTGACATCTCCAATGCTATGGTCCCACCGGAAGAATATCCCATTAATAGGTATGGACCTTCTGGATTATTTTTGATGATCTCATTAACATAGCCTTCAGCAATATCTTCAATACTGTCTGCAGGTTCGTCTTCAGGATTTAAACCTAGAGGCTGTAAACCTAAAATAGGTTGATCTTTATCAATCTCTTGGACAAGGCTTTTGAAAATGATAATATTCATTCCCTGACCATGAATAATATAGAGAGGAGGCTTGTTCCCGGAGTTTTTTATTGGAATAAGTGATTTCCAGTTCATCGCCTGGTCAGGTTTGCTTAGATTAAGAGCCAGCTTTTCAATGGTTGAATTGTCAAAAAGAACAGCCAGTGGGAGTCTGATACCTGTCTGTTTTTCAATTTCAACCATTATTTTTATGGCAATCATAGAGTGCCCACCTAGTTCAAAGAAATCATCATTAATGCTTATTTTCTCAAGGGAAAGGTGTTTTGCCCATATATCAGCTATTAGCTTTTGTTCCTTATTATTAGGAGCTATAAAAGGTTTCTCATCATCTTCTGTAAACAAATCATATTTAGGCAAAGCTTTACGATCAACTTTTCCGTTCGCCGTAAGCGGGATCTGATCTAATGGGATTAAAATTCGAGGAACCATATAATCAGGCAGACTTTCTCTCAAATAGGATATAATAACTTGTTTATCAAAGTCTCCATCTGCAACTATATAAGCTGCTAGCATTTTTCCTGATTTCGGATGTTCTTCAACAGTTATGGTACATTGCTTAATATCGGCATGTTTTTGTAAAACATTCTGTATTTCTCCAAGTTCTATTCTGTTACCTCTTATTTTGATTTGATCATCAATACGTCCTAAATACTCAATATTACCATCAGGTAACCATCTTACTAAATCGCCGGTTTTATAAAAAGTGCTATTGCTTTTATCCTCCGGTAAATTGTTTATAAATACTTTATCTGTTAACTCCTGATTATTTAAATATCCCTGAGCAACACCAGCGCCCCCTATATAAAGCTCACCAGGGATGCCAATTGGACATGATCTTAAATTGGAGTTCAATACAAAAATTGATGCATTAGAAAATGGCCTTCCAATGGGAACAGTTACTGGAAAAGTTGATTTTTTATCCACTTTATACAATAATTTGCCAATGGTGGTTTCTGTTGGACCATAATGATTTACAACCTCACATTTTACTGCTGAAGCATCAATCTCTTTAATGAACTCACCAGGTAGAGACTCTCCGCCAAACATCAAAAGCTTCTCGGGAAACAATGCTTTTTCAGCTTGATTTAAAAACTTCCATTGAGATGGAACAATCTTTAAACAGTCTATTTGATGCTTATTAAAATAGTCGTGAATATATACAGTGTCGTTAAACTTATTTTTATTAAAAACATGTAATTCACCACCTATTGCCAAGGCACTGTATAATATTGTATTCCCAAGGTCAGTAGCAATTGTAGAACCTAAAGCAAAACTTTTACAACTTTCCAGAACAGGCAGATTCGCTTTTAGACCAAAAAGATAATCTACTAAAGAGCCATGTGCTATCATTACACCTTTTGGGTTTCCCGTAGAGCCAGATGTGTATATAACATACAGCAGGTCAGCAGGAGATATTGTAACCTTAGGACGCTCAGCACTTGCTTTCCAGACATCAATTCCGGAATCATCCAGACAAATGACTTCTTTTTCTGTTGTTTTATTGAGCGTTTTTGCTGTTTCATCATCACTAATGATGAAATCAGTATTCGACTCGCTGAGCATGAAGCTTATTCTTTTAACAGGAAACTCGACATCGATAGGTAAGTATGCAGCACCACTTTTTAAAATTCCCAATATACCAATCAGCATTTCCATAGATGGTTTGATACAAATTGGAATTAAAGTTCCAGGTTTTGCACCTTTGCTGATCAGGTGATTAGCAAGTTTGTTAGATTGAGCATTCAGCTTTGCATAGCTTAACTTCCTGCCTTCAAAAACTATTGCAGTATGATCGGGAACTTTTGCAGCCTGCTCATAAAAAAGGTCAACAAAGGTCTTATCTTTTGGGTAATCACAATGTTGAATAGCAATTTCAGGGAAAGGTGACTGGTGAATGATGGCATCCTGAATCGGGGTAGCAGGTTCAGAGGTAAGCTTTCTTAAGAGTAATTCAAACTCTTGCATCATCACGTCAATTGTTGTCGATGTAAAAAGCTGACTATTGTAAGCCCATTCAAATGTTAAAGCATTTTTGGAACCATTTACATTCAAAGAAATTTCAAAAGTCTGAGAAACCCTCGGATTAGAGATCAGTCGATGGTTCAGTTCCTTAAACTCAACTTTCTCATCCATTCCCATATCAACATTAAATACAATTGGTACCAGGGGGACAAGTGCTTTATCACGTTTTAGGTTTAATTTCCTGATCAGTTCACTAAACGTTAACCTTTGATGGTCGTAAGCATCATATATTTCAGATCTTCTTTTTTTTAGATAATCTATGAATGGTTGTTCCGGATCAATTTTACTTAGAAGAGGTAATAAATTTACGCAATGACCAACCAACCTCAAGTTTTCAGTAGCAAGTTGCCCGGCAGAAGGTAATCCTACTACAAGGTCTTTTTGTCCGGTACGATGGTATAACAGGACTTCAAACACAGTAACAAGCGTTACCACTAAACTGCTTCCGGTTTGTTTTGATAGTGCCTGAATTTGAGAAAGTAAATCGTCTGCTAGTTTATAATCATTACGTTTTCCTTTATAGGTCCTTAATGAAGGACGGTTAAAATCGAGCGGTAAATTTATAACAGGAACGTTGTCCTTATATTTATTAAGCCAAAAATCAGTTGTAGATCTATATTCCTCTGTCTTGAAGAAATCAGTTTGCTGTATTGCATAATCACTAATTTGTTCAGCTTTCGGTAATAAAGTCTGTTTGCCACTTGAATGAGCATTATACAATAGACTCAAATCTTCAAGGATTATGCCTAATGACCAACCATCTCCAATTAAATGGTGAATTATGATGGTAAAGTAATGTATGTGCTCATTAAGCTTATGCAAGTAAATTCTAAAAAGAGGACCATTATATAAATCAAATGATTTCCCCATTTCCACTTGAATGGAAGATTTAAGGTTCAATTCTTTTTCAGTCAGAGAGGTTTCAGAAAGATCTTCTGATTTTAAAATATCAAATGATATTTCTTTATATATGATTAAGTCCTCACCATTCTTACTCAATACAGCTCTCAAACCTTCATGTCTGGCAATCAAATCATGTATTGCTTTTTCAAAAGCTAATTCATTAAATCTCCCTTTAAGTTCCAATGATACTGATTCATTGTAAGCCAAACTAGCTTCTTCGCCACCTAAAATACAGGAAAGCCAGACTTCGCGTTGCGGTTCATTGGTAATGGCAATTTTTTCAATTTCATTTCCTTCAAAAGGATTAAAATCAACAGCTACAAGGTTATAATTGTTATGCATTCTTAAGTTGCTTGATTCTAAAGCTGTATTTGTAAAAACTTTCCTGGATTCTTATCATCTTGAACAAACCAGGCTGGATTTCCATTGCTGTCTTTTCCTAGTCTTGCACCAGTAACTGGCGGATTAGACGCATCTAATACCGCTGCTCTTTCTACATTTGAACCATTAACTTCTCTGGTGAAAAAACCTGCATCAATCATTGCATCCATACTTTCTATAAAACATTTAATGATTTCATCAATATCATTATATGTCATCGCTTCTGTAATAAAGCAAGGGAAACCATCTAGGACATGGATGCCTTTTTGACGCATTAAAGTAAACATCAGCTCAGCATACGGTACATCATCATGAAATTTAATCTTCCAGAGTGATCCATAATTGGCTGTAAAGAATGGAAGACTTCTTTTTTCAATCTCAAGATTTAAATTATCAGCTAAGTATTTACCTTTTTGATTTAGTTCTTCCTGTAATGCCGGACCTTTCTCTTTCATATATTCAAGAGCCACTTTTGCAGAAGCCAGAGCTAAAGGATGACGTACAAATGTACCTGCAAAATAGGTTACACCAACTTTTGGGAAGGAGTTGTCACCATATTGCCACGTTCCACCGTCCAGAGCATCCATGAATTCTCTTTTTCCACCAATAACCCCAATTGGCACACCAGCCCCAACGACTTTTCCATAGGAAGCAAGATCTGCACGGATACCAAATATAGCTTGTGCACCTCCCGGATGCATTCTAAATCCAGTTATCACTTCATCAAAAATCAATGCAGTACCTGAATTAAGTGTGATTTCTCTGAGTTCCTTTACAAAATCAATCGGCACAAACTCCGGTCTTCTGCTTTGTATTGGTTCTACCAGAACAGCTGCAATTTCATGTGCACGTTCTTTAATAATAGCAAGGGTTTCTTCTGTACCATAATCAAGTACTAATATGTTCTGGACAGCTTCAGGCATTACGCCCGCAACAGCAGGGAAAGATTTTAACTTTTTGGTTCCACGAACAAGAACTTCATCGATAATACCATGATAAGAACCTGTAAAAGCAACAATCAGTGATCTTCCTGTTGCGGTACGAGCAATTCTGATGCAGCCTAGTACTGCTTCAGAACCTGTACTGCAAAGTGCAGCCCGATCAAATCCCGTTAGTTCACATACTAATTTGCTAACCCGGGCAGCAAGTTCATGCTGAGGACCTACTTCATAACCTTTGTCAATCTGATCATGCATCGCTTTTTTGATAACCGGATGCTGATAGCCGAGCATATTAGAACCAAATCCATTTAAAGCATCTATATATTCATTTCCGTCAATATCCCATAATCTACTACCGTCAGATTTGTTGATAACAATTGGGTAGACCAATTCTTTTGTTTGTATTCTGAAACCTGAAACAACTCTTGGGTCTGACATATAACTTCTGCTTTCTGCAGCATAAGCTTTACTTTTCGCTGTTTTTGCATTATAGCGCTCTGTCAACTCTTTAATAAAACCCAATTGAACAGCATTCAGTGAATCTGTATTGCGTTCTATTCTAGGTGTGGCTCCAAACGGCTTTAGTAGTTCCTTTTTTTCGGAAACACTGATTTCGTCATTCTCAGTTTTCTGCTGCACCATTACAGGAGCAGAATGATTAGCTTGAACAACAGGTTGACCTGGCTGTTGACCATGCATCAGCATCACTTGTTTAGATAAAATCTCTAATTGTTGGGCTATTAATCCTAATGCAGTATCATTCACAGGAAGATTACCTGACATAACAGGGGGAGGAGATTGCGGGATGGACGTTTGGATTGCTTGCTGATGAATTTGTTGTCCATTTAAAGTTACACTGCTTGCTTGATCTGGTGCTGTATTCTGATCAATATAAGCTGTTAACAAGTCTAAATTTGGAAACTCTTCGTGTAATTTTCTAAAAGTAATAGGTAGCTTAAATTCGTTCTTAAGAGAAATGGCAACCTGAGTAAGCAGCAAGGAGTCAAAGCCAATTTCAAGAAAGCTTTGCTGTGTATTAACACCATCCATTTCAATGCCGGAAGCATTTTCCAACACTTGTTTTATTTTCTCAAGTAAAGTATCTTTCCTCATTTTGTTATTGTTTTCAATTGGTATTATGATGTTTTTTGTAGGTGTTGCTATAGTTTCCGACCAATACCTCTTCTTATGGTAATTGTACGTTGGTATATCTAGTTTTTTTCTTGTTGACGTATTGTTAAGCGATTTCCAATCAGGGTTTAAGCCTAATTGCCAAACCCTGCCCAGTGCAAGCAGGATAGAGCGAAGTGAATCAGGTGTTTTCTTGTTATCAAGACTTGCAACTCCAGAAAATTGAGTTTTAATTCCTTGCTGATAAATCAGTGTGGTACATACGGTGCCCGGCCCTGTTTCTATAAAAATAGGGTTATTCATTTCCATTATAGTTTTTACTGCCGCAGAGAATTGAACAGTTTGCCGGAGATGATTTGTCCAATACGTAGAGCTTTGTGCATCAAGATCAGTTAGGAACTGACCTGTAACTGTAGAAACAATCGGTTTTTGAGGCCTGTTCAGCTTTACTTCGGATACTATTTTCGAGAAATCTTCTAAAACCGGATCCATCATTGCTGAATGGAATGCATGGCTGGTAAATAGTTTTTTATTTAAAATTTCTTTGCCATCTAAAACTAATTGGAAAGCAGCAATGTCTTCATCAGATCCAGATGCAACAAATAGCCTATCGCTATTAATAGCTGCTATTGATAATCCGGAAGGTAAACTAATGTCAGTAATTCCTGCCCTTACACTTAACATACTCCCTCCAGGTAATTTACTTATCAGCAAACCTCGGTATGCTACGAGTTTTATAGCATCAGGCAATGAGAAGATACCAGCTAAATGAGCTGCAACATATTCACCTATGCTATGTCCACATAATATTGAAGGAACTATTCCCCGGTTCATCCATACTTTTGCCAGCGCATATTCTGTTACAAAAAGAGCCGGCTGCGTATATTTCGTGTTATTTAGATCTGCAACTGCCTGATCATTATTCTCTTCTGCAAAAAGAACATCCCGGATATCTTTATCTAATAAATCAACCAGCAAATCTGCACATTCATCTATAGCCTGACGATAGACAGGTTCATTGTCGTACAATGATTTGCCCATATTAATGTACTGAGCACCCTGGCCGGGAAATAGAAAAACAGTTTCTCCTGGTAATTGGTTTAATGGAGGGACTTCAAGCCCAGCTGCCCATTCCAAAGAGTTACTCAGCTCATTCAGGTTGTTAGCCACTACAAAAGTACGATAATTGAAATCTTCACGTGTGGTTTGAAGTGTATAGGCCACGTCAGCAAGGCAAGCTCCGGACTGGTTTACATAATTTTTTAAGCTATCGCTATATTTTTGCAAACTAGGTAGTGATTTGGCCGACCAGGCAAAGATCTGTGGTGAATCATCTGATACAGGATCATTTATCTGATTATGGTCGTATTCTTCCATAATCACATGGACGTTCGTGCCTCCAACACCAAAAGAGCTAATTCCAGCTCTTCTAGGACCTTCAGTCTCCCAGTTACTCAGTTTATCATTCACATAGAATGGAGAACCCTTAAAATCAATATTAGGATTTGGATGATCAAAATTGATAGAAGGAGGTATTTCTTTATGGTATAAAGCCAGTGTTGTTTTAATGAGTCCTGCAACACCTGCAGCGGCAGTCATATGTCCCATATTACTTTTTATAGAACCAATGGCGCAATAACCCTCATTTGACTGGGGGCCAAATGCTTGTTTAAGTCCTTCTATTTCTATTGGATCTCCAAGTGGAGTTGCAGTACCATGTGTTTCAATATAGGAAATAGAAGCAGCATCAATATTTGCATCAGAGATAGCCATAGCAATTGCAGATGCCTGTCCATTTGTACTTGGTGCAGTAAAACTTCCTTTTTGGCTGCCATCATTATTTACTCCAATACCTTTAATTACACCATACACTATATCGCCATCTTCAAGGGCATTATTTAATGTTTTTAACAAAACAACACCAGCACCGTCACTAAATACAGTTCCTGTGGCTTTTTCATCGAATGAGCGACAATGCCCATCTTTACTTAACATTGCACCTTCTTGATATAAATGGCCGCTTTTAATAGGCGATGTTATACTTGCTCCGCCGGCGATTGCTACATCACATTGATTCTTTCTAAGACTCTCTACAGCCTGTGCAACAGCAAGGAGGGAAGTAGAGCATGCAGAAAATACACTAACAGCAGGACCTTTTAAATCTAGCTGGTAAGCAGTTCTTGATGAGATATAATCTTTCTCATTTACAGTCATCACCTGAAAGCTACCCAATTGCATTTGCAGATCGGTATTTCCATATACATTGTTAGGATAGTAACTGTTGTTCCCTGATCCAGCAAATACACCAATTAAGCCATCATATACTGCTGGTAAGTGGCCAGTTTTTTCTAATACATCCCTGCTGATTTCAAGGAATACTCTTTGCTGAGGATCCATTGCTTCTGCAAGTTTAGGATTGATGCCGAAAAATGAAGCATCAAAAAAAGCCGAATCTTTAATTATGCCCCTTGCTTTTACATACAAAGGGTCTTTTTTTGTCTCCATCGAAATGGAACTGTCCAGTTCATTGTCTTCAAAAAAAGAAATGGTTTCTTCTCCCTGTTTTAATACATTCCATAATTCAGCTATCGTATCAGCTCCAGGGAACCTTCCAGCCATGCCAATAATGGCTATAGGTTGAGAGATGTCTGCTGATGTACTGTATTTTCTTTTTTTATTTTGAAAAGAATTTCCAGCGTTTAAATACGCTGATATAGCAGCGATGGTAGGAAACTGGTATAATTTTGTGATTGGTAATTCGATATTTTCGGAAGAACGTAAAAGGGATACCGTTTTTAAGGCTAGTAAAGAATTACCTCCAAGTTCAAAAAAGTTATCGTGAATACCTACTGTGTCTAGTTCTAATACATTAGCCCATATTGCTGCAAACTTCTTTTCTTCAACAGAAGATGGAGGGGTGTAGAGTACAGAAATATCCGGACGCTTTTGCTCAGGTGCCGGTAGGGCTTTTTTATCTATTTTACCGCTAGTGGTTTTAGGAAAATCATCCAGCCAGACAAAAGAGGAGGGAATCATATAATCCGGAAGCTGCTCTTCCAGTTGTTTTCTAACTAGTGGTGTACTGATTTCTGTATTAGCGGCAAGAAGGTAAGCTATTAATTTGCTCTGGCCAGCCAAATCATTTTTGGCTGTAACAACAGCTTGTTTTATACCTTCAATTGCATTTAATAATACTTCTATTTCTCCTAATTCAATCCTATAGCCTCTGATTTTAACCTGATCGTCCCGTCTTCCTAAAAACTCTATGGTTTCGTTTTCTTCATAACGGGCAAGGTCTCCGGTCAGATAAACACGAGTCTCTGCTCCATCTATCAAAATATTGGTAAACTTTTCATTAGTCAGATCAGGCTTGTTGAGATACCCTGCGGCCAAACCAAATCCTCCTATAGCCAGTTCTCCTGTTTCACCATGGGGTAACAGATTTTTATCGGGACCAACGATATAAATACTGGTGTTCCATATGGGGACACCAATGTTTGGTAACAGTGGCCAATCGCTGCTTGGTCCTTCCAGAGCCAGTTGCGTAACAACATGGCATTCTGTTGGGCCGTATTGGTTATAAAGTTTACAGTGACTTAATTCTTTAAAAAACTCTTTTATCTGAGGCGTAATTTTCAATTGCTCGCCAGCAGTCAT
Organism: Pedobacter sp. ASV1-7; assembly: GCF_040203335.1. NCBI lineage: Bacteria > Pseudomonadati > Bacteroidota > Sphingobacteriia > Sphingobacteriales > Sphingobacteriaceae > Pedobacter > Pedobacter sp. ASV1-7. The sequence continues at coordinate 423,448 of NZ_JBEHBV010000002.1, read as the reverse complement.
TACCTCCTTTAAACATTGTGGGTATACTTTAGTACTGGTTGCCGCTTCAGCTAAAAACTGAAGTGCAACAAATGGTAGAAAAATACGATCGATATTAAATGTTTCAATATGTTTAAGCAGATTTACAGGGTCTAGTCTTAAATCATCGTTAATCATGATTAAAGTCGCACCACTGGTGAGGGTAGTAAAAATCTCCTGGAAAGATACATCGAAAGTAAGTGGTGCAAATTGTAACGTCCTGGTGCCTGGCCCCGCTAACGAATTTTCATATTGCCAATGGATCAGGTTTACCATCGCTTTATGCGTCATATACACTCCTTTAGGTGTGCCTGTAGAGCCTGAAGTATATAATACGTAGATATTAGGGTTTTGTGATGAGGCAATTGGCGTCGTAGTCTCAGTCAACTCAGACCTTTCCAGAACTTTTAAATCTAATGCTGTAAAGAAATCATTTAAATCTTCTCCTGTAATACAGGATTTGATTTTAGAATCATTAATGATCTGTTTTATTCGATGTTCGGGATAGTTAGGATCTAATGGTAGATATGCTTTTCCTGCTTTAAGAATAGCAAGCAACGCAATTATCATGTCTATAGATCGTACTGTGCTGATGCCAATGATTTCTTCATCAAAGGATTGATTGATAAGTAACTTCGATAAGGCAGTAGATTTAGTATCTAGCTCATGATAGGTCAGAGATTGATTTGCAGAGATTACAGCTATTGCATGCGGATGTTTATGAGCGGCATTTTCAAAAAGTTTGTGTACAAAATAAGCTTTTTGAATCTGTTGATTGGAGGTTTTACCTATCATCATACGAGAGTCTTGGAGTGAATTATTTTTGGTTAGCCCTTCTTCAAAAATAAGAATAATATTTGATGTAAAATAAATAAAGCTACCTCCAGGGTAGCTTTTGTTTATTTATTTATTTTCCAAAGGTGTTACTTTTTTCTCCGGAGGTGTATCTACAATTTCTCCAAATTCATTTACCCAAGCCATCATGCTTTCTAAATCACCACCAGTGGAATTCTGCTGACGTTCTAGTTTACGTTGTTCTTTTTCTTCTTTTTTCTTTTGTCTATTCTTTTCTAGTTGCTTCTTCATGAAGGTAGCTTGAGATTTAGCCATAAATTCAATGTGTTAGTTAAAAAAATAACTTTTCTCTGTTCTTACCTGTTGTAGCCTGCGGAATGATCAATAATCATCGGGGCGAAGTATAATTTAATTCCTGGTTGGCAACGGATCAGCAACCTATAGAATATGAAACCCAATCAAAGGATAATTGGCAAGTAAATTAGAGAATAGTATAATGAATATCCCGTTTTGTACAAATATAAGAAAATTAAACTTAATAAGCTATAACCTATTTAGCTAAGGTAATGGTGTAGGTTGAAGTAGCTCTTACTCGCATGGGGAGAGTTGTAATTGCTTTTGCTTTAATGATTACATGGTATGTCTTTGTGGGATTAGTTATGAAGGTTCTTAAACTGTCGGGCACGATTACTGGAGTTAAGGCAAGTGCGCCAATAGTTCCACTAGAAGTAATTGTGGTATTTGCCAAATTTGCTAAGCTGCTATTTGCGGCGATTCTGAACTTTACAGATTCTAAATTTCCAAAGTTGTTCTTTGTGTCAAGGGAGTCTTTTCCTGAAGTGTCTTTTCCTATAAATGCCAAAGACAAATTCATACTTCTGAGTTTAGTAGATTTAATCTGATCAATGGTGTACTTATTTAATCCACTTTTTACTTCTTCTTCCAAATTAAGCGTGAAAGGAATTCCTGAAATAGGGGTGGTAGTAGTGATGCTATTTATTACTGGGATGTCAAAAAAAGCAGTGTCATTAACGATAATATCTTGTTCAATATTTTCTGATATTTTACTGCAGGAAATACATGTAGTAACAATAGAAAATAAAAGTATATTTATGGCTGTGTTTTTCATGATTTGCAAGGTAGTTTATATCTGTTAAAAACACTCAACTTATATTAAATTTGGTGTTTTTATTCTTCAGAATTATATTTTGTTGTTGTTTTTAAATTATTGATTTACAGTTGTGTTGTTTGTTTTTTGTTAAACTTATTATTTATCTATTTCGATTTTTCAGACTGATTCATGATGTAACAAACAGAATATAGTTTTGTTATATGTTTTTGTTGTTTTAATCATTCTGTTTGTCAGTTGTTTATGTTTATTTACATTAACTAATACTGCTGCTTGTCATAAGCGATCTTGAAATCTGCCCTCATACTCTTAAAACGTTCCACAACAGTGGAAATAAATACCTCATCAATAATCTGAAAAACTTCATTGGCTCCTCCACCTGTAAGATCAAGTTCCGACAATTTATAACTCTGTTCCAATGTTCCTTGTTCAAACTTTATAATATACTTTTGGTTCATATGAAACAAAGTGATTTTGCAATCCGGGTGTGGCAGTTCTGCTATTACTCTCATGTATTTTTATATTAAAAAAGGAGCTGTTATTACAGCTCCCTTACATTGTTTTTATTAAATTTTAACTCCCATTTCTTCCAATAAGAAATTTGCTTTGTCAATCTTTGAAGCTACCCATAGTACATAACGGATGTCTACACCAATCGATCTGCTATAGCTTTCATTCCATGCATAGTCATTAATTGTTGCACCATAGGCACGGTCAAAGTTTACTCCAATCAGTTCACCATATGCATTCATGATTGGTGAACCGGAATTGCCACCAGTGGTGTCCATATTATATAATAGTCCAACTGGAACATCGTTTAAATCCTTTTTAGCAAATGGGCCAAAATCTTTAGCCTCCCAGAGTTTTCTGATTTGAGCAGGGTAGTCAAACTCAGGGTTTCCTGTAGTGCCTTTCTCTAATATTCCTTTAATAGTGGTGTAAGGATGCATATAAGTAGCGTCAGCAGCCCAATATCCTCTTACATGACCATAAGTAAGTCGTAGTGTGCTGTTCGCATCAGGAATAAAGTCCTTTTTCAAAAACTTCTCCTTTACATTTACATAATCACCCATTAGTTTGTTCAGAATACCATCGCGCCTGTCTTTTTCAGGTTTTAATTGAGCAATCTGAGTCGAAATATCTTTTTCAAAGGATAAGATTTCATCGCTATAAGCGGAAATAGTTTTTGGAGAAGAAATTAGCGTGTTAAATACATAACTGGTATCTGTAAGCTTAGATTTAGCAAATGCATTGTTTATAAAATTCTCAATTGCCTGCTCTTTATTGGTAGATTTCCCTATAACTTTGTTAACTGCACTAACATATTGATCTGTGGAGAATTCAGACGCGTCAGTAAGCATCTTTTTAAAGATTTTTTTATCCACATCAATATCATAAGCATCATAGATCGCTGAAAGGAACTGCTTTAATCTCGATTTATTTTGAGTTAAAAATGCAGCTCTTTGGTTTTCCGGCTGTGCTTCCATTGCAGTTTTAAATACATTGATATTTCTTGATATGCCTAACAGACTGGTTGAATTATATATCTGAGTCAGCCAAAGATCTCTTTTTGCATCTCCATTAATCAATTTATAGAGGTTGTCAATATCTTCCATTAAACTACCGTAGCGGGCTTTAACATCAACATTACCATTGATGAATTTTGCAAGCGCTGCATCTTCGGTCTTTTTCTGCGAAATCAGGTCAATCCCTTTGAGACCTTGTAATTTACCTCTGTAGTTTTTCATTACATTGGCATTTCTCTTGATTCTTGTTGCCAGTTTTATTTCAGTAGCCTTGTCTTTCTTACCTGCATTTTCCATAGTTGTATTCTGGAAATCATATAGGTTTGATGTATAAGGTAATACATATTGCTGCTGGTATTCTATGAATTGGGCAGGACGGTGGCGAAAAGTTCTGCCGGGGTATCCCAGTATAAACACGAAATCTTCTTCATTTGTTCCTTTAGGGTTTACCTTAAGAAATTTTTTAGGTGTATATGGGATATTGTTTTTAGCATACTTAGCAGGAGAGCCATCAGGAGCTACATACGCACGCATAAAAGCAAAGTCTCCGGTATGACGCGGCCATACCCAGTTATCTGTTTCCCCACCATATTCGCCAATCTGACGATTTGGTACATATACCAATCTTACATCTTGTATGGTTTTATATCTGAATAATACATACGATTTACCAATGAACATTTCTGAAACCTCAGCCTGGATGCCAGGATCCTTTTGCTCTGCCTCCAAAGCAATATTTTTCATGGCATCATTAATCAGTTTTAACCTTGATGCTGGATCTGTAACTTGTGCTACTGCTCCTAAAACTCTATCAGATACATCTTCATAGCTATCTGTAATGCGACATGTTAAACCTTTAGCCTGTATTTCCTGTTCTTTTGTTTCTGCTACAAATCCATTTGTAAGATAATCATGTTCAGGTGTGCTTGCCTGTTGTACGGCACTAAAAGAGCAATGGTGATTGGTGATAATTAAGCCTTGATTAGAAATGAAGGAGCCAGTACAGCCACCTACGTTTACAAGGGCATCAACAAGACTTGTACCTTTAGGGTTGTATATTTCATTTTGGCTGATCTTTAATCCTGCTTTTTTCAGATCAACTTTGTGGATTTCGCTTAAAGGGAACATTCCTTCTTCCCAAGGCTTATAGCCCGACTGTAAGATGCCAATAGTGAGCAATACAATTGTTAATAAGGAGGTTACTAGAGTTTTCTTATTCATTCTAATTGATTTATAATAGTTAGTTTTAAAAGAAAATTCAATGCTAAATGAACTATTCTTTAAAAACACCAAATTTAATCAAATAAGTTGTTTGAAGCAGAAAAAGCTAAAGTACAGCTGTTAATGTTGTTTTGTATATGTTTTTTTTAAGTTTTAATTTGTTGATAATCAGAGTGTAGTGAGGGTGTGGCTTATGATTTGTATGAGTCTCCTATGACTCTCTTATGAGTCTTGTATGACTTTGTATGAGTAAAAGTCGTTTAAAATGCATTTAAAAGCCATTTTAATAGCTTATGTTTTATAACCCTATTCTTTGTTCTATTCTTTCAGCACATTTAATTGCTTCTGCAAGAATGTCTTCATTATCAATATCCTTATTTACATTTAGCGCAGTTAAACTGGAAACAGTTAAACAGGCAATAATTCCTGTGTTTCCTTTGCCGATTGGCACTGAAATATCAATTACACCTGCAGCCAGATCACTGGTGCGTATGTAAGCGCCCTTATCTTTTATCTCTTTTAAAGATTTGATAAATTTAACCTTCTCCTTATCAGTGAAAGCCTGGAAAATGGCATTGTTGTTAAAGATAGTTGTTTGTTCTGAATCAGGTAAATAAGAGAGCAGCACCTTTCCTGAAGCTGTTAAAAGCAGAGGGAATAGATTGCCTTCTTCAATAGATAAAGCAATCGGGCCCGGACTTTTAGCATGGAGAACTACCATCACCTGATTCATATATAATATACTAAGGTGGCAGGACTGCATAATCGTATTCGCCAGTTCTTCCAGGGGGTATTGTGAAGCTTTACGAAGTTCATCAACAGGAGAGTGACGGTGAGATAGATGGAAAAGTTTTAATGAAAGTCTGTATTTCCCTGAAACTTCGTCCCGCAAAATATAGCCTCTGCTTTCAAGACTCATTAGCATACGGTAAATCTCATTCGGACTTTTGTCTATTCCTGTAGCAATCTCCGTCTGAGAAAGTGGTATCGATTGGGAAGACAGGTATTCAAGAATATCAAGACCTTTGTCTAATGCAGGTGCCTGATATTTCACTTCTTTATCCTTCATAAAAACTTATATATGGTTTATTAAGCAAACATACTAAATGCTTTTTAATCATCATTCCTTAAATTGATGTACGAATTTACATAAAGATATACTTTCATATTTGAAATAAATATTTATATTTGAATTAATAACCATTTGTAAACCGAGATACTGTGTTATTTAAACTAAAAACAAATTTAGTTATAACAGGTGTTAATCTATCAATTTGAATGAGCAAGCTACTATACTTATTTGGTTTATTGTTACTTACAGTTCCGGTATATTCCCAGGGATTGAATGTTGATGCTTTGCGTTGCGAATATAAAACAAACCCACGAGGAGTAGAGTCAGCTTCACCAGTGTTTAGCTGGGAGCTAAAATCAACTGAAAGAAATATATTTCAGTCTGCATATCAGGTGCTGGTTGCTGATAATTTAAAGGCTTTATCAAAAAATACAGGTAACATCTGGGACTCTGGAAAAACTCCTTCAGATAAATCTATTCAGATACTTTATAAAGGCAAGGCTCTGGTTGGAGGGAAAGCTTATTACTGGAAAGTAAGAGTGTGGGACAATAAAGGGAAAATATCAGAATGGACTACGGTATCAAATTGGCAAATGGGGCTGTTAACGGCGGCCGACTGGAAAAATGCAAATTGGATTGCATATGAGAAACTTGCAGATTCGAACATTAATGTATTACCTAAAGACAATAAGAAAGACACCTATTTCGGAAGTAATGTATTGCCTCTTTTGCGTAAAGATTTTATAGTTAAGAAAGCTATCGCTAAAGCCAGCATGTTTATTAGCGGTTTGGGTCATTTTGAATTGAGTCTGAATGGGAAAAAGCAGGGGGATCATTTTTTAGATGCTGGTTGGGTAAAGTATGATAAGGAAGCTCTATATGTTAGTTTTGATGTCACCCACAGTTTATTGAAAGGTACAAACACTATTGGTGTGATGTTGGGGAATGGTTTCTATTATGTGCCACCAGTAAAGGGAAGGTTTAGGAAATCTAAGCCAGCTTTTGGTTTGCCCAAAATGATATGTCGTTTGTATATTGAATATAAGGATGGGACTACGGAAAATATCATCAGCGATAAAAGCTGGAAAACAGCATCCGGGCCAATTACTTTTTCAAGCATATATGGTGGTGAAGATTATGATGCTCGTTTAGAACAAAAAGGTTGGGATACACCATCTTTTAATGATAAACAATGGAAGCAGGTATTGGTGGTAGACGGCCCCCCGGAAATCAGATCACAACAAGCAGAACCGCTAAAAATATTTGAGAACTTTAGTGCAAAAAATATTGGTAAATTATCTGAAAAAGATTGGATTTATGATTTGGGTCAAAATGCTTCGGGTATAATCAGTCTTAAAGTAAAAGGTAAAAAGGGTGATACCATCAGAGTATATCCCGGCGAGTTGCTTAAAGATGGTAAAGTTAATCAGAAGCCTACCGGAAGCCCGTTTTATTTCGAATATGTATTAAATGGTGAAGGTGTTGAAATCTGGCAACCACGTTTTACTTATTATGGCTTTAGGTATCTTGAGGTTAGAGGTGCTGCACCATCAGGCAAGATTACAGGTGGGAAGCTACCGGAGGTATTGGAACTGAAAGGACTTCATACCCGTAACGCCGCAAAGAGGGCAGGTGAATTCAGTTCATCGAATGAGCTGTTTAATAAAACAGATGTTCTGATAGACTGGGCCATAAAAAGTAATATGGCAAGCGTATTTACCGATTGCCCACATAGGGAAAAATTAGGCTGGTTAGAGCAATCGCATCTAATGGTTTCTTCGGTAATGTATAATTATGATGTATCAACACTAGCCAATAAAGTGGTAAATGATGTGATCACATCGCAACTGGACAATGGATTAATTCCTGAAATTGCACCTGAATATATTCAGTTTACATGGGGTGGTGAAATGTTCCGTGATTCTCCTGAATGGGGAAGTACAGGAATTATTCTGCCATGGTATTTATATAAATGGTATGGTAATACAGAGATAATTAAAAAAGCTTATCCCACTATGCAGCGTTATATTGCCTATCTGCAGACAAAAGCTGAAGGTAATTTGCTGAAACAGGGTTTGGGTGATTGGTATGACATTGGTCCTGAACGTCCCGGAGTTTCGCAACAAACACCAAAAGGGGTTACAGGTACCGCTATCTATTATTATAACCTGAATTTAATGCAGAAGATGGCTTTATTGCTAGGGAAAACAGCAGATGCCAGCAATTATGCAAAGCTAGCTGAAACGGTAAAAGAGGCATTTAATACTAGTTTTTATAATGAGAGAACCGGACAATATGCAACAGGTAGCCAGGCTGCAAATGCTATGGCTATATATATGGAGTTGGTAGCACCAGAAAATAAAGCTAAAGTACTGGCAAATCTGATTAAAGATATCCGGGATAGGAACAACGCTTTAACAGCTGGAGATATCGGTTATCGTTATGTCTTAAGAGTATTGGAGCAAGAAAATCGTTCGGATGTGATATTTGATATGAACAGCAGAAGCGATGTTCCTGGTTATGGTTATCAACTGGCACATGGTGCTACAGCATTGACCGAATCATGGGCAGCATTACCGGAAGTATCCAATAACCACTTTATGCTCGGACATATTATGGAATGGTTTTACAGTGGACTTGCTGGAATCAGACAGGAAGAAGGCTCTGTGGCATTTAAAAATTTAAAGATTTATCCTCAACCTGTAGGTGATTTGACCAGTGCAAAAGGTAGTTATCAATCACCTTATGGATTAATTAGTTCCGAATGGAAAAAAACAGAGCAGTCGTTTGAGTTGTCTGTTACTATACCAGCCAATACCACCGCAGTAGTTTACCTGCCGGCAACAGAAAAACAGCAGCTTACTGAAAGTAATGTAACAGTTAAAGACAAAGCTGAAATTAAGTTAATTGGTTATGATCAGGGAAGAGCAATTTTACAAATCGGATCGGGGAGTTATACATTTAATGTTCAATAGTTTTAAGTATGAAGTGGCTAAGGGTTTTAAGTTTTACTTTCTTTATTTCGTCGGGAGTATTTGCACAATCGCAGAAAAATGATATTTCTGCTGCTAAAATGCAGGAACTATATGAAGAGGTTAAAACGCCTTATAAATATGGTTTGGTAATGGTACCAAAGGATGAACAACACAAGATGGACTGTCCGACTATATTTCGCGAAGGGAAGTATTGGTATATGACCTATCTGATTTATAGTGGCAGGGGGTATGAAACATGGCTATCAAAAAGTAAAGATTTGCTGAACTGGGAAAACATGGGGCGTCTCATGTCTTTCGGTGATGCAGGTAAATGGGATGATAACCAGAAAGCCGGATATAATGCTTTAACCTCCACTAAGTGGGGAGGCAACTATAAGCTGAGTAAATTTGATGGTAAATACTGGATGTCATACTTTGGTGGTAAAGAAAAGGGATATGAGACAGAACCACTTTCGATCGGAATGGCGTATACTGATAAAGAACCATGGGTTGCAAAGGAATGGACAAGAATGCCAGAGCCTGTTTTAAGTGCACTCGATAAAGATGTAAGGTGGTGGGAAAACAGGCACAAGCTTTTTAAAAGCAGTGTAATTGAAGATAAAAAGAAGCTTACGGGACATAGATTTGTGATGTATTATAATGCTGTGGGTGATTCTTTGAAGAACAATAAGAAAACAAGGTGGTATGAGCGGATAGGAATGGCAGTTTCTGATGATATGCGTCATTGGAAACGATTTAAGACGGATCCGGTGGTACACCATCCGGTGGGAATTACTGGTGATGGAGTAATTCAAAAGATTAAAGATACATGGGTAATGTTCTATTTTGGTGCCTTCTGGCAAGATAGAAAAGGAGGCTTTAACCGTTTTGCAGCATCAAAGGATTTAGTGAACTGGACAGACTGGACTGGTGATAACCTGGTTGAATCATCCGAACCTTATGATGAGTTGTATGCACATAAGTCATTTGTTTTAAAGCATAAAGGAGTAGTTTATCATTTTTATTGTGCAGTAAATAAGCAGGATCAGCGTGGCATTGCAGTAGCAACGTCAAAAGATTTAGGAAAGAGTAAAGTCGGATTTGTAAAGCCGGCTGATAAATAAGTTAAAGATACCGATATGATGTTAAGAAAGAGTCTTGTTTTGTTGTTAATGATGTGGGTTGGAATGCAAAGTGCCTATAGTCAACCGCGTCTGCGTCAGAATTTTAATCAGGACTGGAAGTTTTATTTAGGAGATGATGCGACTGCAAAATCAAATGATTTTAATGATCTTCAATGGAGAAGCCTCACTTTACCTCATGATTGGAGCATTGAAGGTAAGTTTGATATAAAGAATCCTGCTAAACCAGAGGGAGGCGGATTACCGACAGGAGTTGCATGGTACAGGAAATCGTTTACACTACCTGCATCATTGAAAAATAAGAACATTTTTATTGAGTTTGATGGTGTTTATAAGGACAGTGAAGTATGGATCAATGGTCAGTTCTTAGGCAAGCGTCCATTTGGTTATTCATCTTTCCACTATGAACTTACGAAGTATTTAAAACCCGGCAAAAATGTGATTGCGGTAAGGGTAGACAACTCTGCTCAGCCGGATTCCCGATGGTATTCAGGTTCTGGTATTTATAGGAATGTTTGGTTAACTTCTACGGAAAGTATTGCTATTGATCATTGGGGGACTTTTGTAAGTACACCTACTATAAGTAAAGAGGCTGCTAAAGTTAGCTTTAAAACCAAAATCAGAAATAAAACAGGGGTAAAAGGAAAGATTGATGTACTATCTCAGGTATTTAATGCAAAAGGCAAAATGGTTGCTTCTGTTAGAACGAATCAGCTTGGCTTAAAAGATAAATCATTTGATTTAGAACAATTTGCTGTTGTCAATCAACCTGAACTATGGTCAGTAAATAATCCTCATCTCTATAATGTAGTTACACAGATATTCTCAGGTAAAAGACTTGTAGATCGTTATGAAACACCTCTTGGTATCCGCTATTTCAATTTTGATGCAGCAAAAGGCTTTACATTAAATGGTGAGTATATGAAAATACTGGGTGTATGTATGCACCATGACCTTGGGGCTTTAGGTGCAGCAATAAATGTAAGGGCGATGGAGCGTCAGTTGGAAATATTAAAAGAAATGGGCTGTAATGCTATTCGTACAGCACATAATCCACCTGCACCGGAATTACTTGATCTGTGTGATAAAATGGGATTCCTGGTAATGGATGAGGCTTTTGATATGTGGAAGAAGAAGAAAAACTCAAAAGACTATCATTTGAATTTTGAAGAGTGGCATGCGGCAGATCTGCAGGATATGGTAAAGCGTGATAGAAATCATCCATCTATTATTTTATGGAGTATTGGAAATGAGATTCGTGAACAGTTTGATAGTACTGGTATTGCGATAACAAAAGAGTTGGTAAAACTGGTGAAAGATCTGGATACCACACGTCCGGTTTTATCGGCACTTACAGAAACTGATTCAACCAAAAACTTTATATATCAGGCTGGTGTATTGGATATCTATGGTCTGAATTATAACCATAAATTGTACAAGGACTTCCCTAAAAACTATCCCGGACAAAAATTCCTTGCAACAGAAACTACTTCTTCTTTAGATACACGCGGTTTTTACGATATGCCATCAGACAGTATTCGTCGCTGGCCAAAAGATGGTAAAACGAAATTTACTGAAGGGAATGCTGAATTTGCAGCTTCATCATATGATAATGTTTCGGCTTATTGGGGCTCAACACATGCCGAAACCTGGAAGGAGGCTAAGAAATATGACCACGTTTCTGGTTTGTTTGTGTGGACAGGTTTTGATTATCTGGGTGAGCCATTACCTTATCCATGGCCGGCAAGAAGTTCATACTTCGGAATTGTAGATCTGGCAGGCTTCCCTAAAGATGCTTATTATATGTATAAGAGCGAATGGACCAATAAGCCAGTATTACATGTGTTTCCACATTGGAACTGGACGGCTGGTAAAACAGTTGATGTCTGGGCTTATTTCAATAATGCTGATGAAGTAGAACTGTTTCTGAATGGTAAATCATTAGGTTCAAAAACTAAACAAGGGGAAGATTTACATGTGCAATGGCAGCTGAAATATGAACCAGGTGTGTTAAAAGCTGTGTCAAAGAAGAATGGTAAGGTTGTATTGGTAAAAGAGACTAAGACCGCTGGCAAGCCTGCAAAAATAGAATTAGTGGCCGACAGAAGTACAATTGCGGCAAATGGTACTGATCTCTCTTTTGTAACTGTGAGGATTTTAGATGAGCAAGGGAATTTGGTGCCTGATGCAGATAATCTGGTACAATTTAAACTAGAAGGTGAAGGGATTATTGCTGGGGTAGATAATGGATTTCAGGCAAGTCTGGAGCCTTTTAAGGCAGATTATCGCAAAGCATATCGCGGTTTGTGTTTAGCAATTGTACAGGCAAATAAAAAGGCAGGAAAATTAGAGCTAAGGGCTACTGCTAGCGGATTGGAGGCAGCGAGTTTGACAATTACTGTAAAGTAGAGATAATAAGAAAGAGATATAGGTCATGAGTGACAAAATAGTTTTAAAAGGAATAACTTGGAACCATAGTCGTGGATTTGTCCCGATGGTAGCCACAGCACAGCGGTTTTCAGAATTAAATCCGCAAGTAGAAATTACCTGGGAAAAAAGAAGCTTACAGGCTTTTGCCGATTTTTCTATACAACAGTTGGCAAAGCGTTTTGATTTATTGGTTATAGATCATCCATGGGCTGGATTTGCAGCAAAGACAGCTTCTATACTGCCTTTAGACCAGTATTTATCAAAACCTTATCTTGAAGATCAACGTAATAATACAGTTGGACATTCATTTGAGAGCTATGCTTATGATGGGCATCAGTGGGCTTTACCTATTGATGCTGCGACACCGGTAGCTTCTAGCAGGCCCGATTTATTAGAAAAGAATGGCTTTAAGTTGCCTGAATCTTTCGATGATTTGTTACAACTGGCAGATAAAGGATTGGTGGCCTTTGCCGGTATTCCTATTGATGTATTAATGAATTTTTATACTTTCTGCTGTTCATTGGGAGAAGATCCTTGTCAGATGGAAGATCTAATCGTTTCGAGAGATACTGGTATAAAAGCATTACAGATGTATCGTGAACTGGCTTCTAAAATTCATCCGGATAATTTTAAAAGAAATCCAATTCAGGTATACGAGGCAATGACTTTAACTGATTCAATTGCTTATTGTCCTTTTGCATATGGTTACTCTAATTATTCAAGACCTGGATATGCACGTAAGTTGCTGCATTTTCACGATATGATCTCCTTAGACGGGGAAAACAATCTGAGAAGTACATTGGGAGGGACAGGATTGGCAGTGTCATCAAGCTCAGCACATATAGAAATGGCAGTAAAGTATGCTGATTATGTTGCTTCATCAGCTTGTCAGCAAACTGTTTTCTTTGAAAATGGTGGTCAACCCGGGCATTTAAGTGCATGGGAAGATGCAGAAGTAAACAGAAAATCAAGTGATTTTTTTGCAAACACATTACCTGCTTTACAGCGCGCATTTTTACGTCCTCGTTATCATGGACACATGTTTTTTCAAGATCATGCTGGCGACATAGTCAGGGATTACCTGATGAATGGTGGTGCAGAATTGAAAGTGCTGGAAAGAATGAATAATTTATATATAGAATCGAGAAGCCTGGTATTATCATGAGAAAACCACTTGAAGGAATATTGATTTTAGAATTCTGTCAGTTTCTGGCAGGTCCATCTGCCGGATTAAAACTAGCAGATCTAGGAGCGCGTGTGATTAAAATTGAGCGTCCGGTAAAAGGGGATGCATGCAGACAGCTTGCTATTAAAAATCTCTTTATTGATGGAGATAGTTTGCTTTTTCATACCATCAATAGAAATAAAGATTCTTATGCAGCAGATTTAAAGAACCCGGAAGACCTTGCAATACTTAGGAAACTGATTGCTAAAGCAGATGTGCTGACCCATAATTTCAGACCTGGAGTAATGGAGAAAATTGGTCTGGATTATTTATCGGTACAAAGCATCAATCCAAAGATTGTATATGCAGCAGTTACAGGATATGGAACTGAGGGACCCTGGGCAGCAAAACCCGGACAAGATTTATTGGTGCAGTCTGTTTCTGGCTTAACACAACTTTCGGGTAGTAGTGAAGAAGGACCAGTGCCTTTCGGCTTATCGGTAACTGATATTATGTGTGGCAATCACCTTACACAAGGTATTTTAGCAGCATTGATTAAGCGTGCTAAAACAAAAAAGAGTGTGTTAGTTGAAGTGAGCTTGTTGGAATCAGCACTTGATGTGCAGTTCGAAGTGCTTACCACTTATTTAAATGATGGAAAGCAGCTACCTCAAAGAAGTAAAGTGAAAGGCAGTGCTCATGCTTATTTAAGTGCGCCTTATGGAATTTATAAGACTAAAGATGGTTACCTGGCACTGGCTATGGGAAATCTGAGCAAGATCAGTCAATTGATTGGTTGTGATATTTCAGAGTTGTATACTGACGCATCTGCTTCTTTCGACAATAGAGACGAAATATTGAAAGTATTAGGGGAGACTTTTATCAGTCAGAGCAACCAGTATTGGTTAGCTTTATTAGAGCCATCTGATATATGGTGTGCTGCGGTATTAAACTATAGAGAAGCAGTTGAATTGGAGGTGTTTAAAAGTCAGCAGATCACACAGAAGTTGAATTTAGAAGATGGACATACAATAACCACTACCAGAGGCCCAATTCGTATTGATGGGCATAAGCTTTACTCAGCTAAAGCAGCTCCTGAAATTGGTGCAGATAATAATAAGATTAATAAAGAATTTGATTTGATATAAATATGAAACCCCTGGAAGATTATTTAGTGGTAGATTTTAGCCAGTTTTTATCTGGCCCCTCAGCAAGTCTGAGGCTGGCAGATATGGGCGCAAGGGTGATTAAAATAGAGCGTACAGGAACTGGCGATATTTGTCGTACACTGTACACTTCCAATGTGGTCATGAATGGAGAATCATCGGTTTTTCATGCTATCAACAGAAATAAGGAAAGCTTTGAAGTAGACCTTAAAAATGAAGAAGATTGCAAAATGGTACGTGATCTGCTTAGAAAGGCTGATGTGATGATTCATAACTTCCGTCCGGGTGTGATGGAAAGATTAGGTTTTGATTATGCAACTGTTCAACAACTGAATAAAAGCATTATATATGCAGAGCTTTCGGGTTATGGAACAGATGGTGAGGGAAAAGGGAAGCCTGGTCAGGATTTATTATTACAGTCGGCAACTGGGTTAACCTGGTTAACAGGTAATGCAGGTAGTCCTGTAGCAATGGGACTTTCTATTGTTGATATGTTAGCGGGTTCTCACCTTGCTCAAGGAATTCTTGCTTGTTTATTCCGTAGATTGACAATAGCTAATGATAATGATGGGGCTGGAGAAGGAGCATTGGTACAGGTAAGTATGATTGAGTCAGCCTATGATTTTCAATTTGAAACGATCACAACTTTTATGAATGATGGTGGAGAACTCCCTGAACGTACAATACAAAATAATGCGAATGCTTATCTTGGTGCACCATATGGTATATATAAAACTGCAAACGGTTTTATAGCACTTGCCATGGGGTCAATTCCAGTATTGAGCAGTTTGTTAGGTTGTAAAGCTATGGAAGGATATACTGAGCCCGCGGAAGCATTTGACAAACGAGATGAAATTAAAGCAATCCTTGCTGAGCATTTACAAACAGGAACCACAGAAAGCTGGCTTGAAGTATTAGAACCAGCAGATATCTGGTGTTCTGATGTTTTGAACTGGAATCAATTAATGGAGCATGAGGGGTTTAAAGCCTTAAATATGATTCAGGAAGTGGAAATGATAGACGGTTATCGTTATGAAACTACACGTTGTCCGATACGGATTGATGGAGATTTGCTGGTTTCTTCCAAAGGTTCCCCTAAATTAGGGCAGGATAATGAAAATATCATTAACCAGTTTGTAACTGTAAAATCAAATGTTGATGGATAAAAACGAAGTTTTCAGGATAGCTGTTCGTAAGTTTGCTCCTTTTGAGTCTGCCATGCAAAAGGTATGGGATAAATATTGCCTTTATTCTGGTTGTAATCTAAAAGCCGAACTGGTACCATTAGATTTACACGATCTTCATGAGCATACTTTATTGAATAAGGGGTTGAAGAATGGTGACTGGGATGTTGCTCATATTAATACGGATTGGTTATTTGAGGGATATTCTTATGGTGCTTTTGAAAACCTTACACCATTTATCGCAAAACAAACTCCTGATGCCTTCCCGGAGGGCTGGAGTAATTCATTGTTAGCTTCACAACAGTTTAATGACCAGATCTTTGGTTTGCCATTTCATGATGGTCCTGAATGTTTAATTTATAGAAAAGATCTTTTTGAGGATAAGACAGAACAGGAGTGTTATTTAGCAAGATATGGCAAAGCGCTTAAGGTTCCTGAAACCTGGGAGGATTTTATGCAGGTTGCCAGTTATTTTAACCGCCCGGAACAAAATTTGTTTGGGACGGCATTTGCTTGCTATCCGGATGGACACAACACGGTATTTGACTTTTCCCTGCAACTCTGGAGCCGTGGAGGAACATTGATAGACGAAGAGGGGAAGGTGAATGTAAATTCTGCTCCAGCTATTGAAGGACTTGAGTTTTATCGTGCAGCAGTAAAAGACAAGGGAATTACACATCCGGGTTCAGTTGATTTCGATTCGGTTAGGGCCGGAGCAGCTTTTGCAAGAGGAGAAGTTGCAATGATGATCAATTGGTTTGGTTTTGCTTCAGTGTGTGAGGTTGATCCGGCTTCGGCTGTGAAAGGAAAAGTAGAAGTGGCTTTACTACCTGCTGCTCCCGGCAGTAAATCTGCTTCTTTAAATGTTTATTGGCTATACACCATAGGTGCAGGCAGCCAGCATAAGCAGGTGGCCTATGATTTTATTCGTTTTGCAGTGAACGAGACTAACGATAAACTATTGACCCTTGAAGGAGGTATCGGTTGCCGCATTTCAACATGGAAAGATGCAGAGATTAATCATGTTGTACCTTATTACCATAAGTTAGAGCAACTGCATGAAGGTGCTAAGACATTACCTCAGAAGAGCAATTGGGCAGAAATTGCTGAAATAATTGATGGGATGGTATTAAACGTTTTAAATTCTGAACTGGCGATTGCTGATATTGTAAAAGAGAGTCAGGATAAGATTAATTTAATTGATAAATAAACTTCTATGGAGATTATATATAAACCTCAGCTACCTGAAACTATACAACCTGTTATCATTATTGGTGCTGGCGGTATTGTAGCAGATGCTCATCTTCCAGCATATAAAAAGGCTGGATTTATGGTTCATGGTATTGTGAACCGTACTAAAGCAAAGGCTGAGAAACTAGCTGCGGCATTTCAAATTCCAAATGTTTATGAATCTGTTGCCGAAGCTGTGGCTAAAGCTCCGGCAAATGCAGTCTACGATCTTACTATTATGCCTGAGCAATATATTGAGGTATTGGAACAATTACCTGATGGTGCAGCTGTGTTGATCCAAAAGCCTATGGGGGATCACTTTAAGCAGGCAAATGAGATTTTGCAGTTATGCAGAAAAAAGAAACTGATTGCTGCGATTAACTTCCAGCTTCGCTTTGCACCTTTTGTAAGTGCGGCAAGATATATGATCGAACAGGGAATGATCGGAGAATTATATGATATGGAAGTACGGGTTACTATTAAAACACCATGGGAGATTTTTCCACATGTAATGGTACATCCAAGATTGGAAATTCTTTACCATAGTATTCATTATGTGGATTTACTTCGTTCCTTTCTGGGCGACCCGAAAACGGTCATGGCCAAAACCTTAAAACATCCTGCTAAACCACTTTCTTCTTCCCGTTCTACTATTTTACTTGATTACGGAGATACGATGCATGCGGTAATCAATACCAACCATGACCATGATTTTGGGGCACATAATCAGGAGTGTTTCATCAAATGGGAAGGTACAAAAGGGGCGATAAAGGCAAGTGTGGGGCTTTTGATGGACTACCCACATGGTATACCTGATGTATTTGAATATTGCCTGAAAGATGAAAGTTCATCTGAATGGAAGCGGCTGGAGTTGGAAGGTTCATGGTTTCCAGAGGCATTTATTGGTACAATGGCTAATTTAATGAGGTGTAAAGAAGGTTCATCTGATGTGCTGTATACAAGTGTGGAAGACGTGATTAAGACTATGGCGGTAGTAGAAAGTGCTTATATCTCCAGCGAAATAGGTGGTGTAAAACTAGATGAGCAATTTAAAAACAATTAGAACACATTATAGAATATGTATTTCAGATCGATATTTTTTGAAGATTATCAGTTAGAAGAAAAACGGGTAACATTAGGAAGAACCATTACAGAAACAGATTTTGTTGTTCATGCAGGACATACGGGAGACTTTTTTCCTCATCATATGGATGAAGAATGGTGTAAAACACAACCATTTAAGCATAGGATTGCACACGGAACAATGATTTTCAGTATAGGTATTGGTTTAACAGCATCAGAGATTAATCCGGAAGCATTCTCTAAAGGATATGACCGTTTGCGTTTCGTTAAACCGGTATACATTGGTGATACCATCCATTCGGAAATTACCATTTCTGAAAAAGCAGATGCTAAGAAACCAGAGTACGGTACTGTAACTGAGCATGTAGAAATTAAAAACCAGCATGGTGAAGTAGTTCTGGTATGTGATCACCTGTTGCTGGTTAAGAAGAACGCATAGTGTAAAGCCAATTTTTAAAAGATCAAACCTAATACAACCAATATATGAACCATACAACAGAGCAGGTTGAAATTGTCAATGGAGGACCGCGAGCAGGTAAGAAATATTTAGTGCCATTTATTTTGGTAGTGAGTTTATTTTTTCTGTGGGGGATGGCACATAATCTGGATTCGATATTAATTCCTCATTTGAAAAAGGCTTGTAATTTAAATAACAGGCAATCTACATTAATAGATACCTCAGTATTTATGGCTTATTTTCTAATGGCTATTCCAGCTGGTATGATTCTGAAAAAATGGGGTTACAAAGCCAGTATGGTTATTGGTTTATTGGTATTTGCTTTGGGAGCATTTTTATTTGTACCAGCTGCAAATCAATTGTCTTATACTACGTTTCTGATTGCTTTATTTATCATTGGTTGTGGATTGACCATTTTAGAAACCTCTGCAAATCCTTATGCTGCTGTTTTAGGTGATCCAAATAAAGCTACGAGCAGACTAAACCTTGCGGCATCATTTAATGGTTTGGCAGCTATGGTTGCACCATTTATTGGTTCAATGTTTATCCTTTCAGGGAAATCGCATACTCAGGATGAGCTTTTGGCAATGACAGATGTTGCGCGCAATAGTTATTTTATGGAAGAAGCAGCTTCTGTGAAGATGCCGTACATCATTCTAGGTGTAGTATTGGTAGCTATAGCTATTATCTTTTATTTTGTGAATCTCCCTGAAATAAAAACAAAAAGTACTGACGGCATAGCTAAAGGTAGTTTCTTTGGAGCCTTACGTCACAGACACTTAAGGTGGGCGGTAGTTGCACAATTCTTTTATGTTGGTGCGCAGGTCTGTGTTACCAGTTTCTTTATCCGGATGGCGCAGCAGGGGGCGGGTTTTGATGAGAAAACAGCCGCTTATTATCTGGCTATATATGGCTTACTTTTTACAGTTGGTCGTTTTGCCGGAACTGCAATGTTACAATTCATTTCTTCTCATAAATTGCTGGCAATCTATTCTGCAATTTCAGTATTATTAAGTGCTGTGGCTATTTTTGGTAATGGAGCTTATGTGGTATATGCCTTAGGAGCCATTGGTTTCTTTATGTCGATTATGTTTCCAACCATATTTGCTTTAGGAATTGAGGGTATTGGTGATGATACCAAGCCAGGCTCATCATGGTTGATTATGTCTATTGTAGGTGGAGCAATACTTCCGTACGCAATGGGTACACTGATTGATTTAAATAGTGACAACATTCAGATGGGGTATAGCATTCCATTGGTTTGTTATCTGATCATTTTGTATTTCGGATTAAGAGGCTATAAAATTGCTCACAGATAAAAGGATTGTTTATGAGTTTTAAAGGAAAAGGGATTTTATTGGCTTTTGTAATTTGGTATAACCTGACAGCAATGTCAGTACATGCTCAAAACTACAATAAAACTAAACCCTGGGTATTGTGGCATTGGGTTCAGGCCGGGGTTTCAAAGCCTGGAATTACAGCTGATCTTGAAGCTATGAAAACAGCAGGTATTGGAGGTGCATACCTCATGTCTATAAAAGGAGTAGGTAACCCACCCTTGTTTAGTCCGCCAGCTCAGCAGTTAACCCCCGAATGGTGGGCTATGGTAACTTTTGCCATGCAGGAAGCTAAGCGTCTGGATTTAAAACTGGGTATGCATGTAAGTGACGGTTTTGCTCTTGCTGGTGGTCCATGGATCACTCCTGAACTTTCTATGCAGAAGGTGGTGTCTACTCAATTGAATATTAAGGGTGGTAAGACTTCGAATATTAAGTTGGAACAACCTCAAACTCTTGAGAATTATTACAAAGATATTGCTGTTTACGCTTACCCATCTACAGAGGGTGCCGGTATTTCTACACGTACAATTGTTCCAAAGATAAGCACCAGTAATGGTAACGATGCAAGCGGATTGGTTATTCCCGGGAATAAAAAGAACTTTGGTAGTAATGAGTCATGCTGGATTCAGTATGATTTTGAACATCCGTTTACAGCCAGGACTATAACCATTAAAACAGGTGGAAATAATTATCAGGCGCAGCGTCTGGAAGTACAAATTAGTAACGATGGAAAGGTTTTTCGTTCTATAGGTCGCTTAGTACCACCACGTCATGGCTGGCAGGATACTGATGCTGATGTTACGCATTCTATTAAAGCAGTTACAGCGAAGCATTATCGTTTTGTATATGATAAAACCGGTTCAGAGCCTGGAGCCGAGGATTTGGATGCCGCTAAGTGGAAACCATCTTTAAAATTGGTCAACCTGGAGTTGTCTGCTGAAGCTCGTATTAATCAATATGAGGGAAAATCAGGAGCAGTATGGCGAATTGGTAAACGTAGTACAGCAGAAGAAGTTCCTGAAAAGTCATGTGTGCCTTTGCATAAAATGATTAACCTTACTTCAAAATTAAATGCCGATGGTAGTTTAAATTGGAATGCCCCAAAAGGAGATTGGACAATATTAAGGATAGGACATACCTCTACAGGTCATACTAATGCAACTGGTGGAGGTGGTAAAGGACTTGAATGTGATAAGTTTAATCCTGTGGCTGTGAAGTTACAATTTGATAGCTGGTACGGTGAAGCATTAAAACGCGGAGGGCCAGAGATTGCATCTAAAGTGCTGACCGACTTATTTATTGAGAGTTGGGAATGTGGTAGCCAGAACTGGTCGCCCGTAATTGCTGAGGAATTTAAAAAGCGAAGAGGTTATGATATGATGCCATATCTGCCTGCAATAATTGGTGTACCTGTACAAAGTGCAGCAGCTTCTGAAGGCTTTCTATACGATTTGCGTAAAACCATTTCAGAACTGATTATTGATCAGTTTTATACAACTATTGCTACTCTTACTAAAGAAAAAGGAATTACTCTTGTAGCAGAAAGTGTAGCCCCAACTATGACCAGCGATGGTTTGCTGCATTTTAAAACAGTTGATGTACCAATGGGTGAATTTTGGTTAAATAGTCCGACTCACGATAAACTGAACGACATTATGGATGCCATTTCAGGTGCGCATATATACGGGAAAAATATTGTGCAAGCCGAAGCTTTTACAACTGTGCGTATGGATTGGAGCGAGCATCCAGGGAATATAAAAACTTTGCAAGACCGGAATTATGCCTTGGGAATCAATAAATTGATCTATCATGTGTATGTTCATAACCCTTGGATGGATAGAAAACCAGGGATGACACTTGATGGTGTAGGGCTGTATTTTCAGCGCGACCAAACCTGGTGGAAACCTGGGAAAGCATGGGTAGATTATGCGGAACGTGCACAAGTACTGTTGCAGCAAGGTAAACCGGTAGCGGATATTGCTGTTTTTATTGGTGATGAAATCCCTAGGAGGTCTGTATTGCCAGATCGTTTAGTTCCCTTTTTACCTGGTATTTTTGGAAAGGATGTAGTAGAAGCGGAGCGTGTTAGATTGTTGAATGCCGGACAACCATTAAGGCAAAAGCCAGCTGGAGTAAATCATTCGGCTAATATGGCTGATCCTGAAAATTGGGTAAATCCTCTACGTGGTTATGCTTATGACTCTTTTAATCCTGATGTATTGAGCTCTGCTGTTGTTAAAGATAAAAGGGTAGTATTTGCTAGCGGTGCCAATTATGCGATATTAGTCATTCCGGGTAAAACTGCAATGAATCCGAATTATCAATATATGAACTTCGAAACACTGAAGCAATTATTGAATTTGGTAAAAGCCGGGGCAACGGTATTGTTGAATGAGAAGCCTCTATATCAAACGGGACGGAAACAGGTTAATGCTGCTGACTTTAAAGCCTTAGTTGATGAGTTATGGAAACCTGGTAAATTAGGTGAAGGACGAGTAGTTATAGGACCTTATCAGGATGAAACATTCACTGCCTTAGGATTAGATCGGGATTTGGTTTTAAAAGATTTAGGGTATGATTCTTATGCCAAAGGTATAGCCTATACACATCGGAAAACGGAAAGTAAGGATGTTTATTTTATTGCAAATCAATTGAATAAAGATCGTTTGTTAAATGTTTCATTTAGGATTTATGATGTTAATGGTGCTCCAGAGTTTTACGACGCTGTTACAGGTAAAGCTAGGAAAGCTAAAGATTGGAAATTTGTAAATGGCAGGTTGGAAATGCAGCTTGAATTAGCTGCCAATGCTTCTGTATTTTTAACTTTTGACCATAATGCTGTTTCAGAAAGTCCAGCTATCGGTCAAGCTAATTTTGATGTGTTTAACACGGTACAGGTATTAAAAGGAGATTGGGGAGTTAGTTTTGATGCCAGTTATGGTGGACCGTCAAAGCCATTGGTATTTAAAGAACTTCAGGACTGGAGCAAAAATGCTGATTCACTTGTCAGGTATTATTCAGGAACTGCTATCTATACCAAAGACTTTAATTATAATAAGGGCAAACAACAGCAAACCTTTCTGGATTTGGGTAAAATCGCCGATATCGCATCAGTAAAAGTAAATGGTGTGGATTGTGGAACAGTATGGACTCCCCCTTATCGGGTAGACATTAGCAAAGCACTTAAAGCAGGAAAAAATCAGTTAACTATAGAAGTAAGCAATACCTGGGCAAATCGACTGATTGGGGATCAGCGTCTTCCTGAAAATAAAAGAATCACCAAAACTACAGCACCTTATAGGCTTGAAGGTAAACCTTTACTGAAGGCTGGTCTGTTAGGGCCTGTAAGTATTCAGGTTATTAAGTAAATTATAAGAATACCAAAATATAAACCAGATGAAAAGGATAAAAGTACGGCTAAGTAAAGCTTTGTTGTATAGTACATACGCTGCATTGTTTTTTCTGTTTTCGGATAGTTCTGCACAAGATAAAAGTCTTGTAAATACTAAAGCCAGCATTCATGCAAAATTGCATAGTCCGAATATGAAAGACGTGAGCTGGACTACAGGTTTTTGGGCTGATCGGTTTAAGGTCGCTAAAGAAACAATGGTTCCTAATATGTGGGATATTTATAATGATGAAAACATTAGTCATGCTTTTAAGAATTTTGAAATAGCTGCGGGATTAGATACAGGATCACACAAAGGGCCATCCTTTCATGATGGTGATTACTATAAAACATTAGAAGCTATGGCCAGCATGTATGCTTCAACAAACGATAAGAAGTTATTGGCTAAAATGGATCAGTCTATAGCTGTGATAGCCAAATCGCAGCGAGAGGATGGATATATCTATACTAAGGCGATGATAGAGCAGCGAAAGACTGGCTCTGATAATCAGTTTCAAGATAGACTAAGTTTTGAGGCTTATAATATTGGTCATTTAATGACGGCTGCCTGTGTGCATTATAGGGCTACTGGAAAAAAGAATCTATTGGATGTAGCTAAAAAGGCTACGGAATATTTATACAATTTTTATAAGAAAGCATCTCCTACATTGGCTAGAAATGCCATTTGTCCCTCGCATTATATGGGAGTAGTAGAAATGTATCGTACTATTAAAGATCCCCGTTATCTGGAATTGGCAAAACATCTGATTGCTATTAAAGGTAAAATTGAGGACGGTACTGATGATAATCAGGACAGGATTCCATTTCTACAACAAACTAAAGCAATGGGGCATGCTGTAAGGGCTAATTATTTGTATGCTGGTGTGGCAGATTTGTATGCTGAAACTGGAAATGATTCTTTGATGCATACCCTTAATTTGATGTGGGATGATGTAAATCAGCATAAAATGTATGTTACAGGTGGTTGTGGTTCTTTATATGATGGTACTTCTCCTGATGGCACATCTTACAACCCTACTGAAGTTCAAAAGATACATCAGGCCTTTGGTAGAGATTTTCAGCTACCAAATTTCACTGCGCATAATGAAACTTGTGCCAATATTGGAAATGTATTATGGAACTGGCGTATGTTACAAATCAGTGGAGATGCAAAGTATGCAGACGTAATGGAGCTTGCACTATATAATAGTGTTTTATCTGGCATTAGTCTGGATGGTAAGAAGTTCTTATACACCAATCCTTTAAGTTATTCGGATGATCTTCCATTTAAACAACGTTGGTCTAAAGATCGCGTACCTTACATTGGTCTATCTAATTGTTGCCCTCCAAATGTTGTGCGTACCATTGCAGAAGTAAGTGATTATGCTTATAGTATTTCCGATAAAGGATTGTGGTTCAATTTATATGGTGGAAATACTATCAGGACTACTTTAAGTGAAGGGACTAATGTATCCTTAGTACAGGAAACCAATTATCCCTGGGATGGCAATATCAGAATCAATGTTAAATCAACCGCGAATAAGCCTTATTCTATGTTCTTACGTATTCCAGGCTGGGCATCACATGCAGCGGTGAAGGTAAATGGTAAAGCGGAGAATCTTGTGTTAACTCCTGGTACTTATGCGGAACTAAACCGTAAATGGAAAGCTGGAGATTGGATTGAACTTGTATTGCCAATGGAAGCTCAGTTGTTGGAATCAAATCCACTTGTAGAAGAAAATAGAAATCAGGTTGCGGTTAAACGTGGACCTGTTGTTTATTGTCTGGAATCTCCTGATCTGCCAGGTAAGCGTATTTTCAATGTTTTAATACCTTCAAACATCAGCTTAAGGGCAAATCCGATGCAAATCGCTGGAGCCAATATGATGAGTCTGGATGGAAATGCACAAGTAATTGAGAATAAAGACTGGAAGAACGTGTTATATAGACCAATTAATAGGTCTAATGCGATTACTCCAATCAGGCTTGTACCATATTTCGCTTGGGGTAACAGGGGGCATTCAGAAATGTCTGTTTGGTTACCTGTTAGTCGATAAGGTCGATAGTTTTAAGCAAATCTTTAGTTTGGTTAACTAATATTAGATAAAAACGGTAGAATTAGAAAAATATACAGATCAAAATAATAATTTAGTCTGATGAAACCATTTAACACACACATTTTTAAATCAGTAGCAACGGCGTTGTTACTCATTAGCAATTTAAATTTCTCTTCTGCAGAGGTTAAACCGGCCTCTATTTTTACTGACCATATGGTGCTTCAACAGCAAACTGATGTAGCAATCTGGGGCTGGGCAAATAACAATAGTCTGGTAACTTTAACTTCTTCATGGAATAAGAAGAAATATACAGTTAAAACCGATGAGACTGGGAAGTGGAAATTAAAAATTGCGACTCCTAAAGCAGGTGGCCCTTATGAGATAACCATCAGCGATGGTAAGAATATTACTTTAAAAGACATTTTGATTGGCGAAGTTTGGTTTTGTGGTGGCCAATCTAATATGGAAATGCCAATGAAAGGGTTTAGAAGTCAGCCGATATTAGGTTCTAATGAAACTATATTGAAATCTGCTAATTCTCAGATCAGATTGTATACTGTTCCCCGTTCTTCTGTTGCGGTAAGACAAGACAACAGTAAGCCGTCGGATTGGAAGGTTGCTAATCCTGAGTCTGTGGCTGATTTTAGTGCTTCAGCTTATTACTTTGGGAAGTTGCTAAGTGAAATGTTGGGAGTACCTATTGGGTTGATTAATGATAGTTTTGGAGGTTCAAGCGTACAAGCATGGATGTCTCCGGAATCGTTAAATTCGTTTCCAGAAGTTAAAATACCAGCAAAAACAGATGTGATTAAAGTAGCTAGTCGCACTCCAACAACTTTATATAATGGAATGTTGTTTCCTGTAATTGGTTATGGCATTAAGGGTGCTATTTGGTATCAAGGCGAGTCTAACAGAATAGAATCAGATAAATACGAAGATTTGTTTCCTGCTATGGTTAAGGATTGGCGTAACGTATGGGGCATGGGAGAATTTCCTTTTTATTATGTTCAAATTGCTCCTTTTGGATATTTGAAACCAGAACAAATCGCAACTGCCGGTAAAACGAACTCAGCCTATATCAGGGATGCACAAAGGAAGTCATTACTTAAAATTCCAAATTCCGGTATGGCAGTATTGATGGATGTAGGAGAAAGTTATAATATTCATCCAGCAAATAAAGAAAAAGTAGGACATCGTCTGGCTTATCTGGCCTTAAATAAGACTTACGGTATGAAAGGTTTTGGTTATGCAAGTCCTGATTATGAGTCTATGAGCATTAGTGATGGCACTGTAGCCATTAAATTTAGCAATGCACCAAATGGATTAACAGCTTTTGGGAAAACATTGGAACTATTTGAAGTTGCAGGTGCTGATAAGGTATTTCATCCTGCAAATGCGGTGATAAAAGGTACTGAGGTTATTGTTTCAGCAGCGGCTGTTCCAGTTCCAGTGGCTGTACGTTACGCTTTTAAGGATTTTGTAATAGGTGATTTATTTGGAACTGATGGTTTACCTGTGTCATCCTTTAGAACGGATGATTGGTAATAATTAAATTAAAAATTTTGAAAAAGAAGTTTATAGGTCTATGTATTATGTTACTCTCGGGCTGTTTATTTACTGCTATTGGGCAGGATAAGCAGTTTGATAACAATGTAGTATGGGCAAGTCAGAGTGAGAATTCCGCAGGGTCTATGCCTTGTGGTGGTGGTGATATAGGCCTTAACGTATGGGTGGAAAATGGTGATGTGATGTTTTACATTTCCAGGAGTGGGACATTTGATGAAAATAATACCTTGTTAAAGCTTGGAAGGGTTAGGTTAAAGTTAAGTCCTAACCCTTTTGATGAAAATAGTTCTTTTAAACAAGAGCTTGTATTAAAAGAAGGCTATGTAAAAATTACAGGTGTAAAATCTGGGTTAAATACAGAAGTTAAAGTTTGGGTTGATGTATTTAAACCATTGGTACACTTGGAAGTAAAAAGTAATCAAAAAACTGTTGCAGAAGCAGGATTTGAAAGCTGGAGATATGATGATAGAATAACTAAAGGTAAAGAGAACAATCAAAATTCTTATAAATGGGCACCACAGGGTGAAGTTAAAACCTTTAAAGATAGTATTACTTTTAAAAACAATAACCTGCTATTTTTTCATCAGAATAAAGCATATACTATTTTTGATGTTGCTGTAAATCAGCAAGGTTTGAAGTCACGTAAGGCCGAATTGTATAACCCATTGCGCAATTTGATTTTTGGAGGTTTAATGCAAGGGGAAGGATTGACTCCAGCTGGAACCTATACTGGTATTTATGCTGGTACACCATTTAAAGGCTGGAAGTTTAAAACTTCAAAAGCTGAAAAAGCAATGAAGCTTTCAATTACTTTACATACAGCACAAACAGAGACAATTGCAGAATGGCTACATGGTTTAAATCAAACTGCATCTTTTGCGTTCAACAGTAAGGCCGCGTTTGAAAGTACTAAGAATTGGTGGAAAAACTATTGGAATCGTAGTTTTATTGACATCAAAAATAGTTCTGAACCTTTAGCTGCAGAAATTAGTCGTAATTATCAGTTGTTTCGTTATATGTTAGGAGCCAATGCTTATGGAGTTTATCCAACTAAATTTAACGGAGGGTTATTTACTTATGATCCTGTATATGTGGATTCGACTTTAAAGTTTACACCTGATTTTAGAAATTGGGGAGGAGGTACCCATACTGCTCAAAATCAGAGATTGGTATACTGGCCGATGTTAAGAAGTGGTGATGCCGATATGATGCGTCCGCAATTTGAATTTTATACCCGTTTATTACGCAATGCGGAAATTAGAAGCGAGTTTTACTGGGGACATAAGGGGGCTAGTTTTACAGAGCAGCTAGAGAATTTTGCGCTGCCTAATCCTGCTGAATACAATTGGAAAAGACCTGCAGACTACGATAAGGGTATGGAGTATAATGCCTGGCTTGAATATGAATGGGATACTGTTCTGGAGTTTTGCCAGATGATGTTGGAAACACAAAGTTATGCTGGAAAAGATGTCGAAGTATATCTTCCGTTTATAGAAAGCTGTTTAAGCTTTTTTGATGAACACTATACCTATCTTGCGAAAAAGAGAGGAAGTAAGGTATTAGATGCAAATGGACATCTGGTTTTATATCCAGGTTCAGCAACTGAAACTTATAAAATGACTTATAATGCCACTTCTACTATTGCTGCACTAAAAACAGTATTGAACAGTCTGTTAGAACTTAAAGGGATAACTGATGTCCAAAGAATTAGCTGGACATCTATGTTAAAGCGTATTCCTCCAATTACTTTTCAAGAATTTAATGGACATACTACTATCGCTCCCGCAAAACTATGGGAAAGGATAAATAATACTGAAAGCCCACAATTATACCCAGTGTATCCATGGGGGATTTATGGATTGGGTAGGCCAGGATTAGATACTGCTATTAATACATTTAAATATGATACCGATGTATTGAAATTTAGAAGTCATATTGGATGGAAGCAGGATAATATTTTTGCAGCCAGATTGGGCTTAACAAAAGAGGCAGCAGAACTGACTTTGTTGAAATTAAAAAATTCAGGTAGAAGGTTCCCGGCTTTTTGGGGACCTGGTTTTGATTGGGTACCAGATCATAATTGGGGAGGTTCTGGAATGATAGGGCTTCAGGAAATGCTCTTGCAAAGTCATGCTGGGAAACTTTATTTATTTCCTGCCTGGCCAAAGGATTGGGATGTACATTTTAAATTGCATGCTCCCCAGCAAACAATCGTTGAGGGAATATTAAAGAATGGTAAGGTGGAAAGCTTAAAGGTAAGCCCTGAATCAAGAAGAAAAGACATAGTTAACCTATTGAAATAGATTTACGGCAACGATTGCGTATTTATTTTGTCCGTTTTACTAAAATCACTGTTTAAAACTGTGTAGACTTGTATAAACCAATATAAGACAACAAGTATGATGAAAACGAAATCCCTTATATTAAGCTTATTTGCGCTCACAACTGTATTTCAGTCTAATGCCCAGATCACTGCATCAAAGGCTAAGCCTTTATCAGATCAAATGGCGGCAACTGTTATGGAGGTATGGAAGGAAAGATCAAAAAAATGGTCTTATGATGATGGTGTGGTACAAGATGGAATGAACGAGATATGGAGAAGAACTGGTAATGCCGAGTACTTTAAATATGTTCAAAAGCAAATGGACCAGTTTATTTCAGCAGATGGTGTTATTGATGCTTACCGTATGGACCATTATAATATTGATAATGTAAAGAATGGTACAGTTTTACTTACTTTATATAAAGTAACTGGACAGCAAAAATACTTTAAAGCAGCGACTACGCTTTGGGATCAA
The DNA here is from genome assembly GCF_040203335.1 of Pedobacter sp. ASV1-7. Lineage (NCBI taxonomy): Bacteria > Pseudomonadati > Bacteroidota > Sphingobacteriia > Sphingobacteriales > Sphingobacteriaceae > Pedobacter > Pedobacter sp. ASV1-7. The sequence continues at coordinate 393,706 of NZ_JBEHBV010000002.1, read as the reverse complement.
TTAAAAGAACATCCTAGGACAAAAGAAGGCGGTTTCTGGCATAAAAAGATCTATCCTTATCAGATGTGGCTGGATGGCTTGTATATGGGGCAGCCATTTTATGCTGAATATGCTGCTTTGATTAACAATAAGGAAGCTTATAATGATATAGCCAATCAATTCATCTACATGGAAAAACATGCCAGAGATACGAAAACTGGTTTGCTTTACCATGGTTGGGATGAATCGAAAGAACAAAAATGGGCTGATCCTAAAACGGGATTATCACCACATATATGGGCAAGAGCTATGGGTTGGTATGCCATGGCCCTGGTTGATGCATTGGATTATTTTCCTAAAGATCATCCGAAGAGGAAAGAGTTGATTAATATTTTAAACCGCCTGGCAGTAGCAATAAAAAGTGTTCAAAATAATAAAACAGGGGTATGGTATGATATTTTAGATCGTCCTAATGATAAAGGGAATTATTTTGAATCTTCAGCATCAGCTATGTTTGTTTATTCTATTGCTAAAGGTGTAAGATTGCAATATTTACCAGCTTCATTTTTTGCTGTAGCCGATAAAGGTTACAAAGGGATGCAGCAGGAATTTGTAGAACAGCGCTCAGAAAACATGATTAACCTTAAAGGTACAGTTTCAGTGTCGGGATTAGGTGGTAAACCTTATCGCGATGGTAGCTTTGCATATTACATGAGTGAAAAAGTGATTACCAATGATCCAAAAGGGGTTGGTGCATTTTTAAAGGCTATTAATGAAATGGAAATGGCAGCAATGCCTAAACCTGGTTTGGGTAAAACAGTATTGTTGGATTCTTATTTCAATAATGAAAAGAAAAAAGACCAAAGTGGTAATGAAATCTCATGGCATTATAAATGGGATGAAATGTCTAATCCAGGTTTTTCAATGTGGGGAGAGCAGTTTAACAATGCTGGCTTTAAGACTTCGACACTTTTTACTGCACCTACAGCTGCAAATTTAAAAAGTGCTTCTGTTTATATTATTGTGGATCCAGATACAGAAAAGGAAACGCCTAAACCTAATTATGTTGGTGCCAACGATATTAAAGAAATAACCAGTTGGGTAAAAGCAGGTGGGGTATTGCTGCTGATGGGAAATGACATAGGAAATTCTGAGTTTGACCATTTTAATCAGCTGGCTAAAAACTTCGGTATCCAATTTAATAAGGATAGTAAAGGACGTGTGATAAAAAACGAGTTTGAGATGGGGAAGGCATTAGTTCCCGCTGGAAATGAAATTTTTAAAACTGCGAAACAATTATACATAAAAGAGTATAGTACTTTGAAATTAGCAGCACCTGCAAAATCCGTACTTAAGGATAAAGATGGCGATGATATGATGGCTGTTGCTAAATTGGGTAAAGGCACCGTATTTGCAATTGGAGATCCGTGGTTATACGATGAGTATGTAAATGGAAGAAAACTGCCTGCTGAGTATAATAATTTTAATGCGGGACAAGACCTGATTTATTGGATTAGCAAGCAATTGAGTAAGAAATAAATAAATAGTGAGATGGATTTACAGTTAAAAGATAAGGTTATTATTGTTACGGGAGGAGCTAAAGGAATAGGGAAGGCAGTAGCCATTTTACTTGCTGCTGAGGAGGCAATTGCAGTAGTTGTTGGCCGAAAGGAAAGCGATAACATTAAAGTGGTGGACGAGATTTTAGCTGCGGGAGGCCGTGCTGCCCAGGTAGCCGCTGAACTGAGCGATCCGGATGCCTGTGAAAATACTATTAAGGCTATTGTTGCTCAATTTGGACGGATTGACGGTTTAGTAAACAATGCGGGTGTAAATGATGGTGTTGGATTAGAGCATGGGAATTATAAAGATTTCATGGCGTCATTGCATAAAAATGTTGTTCATTACTATTTGATGGCTCATTTTGCCTTACCTGAACTTATAAAAAGTAAAGGGACAATTGTAAATATAACTTCTAAAACAGCTGAAACAGGGCAGGGAAATACTTCAGCTTATGCTGCTGCTAATGGAGGGAGAAATGCATTGACCAGAGAATGGGCTGTAGAACTATTAAAACATGGCATCAGGGTAAATGCGGTAGTTGTTGCTGAATGCTGGACTCCAGCTTATGAGGCCTGGATTGAAACATTGCCTGATGCTGAACGGAAATTGAAAGAAATCACTTCGAAAATTCCATTTGAAAACAGAATGAGTACACCGGAGGAAATAGCGGATATGGCAGTTTTTTTGATGTCTGCACGATCTAGTCATACTACAGGGCAAATTATTCATGTAGATGGAGGATATGTTCATTTAGATCGGTCCTTGGCCAATGCATAATAGTATCAGTTCTAATTAAGTATAAAGAATAACATTAATGAAGACATTAGTTTGCACTACGCCGGGAACATTCGAGTATATCACACGGGAGAGACCTTTACTAACTCCTGGTAATGCAATTATAAAGATCAAAAGAATAGGTATTTGTGGTACTGATTTACACGCTTTTGAAGGAACTCAACCTTTTTTTAGTTATCCAAGAATATTAGGACATGAACTTTCCGGCGAACTGCTTGAATTCGAAGGTGCTGACGGTTTTGAAAAAGGGGAGTCAGTTACATTTATTCCATATTTTAATTGTGGTAAATGCATTGCTTGTCGTAGTGCGAAACCCAATTGCTGTACAGATATTAAGGTCTGCGGTGTTCACGTAGACGGTGGTATGGCAGAATACCTTTCAGTTCCATCGCATACACTGATTCATGGTGAGGGTTTAAGTTTTGAAGAACTGGCTTTAGTTGAGCCACTGGCTATTGGTGCACATGGCGTTCGTCGTGCAGCAATCCAAAAGGATGAGTTTGTATTGGTGATCGGTGCAGGGCCTATAGGCTTAGGGGCAATGGAGTTTGCAAGAATTGCTGGGGCAAAAGTAATTGCTCTTGATATCAATGACGCACGTTTAGCTTTTTGTAAGGATAAAATAAAAGTACCATATGTAGTAAATGCAATGGCTCCGGATGTGTTACAGCAATTAAAAGATATTACGGGTGGTGATATGCCTACTGTTGTAATTGATGCAACTGGTAACTTAAAAGCGATCAATAATGCATTCCAATATTTGGCACATGGCGCCAGATTTGTGTTGATTGGATTGCAAAAGGAAAATATATCCTTTAATCACCCCGAATTTCACAAACGCGAAGCAACATTAATAAGCAGTAGAAATGCAACCAGACAAGACTTTGAACATGTGATTGCTTCGATGAAAGCCGGACTGGTGGAACCTACAACCTACATTACACATAAAGTTCCGTTTAGCGGTGTAAAAGATGAATTTCAAAGTTGGCTCGATCCTAAAAATGGGGTAATCAAGGCAATGGTTGAACTGTAAAAGAAAAAGGGTTGTAATCGACTTAACGTGAAGTGAACCCCAAAAGTTAGACAAAAACTTTTGGGGTTCACTATTTATGACAAAACACACATTTGAAGAGAAACTAGATATAGTTTCTCAAGTAAGAAAGGGAAAGCCGATTCTGCGCATATCCCTCGAACGCCATATCCGCGAACACATGATATTGGAATGGGTTCGGAAATATGATCTTTATGGTGAAAGTGGGCTGCACAAACAACCTAATGTCCGGCCCACGGCTGATTTCAAAGAAAAAGTTGTAAGGCTTGTCATAGAAAAAGGAGTACCTTTAACACAGGTTGTTCTGGAATACAAGGTAAGCAAGACTGCCTTAGAGCGCTGGGTAAGATCAGTACGAGTTGAGGGATATGCTGTATTATATCAACAAAAGAACCGTGGACGACCACCTAAAGATATGGGAAGATCAAAGAAGCATGAACCTGAAACAGAATTAGAGAAGCTCCAGGCAGAGAATGCCCGTTTGCGAGCCGAGAACGCACTACTAAAAAAAGTCACGGCCTTAGTCAAGGAAAGAGAAGCCCGCGAACGCAGGAGTGGGCAAAAGCCATCGAAGAACTAAGGCCCGAACACGATGTTGCAATTCTTCTGAATTGCAAGCAGATGGCTCGTTCTGTATTTTATTATCATCGCAAGCGCTTGAATGTTGATGATAAATACAAACATGAAAAAGAAGATATTGTCCGCATTTATCACTTGCATAAAGGAAGGTATGGTTATCGACGGGTAACGGCCGAAATGAAGAACTTGGGTTATAGTATAAATCATAAGACTGTTCAAAGATTAATGGGAACATTGGACCTAAAATGTAATATCAGGAAAGTCCGCTATCGCTCATACAAAGGTGAAGTTGGTAAAATTGCCCCCAACCTACTTGAAAGGAATTTCAAGGCAAGTTTGCCTAATCAGAAATGGGCTACGGATGTCACTCAGGTAAACATCAAAGGAGAGAAAATCTACCTCTCTCCAATACTTGACCTGTTCAATGGAGAAGTTATCTCTTATAGTATCTCCAACAGTCCAAACATGCAGATGATAGAGGAAATGTTATACAAGGCTTTTGATAAAGTAAAAGATACAAAAGGGCTTATTTTTCATTCTGACCAGGGCTGGCAGTATCAGCATTATGGCTATAGAAAGGCTTTAGAGAAACAAGGAATTATAAAGAGCATGTCTAGAAAAGGAAACTGCTTAGATAATGCCCTGGCCGAAAATTTCTTTGGGATTATGAAGACAGAGTTGCTATACAGACAGAGCTTTGAAACTGCGGAAGAATTTATCGCTTCGTTAAAAGAATACATTCATTACTATAACAATAAAAGAATAAAAAACAGGTTAAATGGAAAGAGCCCGGTGGAATACCGAGCTCTCGTACAAAAAACTTAATTTTGTTAATCTGTCCAACTTTTTGGGGTCACATCAACGATATACAACCCTTTTTTATTGTTCGTATAATCTATTAAGCAATTACCAGAACTTCACATAAAGAGCAGCGATGATCAATATGGTGACTACGATCAATGCCATAGTAGAAGGGGCTACTTTAAACATCTCCTTATCTAACTCAAATGCCTTAGCATTAACTTTAGGGCCTGCCATACTGATACCAATCATAATAAGCATGGTAAATGCGAATGATAGTCCCATGCAAATGTGAAATGGAATCTCATAGCCGCCTGAACCGTTAGGATAGGCCGTGTAAAGAAAAGTTTCATTCCCAAGCATACCTGGTGCCATTTCATTGAAAAAAACTGATAAGAGAAAACCTGCAAGCACACCTGCAACTGCTGCACTCCCTGTAGTTCTTTTCCAGAACATTCCTAGAATGAACATGGCAAAAACACCCGGACTAATAAAGCCCGTATATTTTTGGATGAATGTAAAGCCTCCTGCACTTCCAATACCCAGAAGATCATCCCAGGTAAATAGAACAGCCAGGATCATACCTACAAATACAGCCGCTCTTCCTACAAAAACCAGATTTTTTTCACCAGAACTTTTCGCAAAGTATTTCGAGTAAATGTCTAAGGTAAATATAGTAGAGATGCTGTTGACCTTACCTGCTAATGAGGCTACAATAGCTGCTGTCAGTGCTGCTACGGATAAACCTTTAAGTCCAGTAGGCAAGAAGGTAAGAACTGCTGAGTAAGCACCGTCTTTACCACCAATAAGTTGTGGCAAATGTCCACCTTCATATAAAACATATGCTGCAATACCTGGTAGCATTACAATTAAAGGCATCAGGAGCTTTAAAAATCCTGCGAATAAAATGCCTGTTCTTGCTGTATGAAGATCAGCACCCAAAGCACGTTGTGTGATGTATTGGTTACAACCCCAATAGTTTAGATTGATAATCCATATACCTGCAGCGTAAGACATTAGTCCAGGAAAAGTAAGGTATTTGTTGATCTCGTTTTGACTTGACTCAGCTGTTGGTTCTGGTATAATCATTTTAAAATGCTCTGGAGCTTGCTCCATCAGTACATTAAAACCAGCAAGAGCATTAGCACCCACACCAAATTTTTGTCCTACAACTGTTAAAGCAATATAGGTAGTTACTAACCCACCAAAAATCAAAACACCTACCTGGATTACATCTGTATATGCCACAACTTTCATTCCACCGAGTGAAATAACAAGGGCGAAAACAGCTAATCCAATCATGATTAAATGTAAGTATTCGCCTCCCATTAATCCGTTAATAGCTACTGCACCTAAATAAAGTATAGACGTGAGGTTTACGAAAACATATAAAAACAGCCAGAAAACAGCCATAATTAAAGCGACTGACTCATTATATCTGGTTTTTAAAAACTGTGGCATGGTGTAAATCTTATTTTTAAGATACACAGGGATAAACCACACTGCAACAATAATCAATGCAATTGCTGCAATCCATTCGTAAGCTGCGACTGCAATGCCAAGAAAAAAGCCCTCGCCACTCATACCGATAAACTGCTCGGCTGAAATATTCGATGCAATGAGAGAAGCACCAATTGCCCACCAGGTTAGCGTACCTTCGGCTAGAAAAAAGGCTTTAGCATCATGTTCATTTTTTTTACGCTGGCGGTAAATATAATATCCATATCCAGATACGATTAAGAAATAGATGATGAAAACTACATAATCTGTAGCGGTTAAATTATTGTTCATTGCAGCTCTGTTGGATTATCTATAAAAAACTTCATTCCATTGCAATTCATTTCTGAATTGATTGATTTTTGTATCGGCACCAATGCTAACATATTCGATCCCTGCAATATTGGCAAAGTCCAGCAAGTGCGATGTAGTCAGATTCTGACTGTATGCTGTATGATGAGCACCTCCTGCATAAATCCATGCGGCACATCCGGTTTTCATATCAGGAAGTGGTTTCCATAATACCTGAGCCACAGGAAGGTTAGGTAATTGATGTTTAGGTTCAACGGCTTCAACTTCATTGACCAATAAACGGAAACGGTTACCCATGTCAATAATTGAGGCATTTAGTGCATTACCACCAGCCACATTAAAAATTAGTCTGGCTGGATCTGCCTTACCACCGATTCCTAGTGGGTGAACTTCCAGGCGTGCTTTGCCATTAGCTAATGAAGCATCAACTTCAAGCATGTGAGAGCCTAACACCATTGAGTTTGATGGATCGAAATGATAGGTATAGTCTTCCATGAATGCATTTGCACCAGGTAGTCCGGCACCCATTACTTTACAGGCTCTAACCAATGCTGCAGTTTTCCAGTCGCCTTCACCAGCAAAGCCATAACCAGCAGCCATCAGGCGTTGAGCAGCGATACCAGGTAGTTGAACCATGCCATGCAAATCCTCGAAAGTGTCACTGAAACCCTTAAAGCCACCATCTTCCAGGAATTTCTTTAAGCCCAATTCTATTTTAGCCGCTTCATAAACAGAAGTATGTCTCGCACCTCCACGAATCAGATCGTCGCTCATGATATAGGTAGCCTCATATTCTGTAAGTAAATCCTGAATAGCAGCTTCTGGAATGCTGTTAATTACAGCAACAAGGTCGCCGATTCCGTATGTATTTACCTCGAAACCAAATTTAAGTTCTGCTTCAACTTTATCACCATCAGTAACTGCTACATAGCGCATATTGTCACCAAAGCGAGCAAACTTGGCCCCCTGCCAATCATGCCATCCGGCTGCAGCACGCGTCCAGGTATCAATCTCGCCAATAACCTCTTCATCCTGCCAGTGACCAACAACAACCTTACGGTCTTTACGCATTCTGGTTACCATAAAACCAAATTCACGATCACCGTGAGCACTCTGGTTAAGGTTCATGAAATCCATGTCAATCGTATCCCATGGGATGTCCCTGTTGAATTGTGTATGTAAATGCAACAAAGGTTTCTGAAGAATATTTAAGCCTCTGATCCACATCTTGGCAGGGGAGAATGTATGCATCCAGGTAATTACCCCTATGCAACTGTCGCTTGAGTTTGCCTGCTGAAGCGTTTGAAAGATCTCGTCTGCAGTTTTTACAATTGGTTTGTATACCACCCGCACCTGGATAGGCTGAGCTGCATTTAATGATGCTGCTACCTGCTGTGCATGTGATGCTACTTGTTTTAATGTTTCCTCACCGTAAAGGTGTTGGGTACCGGTGATGAACCATACCTCTAAGTCTTTTAAGTTGATCATTATATATCTGTTTTGTTATTGTCCGTAATAAGAATCTGCACCATGTTTACGTTCATAATGCTTTTTAATTAACGCATCCTTTAATTTAGGTACGTCTTTGCGTATTTGTTCAGTCAGCAATGCCATGCGGCCTACTTCTTCAAGCACAGCACTATTGTATACTGCTCTTTCAACAGTTTTACCCCAGGTAAAAGGTGCATGATTACCAACCAGAATCATTTCTACTTCTTTGTAGCTGAGTCCAGCCTCATTAAAATGGTTCATTATCTGAAATCCAGTTTCATACTCGTAATTACCTTTAATCATGTCATCGTGCATAGGAGGGGCACAAGGAATATCAACAGTAAGATGATCTGCGTGTGTGGTGCCATAAATTGGAATGGGTCTTTGTGATTGTGCCCAGGCTGTTCCATAAGTAGAATGTGTATGCACAATACCGCCAATTTCTTCCCAGTACTTATATAAAACAGCATGAGTTTTGGTGTCGGATGAAGGGCGTAAGGTACCCTCAATAGTATTGCCATCAAAATCAACAATAACCATCTTTTCCGGACTTAACTCTTCATAAGCAACGCCACTCGGCTTAATAGCGAATACTCCTTTTGTTCGGTCAGCCGCGCTTGCATTACCAAAAGTGAACAGTACCAGTCCCAGCTTTGGGAGCTGCATATTAGCTTCGTAAGCTTTTTCTTTTATATCCTGATAATTACTCATTTGTATTTTTTTATTGATTTAATTCAAACTATACATTTTCTGTAATATGATGTTCCTTTGTACTTTCCTCTATAAAAGCACCGAGTGCTTTATATTTTAAAAAACGATCTTCATAGTAGGAAACATTTTCTGCCTGAGGGAAGTACTCCTGGTCAAAGCCGCTACCCATTTCTTTCATAGCGGTCTCAACATCAGGGTAAATACCAGCTGCAACTGCTGCAAACATGGCTGCTCCTAAGGCGCAAGTATGTTCAAACTGGTGTATTCTGATTGGCATATTCAATACATCGGCCATGGTTTGCATTACGTAAGGAGATTTTTTAGCCACACCGCCAATCCCGATAATTCCTTTAACTGGAATTCCTTCTTCAATGAATCGATCTACTATGTTTTTAGCGCCAAAGCAAGATGCTTCCACTAAGGCTCTAAAGATGCGAGGTGCATCACTACCTAGATCCAGGTTGCTGATTAAGCCTTTTAATTCCTGGTTTGCATCGGGAGTCCTTCTGCCATTTAGCCAGTCTAAAGCCAACTCATCATCATCAGTTTTAACTAAAGCAGCAGCCTGTTTACTCAATTGAGGTATGATCTGATCTAGTAACTCTTGCTCTAAAGCAGCTAATGTATTTGCATCTAATAACGTAGAGTTGCGAAGCAGGTTTTTTACTGCCCATGATAATACTTCTTTAAACCATGCATATATATCACCAAATGCAGACTGACCAGCCTCAAGGCCTAGCATACCAGGAATAACTGAACCGTTGACTTGTCCGCAAATACCCTTTATTAATAAACCATCAATATCTGCCTGTGGCACTGCAAGGATGTCACAGGTTGATGTTCCCATTACTTTACTTAAATAATAAGGTTCAATCTGACCGCCAACGGCACCCATATGTGCATCAAAAGCACCAACACCAATTATAACATCAGTATTTAACCCTAAACGTGATGCCCATTCCTTGCTAATTTTTCCAGCAGATTCATCAGACGTATATGTGTCTTTGAATAAATGGTCGGTATATCCATCCAGCAGAGGATCTAAGCTTTTAAAGAAGTCATTTGGTGGCAAGCCATTAAATTCTTCAGCCCAAAGCGCTTTATGCCCGGCTGCACAACGACTTCTTTTCATTTTGGAAATATCTGAACCCCCAGTAAGCAGGAAAGGGATCCAGTCGCAATGTTCAACCCAGGAATAACAGGCTTGTCTGACTTCTGAATCTGCACGTAAAATATGTAGTAGTTTGGCCCAAAACCATTCTGAAGAATAAATTCCGCCACAATATTTGAGGTAATTGGTATCCTGCAATGCGGCGTGCTGGTTAATTTGCATGGCTTCTTTTACCGAAGTATGGTCTTTCCAAAGTACAAACATTGCATTCGGATTGGCTTCAAATTCTGGTAAAAGTGCTAATGGTAGACCTTGTTGATTAACCGCGACAGGAGTAGAGCCGGTAGTGTCTACAGAAATCGCTTTAATATTAGTTGCAACAAATGCACCACCTGCTTTCTGAATGCAGTCTTTTATACTTTGTTCCAGGCCCTCTATATAGTCAAGAGGATGTTGTCTGAATTGGTTTTTTGCTGGATTACAATATAAACCTTTTTGCCAGCGGGGATAATAAAAAACAGATGAAGCAAGTTCTGCTCCGTTGTTTGTATTAATAATTACCGATCGTACAGAATCTGATCCATAGTCAACCCCTATAACGTATTGATCTTTGCTCATATTTAGTTAAATAAACGTCTAATTAACGTTTATTTTTTTTAATAAAAGAATTTATTTAAAGATTCCTTAATATGAGCTAAGATGTTCTTACCCAGTTATTAGTTTGTCCGGGTTTGGAATGATATTTAGGAATGCCTGAAAGTTTGCCTGGTATTTTTTCTTATCAAGTTTAAAATAAAAGGCTCCCTTTTTTGAACCTGATTTATCCTTCTCATCTAGTTTTATGAGTAGTTTGGTTGCGGTTAGTTTCCTGATAAAGTTACGGTTGTCTATTTGCGTATTATATACATCTTCATATAGATTCTGCAATTGTGGTACCGTAAATTTTTTAGGTAAAAGTTCAAAAAGAATAGGGTGGAGTGCAGCCTTATATCTTATTTTTTTCTTTGCTTCTTCGACCATTTCTTCATGATCAAATATAAGTGCTGGAGTATCTTTTAATAAAAACCATTCTGCATGGTATTGATCACTTATCTGTGTTTCATATTTATGAATATCAATTAAAGCAAAATAAGTTACAGATACCGTTCTTTCAATAGGATCTCTCAGAGGACTACCATAAGCATGAATTTGCTCAAGATAAACATCTTTTAACCCGGTTAGTTGTGTAAGTACGCGATTAGCGGCTCCATCCAGACTCTCCTTAGGATTTACAAAACCACCCATTAAACTCCATTTATCTTTCTCAGGTTCAAAACCTCTTTTTATTAATAGTATTTTAAGGTGTTCTCCATCAAATCCGAATACTATACAATCTACAGCTATTAAGAAACGGGTTTGATCATTATATTTTTTCATGTGTGTTTGATTTGGTTGTTGTTAGTGATGAAGCTATCGTATGCTATGCAGAAAATTACTTATATTGTTTTTCAGTTTTGCTGCGGTGAGGATTTTATTACTTTTAAAGTTATTACATTTCAAATGTAAATATATTACAATACTCAACATTAATTGTTATTGTGACGTTTAATATCTTTTAATACATTAGCATACAGATCAAATATAAAAAAAACACTATATGAACAACAATTTCAAATCTTACTGTTTATTTTTCATTGCTGCCTGGACATTTAGTAGCTGTGGAAATGAAACCAATAATAGTTCGTCGGGTAATGATAGTACGACTGTTTCAGTAGTTAACCTTCCTGATTCTACAGCTTTTAAAGCCAATATAGAAGGTAATTTAGTAGATCTGTACATTTTAAAAAATAAAAATGGTGCACAGGTAGCTATAACCAATTATGGTGGTAGGGTAGTGTCATTATTGGTGCCCGATAAAAATAATCAATTTAAAGATGTTGTTTTGGGATATGATCATCTGAAATCATATCAGAAAAAAGGTGAAGCTTTTTTCGGGGCATTGATTGGCCGTTATGGAAACCGGATTGCCAAAGGGAAGTTTGTATTGGATGGAAGGACTTATGATCTTGAACTAAACGATGGTGTAAATACACTCCATGGAGGTTTTAATGGCTTTTGGGGCAAGGTATGGGATGCTAAAAAAATAAATGATCATACATTGGAGCTAGCTTATCTATCTAAAGATGGTGAAGCTGGTTACCCAGGTAATTTAACAGTTAAGGTAACTTATGAATGGTCTGATAATAATGAACTTAAAATTAGTTATCATGCAACTACCGATAAAAATACTGTAGTAAATCTAACCAATCATGCTTATTTTAATTTAAATGGAGCAGGGGATGCTACAATAACTGACCATCTGCTACAAATTGATGCTGATGGATATACACCAGTTGATTCTACCTTGATCCCAACGGGAAAAATTGAAAAAGTTGTCGGCACACCATTTGATTTTAATACTGCAACTTTAATTGGCAAAAGGATTAATACTGATGATCAGCAATTGAAATACGGTAAAGGCTATGATCATAATTATGTATTGAAAAAAGCTGCTGGTTTGCAAAAAGTAGCAACAGTAAGCAGTACCAAAACAGGTATTGTAATGGATGTGTTAACAGAAGAACCAGGACTACAGTTTTATAGTGGTAACTTTTTAACAGGTGAAGATAAAGATGGCAAAGGTCAGATCAGCTATCCTCATCGTTCGGCGTTTTGCCTGGAAACTCAACATTTTCCTGATTCACCAAACCAACCTGCTTTTCCAACAACTGTGCTAAAACCGGGGCAAGAATATAAAACTGTTACAATTTATAGGTTTAGTGTTCAGAAATAGTAGGTAATTTATTTTACTATTATAATGCGTTTGCCAGTAAATATCCGTTAATAGAGCGGTATTTACTGGCAACTGCTTTTATATGAATATGAAACTAAAAGCATATTTTTACCGTAAACCAAATATAACTATAGATGTCTCCACATTTCCGTTGTAAAGTACTATTGTTTTTCATACTTGTCTATGGATATGGTACTGCAATTGCTCAAAAGGAGAAAGTAAGTTTTAAGCATTTAACTGTAGAGGATGGACTTTCTCAAAGCAGTGTATTGTCTATAGCTCAGGATAGTATGGGATTCATGTGGTTTGGAACAAAAGATGGCTTAAATAAATATAATACCAGGAATTTCGAGATTTATAAGCGTGAAAGAGGGAAGCGGTCATCATTGACCAGTGCGCAGAATATTAATGCCTTATTGACCGACAGTAAAGGGAATTTATGGGTAGGAACGCAGAAGGGCCTGAATAAATACCTTCCTGAAAGTAATTCTTTCAAACGTTTTGTCACCAATCCCAATAAAAAAAATACGATTAGCCACAATATTATCAGAAGTCTTTTTGAGGATAAATCAGGTCAGATCTGGGTAGGAACTGATAGCGGCTTAAATAAGTTAAATAAAGATGATACATTCATCCGGTTTCAGAAAGGTGATTTAAATACTCCTGGTTTAGCCCATCAGCTTGTAAAATCAATTTATCAGGATTATAAAGGGGTAATGTGGATTGCTACTATGAATGGACTGACAAGCATGGAGTTCATCAATGGAAAATATGCTTTTCAATCTTACTATCATAAGAAAGATGATCCTAATAGTTTGATTGATAATGATTTGAGTGTAGTGTATGAAGACTCAAAACATAATCTCTGGATAGGTACACATAATAATGGCTTAGAATTGTTTGACCGGGAAAAGGGGAGTTTCAGGCATTTTATGTCTAAGAAGGATGATCCGAATAGTATCAGCAGTAATGTAGTCAGAAAGATTAAAATGGCTGCTGATGGTAAATTATGGATTTCAACCCTTCATGGTATAAACATACTAGATCTGGAGAGTTTTAAATTCTCTGTCCTGAATCATAATCCCGAAGATCCGGGGAGCCTGAATCATAATTCCATATATGACATATTGGAGGATGCAACAGGTTCAATGTGGGTGGGAACTTATTTTGGTGGTGTTAACTTTTATCATGCTAATGCAACACCATTTAAGAAATATACAACTAGCTTAGGTAAGAATACAATCAGTAGTAACGTCGTTAGCTCGATCGTGGAAGATAAGTCTCATAATTTATGGATTGGAACAGAAGCCGAAGGACTCAACTATTATGATAGAACTTCGGGAAGGTTTAAAAGCTATAAGCATGATGCTGAAAATCCAAATTCATTAAGTTCAAATCTGGTTAAAACCATATCAATAGCACGTAATGGTGAAGTCTGGATTGGCACCTATGAGGGTGGGTTAGATGTTTATCAACCGAAAACAAATAATTTCCGACGTTATGTATCTGATTATTCCGACCCTAAAGCTTTAAATTCTAACCGGATTATATGCTTGTTACATGATAGTCAGAACAGATTATGGATAGGGACAAGAGCTCAGGGGATTTTTATATATAATGAAAAAGAAGATAATTTTGATCCTTATATCAATCCTGCCAGGCAGCACGATTTAAAATTTCTTAGATACTTTTATGAAGATGTCAGGAAAAATATATGGATTGCCACTAATTCAGGAACTTATATCCTTAATCCTGCTTCCAACAAAATACGAACATTTACAGTTAATGATAAAAGCTGCAAATTTGATGATATCAACATCATAAAGGAAGATTCTAAGGGAATAATCTGGCTTGGAAGCTATGATTGTGGCCTGGTTCGTTATGATCCGATAAAAAATACAGTCAGGTTTTATACCATGAAGGACGGTCTGCCAAGCAATGTAATTCTTGGTGTTTTAGAGGATAAAGAAAGGAATTTATGGATCAGTACTGATAATGGTCTGGCTAAGTTTGATCGCAAAGTTTTTAAAAACTATACGATTGAGGATGGTTTACCAGGGAATGTGTTTAATTATAATTCTTTTTATAAGGATTCTAAAGGTGAATTCTTTTTTGGTGGATATAGCGGTCTGTTGAGTTTCTTTCCTGAACAGATTAAAGAGAACAAGAAAATCCCGAAGGTTATTTTTACCAGATTAAGACTTTTTAATAAAACTGTAGCCATTGGAGATGAGAGTAATTTGTTAAAGAAAAACATTAGCTTAACAGATGAAATCACATTTTCGCATGCACAGAATATTTTTAGCATTGAGTTTGCAGTGCTTAATTATATAAAGGCAGAGAAAAACCAGTATGCATATAAGCTGGAAGGACTGGATAAGGAATGGAATTATGTCAGTTCACCTATAGCCACCTTTTACAACTTACCACCAGGTACCTATAAATTGCTGATCAAAGGCTCAAATAATGATGGATTATGGGCATCTCAGCCTAAACAGATGACCATACATATTACTCCGCCCTTTTGGAAAACATGGTGGGCTTATCTATTCTATGTACTGGCAATTTCTGGTATACTCTTTTTGGTATTCAGGTTTTTATGGATCAGAGCTTTGTTAAGAAAAGAGCACGAAGTTTATCAAATGAAAATGGATTTCTTTACGAATGTTTCTCATGAGATCAGGACACCTTTAACACTTATTGTTGGCCCACTTGAGCGTCTAATTAATGATACTAAAGAATATCCCGGGATTAATCGTAGGTTGTTGACAGTTAGAAAGAATACGGGGCGACTAACCAGATTAGTAACTGAACTTATGGATTTCAGAAAGCAGGAGGCAGGTAAAATGACCTTGAATGTTGCACCAGAAAATATTGTTTCATTTGCAAAAGAGATCTATTTATCTTTTCAGTATCTGGCGATAAAACATCATATTGATTATCAATTTAAGAGCAGTGAAGAGCATATAGAGGTTTACTTTGATTCCGGACAATTAGAAAAAGTGTTTTATAATTTGTTGTCAAATGCATTCAAGTTCACACATGATTATGGAACCATTACACTGATTGTTAAAAGATCTGGTAAGGAATATGTTGAGATTACTGTCTGTGATAATGGAAAGGGAATTCCAGAAGATAGCAGAGATAAATTGTTTACTAATTTTTATCAGGTTAAAGATCCGCTTTCCAGAAATAGCGGAACAGGAATTGGCCTGGCTTTATCTAAAAGAATTGCAATATTGCATCATGGTGATCTCTTGCTAATGTCTGATAAACCATTAAATGAAGAACATGTAGAAACCTGTTTCAAATTAAAGTTAAGAACTGGAAATTCTCATTTTAAAAAAGAAGAATTTGTTGAACAGTTTGTAGATGTAGAGAGTCCATTATTGTACCAATTGCCACAAGAACAACCTGAATTGCCTGACCCAGATGAGATTGACGAAAAGGTTGATGATAAGATTACCATCCTTATTGTTGAAGATAATCAGGAAATACGTGATTTTATCAGGCAGTCTATAAGACAGAATTATCAGGTTATAGAGGCTGTGAATGGAGAGGAGGGAACTGAAATTGCCTTTGAAAAAATTCCGGATATTATCGTGAGTGACGTAATGATGCCTGTTAGAGATGGACTTGAAATGTGTCGCATTCTTAAAACAGATTTACGGACCAGTCATATTCCTATTATTTTACTAACTGCGCGATCGGGGAATATACATGAAGTTAGTGGGCTTAAAACAGGTGCTGAGGCTTATATCACCAAGCCTTTTAGTATTGATGTTTTACTATTGAACATCAATAACCTGCTAAATCTGCAAAATAGTATGCGAAGGAAGTTTAGTCAGCAGATCACATTACAACCTTCAAATGTATTGATAGAATCAACTGATGAAGAGTTTCTGAATAAGATTATGGCTATCATTGAACAGAATTTTGTTACCGATGATTTTAATGTTAATATACTGGCATCGGAAGTTGGAATGAGTACGCCAGTTTTATACAAGAAGATTAAAGCATTAACAGGACTTACGGTTAATAATTTTATCAAATCAGTACGCTTAAAAAGAGCTGCGCAGCTTTTACAACAAAAGGTTCACACGGTTTATGAAGTGGCATACATGGTGGGTTTTAGTGATAGCAAATATTTTAGTAAAGAGTTTGCAAAACAGTTTGGCACATCGCCAAGTGAATATACTGAAGAAGGGTGATTCTGTTAAAATTCTTGAGTATAATGCCAATATTTAACAATATGTGCGCTTTAAAATCTACTATATTTGATATCCATGTTAACCAAATATTATCTGACAGTGACCATAATCTTTGTTTTTGGGATAATACCAAATGGGTATACCCAAATAAAGGGAACTATATGGGATTCTGAAAATATTTATAAAGTGCCTAAATACAAGGTAATATCGAAAGACTCTGCTATAGGTATTATTTATAATGGATTAAATTATAAGGGGCATGCTAAAAATGTTTTTGCATATTATTCAAGTCCTGGAATCTTAAGTGGAAATAAATCAGAGGATAAAAACTTACCTGCAGTAGTTTTGGTACATGGTGGTGGAGGCACTGCTTTCAAACAATGGGTATTGCTTTGGGCTAAAAAAGGTTATTTTGCGATTGCTATGGATTTAAGAGGGAATGACGCAACAAAAAAACATATAGAAGCGGGCTTTGATGAACCCAATAACTTAACACCATATTTTACAATCACTGAGCATTTAGATGAACAATGGATGTATCAGGCAATAGGTGATGTGATACTTGCCCATAATTTAATTAGAAGCTTTAAAGGGGTAGATAGTAGTAAAACTGCATTGACTGGAATAAGCTGGGGAGGAATTATTAGCAGTACATTGGCTGGGATAGATAATCGATTCAAGGCTGTAGTTCCGGTATATGGCTGTGGTTATTTATTTCAAAACAGTGCGATGAAAAAAGAGTTGGATAAAATGGATGGAATTAGCAGGGCGTCATGGATAAAACAATATGATCCTTCTAATTATCTCTCAAAGGCTAAAATGCCAATGTTGTTTATCAATGGTACAAATGATGGAAATTTCTTTTTGGATAGTTATGCTAAGTCATATGATTTAGTCAGGAATAAAAAGCTTTCTATTAAGATCGGTTTGAAACATAATCATGCTTATGGTTGGGGAAATAATGAAATTTATAACTTCATTAACAGCCACCTGAATAATACAGATCCTTTGCCATCAATTGATAACGTGCAAACAAAAAAAAGCCAGGTTATTGCAAGAGTAAAATCACATTTGCCAATAACTAATGCCTATTTAAATTATACAACAGATACTTTGGCTTCCTTGAAAGACAGGCAATGGAAACAGAAAGAAATTACCATCAAAAACAATAAGAGAATCAATACGACAGTACCTGCTGTGGCTACTATATGGTACTTGTCGGTAGTAGATAAAAGAGGATTACAAGTTTCTGCTGACCTCCGGTGGTCTGTGGTTCATTAAATATTTAATCAGGTTGAATTATGTCGCCATACAATCAATTTAATGACGAAGAACTGGCTGATCTACTGAAGAATGGAGATCATAAGGCATATACTGTAATTTTTGATCGTTTTTATGGTCTGCTGTTTATACACGCATACAAAATGCTGGGCAATGAGGACGAAGCAAAAGATGTTGTTCAAGAGCTTTTTGAAATATTATGGTCGCGTCGTTATAATATCTCTTTTGAACAAAGTTTGTCATCCTATCTTTATGCATCAATACGAAATCGTATTATCAATCTTATTTCGCATAAAAAGGTAGAAGACAAATATATTGCATCTTTAAGTGACTTTATGGATAGGGATACCGAACTGGCAGATTACCATGTTCGTGAACTTGAAATGAAGAAGATTATAGAGCAGGAAATTGCTGCTCTGCCTAAAAAGATGAAGGAAATCTTTAAAATGAGTAGAAGAGAGTACCTTTCTTATAAGCAAATCGCAGTAGAGCTCAACATTAGTGAGCAAACTGTTAGGACCCATGTGAAAAAAGCCCTGAGAATATTAAAGCCGAAGCTAAATATCATTTCTTATTTATTCCTCATTTATCACCTATTGTAAAGCTGAACAGTGATTATTACGCTGTTTAATTAAGCTTTAAGAGGTATTTTACTTTTTTTATTTTTTTTAATAAAAAAGTACCCCATACCCCCTTGCTTTCCTGTCTTAATATTAATAAGCCAAATATAACGTATGCATCAAGATCCTTTAAAATTATTGGAAAAATATAAGGCTGGTAATTGTTCTGAAGAAGAAAAAGCAATTGTCGAAAGCTGGTATCTGCAACTATCTACGCACCACACGCCAGAAGAACAACGGATTGATCATACTAAAAGGGAAGTATGGGAAGTGTTGATGAATCATAGGAGGAAGGCTCGTATGAGAACAAGATTTAATATTTTTATTCGTGTTGCAGCTGTTTTAGCAATACTAACACTTTCTATAATTCTTTATATCCGATCATCGGTAAGTTTTATTCAGAAAGACAATAAAACTGTTAAAACAGACAAAATCCTTCCGGGGGGAAATAAAGCTTACTTAACTCTTGCAAATGGTAAGAAGATCTCACTTACTGATGCTGCAAATGGAACCATTCAACAGCAGACAGGTCTTACTATTCGTAAAACTGCAGATGGAACACTTGTATATGAAGTGGTAAAATTGGCTCAGCAAAGTAATCAGGGAAAAACACTTTATAATACGATTGAAACACCTAAAGGGGGGCAATATCAGATTAATCTGCCAGACGGTACAAAGGTTTGGTTAAATGCAGCCTCTTCTCTCAGGTATCCGATGCAATTTGTTGGTAGTGAGCGTATTGTAGATCTTTATGGGGAGGGGTATTTCGAGGTTGCAAAAAGTGGAAACCAGAAATTTATTGTGAGAAACGGTTTGCAACAGGTAGAAGTGCTAGGAACACATTTTAACATTAATGCCTATAAAGATGAGGCATCTGTTAAAACTACTTTATTGGAAGGTTCTGTGCGTGTATTATTCAATGCGGGAAAGAATAAAGAGCTGTCTAGATTGCTAAAGCCCGGACAACAAAGTGAGCAAACAGGGGAGAATATTGATGTCAGGAATGTAGATACCGAAAATGTTATAGCCTGGAAAAAAGGAGATTTTATTTTTAATGGGGAGGAACTTAGTGGTATTATGAGAAAAATTGCCCGATGGTACGATGTTGAGGTGGTATACAAAGGCAGTTTTGATGATTTGAAATTTGGCGGTTACATTTCAAGAAGTAAAAATATTTCATCGGTATTAGGTATTATGGAATCTACAGGGAAAATACATTTTAAAATTCAGGGCAAAACAATTACGGTACTTAAATCTGACAAATAAATTGTCTTCACCAAACTAAATTAAACACTATGAAAAGGAAAACTATTAAACAAAACTCTTCTTAATACAGATAAATTACTGCATTTAGTGATGTAGTAATAGTCAAAAAACCGGAAGTGCTTGCAACCACTCCCGGCAAAAATGGCTGGGATTACCCTCAAACTTTAATTTTTCGTTTAACCCAACTTATCAAATGTATGAACTTTTACAAACAATCTGTATGTAAGCCTCCAGGCTATGTACATAAAATCCTGTTGATAATGAAATTCACTTCAATTTTATTGATCACAGCTTTTTTGCAAATCGCTCAGGCATCAAAAGCCCAAAGAATCACTTTAAAGCAAAAAAATGCAACACTTGAACAACTATTCAAGGAGATACGAAAACAAAGTGGTTACGATTTTTTCTTTGACTTTGAAGATATCAAAAAAGCAAAAAAAATAGACATTTCTGTTGTCAGTGAAACATTAGAAAGTGTATTGATCAGCTGTTTTGAAAATCAGCCTTTTACCTATGTGATAAAAGATAAAACAGTAATCATCAGAGGGCAAGAATCAAAGAGCAATCCAACTGAAACTTTTAAGGTTCAACAGACAGTAATAAAAGGTAGAGTAACTGATGCAAAAGGAGGTGCCCTGCCCGGTGTAAGTATAAAAGTAAAAGGTAATAACACAGGCACAGTCACGGACCAAAATGGGAACTATACACTTACTCTAGCTCAAAGTAATGCGACTCTTATATTTAGTTATATAGGTTATACTAGTCAGGAAGTGGCTACAGGAGGTAAGAATATCTTAAATGTGGTGCTCTTAGAAGAAAATGCGAGTCTGACGGAAGTGGTTGTGGTTGGTTATGGAACTCAGAAAAAAGTAAATTTAACCGGATCGGTCGCTACTGTTGCTGCACAGGAATTGGTTAAAAGGCCTGCACCTAATGCTTCAGTGTTATTGCAAGGTAAAGTTCCAGGGCTACAGATCATCCAAAACTCTGCCCAGCCAGGTAAGGAAGACCCCTCTATACAAATTCATGGAGTAGGTACTTTTGGCGCAAGTGGTAATAATCCACTAGTATTGATTGATGGTGTACCAGGTTCTTTGAGTAACATCAACCCCAATATGATTGAAAACATTTCTGTATTAAAAGATGCTGCATCAGCAGCTATTTACGGGGTTCAAGGGGCTAATGGGGTTATATTGGTCACCACAAAAATGGGTGCTCAGGGTCGTATGAACATCGAGTATTCTTACAATTATGGCATACAAAAACCTGCAGGTGTACCTGATCTGATCTGGAACTCTGCCGAGTTTATGGAATTGAGTAATGAAGGTATCAACCGGACAGGACAAAATATGGGTAAACTTTATACTCAGGAACAAATTGATGCTTATAGAAATGGAAATGGTTCAGCACAGTTTCCGAACACAAATTGGACGGACCTCATGTTTAAGAATGCCAGCATGCAACAGCACTTTTTAAGTGTAAATGGTGGTGAAGGAAAAACGACTTACAACTTTGGATTAGGTTATCTGGATCAGAAAGGGATTCTTATTAATACGGGTTATAAAAAATATAATGCTTCTCTGAACTTCAAAACCAAAATGAATAAGATTGTAACATTTGGTAGCAATATCAACTTCATGCAAGGGGATAGAAGAGATCCGGTAGATAATGCCGAAAACCTGGTATTGAGCATTTATGCCCAACACCCTTTATGGAGTCCGTATTTACCTGATGGAAGTGGAAGGGTAGTGAGTAAAGCTTATGATTTTGAAACCACCAACCAGAATGCTTATGCTGTGCAGCAAACGAGTTCAGATTTGAACAAAGAATATGGCATTTCAGGAATCGGATATGTGAACTTAAATCTGGCAAAAGGTTTGGTTGGAGAAATCAGGGGAGCTGTGCGATACAATACGGATAAGCAAACCGCCCAACGTATTCCACTACCTACATTTTTATTTCAACCCGATAACCAAGGCGTATATAAACCACAGCAAAATTATCTGGGCCAATTTATTACTTTACGTAAAACTCAGCAAGAGTCTATTAACTATACGGCTTATGCGACCTTGTCTTATGATGAGACTTTTAATAATGTACACCATTTCTCTGCTGTAAGTGGATACAATCAGGAGAGTTTTAACTATGAGCAACTGGCAGGTTTTAGAAGAGATTTTCCTTCACCAAATTTACCAAGTCTGGATGCTGGAGGTAGCGACGCCCAGACGGCCAATGGATATGCTTACCAGTGGGCTTTACAGTCTGTTTTTGGAAGGGTAAACTATGCTTATGATGAACGTTATCTTTTCGAAGCTACAGTTCGTTATGACGGTTCTTCACGATTTAGAAAAGGTAAACGTTGGGGGGTATTTCCAGCATTGTCCGCTGGATGGAGAATTTCACAAGAGTCATTCTTGAAAGATAATGAGTGGTTGAGTAACTTAAAGCTTCGTGGTTCATGGGGACAATTGGGTAATCAGAATATTGCCAATTATCCTTACCAAAACCTTCTGGATTATGGCAGTTATATTTATGATATCCTGAATACTGGTGTCGTTTCACAGAAATTATCCGATCCTAATATTACCTGGGAAACAACTACTGCCGCAGGTGTAGGACTTGATTTCGATTTCTTTAAAGGCAAGCTTAGTGGTACTTTAGATTATTTCAATAAAAATACGAAGGATATCCTGCGTGTGGCCCAATTACCGGATTTTGTTGGAATGGCTCCGCCAACAGTCAACTCAGGAGCGATGAAAAACACTGGATTTGAGTTCACCATTGCCCACAAGAATAAAATAGGAAATGTAGGTTATGAAATTGGAGCCAATTTCTATACTTATAAAAATACGGTAACCAAGTTTGGCCCGGAAGAGATTCAGGGTAATAAAATCCGTCGTGAGGGCTTACCATGGAATTCCTGGTATATGCTAGATTGGATAGGTGTTTTTCAGAACCAAGACCAGATTAATGCAGCACCAAAACATCAGAACAGTCCAAAGCCTGGTGATTTGATGTTTGCAGATCATAGTGGACCTAATGGTGTGCCTGATGGTAAAATTGACCCGTTTGACAGAATTGTTATCGACGGACAACATCCAGACTTTAACTACGGTTTTAATTTAGGACTGGAGTATAAAGGATTTGATCTTTCTGCTTTTTTCCTTGGTGTAGCCGGCCGTAAGGTATATACTACAGATTGGGGTTATGGTGCATTCAGACAATGGTCGCCACCGCCAACATTCTGGCGTGATCGCTGGACCCCGGATAACCCGACCAATAAATTACCCGGCATGTATGTAGATAACTATTCGCCCATCACTACTGCTTCTTCTTTTTGGCTTCAAGATGCTTCATACCTGAGACTTAAAAACCTGGTTGTTGGTTATAATTTTAAAAATGACTTCATAAAAAAGATCGGAATGCAAAACTTAAGAATTTATTTCTCAGGGGATAACCTATTTACGGTGAGCGATTTTATTGGTGATCCGGAGCGCGTAATTCTAGACAATACCAGTGGCCGTTTTGCCATTTATCCGCAAGCCAATGTATATACCTTGGGAATTAAGACAACATTTTAAAATTAGGACGATGAAAGTAAAATATATAAAATATGCATTGCTGATGGTTTCAGTAATGGGTTTTATGGGGTGTAAAGATGATTTTCTCGACAAACAGCCTACAGATAAATTAACAAATGAAGCATTCTGGACATCAAAGAAAGATGCAGAACTAGCCTTAATTGGTTGCTACAGTACTTTGCGTACCCCTGCATTTGCGATTGACCTCAGTTCTTACTCTTCTATGCAGTTTGAAAGCTTGACAGACAATGCCTATAGCAACTCGACACTGGATAATTACACGGATATTTCCAGAGGAGTACTAACTTCTGGAACTGGTGGAATCGTATCACGAATGTGGACAGATGCCTACAAAGGTATAGCCAGATGCAATTGGTTTATAGGGAATCTGGACAGGGTACCCGCATTAACTCAGACTGAGAAAGACCTGATGCTGGGAGAAGCTTATTTCCTGAGAGCTTTCTTTTATAATGAATTGACCATGATTTATGGTGATGTGCCATTGGTGACAGAAGAATTGGGTTTCGGACCAGATGTATTTAAAATTAAAAAGTCGCCTAAAGCAGATGTGGTGGCCAAGATCATTAAAGATCTTGACCTGGCTGCAGTGGGACTGCCAAACACAGCTTATACCAATGGTCATCCTGTAAGGGGCTCAGCATTGGCTTTAAAAGCCCGTATTTGTTTGTACAATAAAATGTGGCCTGAAGCTGCTGCTGCTGCTAAGCTGGTCATAGATGAAAAGAAGTTTTCATTAGCCAACAGTTACGAAGGCATATTTTATGGTGCTCAGAACAATAATCCTGAGATCATATTTTCCATTAGGGCTTTAAGCCCTAATGCAGTACACAATATGGACTTGCTTTATGGCTCCAGGTTTGCGATGGTTCCTTTGCATAGTTTAGCAGATGCTTATGAAATGAGTGACGGTACTAAACCTGTTGCACCCATTGTCCCATCGTCATACGACCCAAATAACAGGATGCGAAATGATTTTTACCAGAACAGAGATCCTCGTTTAAAACTAACCATTTATACCCCGGGAGCAACATGGGCCTATAACAAAACCATTGGTTTTAATAACATCGATAAAGGTAAAGCTGAATCACCTTCTGTGAATAATCTTGGTGTACGCAAATACATCAATATCAATGTAGATAATGGAAACTCTGGCGCTACTGGTAGTGAGCAGGCAGTGGTTAAATTGCGTTTTGCAGATGTCTTACTCATGTATGCAGAAGCGATGACAGAAATTGCCGGAGGAACAACGACGGATGCTACAGCCTTAAAAGCATTGAATGATGTGCGTAACAGACCAGGGATTAATATGCCTCCTAAAACTACACTTACGCGAGATTTGGTGCGTAATGAACGGAGGGTAGAACTGGCTTTCGAAGGATTAAGATACTTCGACATTAAGCGTTGGGAAATTGCTAAAGATGTGATCAATGGTTTTAAAGACCCAGGCAATGTAACGCGTGTATTTGAAGATAAACATTATTACTGGCCAGTTCCACAGTCGGAAGTTGATAAGATGGGTATTGATTTTCAAAATCCTGCTTATCGGTAAGTTGGCTTAAAATACCAAATGAATCATGAAGACGAATGGAATAATCATTAAACAAAATTATTTAGATGAAAACACGTCCTATAATACTTGATTTTTACTTCTTTTTATTGATGTGTTTCCCTTTTTTTATTGTTGGAAATACAGCGATCGCACAAGTTAGACCCAGTACTCAACAAATGTCGAGAGCAGATTGGGGAGCCACAACAATTAAAGTAACACAGCAAAATGGGCAATGGCTCATTGCTGGAAAAAAACAACAGGTGACGCTACGTGAAGCAGATCTGCAACTTAAAGTTAATACCGGGACAGAAACCTGGTCGATGGTACCTTCATCATCTAATGATATGGAGGTTAAAGTTCAGGGTAAGACTTATAAATTACGATTGGCAGATGCAAAAAGTAAGCAGATTAATCTTTATGATACTGGATATAAAACCGGTGTACAGTTGACCCTTCAAGGCTGGTCGGATATAGATCTTAAATTGTACCTGACCATTTGCTTGGAGGGAGACAGTGAAGATTTGGTATTTGATGTAGCTGCTGAAGAGCACAATGCTGTAGTCAGAGAACTGAATTGGCCTACAGCTTTGGATGCAGGAAATATAGATTGTACACTGCTCAGTAATGTAAGAGGGGTATTGCTGCCTGGAAACTGGCCAAAAGCTTACCATCCCATCCGGACTTCAGATCCGGATGGTGAAATTACCAAAAGTGACAGAAGCGAATTACAGAGCAATGTAATCGAAGATTGGAGCATGTCCTGGTGGGGATTTCAAAAAGGTAAGTCAGCAATGATGGTCATTGTGGAGACACCAGATGATGCAGCATACCAATTTAGTCATCCTGCTGGTGGTCCAACAGTAATTGGGCCTCGCTGGCGCCCACAATTAGGTAAATTGGGTTATCCGCGAACAGCAAGAATGTGCTTTTTTCAGGAAGGTAATTACGTGGATATGGCCAAGCGATACCGTAGTTACGTAATGAATACAGGTCTTTTTGTATCCTTGAAAGATAAAATTGCAAGGAAACCCATTGTGAAAGAGCTCATCGGTACGCCTATTATCCGCTCAAGTATCCTTACGAATTATAAACCCGAAAGTGCAAGATGGAAAAGAGATCCTGATACCCGATATAAACTGGTCAGCTTTGATGAGCGTGCTGAAGAATTTCGTAAATACAAGGCAATGGGATTAAAAAGTCTATGTGTAGTATTGACCGGTTGGCCAAATCTAGGCTATGATCGTCAGCATCCTGATGCCATGCCACCAGCACCAACAGCAGGGGGATGGGAAGGAATGAAAAGACTGGCCGAAACCTGTAAAGAGTTGGGATACTTATTCAGTTTGCACGATCAGTATCGCGACTATTATCTCGATGCTCCATCATACAATAAACAGTTTGCAATTCATGCAGAAGATGAAAGTAGTATGCCAAATATGTTTCCAGGGACTCGTTTCGGAGATAGTAAAGAAGGGAAAATCCCCTTTATGGATTACTGGGATGGCGGAAAAATGGCATACCTAAGTGGGCGTTTCATGAATGGACATTTGAACAAAAATTACCAGTGGCTGTTTAAACACGGCATACATCCTCAAGGCAATTACCTGGATGTGTTCGGTTATGTGCCACCTGATGAAGATTTTAATCCTCAGCACCCATCAACACGTACTGATGGACTGAATGACAGGATTAAAAGTTATAACTGGTCTAGAAATAACCTTGGCTTTGTAGGAACAGAAACGGCCTGCGACTGGACTATACCTTATGTTGATTTTTCTTCGCCATTGACTGCTAAAAATGGAATTACACTGCCCCTGTGGGATTTGGTTTATCATGATGCGATTTTAACACCCTATCATCCAGATGATTTGCGCGGACTGCTTTACGGTGGTACTCCACAGGTATCTTTTAGAAAAGCAATTGATGAAGAAACCATAAAACTCATTGATAAAATGAGTGAATTGAGTAAGCGTGTAGCATTGCTGGAAATGACTAAACACGAATTTTTGGATAAGAATTACAAAATAGAACGCAGTACGTTTTCGGACGGGACCACTGTTACAGTAAACTGGAATAAAAACACTGTAGAAATATCACCTGAATTAAACTCGAAATGATCAAGAAAGTATTAGCATTAGGGATTTGCAGTTTGCTTGCAAATTTACCCGTGCAGGGCCAGTCGCCCGGCACCGCATCAAAAAACAAAGGATCTACATTGATCAATGTAGATTATAAAAGCCTGGTATCAAGGGCAGATCTGGATTATGTTGAACCTGTAAAGACTAGTGAGGCCGGAATGCCTGTTGGTAATGGTACTATGGGGACGCTCTTATGGACCACACCTGCTCAGTTAAAAATGCAATTGAACAGGGTAGATATTTTTGGTTCAAATGCTGCTACTAATAATTTTTTCCAACGCAATACAGAGTATGGAGGAGGAGCAGCTTTTGTTGACCTTGATTTTGGAGTTCCGGTATTTAATAAACCTGATTTTAAACAACATTTGTACTGTTATGATGGGCTTATAAGCACTGTGGGAAAGGATATAAAAGCCAATACACTGATTTGGAATAAGGAAGATGTGATGGCGGTAAATATCAGTGATAAAAGACAATTGAATGCAGGGTTTACAGCGAGTTTGAGAATGTTCAGGAATCCTGTTACCAACCGTGGCAATCATACTGCGGTATCAAAAATAAGTATTCATGGCGAATACATTGTACTTACACAAGTATTTAAAGAAGATGATTATTATTGCGGGTCTGCAGTAGTAATGGGCATACAAGGATCATCAGTAACTGCAGAAGTGGCAAATGAAACCACAGTAAGGCTACTTACCGGATCGGGACAGAAAGATTTTACCGTCTACACAGCCAGTGCTGCAAGCTTCGATCCATCAATAGATTTAACAGCCACCGCTATCAAAAAGCTTGAAGCTGCAAAAAGTCTGGGTTTCGAAGGATTGCATAAATCAAATCAACAGTGGTGGGCAGATTTCTGGTCTAAATCTTTCATTAGAATGAAGAGCTCAGATGGAGAGGCTAATTTTGTCGAGCAAAACTATACCTATTACCTGTATGTCATGGCTGCTAGTTCAAGAGGTGATTATCCGACTAAATTTAATGGGATGCTTTGGACAACCGGAGGTGACCCACGTAAGTGGGGAAGTGCTTATTGGGGTGCCAACCAAAGCTGCCTTTATAATGCTCTATTTCCTACCAATCACTTAGAACTGTTAGACCCTATGTTTAACCTATATACCAAAGCATTTTCAACATTTGAAAAAAGTGCAGCTCAGCAATGGGGTAGTAAAGGCATCTATATACCAGAAACAGTCTCTTTTGATGGGGTAGAGGAACTTCCTGATGATATTGCCGCAGAGATGCGCGAACTTTATCTAAAGCAAAAGCCCTGGCGGGAAAGGACGCAAAAGTTTATAGATTACGCCGAAACAAAGCAACCATTTTTTAGTCGCTGGAACTGGCGTAAAGATACCACATGGGTTGCAGGTAGATGGCCAGTTGCCAACAGAGGTGAAGGGGCATATAGTCCGGTAAATCATATCTTTTCAAGAGGAGCTAAATTGGCTTATCAATATTGGCAACAGTATGAATATACGCAGGATATCAATTGGTTAAGGGACCGGGCTTATCCAATGCTTAAGGGGATGGCAGAGTTCTATCGCAATTTCCCCAATGTGAAAAAAGAAGCTGATGGTAAATATCATATACGACATGTAAATGATAATGAGTCCATTTGGGGAGGTCACAATACTGTCGAGGAAATTTCATCTATGATGGGGATATTTCCAACCTTGATCAAAGCTTCAGAGATACTTGGTCTGGATAAGGAAATGCGTCCTGTCTGGAAGGAGTTTATAGCTAACCTTTCGCCTTTATCGACCAGTAAAAGTTATCCGGATTTAGTAGGTCAAAAGGAATACTGGGTTGGTTCTTTACCACCATGGATAAAAGGAAACGGACAACGTAAGCCTGATGGCAATACCATGCCTGTATGGTTTTTTGATTTGTGTAACCTGGAGTCTGACCCTGCTATGCTCAAAATTGCACAAAATACTTACAATGGTTATTTTCCGAATGGAATCAACAAGACCGTTTACCCCTATGTCCTTTCTAAAATTCCGGCTGCGGGTGCAATGCTGGGCCGTAAAGAGGCAATCAAATATCTGGTTCCTAATCAGATCAAAAGAGATCCTGCACATGAAGTTTTATCGAACAGGATGGATGTAAGTGAAGGTTATTATACCACCAATATTCAGCGTTTAGGCAGAGCAGCAGATGCTATACAGTTGGGTTTAAATCAAACAGCACCTCCAAGTCCCGGCGCTGATTTAATTATGCGTGTTTTCCCGGCCTGGCCTGATGATTGGGATGCCAAATATACTATGCTGGCTCGTGGTAACTTCTTAGTCACCTCTTCTATTAAACAAGGACAGATTGAATTTGTAGAGTTGTTGTCACAATCTGGTTCTACTTGCAGGATCAGAAATCCATGGCCCGGAAAAATGGTAGTTATTTATCGGAATGGAAAAAGAGAAACGGAAAAACGCAATGATCTGATGGTATTGAACACTAAAAAAGATGACCGTTTAGTACTCGTTCCTGAAGGAAAAACTCCTGAACAGTTTAAACAAAATGTAAACTAAATCGATCCAGGATGTTTGCATAATTTACAAAACCTGGTGTTGCTAAATTAATGCAGCGATTAAAGAAAATAATATTGATGAAATTTAAGAATTTAAAAAAACACATTACAACATTACTGACACTTACCTTGTCTTGTACTATTACCATTCCTCTTTATGCACAAACCATGGATGAAATGTGGGACAACAGAGCCTCAAAAAAACAACATCCAAATATACAATGGTTTAAAGATGCCAAATTTGGAATGTTTATTCACTGGGGTTTATACGCTAAACTAGCTGGTGAGTGGAATGGAAAACGCTATTATGGAAGTGGCGAATGGATTATGAACCAAGCCCGAATTTCTGTTAAAGATTATCGAAAAGTTGCAGAAAGTTTTAATCCTGTAAAGTTTAATGCAGATGAATGGGCAGATCTGGCTAAGGATGCAGGAATCAAATATATGGTGATCACCGCGAAGCACCATGAAGGATTTTCAATGTATGATTCTAAAGTAACTGATTTCGATATTGTAGACGCTACTCCCTACAAAAAAGATCCAATGAAAGCATTGGCGGCAGCTAATGCGAAACGAGGAATCCAATTTGGCTTCTATTATTCCCAGTTTCAAGACTGGTATGAGCCAAATGGAGGTAAAAACACCTGGGATTTTGATGAATCAAAAAAAGATTATCAAAAATACTATAAGGAAAAAGCCATACCTCAGTTAAAAGAACTCTTAACCAATTACGGACCATTGGGCATTGTATGGTTTGATACTCCGGGAGGGATGACGAAAGAACAAACCCAAACTTTTGTCAACGATTTACGCGTATTACAACCCAAAAGTTTATTCAGTAGCCGGGTTGGTCATGGTTTGGGGGATTATAGAGATTTTGGTGATTCAGAAGTGCCTTCAACGCCAATAAAGGGCCCTTGGGAATCTATTTATACGCATAACGACTCCTGGGGATATATCAAACATGATATGAACTTTAAAACGCCTCATGAAATCATTAGACTTCTGGCCAATGTTGCTTCAAAAGGAGGGAACCTGATGTTGAATGTAGGACCGGATGGTGAAGGAAATATCCCTGAATACTCTGCTAAATTTTTACGTGAAACCGGTAAGTGGCTGGACAAAAACGGCGAAAGTATTTATGCCTCTACTGCTGGATTGATTCCTGCACAACCATGGGGTGTAAGTACATCCAAACCGGGTAAACAATACTTACATGTGCTAAGCAGACCTGCAAATGGTAAGTTATTGATTCCCGGTTTTAAAGGCAAGGTAACAAAAGTCTATCCCTTAGGTAGTAAGCAGGCTCTGACCTGGAAAAATGATGGTGATGATGTTTGGGTTAATTTAACACAATTTGATCAGGACGCAGCAAACACGGTTTTTGTAATGGAGTATACTGGCAGCATTAAGGATTATGATTTAACTGTTCCGGTTACGGTATCGGGCCAGTTCAAAAAGAATGAAGTTGAAGCTGTTTTTGCCAAAACAAAGGGAAATACCAAAACCAGGAGCCTCACGTATAGCCATTACTATGGAGATTGGAAGCATACTACGTGTGTAACAGATATGAAGGATATTAATGATCAAATTGAATTTGATATTCGTGTTGTAGAGCCGGGTGATTATAAAATAACATTGCAATATTCCTGTGCTCCAGAAAGTGCTAAACAAGAAGGAAGTATGAAAGTAAATGGCGAAGAGTTCTTATTCCGTACCTTACGTACTTCAGAATTTGATAGAAAAGCACCTTTATCCTTCATTGATCATAATATAGCTACAACAACCTTTACAAAAGGAGGAAACTATACCATATCCATTCATCCTTTGCAAAATGGAAAAGAACTGTTTAAGCTGAGGGCAGTTTTAGTTGAACCTGTTAAATAAGACCTTTTAAAGGGTGAAATTTAAGAATTTCACCCTTTTCTTTTAAGATTTTAGCCCCTTTTCCAATTGTTGCTGCCATAAATTAGCTCTTACCAAATATAAATAAACTGATTATGAAAGCACAACTACTGAAAGTATCAATGGAGCCAGCTCATTCATTTAGTGTAAGGCAAGATCTGGAACCATGTATTAACAATAAATGGCATTATCATCAGGAAGTAGAGTTGATCTATTTTAATAAAGGAGACGGTACTCAATTTATAGGTGATAGTATTAAAAAATTTAAATCTGGAGATATCGTTCTGCTAGGTGCAAACTTACCACACTACTGGAGGTTTGATGAGGATTATTTTGCAACTGATACTAAACCAGCACAGGCCGATGTACGTGTAGCTCATTTCAGTGAAAACCTATTCGGCGATAGCTTTTTAAATCTTCCTGAAAATAAACTGCTTAAAGACATTCTTGAAAAAGCAAAAAGAGGAGTCAAAGTAACAGGTAAAAATAAGGCCAAGGTAGCAGGACTGATTACACAGATGCTTAAAGCAGAAGGTACAGAGCGTATCATTATATTAATGCAGGCATTGGTAGAGATTGCTAAGTCGAGTCAATTAGAAGTTCTTTCTTCCGTAGGCTTTCACTATGATCTGGAAATGATTGAGAAAGACAGAATTAATGATATTTACGACTATACTTATGCCAATTTCAAAAACAAAATCTATCTGGATGAAATAGCTGAAGTAGCCCGGATTAGTCCTAATTCATTCTGTCGCTATTTTAAATCGCGTACCCGTAAAACATATTCTCAATTTCTAATAGAAGTTAAAGTGGGGCAGGCGTGTAAGTTGCTAATAGAAGACAGCCTGAATCTTAAGCAGGTTTGTTATAACAGTGGGTTTAACAACTTCGCAAGCTTCCATAAATGCTTTAAGAAAATTACTGGAAAGAGTCCTTTATCCTATCAAAAAGAGTTTGTGAGCGCCTGCGCTTAACAAATAAAAACATACTTTTTGATTAACCTGCTTGCGGGATAGGGATATATTATGCCAATATAGCTGATGAATAAGCTAAAAGAGCCAACCGAAATGCTAAGGCTAATCAGCAATTTAGCAATGACGAATAATGCGCAAACCAAATATAAATTATTTAGATACCATAAGAAGTGAAGAAAGTTAAGCTGTTGTTTTTTTTAGGGCTGTTATTATGCAGTCAGTACCTTTCCGCGCAGAATAAGCAAAGATTGATTAACAATTGGGAATATTTACAAGGTGATTTAGGTGGAATCTGGGAGGCAATCAGACCTGCAAAAGAAGGTAGTCCGGAAACGGTTCCTTTATGGCAGAATGTGAGTTTACCACATTGTTTTAATGCGCTTAACTCCGTTGATCCAGATGAAAACTATTACCAGGGACCAGGTTGGTACCGAACGCAGTTGTCATTGAAAAATCCTTATACAGATGGCAGAACATTATTGCATTTTGAAGGCGCTGGCCAGAAAACACAGGTTTATATTTATGATACTAAGGTAGCAGAGCATGTTGGCGGTTATGACGAATGGACTGTTGACATTACTGATGCTGTAAACGCATTTAAAAAAACAGAAGCTTATAAAACACGCTTTAAGGGTAAGGTGCCACTGCAAATCAGGTGTGATAATACGAGGGATCTGGAAATGATTCCATCAGATTTGTCTGACTTTAATGTTTATGGTGGTATTTATAGGTATTTGAATCTTGTATATGTACCTAAAGTGTCGGTTGATAAGATTTTTGCAACTGCAAGTGTTGATGAAAAAGGAATTTTAGGAAAGTTAAGTATCTCTGGAAGATTGTTAAATCCTACTGGTGTAGATACTGTTTCAGTAAAAATTGAAGTTAAAGATCCACAAGGGAAAGTAGTTGCTACCTGGGGGAATGAAATAAAAGCATTTTTTGGTGATAAAGCTTTATGGGAAATTAGTTTTAAGAATCCAAAACTCTGGTCAACTGAATCTCCGGATTTGTACACAGTACAAACAACTATTACTTCAAAAGGAGATGTACATGTACATCAGGAAAAAATAGGCTTCCGCAATTTCGAATTTGTTAAAAGAGGTCCATTCAAGTTGAATGGAAAACGTTTACTATTAAGAGGAACGCATAGACATGAAGATCATGCCGGTGTAGCAGCTGCCATGACAGAAGACATGATTCGGGAAGAACTTTTGATGATGAAAGATATGGGGGTAAACTTTATTCGCCTGGGACATTATCAGCAATCGAGGATAGTATTAGACTTGTGTGATAGCCTTGGAATTTTGGTTTGGGAAGAAATACCTTGGTGCCGTGGTGGACTTGGAGGTGAAGTTTACAAAGAACAGGCCCGCAGAATGCTTACCAATATGATTGAACAGCATTATAATCACGCCTCAGTAATTATCTGGGGATTAGGAAATGAAAATGACTGGCCAAATGACTTCAATGAATTCGATGAGCAAAAGATCAGGACTTTTATGAAAGAATTAAATGCGCTTTCTCATAAGCTTGATCCCTCAAGAAAAACTGCCATAAGAAGATGTGATTTCTGTAAAGATATTGTTGATGTATATTCTCCATCTATATGGGCGGGATGGTACAGAGGAATTTATACAGAGTATAAAGAAACATCTAAAAAGGAATTTGAAAGAGTAGATCATTTTTTACATGTAGAATGGGGAGGCGACAGTCATGCCGGCCGTCATTCTGAAAGTCCTGATAAAGCCCTTAGTCTTGTGAAAACCGGTGGAGGGGCAGATGAAAGAGATGGAGATGCTTCTTTATTTGGAGGAAGTGCAAGGGTATCCAAAGATGGAGACTGGAGTGAAAGCTATATCGTGAACCTGATTGACTGGCATTTAAAAGAACAAGAAAACATGCCTTGGTTAACTGGCACAGCGTACTGGCCGTTTAAAGACTTTTCTACACCAGTTCGTCCTGATAACCCTGTGCCTTACATGAATCAGAAGGGAGTAATTGAGCGTGATTTTAAGAAGAAAGAATCTTACTATGTTTTCCAATCATATTGGACAAAGACACCTATGGTACATATATATGGACATTCATGGCCGGTTAGATGGGGTAATGCAGGAGAGGAGAAAATGGTTAAAGTATATTCTAACTGTAGCGAAGCGGAACTTTTTGTAAATGGCAAAAGCATGGGTAAGAAGAAACGTAACAGTCAGAATTATCCCGCTGCGGGATTAAGGTGGATGGTAAAGTATCAAGAGGGTAAGAATAAAATAAAGGTTGTTGCTAAAACCAAAGAAGGTAAGGAAATAATCGATGAGATTACACAGGAATACCAGACAGCAAAATGGGCTAAACCTGCAAAGCTGGTACTGGAGAAGGTATCTGAGAAAGATAGCATTGTAGTGATTCAGGCGAGATTATACGATGAAAATAATATATTGTGTTTAGATGCCCGTAACTATGTGACATTCGGTTTAACAGGTGAGGGAACACTTATTGATAATCAAGGCACTTCTGATGGTTCACGTAAGGTTCAGCTTTACAATGGAAGGGCGGTGATTAGTGTTAATCTGAATAGAGGTAAAAGCGTGGCAAGTGTAAAAGCAGAAGGAATACCAGTAAGCTTTCTTCCACTTAACTAACGTAAAATATGATGATCAAAAATTTAATCCTCTTTGCCGGGCTTATATTAGTAAGCAGTTCAATTGCATTTAGTCAATCTAAGATTGACAAAACATTGAAATTATGGTACAACAGGCCTGCAGATAATTGGAATGAAGCCCTACCTATTGGTAATGGTCGTTTAGGAGCAATGGTTTTTGGTGATCCTGCTAAGGAACAATTACAGCTCAATGAAGAAACAGTATGGTCCGGTGGCCCAAATAGCAATATTACTGCTGCATCAGGAGCTGCGATTCCGGCTTTAAGGAAATTGATTTTTGAAGGAAAATTTGAAGAAGCTCAGGCTTTAGCAGATGTTGAGATGTTTCCAAAGAAAAACAGTGGAATGATATATCAGCCTGTAGGAAATCTCTTTCTTAATTTTCAGGGACATGAAAAGACTAAAAACTATTACCGTGATCTGAATATTGAGAAAGCTGTAGCTACAGTTATTTACGAATTGGAGGGAGTAAAGTATAAGAGAGAAATATTCTCCTCTTTTACTGATCAGGTTATGATTGTCCGTTTAACAGCAAGTAAACCGGGAAAAATATCCTTTACTGCAACAATGGGTTCTCCTCAGAAAGGTGGATTAAAAATGGAAAATGGTAACCTTGTTTATGCCGGACTAACTGCAGATCATGAAGGAGAGAAAGGACAGGTTCAATTCGAATCACAGGTAAAGGTAATTGCAGAGGGA
The DNA here is from genome assembly GCF_040203335.1 of Pedobacter sp. ASV1-7. Classification (NCBI taxonomy): domain Bacteria; kingdom Pseudomonadati; phylum Bacteroidota; class Sphingobacteriia; order Sphingobacteriales; family Sphingobacteriaceae; genus Pedobacter; species Pedobacter sp. ASV1-7. The sequence continues at coordinate 357,576 of NZ_JBEHBV010000002.1, read as the reverse complement.
GGAAAAGCCATTTTAAAGGACAATGTATGGACGATTGCAAATGCCAATACTGCTACAGTATATGTTTCTATCGCTACAAACTTCAGAAAATATAATGATGTTAGCGGAAATGCAGCTTTAAAAGCCCGATCTTTTTTAAGTGCCGCGGTTAAAAAGAAATATCCTGAAGCTTTGACTGATCATATCAGATTTTATCAGCAATACTTTAACAGAGTGAAATTTGGCATTGGTGCAAACAGCGCTGTTCATAAACCTACAGATCAGCGGATAGCGGAATTTGCGAAAGCAAATGATCCGCATCTAACAGCTCTTTATTTTCAGTTTGGCAGGTACTTACTTATTTCAAGTTCACAACCCGGTAACCAGCCAGCTACTTTACAAGGTATCTGGAACGATAAAATGCTGGCACCATGGGATAGTAAGTATACCATCAATATCAATACAGAAATGAACTATTGGCCTGCCGAGGTTACCAATCTTTCTGAATTGCATGATCCTTTATTTAAAATGTTGAAAGATCTTTCTGTTACGGGACAGGAAACTGCTAAAATGATGTATGGTGCGCGAGGGTGGGTCACGCATCACAATACTGATCTTTGGCGAATTACTGGTCCGGTAGATAGGCCTTATGCTGGCTTATGGCCAATGGGTGGAAATTGGTTAAGCCAGCATTTGTGGGATCATTATATGTTTACTGGTGATCAGAATTTTTTAAAAGAATATTATCCAGTGTTAAAAGGTGCCTGTAATTTCTATTTAGATGTTTTACAGGAGGAACCAACACATAAATGGTTAGTCGTTTCTCCCTCTAATTCACCTGAAAACACTTATGTGCCGGGTAAACGTATTTCAATTGCAGCTGGAACAACTATGGATAATCAGCTTCTGTTTGACTTATTTACCAAAACAGAAAAAGCAGCGGAAATTTTAGGGCTTGATTCAGACTTCCGAAAGGTTTTAAAAAACACATTAGCACGTTTGGTACCAATGCAAATTGGAAAGTATAGTCAACTGCAGGAATGGATGCATGATTCTGATCGTACTGATGATAAACACCGTCACGTTTCTCATTTATATGGTTTGTATCCCAGTAATCAGATTTCCCCAATCAGAACACCTGAGTTATTTGATGCAGCAAGAACTTCATTAATTTACAGAGGTGACCCTGCTACAGGATGGTCTATGGGTTGGAAAGTTAATTTCTGGGCAAGATTTTTAGATGGTAATCATGCTTATAAGCTTATTACAGATCAACTAAAACTGGTAGGTGGTCGTATAGAAGGTGTAGATACAAAGGGTGGTGGCACTTATCCAAATATGCTTGATGCACATCCGCCATTTCAGATAGACGGTAATTTCGGTTGTACTGCGGGGATTGCCGAAATGATGCTGCAATCGCATGATGGTGCAATACACTTATTGCCTGCTATACCAGATAACTGGCCTGCTGGTGAAATAACCGGTTTGGTAGCTCGTGGTGGATTTGTTATTGATATGGAATGGAAAAACAGTAAACTGATCAGACTTAAAATCAAATCAAAAATAGGAGGTAAATGCAGAGTGCGTATCAATAAGGATGTAGTGCTTAAAAGCGGAAACCTTGTATTAGCAAAAGGTTTAAATACCAATCCGTTTTACGAAACGCCACAGGTAAAAGTACCAATAATTTCTACGCTGGCAAAACTAAAACCAGTAGGTATAAAACCCATAGTAGAGTATGATATAGACACAGATGCCGGGATGGAATATATTTTTAATTTGAATTAATATGCTGAAATATAGAATTCTTTTTGTTGGGATATTTTTCAGTGGGATTACAGGGTTTGCACAGCAAAAAAAAGCATCTGAGCTCAAGCTGTGGTATAAACAGTCTGCAAAAGTATGGGAAGAAGCTTTACCATTAGGCAATGGGAAAACGGGAGCAATGGTTTTCGGCAGGGTAAGCAGAGAGCGCTTCCAACTTAATAATAATACGCTTTGGTCTGGGGCCCCTGAAGCTGGAAACAACCCTAAAGCACAGGCAAGCCTGCCGATCTTAAGAGAAGCGGTATTTAATGGTGATTATGGAAAAGCAGCAGAGTTATGGAAAAAAAACATGCAAGGGCCATATTCTGCCCGTTACCTAACGATGGCCGATCTGTTCCTTGATTTTAGCTTTAAAGATTCAACCACAACTGCTTATCATCGTGAGCTTGATATAAACGATGCTTTAAGCACAGTAACTTATACCATAGGTGGCGTAAAGTACAAACGTGAAACCCTGATTAGCTATCCCGATCAGGCAATGGCTATACGTATAACGGCCGATAAACCCAATGCGCTGAGCTTTACAACTGAGATCAGCAGCAAGCTGAAATATAGAGTAGTAACACCTGATCAAAATTATATGGTCTTGAAAGGTAAAGCCCCAAAGCATGTTGCCCACAGAGCTATTGAAGCACAACAGGTGGTTTACGATGAAAAGGAGGGGATGACCTTTGAGGTGCATGTAAAGATCAAAGCGGAAGGTGGAACAACTAAAGCTGTTGGAGATAGATTAATAGTAACCAAAGCCAATGCGGTAACCATTTACATGACCAACGGAACCAGTTTCAATGGTTTTGATAAATCACCCGGTTTACAAGGAAAAGATCCTGCTATTGAAGCCACTTCAAATCTGGCTAAAGTTTATCCAAAATCTTTTGGAATGATGAAATTAGCGCATATTTCTGATTACCAAAGATTGTTTAGCCGCGTTTCATTTGCTTTATCAGCAAACTCTGCTTTATCAGAATTACCTACAGATATAAGACTATCCAGACAAGGAGTAACAGGAAATGATCAGGGGTTACAGGCTTTGTATTATCAATTTGGAAGGTATCTGTTGATATCGAGTTCAAGAGCTGGCTCACAGGCCACAAATTTACAGGGAATATGGAATGATCATGTACAACCACCATGGGGTAGTAATTATACTGTAAATGTGAATACAGAAATGAACTACTGGTTGGCAGAGAATACAAATCTTTCAGAATTACACCAGTCATTATTTGATTTTATTGAGACATTGGCAGTTAATGGAGCCGTAACAGCAAAGGTTAACTATGGCATTCAGCAAGGTTGGGTTGTTCATCATAATACAGATATATGGTCTAAAACTTCACCAACAGGTGGCTATGATTGGGATCCAAAAGGATCTCCAAGATGGTCGGCATGGCCAATGGGAGGCGCATGGTTAAGTACACATCTGTACGAGCATTATTTGTTTACTGGTGATAAGCGCTTTTTGAAAGAAAAGGGATATCCTCTGATGAAAGGTGCAGCTGAATTTATGTTGAACTGGCTTGTTAAGGATAAAAAAGGTTACCTGGTTACTAATCCATCTACCTCACCTGAAAATGTTTTTAAAATTAATGGTAAAGAGTATGAGATCAGTATGGCGACTACAATGGATATGGGGATTATCAGGGAGTTGTTTAATGCCTGTATTGCTTCTTCAGAAACCTTAGGAATTGATGACGCATTTCGTTCGAGACTAAAAGATGCAAAAGCAAAGTTATATCCTTATCATATTGGACAATATGGACAACTACAGGAATGGTACGATGATCTGGATGATCCTAAAGATAGTCATAGACATTTATCACATCTTTTTGCTCTTTATCCTGGTAACCAGATTACTATAGAAAACACTCCGGAATTAGCTGCTGCAGCAAAGCAATCGCTCATTCATCGTGGCGATCATAGTACGGGTTGGTCTATGGCCTGGAAAATAAACTGGTGGGCCAGACTTAAAGATGGAAATCATGCTTTAAAGATTTTAAAAACAGGATTAACATTAATAGAGCCGGGGAAAGACCAGATGAGCGGTGGTGGAACCTACGCTAACTTACTGGATGCACATCCTCCATTCCAGATTGACGGAAACTTCGGTGCTACAGCTGGAATAACAGAAATGTTGCTTCAAAGTAATGATGGGACACTAAACCTGTTACCTGCTTTACCTGATGATTGGTCGGGAGGCCATATTAAAGGCATTAAAGGCAGAGGTAATTTTACAGTAAATATGGAATGGAACAATGGGAGGTTATTGACTGCGGAGATCTATTCAGGATCTGGTGGCAATTGCAGATTGATTACTTCAGTACCGGTAAAAGTGACTGGAACCATTGCTAAACTTCAGGAATTGACACCTGATAAAAGATATGTGATAGATTTTCAGACGGAAAAGGGAAAAACTTATAAAATAACTACGAAATAAATATAATTTATGAACCAAATACTCAAATATTCATTTTGTTTAGTACTCTTGTTCACATTCGGGCAGCTAGATGCACAGGATATTAAATGGAAAATCATTGCTCCTGGTATCTGGAAAGGAAGCATAGGTAAACCTGAAACCTATGACCTGCTTATTGCTTCTGGTGCTAAACCAGCAATGGACAGGTTAAAAAGAATGAATGACGCTTCTTTTCCATTGGTTCAGCAAAATATTACCGCAAAGCTCAATGATGGTAAGACTTATTTACGATTTCCGCTAGATAGAAAAGAGCAGATTTATGGATTTGGTTTAAATTTTCAAACAGTACATCAGCGTGGTAAAATCCTTAAATTACATGTAGATCATTTCGGGGGTAAAGATAATGGTCGTACACATGCTCCAACTCCATTTTATGTGTCTTCAAATGGTTATGGTGTATTTATTAATTCTGCACGTTATCTTGATGTTTATGCTGGTTCTGCGGTATTGCGTGATGGAGAAAATGTACCAGAAGCGAAGGATAGAAATACTGATAAAAGTTGGTCATCCCGTCCCTATTCTGATGGTGTAGAGATTTTGGTGCCTTCAGAAGGAGTGGAATTTTATGTATTTGCAGGACCTAAACCATTGGATGCTATACGCAGGTATAACCTCTTTAATGGCGGAGGTGTATTGCCTCCACGCTGGGGATTGGGTTTTACGCAAAGGGTAAGAACCTTATATACTGCTGATGAGGTGGAAGCCGAAGTGAAAGCTTTTGAAGACAAAGGGTTTCCTCTTGATTTTATAGGCCTGGAGCCGGGATGGCAGAGTAAAGCCTATCCATGTACATTTGAATGGGATAAGGACCGCTTTCCCCAGCCATCTTTATTTGTGAAAACATTACTTGATAAAGGAGTAAGAGTAAATCTGTGGACAAACCCATATGTATCACCACAGGCATCTATATATAATAAGATTAAACCTTTTACAGCTGATCATACAGTTTGGCTTGGTGCAATCCCCGATTTGACAATGCCTCAGGCACGTGATGTATTATTTTCACAGTTAAAAAAGAGTCAGCTGGATATTGGTGTCAGCGGTTATAAATTTGATGAAGTAGATGGTTATGACCATTACTTATGGCCAGATGTCACTCTCTTTCCTTCAGGTAAAAGTGCGGAACAAATGCGTCAGACTTATGGTTTACTCATACAACGCTACAGTGCGGAAATGTATCGTGAACGTAACCAACGTACATTCGGACTGGTAAGAGGATCTAATGGTGGAGCATCATCATTCCCATATGTGATTTATAACGATTATTATAATCATGAAGATTTTATTACTGCTTTGATTAACAGTGGTTTTGCTGGTGTGCTTTGGACTCCAGAGGCTAGAGCATCAAAGTCAGAAGAAGAATGGCTAAGACGTATGCAGTCTGTCGTATTCTCCCCAATGGCGATGATTAATGCCTGGTCTTCAGGAACAAAACCGTGGAGCTATCCAAATGTAGAAAAGCAAGTAAAGGATGCAGCATTACTACGTATGAAAATGATGCCTTACTGGTACAGCGAATTTGCTAAATATCATTTTGAAGGTACACCACCGTTCCGTGCAATGAATCTTGAAGATGGTTATCAGGCAGAGGTCAAGGCTGAAGTTAAAACAACAAATCTTGAGGAGAACCCATACATAGAAGCGGTAAACAAAGAGGTGAAAGATCAATATATGGCTGGCGAATACTTGTTGGTTGCCCCAATGTTTGCAGGCAAGAAAACAAGGACTGTGATTTTGCCAAAAGGAAAATGGTTTGACTTTTATACTGGCGAATTTGCTGGTGATGGTGAAGTCATTAACATAACTCCAGGATTAGATAAAATTCCGGTTTATGTTAAAGATGGAGGTATTATTCCAATCGGACCTGCACTGTTACACGCTCCTAAATCCATTGAAAAGATAGATCTGGAAATCAGATATTATGGAAATAAACCTGGTAAGTATATGCTTTACGATGATGACGGAGAGACTTTTAACTATGAAAAAGGTGCATATAGTTTCAGAGAGATCAATATAGTAAAAGAAACAAATGGTAAGCTGAAAGCTTCTATCTCACCTGCTCAGAAAGGAAAGCCAAACACAATAAACAAAGTGAGTTTTAAAGCAATGACTAAATAATTGAGTTTATGAAGAAAGTATTGATATCAGGGTTGCTATTGTTGAATGTAATGGTATTTCATGCTACAACTTTTGCAAATAACATTGAAAAAGAAGTTATAAAAACATTGAAAGTAACCATTTTGAAAAATGCCGAATGGGCTATGCAGCAAAAACCTGTTACTGTTACAGACCAGCAGTCGTCACGAAGTGCTGGCGGGAAGCACGACTTTTATTCAGAAGGAGATTATTGGTGGCCTGATCCTCAAAATCCTAAGGGGCCTTATATTCAGAAAGATGGATTAACCAATCCTGAGAACTTTGTAGCCCATCGCCTGGCAATGATTCGCTTTAGTAAGATCATAGGTTCACTAGCTTCTGCTTATAAACTTACAGGTGATCAGAAATATGCAAAACAGGCAATGAAACATTTACGGGCATGGTTTATAAATGAAGCCACATTAATGAATCCTAACTTACAATATGCGCAGGCTATTCAAGGGCGCTTTACAGGACGTGGTATAGGAATTATTGATACTATACATTTTATGGAAGTAGCTCAAGGTGTGATTGTGATGCAGAAGGCAATGGATGCAGAAGTGCTTACTGGTACAAGGAAATGGTTTGCAGCATATCTTGATTGGCTAATGAGTCATGAGTATGGAAAAGCAGAAATGAATGCATTAAATAATCATGGAACCTGTTTCGTAATGCAAGTCGCATCTTTTGCCAAATTATGTAACAATGATCAGCTTATGGAATTTTGTAGCAATAGATATAAAACAGTTTTGTTGCCTGATCAAATGGCTGTGGATGGTAGTTTTCCTAGAGAGCTCTCTCGGACAAAACCTTATGGTTATTCGATATTTAATCTTGATGCTATGACAATGCTTTGTCAGATTCTTTCTACAAAAGCAGATAATTTATGGAACTATAAGACAAGTGATGGAAAGTCTATTAAAAAAGGAATAGAATATTTATACCCTTATGTTGCAGATAAAAGCAAGTGGACTTTGAAGCCCGATGTGATGTATTGGGACAACTGGCCGGTTGCACAGCCCTTACTGGTATTTGGTGCCAATGCCTACGGTAATAAGGACTGGTTAAATACCTGGGTAAAATTAGAGCATGATCCTCAGGTGGAAGAAGTAGTAAGGAACTTACCTATCAGAAATCCTTTGATATGGTTGAATTAACAGAATATTAACGAAATACCCATCACACACAAAACCAAATAATGAAACGTATAACGAACAAAGGGACAGCACTTTTGTTTTCATCACTTCTTTTGCTGAGTAGCTATGCTTACAGTCAGGTTTCAGGAGATGAGGATAAAGAGATGTTTAACAGGGCACAGCAGCGTGACCAAAAGGCAGTAGAAGAAGCAAAAACTGGCTGGTGGAAAACCTCTATGAAGACGCACGATGAGCGTATAAAATGGTGGAGGGACGCACGTTTCGGCATGTTTATACATTGGGGACTTTACTCTTTACCTGCCGGGGAGTGGAAAGGGAAATTGGTGAAGGGGTATTCTGAACACCTGATGCGAAAAGAAAAGATCAGTAGAGCTGAGTACCTTGATTTAGCTCATGAATTTAATCCCCTAAAATTCAATGCAGAAGAATGGATTCTGGAAGCAAAGAAGTCAGGCATGCGGTATTTTATCATTACGGCTAAACACCACGATGGATTTGCTATGTATAATTCTGCAGTTTCCGATTTTAATGTTTTGAAACAGACTCCATTTAAGCGTGATCCAATGGCCGAGCTAGCTGCAGCAGCAAAAAAGTATGGAATGAAGTTTGGGTTTTACTATTCTCATGCCTTTGATTGGGAGCATCCTGATGCTCCTGGGAATGACTGGGAATACAACAATCCAGGAGGTGATAAATTACTTGGTGGTGCAAACTGGTATGATAATCATCCCGAATGGCTACCAAAAGCAGCCAAATATGTAGATGAAAAGGCTATTCCTCAAATTAAAGAATTGATAAATATCTACCATCCTGATATCCTATGGTTCGATACACCTCATAAATTACCATTATCAGAAAATATGAGAATATTGAAGGCCATTCGCGAAACTGATCCGAATATTGTAGTAAATGGACGTTTGGTGAGAAGTGCGAGTGGAAACTTTGGGGATTATATGAATACTGCCGATAGGCCAGCTGAATTAATGACTGTGGAGGGAGATGCAGAGGCAATTCCTACAACCAACGAATCTTATGGATATTCTAAACATGATAACAGTCATAAAACCGCTAGTTTTTTTATAAAACTTTTAGCTAATTCAGCATCCAGAGGAGCAAATCTTCTAATGAATTTAGGGCCTAAAGGTGATGGTACCTTTGATCAGAAAGACAAAAATATTTTAGATAGTATTGGTGCCTGGTTAAGTAAAAATGGAGAAGCTATTTATGGAACCGAAAGGGGAAAATTACCAATTCCTGCATGGGGAGTAACTACCCAGAAAGGACAATATGTTTATTTGCATGTATTTAATTGGCCTCGTGATGGTAACCTTCTTGTAGGTGGATTAAAAAATGAGGTTAAAGCAGCCTGGTTTTTAGGGGATAATAATAAAAAGAAGCTTGGAATTAAACGTCTGGATGCATCGGCTATAAATGTTAGTGTGCCGGTCAAATCTACCGGGGAACCTGATGTCGTGATCGTACTTGAAGTAAAAGGAAAGATAGATGTAGATCCAGCAAGAGTATTGGAATCCAATATTGATAAAAACCGGCTACTTGTATTTGATGCCAGTCAACACGGACAGAAGCTTGGCTATGGAGATGGTAAAACGGATCGCTACTTCGTAACGAATTGGAAATCGAAAGATAGTTATCTATCCTGGGATCTTAAAACCCTCGAACCTGCTAAATATAAAATTATAGCAAAATATATTGCTGAAGAAGGTGGTTCATCATATGAAGTTAAAATTGGAGATTTCTCTAAAAAAGCGAATGTGATACAGTCAAAAAAAGGAGCTGTTGTTGCTCAGGAAATTGGTGTAGCAGAGTTAAGTAAAGGCTTACAGCAATTAAGCGTTAAAGCGATTGAGATTAAGGGTACGGAGTTAATGAAATTGCTTGAAATACAATTGATACCAATAAAATAATTGAAAACAATAATAGAAGAATTTATGAAGTCATTCTCTTTAACAATATGCATATTGTTACTTGCTGCGGGATCATCTTTTAGTCAGAAAGTAGACATTAAAAAAGCATTTAAACATGCAGATCAGCAAACATTGGTCATGCTGAAAGAAATAGAAAAAACTAAAGCTACTGCTACAAAAAAGGATCTGGTAACTCCCCGGACTTTAGAAAACGGTCATCTGAGGATGGTCGCCTCAAAGGACTGGACAAGTGGTTTTTTTCCTGGTGAACTTTGGTTTTTATATGAATATACTGGTAAACAGATCTGGCTTGATCAGGCAAAAGCATTTACTAAATTGATTGAACCGGAACAGTTTAATGGCAAAACACATGATATGGGCTTTAAGATATACTGTAGTGTTGGAACAGGATATCGTATTACCAAAGACAAGCATTACCGCGAGGTAATTATAAAGTCGGCTAAAACGCTTGCTACCCGCTTTAATCCTAAGACAGGCGTAATCCTTTCATGGGATCACAGCAGGGATAAATGGGTAAATCCAGTAATCATTGACAATATGATGAACCTTGAATTATTGTTTGAAGCTACGGCACTTACTGGTGACTCTTCATTTTATAAAATTGCTGTAAGTCATGCCAATACAACAATAAAGAACCATTTCCGTCCTGATTATAGTTCTTATCATGTAGTGGACTATGACCCGAATACTGGTGCAGTTTTAAAAAAACAAACCCATCAGGGCTATAGCCATGAGTCAGCATGGTCAAGAGGACAAGCATGGGCACTGTATGGCTATACCATGTGTTATCGTTTTACCAAAGACCCAGCCTATTTAAATCAGGCTGAGCATATTGCTGCTTTTATGCTCAAACATAAAAATATGCCTGCAGACTTAGTGCCGTATTATGATTTTGATGCTCCGAATATTCCTGATGAACCTAGAGATGTTTCCGCTGCGGCTGTAACTGCTTCTGCTCTATATGAGTTAGGCAGTTATAGCAAAGAGAAGAACATGTATTATCAAAAAGCAGATGTCATGTTAAATAGCATGGCTACGAAATATGCATCTCCAGCTGGAAAAAATAAAGGCTTTATATTGGTAAGCAGTACTGGTTCCAAACCATCAGAGAGTGAAGTGGATGTGCCATTGTCTTACGCTGATTATTATTACCTTGAAGCACTATTGAGATACAAAGCGTTGAAAAGGTAAACAATATCGTATAGGAAAGAGCCAAATTTACTGACAATTGGCTCTTTCTAATTCTTTAAATTAGCCATCTACCAAATAGAACTAAATTATGTTTAAACGGAAAATACTTTTAACAATAACAGCCATTCTAATATTGGCACAACCTGTCTTTAGTCAGAAAGCATTAACTAAAGATGAGCGCATGGCTTGGTGGAGAGATGCTAAATTTGGCATGTTTATTCACTGGGGAGTATATGCACAGTTTGCTGGGGTATATAAAGGCCATGAACAACGTAGAGGTGGTGCAGAGTGGATCATGAACAGATCGAAAATCCCCGTTTCGGAATATCAGGAAATGGCAAAAAGCTTTAATCCGGTGAAATATAATCCGGATGACTGGGTAAGGATGGCAAAGGATGCTGGAATGAAATATTTGATTATTACTGCAAAACACCATGATGGCTTTGCTTTGTTTAATTCTAAAGCTAGTAAATGGGATATTACAGATGCCACTCCTTACGGTAAGGATTTGTTAAAACCACTAGCTGAGGCATGTAAAAAGTATGGAATAAAATTAGGGTTCTATTATTCTCAGGCACAGGATTGGAATAATCCAGGTGGTTCTGCTGCCAGGAAAGTGATGAACGAGGGATGGTTAAATCCTGATTCTGCTAAAGTTGATGCATACACATTGGCTAATAAAGGTCATTGGGATCCAGCGCAGATGACTAAATCATTTGATCAGTATATTGATGAAGTGGCAGTGCCACAGGTTAAAGAATTGATGACCAATTATGGTGATATTGCTGTTCTTTGGTGGGATACGCCAACAAATATGACTGATGAAGCTGCGGTTAAATTACAGAATGCATTGAAATCACAACCACATATCATTACAAATGATCGTTTAAAGCGCCCGAACTTTCCTGGTGATACGAAAACACCTGAACAGAAAATACCAAGTCAGGCAGAGTTGGATGGTATGGATTGGGAAACATGTATGACGATGAACGGTACATGGGGTTTTAGAACTTCAGATCAGAAATGGAAATCCTCAGAAACACTAATCCGAAACCTTGTTGATATAGCATCAAAAGGAGGTAATTATCTTTTAAATATCGGACCTAAACCTGATGGTACTTTCCCTCAGGAAAGCATAGATCGTTTGAAAGCTATTGGAACATGGATGAAGGTAAATAGTGAGTCTATTTACGGTACAAGGTCTAACCCTCTTGAACCCTTAACCTGGGGCAGGTGTACACGAAAAGATTCACCGAAAGGTACTATACTTTATTTTACCGTGTTTAATTGGCCATCAGATGGTAAGTTAGTTGTTCCAGGGATAAAGAATAAGGTCTTGTCAGCTAATTTATTAGCTACAAAAGGTAAATTGAAAACTGAAATAAAGGCTGGTGAACTGACAATTGGAATACCATCAGAAGCGCCCGATCAGGTTGCTAGCGTTATTAAAGTTGAATTTGAAGGTAAAGTAGCAACTCAACTGGATATTAAGCCTAAAAAAGAAATGAAAACAGGTGCCCTCGATTAATCACAAGACCAATACTATTTGAATTATAATTATGAGGAGATTTAATTGCATCCTGATCTGTTTTAATATTTGTTTGATTAATTTGAGTGCTCAGGCACAAAAAACAGCACCATTATGGGATGATTTTGTAAAATCTAAAAAATCAGGGAGTACACCAGTGCTTCCTGATTTTTCATATGCGGGATATGGCTTTTCTGAAATTCCTATTCCTTCGTTAAGTGGGAAGAAGATTTTTAAGGTAGATGATTATGGAGCAAAGCCTGACGATGATAAGTTTGATGATGATGCTATCCAAATGGCTATAAATGCAGCCGAATCGAACCCTGGTGGTGGCATAGTATTTTTCTCATCAGGAAAATACTTAATCGCACCAGATGAAGATGCTGGCAGGCAAATCAGAATAGCTAAAAGTAACATTGTTTTAAAAGGTAATGGAAGTGGAAAAGGTGGAACAGAAATCTATCAGGCTAACATGAGAATCAATGGTAGGCAGTTTTTGTTTAAACCAGAAGATAATAAAGTTGAAAGATTAACGACTATTGTAAAAGATGCAGGACGTGAAACTTTTTCGGTTGTTGTAAAAGATGCTTCAAAGCTTAAAGTTGGTCAGGATGTAGCTATTCGTCACAGAAGTGAGGAATTTACAAAGCTTTATTTTGCCCCTTTAGAGTTGAAGCCACAGTGGACAAGGTTGTTTGGTGATAAAGGAGGGATGTTGGTTTATGAAATCCATACGATCAATAAAATTGAAGGTGATAAGGTTAGCTTTATAAATCCGATTCACATCGATATAAAAATGGTAAAATCTGCTGATTGGATTATAGAAACTTATAATTCTATTGATCATTGTGGTGTAGAAGATATTTTGTTTACCAGCAATTGGAAGAATTATCCGGAAGAGTTCATCCATCATAAAAATGAAATCCATGATTATGCTTATGAGGCTATAGGTATGGAGTATCTCAAAAACAGCTGGGTTCGAAATTGTGAATTTCATGACTGGAATGAGGGGATTTACATGAGGTCTGGCTACCAGATTACAGTAGAAAACACTCATTTCAAAGGTAAAAAAGGACATGCTTCCGTTCATGCAAGAACTGGATATGGTATATTGGTTAAGAAATGTACATTCAATGGTGCACAACACCATGGTGCTGGAACTGGATATAGTGCGGTTGGTACAGTCGTTACTCAGTGTTCATTAGGTACTGATCAGAATTTTGATATTCATTCCGGACAGCCTTACGCTACGCTTTATGATGATATTGACGGTGGTGTTTTTTATAATTTAGGTGGACCTGAACCTGGACATCCACATCATGGGAAAGATTTAGTGCTTTGGAATTTTTATCATAAATCAGCAAAAGATCAGCAATATAATTTTTGGGACATGAGTAGGAGAAGGAATTATACAATTGCAGCACCGGTATTAATTGGTTTTCAGTCGGACAGGAAAGTGACATTTGAGAATGCCGGAATAGTGGAAATGAAAGGAGAACCAGTGTTGCCTAAGTCATTGTTTGAAGCACAATTGCAGCTGAGATTAAAAGAGAGAAAATAACCTGGTTTCACTAATCCACAGGCTATAGTCGGCTTTATTCTAAAAGCCAGATAAAAAAAGTATTAAATTTTGGTGATATTTGAGTTTAAATGTCCACATACTATTAAAACATAGTAATTATGGCCACACAATTAAAGGAAGATACATCAATCAATGATCGTGAAGCATGGCTTACGAAATTGTATAAGAATGCCTTTCCGCTGGTAGCAAAACATATCAGCAGGATGGGTGGTTCACTGGATGAAGCCCGGGATATTTTTCAGGATGCCCTGATCATTTATTATGAGAAAACAGTACGCACTGAGTTGAACCTGGAATATAGTGATAAAGCCTACCTCTTCGGTATAGCCCGCCACCTCTGGAATAAGCGATTCAAAGCAGGTGGAAAGCAGATATCTATTGATGAACTCGGTACTGATTTTGAGGAACAAGCTGGTTGGTTCAACACGGACGATCAGGAGATATCTACATCCCGATTGTTCCAGCTATTGCAAACAGCAGGGCAGAGGTGTATGCAATTGCTTAGTGCATTTTATTATGAAAAACTGAAGATGGAAAATATCGCTGAACGCTTTGGCTTTTCTGGTTCACACTCCGCTACAGTTCAGAAATTCAAATGCCTGGAAAAAGTCAAAGAAACAGTAAGAGAAAAATCAATAAGCTATGAAGACATCCTGGAATGAACTAAAGTTAATTGAAGATTTTCTTTTGGCTAATACCAACTCAGAAGATAAGTTATTAATGGAGGCTCACCAGATATTACAGCCTCATCTTCAGGAAAGTGTATACTGGCAACAGAAAACGTATCGGTTGGTTGAAACTTACGGTAGGGAACAACTGCGCAAAGAAATCCAACAGGTACATCAAAACCTGTTTACAACCCCAGAACATTTCTCCTTCAGCGAAAGGATTAAGCGGTTCTTCAGTAAATAAATCATCTTAATCTAATTACAAATTTAATGTCCTGACAATGGGCAAGGGCAATGCTATGTCCTATTTAATCTAAAAAAAAGAATATGAACAATAAGGAATTTCTCAGCTATGCTGTAAAGCATCACCGCATCAATAGTTTGTATGTAGACAAATACATTTCCAGAACTTCAGCTATGGCAGGTCCGGTAGCTATGACACCTTATATTACAGAAGAGCGGCAATTGAACGTTGCCCAGATGGATGTCTTTTCTCGCTTAATGATGGATCGTATCATCTTCATAGGAGAGGCTATAGATGAGAGGAATGCCAATGTTATACAGGCACAATTGCTCTTTTTGCAGTCGGCCGACACTGAAAAAGATATCCAGCTATATGTCAATTCACCCGGAGGATCAGTATATGCTGGTTTGGGTATATATGATACGATGCAGTTTATCGTACCAGATGTGGCTACGATATGTACGGGAATAGCGCTTTCAATGGGCTCTGTACTTCTTTGTGCCGGCGCTGCCGGAAAACGGTCTGCCCTGCCACATTCCCGGGTGATGATTCATCAAACTTCCAGTGGAACGCAGGGAACAGCAACTGATATGGACATATCAATTAAGCAGGTATTGCAAATGCAAAAAGAACTGTACCAGGTTATTGCCCGACATAGTGGACAGACCTATGATCGAATAAATGAGGCCGCAAGCCGAGATTACTGGATGTCATCCGTTGAGGCAAAGGAATTTGGAATGATTGACGAGATTTTATCAAGGTAGCTGGTAGTTATTGCTATTACTTATCCTAGATCAATGTCTATATTTACTACTCCTGGTAACTTTGTGGTATTAAAATATAAAAATATGGAATTAGGCATAGGAATGTTTGGCGATTTAGCAATCGACCCGCAGACAGGAAAACCGAGATCTGCGAAACTAAAACTCCAAGAGATTTTAGAACAGATTAAATTAGCCGATGAGGTAGGTTTAGATGTATTCGGAATGGGAGAACACCACCGTCCGGATTATGCAGTTTCGTCACCTGAAATTGTACTGGCTGCTGCTGCTAGTATTACAAAGAATATAAAGTTAATGAGTACCGTAACTGTGTTGAGTTCTTCTGAGCCAGTTAAGGTGTACCAGGACTTTTCTACTATTGACCTGATCTCCAACGGACGCGCTGAAATTGGAGTTGGAAGGGGAAGTTTTATTGAATCGTTCCCACTTTTTGGATATGACCTTAAAAACTATGATAAGTTGTTTGAAGAGAAACTTGATTTGCTCCTCAACATCAATAACAATGAGGTTGTAAACTGGACTGGAGATCTTCGTGCTCCACTTGTTAATCAAATGGTATTGCCCAGAGCTACTAACAACGGACAATTACCTATTTGGATTGCTGTTGGTGGAACACCACAATCAGTATTACGTGCTGCGGTATTGGGACTACCATTGGTTGTTGCAATTATAGGGGGTATGCCCAGACAGTTTCAGCCATTAATTGAATACTATAAAGAACAGTATGTAAAATATGGTCACGATATCAATAAAATGCAGATAGGTATACATTCGCATTCATTTGTGAGCGATAATGAACCTGGTGCAGATAGCTATTTCAGTAAATATGCAGCCCAGATGGATAGGATTGGAGCTTCAAGAGGCTGGGCACCATATACCAAAGAACAATATGATGGTGGCCGTTCAAAAGAGGGTGCACTATTTATTGGTGAAGCCGCAGAAGTAACAGATAAAATCCTTTATATGCATGAATTATTTGGTATTACACGTTTTATCGCACATATGGATATTGGTGATCCGTCGCATGCAGAAATGATGAAGTCTATTGAAATATTTGGTAATAAGGTAGCGCCAGCTGTTAGAAAAGCATTAAGTTAAACTAGATAGATATACATTTATTCTTGCTGAATTATGTATATCTTACAGTTTTAAATCTGATGTTAACGTTATGAACCGCTTTAAAATTGATGAACAAACATTTAAAGATTTAAACGTTTTTAATAGCGGTTCAACTTCCAATTCGATATTTAGTATTTTTAAAAATACAAGAACGATGGGAGCAAGAGAACGTCTGGAAAATATGATGCAAAACCCATCATCAGACATTGAAGAGCTTACATTGCGTCGTGATTCAATAGCATTCTTTCATCAGTATAATATTAATTTAGACATCCGAAATGAAGAGTTTGATCTGATCTCCTTTTATTTAAAATTTGATAAAAGGAAGTCTAAGCATAATATAATAGATGCTGTTTATGATTTTTTGACGAGAAATTCAAGTAATGATTATTATATCATAAAAACAGGATTGAAGTATCTTATCAGATTTTCCAGATATATTTTAAAGTTTATAGATGAACATTCAGAAAAAAATCCACCAGAGTATATTATAATAATTTTTGAGCGAATAACTTCTCTAATTAAGAATGGGGTATTAAAAGAAGCGATTCTTCTGAAAGAAGATAAATTGAAGTTCTTTCAGGTCAATAAGTTAGACCAGGCAATTCGTGGTGCTGAACTGAAGAATATGAGAGAATTGCTTCAATTGGCCTATGAACTTGATATTTTTGAAAATATAGCGTTGTTAACATCAAGAATAGGTCTCACATTTCCTATATATGATCATGCAGAATCTTTAAAAGTTACAATAAAGGGCTTATTTCATCCAGGTATTTCAAAAGCTGTAAAGAATGATGTTTTTTTTCATGAAGATCAGAATATTGTTTTTCTAACAGGCTCTAATATGGCCGGAAAGTCTTCACTACTTAAATCCTTAGGCTTAGTTATATACCTGTCACATCTTGGCTTTCCTGTTCCGGCCGAAGATGTAAGAACTACGGTTTTTAATGGTTTAATCACTACAATTAATTTGCCTGATGATATTAATAATGGGCTAAGTCATTATTACAGTGAAGTAAAAAGAGTGAAAGAAGTAGCTAACTTAATTGCTGAAAGAGACCGTGTGTTTGTAATATTTGATGAATTGTTTAGAGGGACAAATGTAAAAGAGGCTCATGATGCTTCTTTACTTATTATTTCAGAGCTTTCCTCTGTCAGGAATTCAGTATTTTTTATATCAACTCACATTGTTGAGTTAGCTGACAAGCTTAAGTGTTTGAAAAATATATCTTTCAAATACCTGGAAACATTCTTTAAAAATAATAAGCCTGTATTTACCTATCAATTAATGGAGGGGATATCAACAGAAACAATTGGGATGTATATTGTTGAAAATGAGGGGATCGTAGATATTATCAGAAAGAGCCTGAAAAAATAACATAACCGATTTTTTTTAGTCCCGTCATGCAATGATTAGCCCTTCATTAATAAGTACATATATTGCTCGTGTTTCCATCCATTTTTAATTTGGATTTTATCGAACAAACCCGAACGAGACCCGAACAAAGTCCCACTTAAATTCGGCTTTGTTATTAAGCTCAATACTGCCATCCTGTAAGCCTGATATTCATCCCAAAAAAATGTTAAAAAAGTTTTTCTTATGTTATATTTTTGATTCATAACCCAAAAGTAGATGGAATAAAAAACGGCTTGTCGCAGGATGTCACAATATGACGCTTATGTCGTAATACTTTTACTTAGCTTTTCTCGCAGCAACTTGCGCCTGGTACAATGAAGCTGGTTGTAGGCCATCCTTATTCAATCCATCCCATTCCCCATCAGGCTTGCCGTCTAAACGTCCTTTTAACTTCTTACCCTGAACACCAATCGCGTAATTTTTTCCTGAGGTCCATGGATTCTGTATAGCTGCACCTTTAACTTTGCAATTCCATACAACCTGTGTCACACCTGCCCAGCCATGTCCGCTGCCCCAATTGCCACGATCCTGAACATTGATTTCACCATCAGTATCAATATTGTCATACAAAGTGCCCGAAGCCCAGCGATGATGAGGCCCGATATCTGCATGCGTATTTCTTGATTTACAATTATAAAACACATTAGGACCACATACTTTTGCACCAGTTACATAATCATGTCTGCCTTCCGTAGTCTCCAGATTCATAAAAAGATTCTGCTGACCATTATTATTAAATGAGTATCTCTTACCACCAGTAATCACAGATTTTGCATCTAAACATTTTGAATTTTTAACTGTAATATTCTTAGCTCCATAACTTAAACTTACACACGAATAGCCAAAAAAACGAGATGTAACATCAGTAACCCAGCCATTCTCAATGTGGTTAAAGTCGACAGCAATCCAACCATGATCTTCATCTGTATCATTAGCATATTCAGACTCAAATAATATATTTTCAATGCCAACTTCTTTTAACCGGCCTTTGTATTCATATTTATAAATTTCGCCACCACCATACTTTTGCTCCATTGACATCACAATGGGATTATCTATTGTAATTTTGTTACCGTTAACAGCTATAATTTCTCTTTCATAACTGAGATCATACTCAGAACCTTTCCATTGCTTTGTACCTTGGCGTTCAACAATATTATCCATTTGAATATCATGAATCCAGTTGTCGGTTCCGGGTCTGTAAACAATAATCTTATCCCCGGTTTTAAAGCCCTTTGCAGATGCAACATCGAATGATTTTGCACCCGTAGGTACATACTTGTCCGTGATTTTTACCCTGCTTCCTGCTTCGGTAATTTTTCCTTTACCACTGATTTTAAGAAGTGAGCGTAACCCTTTACCAGTGGCAATCAGGCGAGTGCCCTGAGTAGAGTTTCCTTCGCCTTTAAGTACTATGCCATCAGCTTTAATATCTAAAGATCCAGCAATAAGGTAATCACCTTTTTTTAAAAGAATAGTTCCTCTAAAACCATCGGGTCCGGGTGGTAAAGCGGAAACCTGATCAATAGCCTCTTGGATAATACTCCCAGCATCGCCCTTTACAGATGAAATTGTTTTTACAACTTTTACTGATGGAATTTCTTTTAAGCCATGATGATAGCCTACGAGACTAAAGTCAGGAATGGTATTGCCTTGCTCATCCGGAAAATAGGTGATACTACCATCTTTATTTACTTCAAGAAACCTGGATGTCCATAACTTATTATTAATGAAAGACAAAGTTGTTAAACTTACCAGGAGGATACAGATAGTTAAGATTGATCTGGTTTTCATTTGATTAAATATTGCTACTGCAATAGCGTAATAAAAAACCATTATTTAATAAATATAATTAGCACTCTTATCAATTCAATTGGCAGACCATTATTAAATATAAAAATTAAACATTCATTCTTTGAATTCTAACTGCATTTAAGATTGCAAGCAATGCAACTCCAACATCAGCAATAACAGCTTCCCATAAAGTAGCCACACCACCAGCACCCAGAAGTAAAACAATAATTTTAACCCCCATCGCTAAACCAATATTCTGCCATACTATGTTTTTAGTTAGCTTGCCAATTTTTATGGCTGTAACAATCTTGGACGGTTGATCATTTTGAATTACTATATCAGCAGTTTCGATAGTTGCATCGCTACCCAGACCCCCCATAGCTATGCCTGCATCGGCAAGAGCAACCACAGGAGCATCATTTACACCATCGCCTACAAATGCAATGTGCTTTCCCTCTTTTTTAAGTAGCTCAACTTTTTCCACTTTATGTTCTGGTAAAAGGTCGCCATAAGCACGATCAATTCTTAAGATACTAGCAACCTTGTCCACTACACTTTGTTTATCGCCACTCAGCATGACAGTCTGAATATTTAATTTGTGCATATCCGCAATAGCTTGCTCTGCATCTTCCTTCATCTCATCGGCAATGGTAATATAACCAGCATATTTGCCATCTACAGCAAGTAGGACAATCGTATCAGCTTCCGAATCAATCACCTTATCATAGTCTATGTTAAACTTTTTAAGCAATTTGGTATTTCCGGCAAGTACCGCTTTACCATTTACAATCCCTTTAAGGCCGTGACCTGCTACTTCTTCCACATTGGTAATTGTAGCATTATGGAAATCCTCACCAGCATACTTTACAACAGCATGGCCAATAGGATGGGTCGATTTACTTTCAATAGCTGCTGCTAATAGAATCAACTCCTTTTCATCAAAATCATTTACCACTACTTTCTGAACCTCAAAAACGCCCTTTGTTAATGTGCCTGTTTTATCCATAACAATGGTATTAACCTTAGTCATCACGTCAAGGAAATTTGATCCTTTAAACAAGATACCATTTTTAGAAGCCAGACCAATTCCACCGAAGTAGCCTAAAGGAATAGAAACTACAAGAGCACAAGGACAGCTGATCACTAAAAACACCAGACCTCTGTATAACCAGTCTTTAAAAACATAGTCAGATAAGAAGAACCACGGTAAAGCAACTAGTAATACTGCCAGTAAAAACACTATTGGAGTGTATACTTTAGCAAATCTTGAAATGAATAATTGTGTTTGTGACTTCCGGGCAGTGGCATCTTGTACCATCTCCAGTATTTTACTCAGCTTGCTGTCTTTAAAAGACGCCTTTACCTGAACCTCAGTGACCTGATTTAGATTGATCATACCAGCCAGAACAGTTTCACCTTTAGCTTTGTTATCCGGTTTACTCTCACCAGTAAGCGCAGCGGTATTAAAGGTAGCTTTATCAGACAATAGAACTCCATCTAAAGCGACTTTTTCACCAGGTTTGATCTGTATGATTTCATCAATTGCTACATCGGCAGGAGCAACCGTAAGCAATTTTTCATTCCTTATTACATCAACAGCGTCTGGTCTGATGTCCAATAAGGCTTTAATGCTTCTTTTTGCATTGTTTACGGCAGAATCCTGGAACCATTCACCAATAGAATAGAATACCATAACCGCTACACCTTCACTAAATGAGCCAATGGCAAAAGCACCTATGGTAGCCACACTCATTAAAAAGAATTCGTTAAAAAAGTCAAGCCTCAAAGCCTTTCTAAATGCCAGGTTAAGTACATTATAACCCGCAAGGAGATAAGCCGGAATAAAAATAATCAGTTGTGTGAGTGTATCGAACGTGATATGAAAACCATATTCTAGCACCATCATTACTAAAACAACAGCTAATGAAGTCAGCAAAGGCGAGTGGCTTAACCATCCTGAAGCTTCTTCAGAACCATGGTTATGTCCATCATCATCATTATGTTCCTGATCAGTATGTTGGTGTATTGTATGATTATTTTTTACATGAGTTCCGGTATTGATAATCTCATCTGTTGTACAACACTCTTTATGTATATTCGATACTTTCATAGCCTTAAATTATACAACAAAGTTAAGGTATGAATGGATGCAATGCTATTGCAATCTAACCGCAGTTTTGACAAACACCTTTAATAATGAGGTTCATTTCCTGCTGTTTAAAACCTTTGGGTAGTGACATCTCTGGGATACGGGTGTTTGGCAGACAAAAAGTTTCTTTACAGGTATTACAATAAAAATGAACATGAAGATCGTGATGGTTTTCACCATCACAATCATGTTCACATAATGCATATTTGGTCGCTCCTGTACCATCTTCAATACTGTGTACCAGCCCTTTTTCTTCAAATGTTTTTAAAGTTCTGTATAGCGTAATACGGTCGGAGGGAGCCATTCCTTTTTCAAGATCATTTAAACTGATAGCTGCAGTTTGTTTTGTTAAAAAATCCAATACCAGTAATCGCATGGCAGTTGGGTTAACCTGCTTATTTTTAAGTACATTTTCAATGTCCTGTGTCATAAACTTAATGCTAAATGTTTAATGAAATTCTTTAGTGGCTGTGTTCAGCTGGCCCTGCAGCTTTAGACTGCAAATAAAAGGCCCCTTTTGTAACTACTTGGACATCTGTCGGTAATTTTTCCAGAAAATTGATTTTAATATAACCCAATTCTGATACACCGGTGGTTACTTCAATCTTTTTAAAATGTACAGAATTTGCATCTTTTGCATCTTCTTCTTTATGTTTTTCAGTTGCTTCACCTTCATTTTGATGTCCATGTTCCTTTTCATGTGCTGCTTTCGCTTTTGAATCAACAATGAAAATGTAAGCTTTTCCGTCTGCACGAACTACTGCATCAATAGGAACAGCACTTGTTGTTTCGGAACCCACACCAATAAGACCGGTAACATACATTCCCGGGATCAGATCAGCACTTGGTTTCTTAATTATTGCATGAACAATAACACCTTTACTATCATTTTCAAAGGATTTGTTAATGCCATAAATATGTCCATCAATACGTTCATTCTTTTGGTTAGTGAGCTGGAATTCCACATTTTGCCCGACTTTAATCTTTGAAAGATCTTTCTCAAATACAATGAGGTCTGCATGGATTTTTGAATTATCGACAATATCCATAATTGCTATCCCTGGTTGCGCATAAGAACCTGTCTCGGCAGTGATTTTTCCAATTGTACCGCTAATAGGAGCCGTAATGGGTACCTGCGAAGTAATATTACCGGATGCAATGCTGCTCACTGAAATTCCATATTGTTGAAGCTGACGTTCCAAAGCCTTTAAACGAGCACGTTCAGCATTATAATTCGCCTCAGCAAGTTGATGAGCTTTGCCTGTTCCGGCATTTGCCGCTTTAAGTTGCTGCTGGCGACTATACTCAGATTCTATATAACTGAAGCCTCCTTTGGCAGTCAGATAGTCTTGCTGAAGTTTAATTAAATCCTGATTCTCTATGGTAACCAATACCTGACCTTTATTTACACGCTGACCTTCAATTACATTTATTTTTCTGATGATACCGCCTGTCAACACATTAATTTGTGCTGCATTTTGAGGTGGTACAGCTAACTGCCCACTTGCTTTAATCACAGCTGTAAGGTTTTTTTGTTCAATCTTTCCGATTTCAATTCCTACAGCATTCATTTGTTCCTGACTCAATTCAAGTGCTTCATTATGTTCCTCGTGACCTTCTGCACCATGATTGTGGCCAGCATGATCATCTGTCGCTTCGGTATTAGCGGCAGTCTTATTTGATGCATTGCCACATGAACTAATAGCTGTTATGATAAAAGCCGAAGAGATCAGAACAGCTATGTTTCTTTTGATATATGATGTTGCCTTCATTATATTATTTTCCTTTTAAAAATTGTAATTGAATAACGGATTGGTTGAGCTGATTAACATTTTGCAGGTAATCCAGTTTGCTTTGAACAGCTAAAGTCATATTTTGAATAAATTCTATATATCCTATTTCTCCAAGATCATAGGAAACTTGTGCAATACGCAATTGCTCATCAGCTTGTTTAAGCCCGGCAGAAGTAAAATAATCGGTCATGCTTTTATGCTGTGCATAATTTTGAAGTTCCTGTTGGTACTGCATGTTTAATTGATTTTGCATACGCTGGTAATCAGTTTGAGCAATTTGAACAGCAAGCTTTTCATTATTTACTCTTGCTCTTCCTGCTCCATTAAAAATAGGTACTGCAATACCTAGCTGTAAACCTGCAATCCGTGTTCCTGGCGTATAGGTGCGGCCAATATTTGCAGGGTCAAAGGATTTAATTACAAACTGCTGTGCATAACCCAAGGTCAGATCTGGCATAGCTCGGGAGCGCTCCAGGTCAATTTTAGCTTTTGCTACTGCAATTTGCTGCTGATAAACATCCATTAAAGGACTATTTTCTGTACCTGCTTCAATTAAAGGTAGAATTGGAAGTGTTTTTTCTTGAGGGCTGATATTTGTGCTCAAATTAAGTAGTTGCTGTAGATTAAGCTGCTGTATAGCCAGTTCTGCTTCTGCAGCCTTTTTTAAAGCCTGTACTTCCTGATATTTATTTCTAGCCGTAATCAGTTCGAGATTAGATGTTTCGCCAACTTTATACCTAAGTTCAGATTTAGTAATGAAATTACGATAAATGCTATCCTGAGTTTGCAATACTTTTAAGGTATTCATGCTGAAAATCAGATTGTAATAGGCTAGTCTTGTATCACGGATAATCTCCGATCTGGTATAATTCCCAGATTTTTCCATTAAACTGGTTTGACCCTTAAGCACTTTTTTCTGATTCTTGTAAAGTCCAGGCCATGCAAAACTTTGAGTAACGGATATCGAATTTTCATTTCCACCACCAGCGGTAGGATCCTGTGATACACTAAATTCGGTTTTAGCAGGATCAAAAGCTGTTTTCTGCATAGCTTTAGACTGATCAATAGCCAGACCTGCCGATTTGAGTTGTAAATTGTTTTTTAAGGCTAGTGATATAGCTGTATCTACAGAAATAGGTTTTTGTTGAGCTTTAGCATCACCGGAAAATCCTATACCAATAATTAGAATAAGCATACCTAAAGCTTTTGCAGGTGTTTTAAACCTTTTTTTCCTATCTGTAACCAATATATACAGACAAGGCAATACAAA
The DNA here is from genome assembly GCF_040203335.1 of Pedobacter sp. ASV1-7. Taxonomy (NCBI): domain Bacteria; kingdom Pseudomonadati; phylum Bacteroidota; class Sphingobacteriia; order Sphingobacteriales; family Sphingobacteriaceae; genus Pedobacter; species Pedobacter sp. ASV1-7. The sequence continues at coordinate 332,521 of NZ_JBEHBV010000002.1, read as the reverse complement.
CAGCGTTAAAAATGTAGCTGAGATTAAGCCTCCGATTACAACAGTAGCCAATGGTCTTTGTACTTCAGCTCCGGCACTACCAGATAGAGCCATTGGTAAAAAGCCTAGAGAAGCAACAGAGGCTGTCATAATCACTGGCCTTAGTCGTACCGCTGTACCTTGTATAACACGTTTATAAACGTCTGTTATACCTTCTTCCCGAAGCTGGTTAAAGTAGGAGATGAGTACAATTCCATTCAATACTGCTACACCAAACAAGGCAATGAATCCAACTCCTGCAGATATACTGAAAGGCATACCTCTGAGTAATAATGCAATTACGCCGCCAATGGCAGATAATGGAACGGCTGTAAAGACCAATATAGTTTGAGTAAGAGACCTGAAAGTAAAATAGAGCAATGATAAAATGAGTAACATAGCCACTGGAACAGCAATCATTAGCCGCTCTTTTGCCTCAATTAAGTTCTGGAATTGTCCGCCATATGTGGTATAATATCCAGAAGGGAGCTTTAATTTCGCATCCAGAATGTCTTTTATTTCTGCGACCGTACGTTCAACATCTCTGCCTCTAACATTAAAGCCTACATAAATACGCCTTTTTCCATCCTCACGCGAAATTTGTGCAGGTGCTTCTTTCAGTTCAATTTTGGCAACCTGACTTAAAGGTACTTTATTACCAGAGGGAAGCGGAATATATAAATTCTCGATACTTGAGATATCTTCTCTGAGGTCACGCTGCAAGCGTACTACCATATCAAAGCGTTTTTCGCCTTCAAATACCACACCAGCTACATTACCTGCAAAAGCAGTTTTTAATATGGTATTAATGTCGCTTATGGTTAAGCCATATTGTGCAATTTTATCTCTGTCATAATCAACAACAACCTGGGGTAGGCCTGTTACCTGCTCTACAAAAGGCTCATTTACACCTTGTACCGGAGCAATAAGTTGAGCAACCTTTTTTGCCTGAGCTGCTAATACATCAAGATCTTCACCATAAATTTTAATGGCAACATCTTGTCTTACACCAGTCATCAATTCGTTGAACCGCAATTGCATAGGCTGCGTGAGTTCAACACTTACACCTGGTAATATCGACAAAGCATGTTCCATCTTTTCTGTCATTTCTTCCCTGGTCTTTGCAGTAGTCCATTCCTCTTTAGGTAGCATAGTTACCATCATGTCGCCACGTTCAACTGGCATAGGATCGGTTGGGATTTCTGCACTTCCAATTCTTGTTACCACTTGCTTCACTTCAGGAAATCTATCCTTCAGTATTTTCTCCGCTTTGCCAAATGTTTCTACAACCTGTGTAAGCGATGTTCCTTGTGCCATTCCAATTTCTACAGCTAAGTCGCCTTCTTCCAATTGAGGAATAAACTCACCACCCATATTATTGAATAACCAAAGGGCAATAGAAAAGCAAATGATAGCAAAAACAACGACTACTTTTTTGAATTCCAGCGCTTTTTCTAACATGGGTTTATAAATACGTTTAAAGAAATCCATGATTTTGTCGGATATGTTTCTTTTGTGTTCCGTATTCTTGCTTAAAAATAGAGCACTCATCATCGGAACATAAGTTAGAGAGAGAATAAATGCTCCTATAATAGCGAAAACAACGGTTTCTGCCATCGGTTTAAACATTTTTCCTTCAATACCAACCAACGATAATAGAGGTAAGTATACGATAAGGATGATGATCTCACCAAAAGTGGCACTTGCTCTTATTTTAGAAGATGCAGTATAAACCTCCTGGTCCATTTGCTCCTGATTTAACCTTGGCGTACCTTTAAATAATTTGCTTTCGGTAAGTCTGAAGATTATTGCTTCTACAATAATCACGGCACCATCTACAATTAAACCAAAATCTATGGCACCAAGACTCATCAGATTGCCGGAAACGCCAAATAATCGCATCATTGAGAAAGCAAATAACATAGATAACGGAATTACGGAAGCTACTATTAGTCCCGCTCTCCAGTTACCTAATAGAAGTAACAGTACAAAAATCACAATTAAGGCGCCCTCTATCAGGTTTTTTTGTACAGTGCTAATGGAACGACCAACCAGTTCTGTACGATCCATATATGGCTCTATGATTACACCTTCAGGTAATGTTTTTTGAATCTGTTCAATCCTTTCTTTAACATTTTTAATTACCTCGTTAAAATTCTCGCCCTTTAACATAAGGGTAATTCCAGCAACAACTTCACCGGTTCCATTCCTGGTCACAGCACCATATCTGGTAGATGTGCCAAATTGGACTGTGCCAATATCTCTGATAAGTACAGGAACACCACCAACGTTTTTTACAACTATTTTCTCAATGTCATCCAGGGTTTTAACCTGTCCGATTCCACGGATCACATAAGCATTGCTTTGTTGCTCTATATAGGAGCCCCCTGTGTTTTCGTTATTATTCTTAAGTGCATCATAGATTTGAGCAATGGTTACATTGTTAGCATTCAATTTCTCGTTGTCTAATGCAATTTCATATTGTTTTACATAACCACCCCAACCGCTTACTTCTGCAACACCTTTCGTTCCTGCAAGTTGAGGGCGTACTACCCAGTCCTGCAAAGTCCTGAGGTCTACAGCAGAATATTTATTTTCATAACCTTCTTTGGTATGTAATACATATTGATAGATTTCACCTAGCCCTGTAGTGATAGGGGCCAATGCTGGCTCTGCCATCCCTGCCGGAATGATACTTTCAGCCTCTTTTAACTGTAAAGCCACCTGCTGGCGGGCCCAATAGATATCTGCATCATCTTCAAATACTATAGTAATTACTGAAATACCGGCACGGGAGATAGAACGTTTTTCGACCACTTTTGCAATATTGGCCATCGATAACTCTATTGGTGCTGTAATAAATTGTTCCACTTCCTGTGCACCCAAACTAGGTGCTTGTGAAATGATTTGTACCTGGTTATTAGTGATGTCTGGTACCGCATCAATAGGTAATCTGGTTAAGGAATAAATTCCCCAGATCATAAGGCCCAGGGTCATTATGCCTATTGCTAATTTATTCTTGATAGAGAATAAAATAATCTTGTTAAACATATAATGATGTTTTTACTGCATTAGAGGATGTATTCCTGCATGAATGCAATGATTAATAAAATTTTAAGCAAATGAATTTTGTAGTTATTCTGAATGAAACACAAGTTTGCAAATGGCTATGGCTTCAATTCAAAAAAACAAAATGATGGACTATCTGATGAAGATCAGATAGAAAGAAATTAAACTAATTGAGGTGGTTGCCAGATATCACCTGGAAATAAGATAACTGCAGCATCTTTATATTCCGGATAGTCACTTATTTGTTCAGCATTTGCAATAGCAGGAGTATTGGTTATAGCAGGCGATGTTACGAAAACATGATAATTGCTGGCATGAAAGAATGGAGAACAGGCGTCTGGATGTTCGTGATTGTCTTTCTGATGTTCGGTTGAACTCAGACACACATCTTCATGGTTCGAAGAAATACTGTTTTCATCACCACAGCATGGCCACGCAGAAAGTGCCATAATGTAAATTGTGAATATGAAAGCGAGGTATCTCATAGCGCAAACATAATTGTTTTTTTTAAAAACAACAATTATAGGGAGGTGTTTTCTGGAATAGTTAACGAGAATCTGCTACCCTATAGGTAGGGTCCTCCATAATATTTACTTCGATTATGGCATCAGCATTCCGGAGCAATTGACGGCAATCTTCACTCAGATATTTCAAGTGAAGTTCTTTTCCTGCCTTTCGATATCGCTCAGTAAGCTTATTTAAAGCGTCAATTCCAGACATATCAGCAATTCTGCTATCCCGGAAATCAATAATTACCTTTTGTGGGTCGTTACTGACGTCGAATTTCTCTGTGAAAGCAGTTATAGAACCAAAAAATAGTGGCCCATAGATCTTGTAATGCTTTACTCCATTTTCATCAAAGTATTTCTTAGCACGGATCCGTTTAGCGCTTTCCCATGCAAAAACCAATGCAGAAATGATTACGCCAATCAATACTGCTAAAGCTAAGTTATGTAGCCAAATGGTAATTAAAGCTACCAAAATACCAACAAATATGTCTTGTCGGGGCATCTTATTTATTACCTTAAAGCTCATCCATTCGAAAGTTCCAATAGCGACCATAATCATGACGCCTGTTAACGCTGCCATTGGTACTTTTTCAATCAGGGAAGATCCAAATAAAATGATGATTAAAATAGTAATGGAAGCAACAATACCAGAAAGACGAGCTCTGGCGCCGGCAGAAAGGTTGACTAGTGTTTGTGCAATCATAGGACAACCACCCATGCCAAAAAAGAAGCCATTAAGTATATTTGCACTACCCTGAGCGATACACTCTCTATTACTATTTCCTCTGCTTTCTGTAATTTCATCTACAAGGTTTAATGTCAACAAGCCCTCTGTTAAACCAACAGCTGCCATTATCAATGCATATGGGAATACAATTTTTAGCGTTTCGAGCGTAAAAGGAATCTCAGGGATATGAAAAGGAGGGAAGCCCCCACCTACAGAAGCAATATCTTTAACGGTTTTGGTATCAATATTAAAACCAAGTACGATAAGAAAGACAACGATAATAGCAACAAGAGAGGCGGGGACTGCTTTTGTTATTCTTGGCCAAAGCATGACTATTGATACAGTTAAAGCGACTAACCCGAGCATAATGTATAATGCACTACCACTTAACCACATCAGCTGTCCGTTTACATTTACTTTAAATTGCTCAATTTGTGCCATAAATATGATGACTGCTAATCCGTTTACAAAGCCAAACATCACAGGTTGTGGAACAAGCCGAATAAATTTTCCTAATTTAAAAAGGCCAACAACAATCTGTATTAAACCAGCCATTGCTACAGCAGCAAATACATATTCAAGTCCATTCGATTTCATCAGGGCAATGAGTACGATTACAGTAGCTCCTGCACCGCCCGAAATCAGGCCAGGTCTGCCGCCAAAAATAGCTGTGACTAAACCCATAATAAAAGCTGCGTATAATCCAGATAATGGAGGTAAGCCCGCAAGAATAGCAAAAGACAAGGATTCAGGCATCATGGTCATCGCTACTGTTAAACCAGCAAGTATTTCTGTTCTGTAGTTTACTTTTTGGGAAAAATCAAATAGTTGTAGAATTGGCTTCATTTGTGGCAAAAGTAGGACATAATAATGAGATGACTCCAACTATACTCCAACTATACTCTAAGTTGATACCGAGTTTCTTAAGGAATAGTTGGAGTATAGTTGGATTTTAGTCTCTTTCTATTTGGTTTTTTACTTCCACATATATAACCGCTAATTACTTTGAAGCTAATTCCATTATTTCGCTGAAATGAGCTGGGCTGTAGCCTTCAAAACGTTTAATAATAATACCATTTTTATCAATTAAAAATGAAGTAGGCATAGCCTGGACATCATAAAGCGTTTTAATTTTCCCTACCATTCCTTCCATATCAGATACATTATACCATAGGATATCGTCAATTTTCGACGCTGCCTCCCATTCCTTTCTATTGACATCTAATGAAAAATTAACTAGGTGTACTGTTTTTGAAAGAATGTTGTAGTTCTTTCTAATCTCCCTATTTTCTATTCTGCATGGGCCGCAGGTAAAGCTTCCAAATGTTAGATAAATATATTTTCCCCTTAGACTAGATAGCTTGAAAGGTATTCCTGCAATAGTATTTACTTCAAAATCTAAAAAAACATCTCCTTTTTTAAGAGTGTGATTTACAGCATATAGTTTTAAAGCTAATGCGACGTTATTTTTTCTCATTTCAAGTGGTAAACTATTATAAAGTATTAATATAGAATCCTTAGGTACTTTATTCCTGTTTCTATAAACAATATCCAATCCTAAATGGGAATTAATATGTTTCTTTCCATAAGCAACATAAATATTCATGTATGCTTCACTAGCCTTTTTGATTATTTTAAAAAGCTTGATTCGGTGCAGGCTATCTCTATAGTTTTTATTGTTCAAACTATCGTAAGCCAAGGTATAAATGCGTTCATATGGACGTTGAATATGATCAAGTTTGGTTTGTAGCGATTGTTCCTTTCCTCCTGTAACGATTGATTCTAATTTCATATTCTTGAGAGGAGAATAAAATGTCATGGGTGAATTTTCTACCTGAATGATGGAGTATTCGTTTAAACATTGTAACCAACAAGAAGTTGGTTTATCTACACTACCTCTGAGTTTAAATTTACCGTTGATTGTATAAGACGAATCTAATATTTTTGATGCATCAATATCAAATAACTTAACAATAGTACTATCCTTTACACCAATAATAGTTCCATCAATTACAAAACCGGATAGAAGATTTTTCTGTGCATAGCCAGTTTTAGATACTATTACAAAAAGAAATAAAGAAAATAGCAATAGTAATTTTGATGAATTGCTCATGTCTTATCTTGGGTCATTTTCTTCGAATTTCGTTAAAAGTAGCAGAAATTAAGAATATCTTGCTTTAAATTTCCTTTTGTATTTTTGTAATTCAACTTTCTAACAATGGCAGAAGATTTAATTATAAATACAGATATAGATAAAGAAGCTCAATATAAGTCAATTATTCCTCAGATAACAGCTTTGTTGGAAGGAGAGCGCGACCAGATAGCTAACCTTGCTAACGTTGCAGCTGCTTTGAAAGAGCAATTCAAATGGTTTTGGGTAGGATTTTACCTCGTTAAAGGTGATGAATTAGTCTTGGGACCTTTTCAGGGACCTGTAGCTTGTACCAGGATTAAAAAAGGTAAAGGTGTGTGTGGTGCCTCATGGCAACAGAATGAAGTTTTGGTTGTGCCGGATGTAGATCTGTTTCCAGGGCATATTGCTTGTGCTTCAGCTTCAAGGTCGGAGATCGTTTTACCTTTGTATCGAGGGGAAGAAATAATTGGAGTACTGGATGTTGATAGTCAATATCTTTCTCATTTTGATGATATTGATGCTAAGTATTTAAAGGAAATAGTTAAGATATTGAATGTCTAAATTACCTTATTCATTTTATCAGGATACAGATGTTAACCAGCTTGCCGTTCAATTACTGGGTAAACAGTTGTATACATTTATAGATGGGGTACTTACCTCTGGAACTATAGTAGAAACTGAAGCGTATAAGGGCGTGGAAGATAAAGCTTCTCACGCTTATGGCGGCAGATTCACGGATCGCACCAAAATTATGTATGATCAGGGAGGTATGTCATATGTTTACTTATGCTATGGCATTCATCACCTATTTAATGTAGTTACAGCTCCTAAAGGAACGCCTCATGCGGTGTTGATAAGGGGATTAGAGCCGGTAAACGGTTTGGATATTATGTTGCATAGAAGAAATAAAACTGTTTTAAAACCTGTTTTAACAGCTGGCCCCGGTGCATTGGCTAAAGCAATGGGAATTGATAAAGCATTGAATGCTAAAGATCTTTGTGGAGAAGAAATTTGGATTGAAGATAATGGTTTGGTGGTTAGGTCTGAGGATATTATTTCGGTTCCAAGAGTAGGTGTTGATTATGCAGGCGATCATGCTTTATTGCCTTGGCGATATTATATCAAAGGCAATAAATTTGTTAGTAAACCAAATACCTGATTTTTTAATACTGCCTGTTCCTATAATCCTTGCTGCCAGCCTGTAGCTTTTGTTGTGGATAACAAAATGATTACCGGGATTAATTTATCCTCGTTTTTGCAGATATTTGAAACAATGAATTTTGAAAACACTTTAATATTCGCACAGTCGCTTGATCAGGCAGATCCTCTGCGTGAATTTAGACAAGATTTTTTATTTCCTAATCAAAATGGTAAACCATTTATTTATCTATGTGGTAACTCTTTAGGTGTTCAACCTAAAGCTGCACGTGAGGTCTTAAATGAGCAGTTGAACAACTGGGAAAATCTTGCTGTAGAGGGATGGTTTGAAGGTGAAACGCCATGGATGTTTTATCATAAGAAGTTGAAAAAAATGATGGCGCCATTAGTAGGAGCCAGTGCTGCTGAGGTTTGTCCGATGAATACTTTGACCGTAAATCTACATTTGCTGATGGTTAGTTTCTATAAACCAACCTCCAGCAGGTTTAAGATTATAATGGAAGCTGGAGCCTTTCCATCTGATCAGTATGCGATTGAAAGTCAGGTCCGTTTTCATGGTTATGATCCATCAATTGCTATTATAGAAGTTGCAGCCAGAGAGGGAGAGTATACTTTAAGAACTGAAGATATAACAAGTGCTATTGCAGAAAATGGAAATGATATTGCATTGGTTTTATTTGGTGGCGTAAATTATTTTACCGGACAGTGGTTTGATATGGATGCCATTACTAAAGCAGGGCATGAAGTTGGTGCAGTAGTAGGGTTTGACCTGGCACATGCAGCTGGAAATGTTCCGTTGAAATTACACGACTGGGGTGTTGATTTTGCCTGCTGGTGTTCATACAAATATCAAAACTCAGGCCCTGGTGGTATCAGTGGGATTTTTGTTCATGAAAAGCACTTCTCTGATGCTAAAATGAACCGTTTTGCGGGATGGTGGGGATATCAGGAAGAACAGCGTTTTAAGATGGAAAAAGGTTTCTTACCCGAAGCTGGGGCAGATGGATGGCAGGTTAGCTGTACTCAGGTTATGCCTATGGCTTTGTATTATGCAGCCTTACAAAGTTTTGAAAAGGCCGGTTTTATGGAGCCTTTAAGAGAGAAAAGTAAGAGTTTAACAGCTTATTTATTCTTTGTTGTTAATGAGGTGAATAAGGCGCTTGGCAATGAACAATATAAGATTATTACACCAATCACAGAGGCAGATCGTGGTGCTCAGGTTTCTATTATTGCTAAGCAAAAGGGAAAAGAGGTATTCCAGGAATTAGTTGCTAATAATGTACTGGGTGACTGGCGCGAACCTAATGTGATCAGGCTAAGTCCAGTGCCGCTATACAATTCTTTTGAGGATGTATTTACTATGGGAGCCTTATTGCTAGATATCAGTAAACGGATACTTTAATTAATAAATATCTTAAGCAAAATCTAATATTCTGAATAGAAAATAATATGATAAATTATAATCCAAAAGACTGGGTAACTTTTATATTTCATGTTCATAAAGCGGATACCATCCGTACTTTATGGCCTTTGATGATTAGTGTGGCAGTGTTCTCTGGAATTATTGCCTACTTTGAATTGAATTATCTGAAACTTGCTGAAACCACCTTTGTGAAAAATATAGGAATGATGCATAATCTATTGGGTTTTGTGATTTCTATGTTGTTGGTTTTCAGAACTAATACTTCTTACGATAGATGGTGGGAAGGTCGTAGGCAATTAGGTTTACTAACTAATGTCAGTCGTAATTTTGCCATCAAAATAAAAGCATTAAAATTAAAGGAAAATCATAATGAATTTTTTGAATATGCAATTGCAAAGTATGCTTTTGCATTAAAAGAGCATTTAAGAGAAAAGCAGTATTTTGGTAAAAACAGTGTTTTAATAGAGGTAGATGGTGGTAAACATATTCCAAATCAGGTAGTTGCAAGAATATCCTCCAGGATTTTTGAACTGGAAGCAAATGGAGAAATTACAGGTCAGCAACTGATAATTCTAAATGATGACGTTCAGCAATTTACAGAGGTTTGTGGTGGTTGCGAACGAATTAAGAATACACCAATACCATATTCGTACAGCGCTTTTATTAAGAAGTTTATTTTTATTTATGTGATTACATTGCCTTTTGGATGGGTATTTAGCTTAGGTTATTTTGTAATACCTATTGTGCCTTTTATTTTGTATGTACTGGCTAGTTTAGAACTGATTGCTGAGGAAATTGAAAATCCTTTTGGCGAGGATGCCAACGACCTGCCTGTAAACGAGATTTGTCTGAATATTGAAAAGCATGTAGGAGAAATCCTTAAATAAGATGGTGATGATAGCCTGGCACCCCTTATATGCACATCCTTTACCTGAAGGGCACCGTTTTCCAATGCTGAAGTATGAACTAATTCCTGAACAATTAATGCATGAAGGGGTAATTGCTCAAAACAATTTGTTTACCCCCGATCAATTGGAAGAGGATGTCATATTATTGTCGCATAATAAAGATTATTGGAATGAACTTAAATTCCTTACACTTTCTCCAAAAGAGCAGAGAAGAATTGGTTTCCCTTTAAATGCACAATTGTTAGAGCGTGAAATCAGCATTGCTAAAGGTACGGTTGATGGGGCTTTATTTGCGCTGGAATATGGAATTGCTTTTAATATTGCTGGTGGTACACATCATGCTGGCAGTAATTGGGGGGAAGGTTTTTGTTTATTGAATGATCAGGCTATTGCTGCAAACTATTTATTGAAGAATAATTTAGCCAGCCGTATTTTAATGATAGATTTAGATGTTCATCAGGGCAATGGTACGGCAGAGATTTTTTATAATGAGCCACGGGTGTTTACATTTTCTATGCATGGCGATAAAAATTTTCCATTCAGAAAAGAACGTTCTGACCTGGATGTTCCATTGGAAGATGGAATAACAGATCGATTGTATCTGAATAAACTGGAGGAATCATTTCCATTATTAATGGAACATAAACCCGATTTTGTGTTCTATTTATCAGGTGTTGATGTACTGGAAACTGATAAACTAGGGAAACTCGCAATGAGCAAAGAGGGATGTAAAGAAAGAGACAGGTTGGTATTGCAATTTTGTAAAGACAATAATTTACCTGTTCAGGTAAGTATGGGAGGTGGATACTCGCCAAACATTAAAGATATTGTTGATGCGCATTGTAACACTTTTAAGATTGGTTTAGATATTTTTGAATAATTATGAAGATTGTTATTGCAGAGAAACCTTCGGTGGGACGTGAATTGGCTAAGGTTTTTGGTGCTACAACTAAAAAAGACGGCTATATAGAGGGGAAAGGTTACTCTTTTACCTGGGCATTCGGGCATTTATTGCAGCTTGCTCCGCCACAGGATTATGGTTTTATCGGTTGGCGCAGGCAGCATTTACCAATGTTGCCGAAGAAATTTAAACTGGCTATCCGGAAAATAAAAACCAAAGATGGGATGGTTGAGGACCCTGGAGTGCGTAAACAACTTGATATTATTAAAAAGCTGTTCGATGAAGCTGAGGAGATTATTGTTGCAACGGATGCAGGGCGGGAAGGTGAACTCATTTTCCGATATATCTATTACTTTTTAAAATGTAAAAAACCTTTCCGTAGACTTTGGATTTCATCACAAACTGATGAAGCTATTAAAGAAGGGTTCAGAAATCTGAAACCAGGAACAGAGTATGATACTTTGTTTAATTCAGCGCATATGAGGTCTGAATCAGACTGGCTGGTAGGGATGAATGCAACACAGGCATTGAGTATCTCGGCTGGAAATCGATCTGTTTTATCGCTGGGTAGGGTGCAAACACCAACTTTAGCTATGATTTGTTCAAGGTTTCTGGAGATTAAAAACTTCGTTCCGCAAGCTTATTATCAATTGGCTATTCAGGTAGATAAAGACGGACAACTATTCAGAGCAATGTCTGTCAACAATTTCGATAAAAAGGAAGATGCCGAAGAACTGCTGGCTAAAATTGAAGATGTAGCATCTGGGTTTACCAATGGTGCTAAGATTATAAGCGTTGAAGCGAAGCCAAGGAAAGAACCACCTCCATTATTGCATGATTTAAGTAGTTTACAACAGGAAGCTAATAAACGTAAGGGTTACACAGCTGATCAGACACTTAGTCTTTTACAGGGGTTGTATGAAAGTAAACTGGTTACCTATCCGCGTACTGGGAGCAGGTATATAGGTGATGATGTATTTGCTGGGGTGCCGACATTGATTGATAAATTAAAATCACATAAGGATTTTGGCAGACAGGCTGAATTTTTACAGAGTATTCCATTAAATAAAAGAAGTGTGAATGCGAAGAAGGTAACAGATCACCATGCTATTCTGCCAACCGGTGAAGTTCCGTATCATTTAGGTAGTGATCAGCAGGCGGTTTATGATATGGTCGTTGGACGGATGCTCGAGGCTTTTCATCAGGAGTGTGTTAAAGAAATTACTAAAATATCGGTTGAATCAGGTTCATTATTTATAGCAAATGGAACTGTTATTCGTTCTGCTGGATGGAGGTCGGTATTTAACGAGTCTGACGAAGAAAAGAAAGATGAGGATAATCCTGCTTTACCAAAAGTTAAGAAAGGTGAAGAGTTACCGATTACAAACAAGGCCTTGTTGGAAAAACAAACGAAGCCTAAGCCAATGTACAATGAGGCCTCCTTATTAAAAGCCCTTGAAACATCTGGAAAGGATATTGAAGATGAAGAATTGAGATATGCAATGAAGGATAGTGGATTGGGTACACCTGCAACAAGGGCCTCAATTATCGAAACACTGATTAACAGGGAATATATATCGAGGGAGAAACGTAATCTGGTACCTACTACTAAAGGTTTAGCTGTATATGATGTAGTAAAAGATCAGAAAATTGCACAGGCAGAATTAACAGGTCAGTGGGAAAAACGTCTGGAAGAAATACGTTCTGGCGCGTCTGTAGTTGATTTTAAAGCGGAAATTGCAGAATATACAACTGCTATAACTAATGAGTTATTGCTGTCAGGAAATACACTTGCTGCAAAATTGGCATCAGCACCACAGCCAACAGCGGGAGCAGTAGTTGAAACGAAAGCTGATTAATTGTAAATGAAGAAATTTATGTATTCCATTTTGGTCATAATTGTAGTATTCGCACTGGCAACAGTATGGGTACTGAACTTACCTGTGTTTGGCTCTGTATCTGAAGGAACGAGGCTGGAAAAACTTAAGAAGCTTAGTAATTTTAAAGCTGATGGCACGCTTGAGAACCTTTCTCCAACACCAATGAAGCCGGATAGCGTAAGTTATTGGGATATGCTTGTTGGAATGATAAAGGGCAACGATAATAGTTCACCTAAAAAGGCTCTGCCACATGTTAAGCCAGATTTCACGACCAGTAATAAAACCACGCTTATTTGGTTTGGTCATTCTTCATATTACTTACAGGTTGATGGGGTAAAGGTACTTGTAGATCCTGTTTTTAGTGAACGTCCATCTCCATTCTCTTTTATTGGAACTCGTAATTTTAAGGGGACAGATTTTGTGAAAGTGGAGGATTTTCCTTACCTCGATATTGTATTGATTACGCATGATCATTATGACCATCTGGATTATCAGAGCATATTAAAGCTGAAAAGTAAAACCAAACTTTTTATTACTTCTTTAGGTGTAGGAGCACATCTGGAACGTTGGGGAGTGCCTGCAGATAAAATTGTAGAGTTGGCATGGAATGAAAATGTTACTGCTAACGGGCTGAGATTTATTGCTACACCAGCACGCCATTTTACCGGTAGAGGATTTAAAAGAAATCAAACCCTATGGTCAGCTTTTGTATTGCAGGGGGCTAGTCATAAGTTATATTTAGGCGGCGATTCAGGCTATGATACTCATTTTAAACAAGTGGGGGAGAAATATGGCCCTTTTGATTTGGCAATTCTAGAATGTGGACAGTATAATGCTTTTTGGCCATTGATACATATGTTTCCTGAGCAAACAGTTCAGGCAGCTAAAGATTTAAATGCTAAGGTATTACTTCCGGTACACTGGGGGAAGTTTGCTTTAGCAATGCACAGCTGGGATGATCCAGCTATCCGTGTAGCAAAACAGGCTAAAGCTGATAATTTTAAAATTACAACCCCCTTACTGGGTGAGTCTGTTGTTTTGGATGAACATTATCCGTCAAAAGAATGGTGGCTTGATTTAGGTAAATAAACAATATGGTTTTTAAGATGTTATCTAAATAAATTTTATCATCAATATAATGAAAACAGACTTCATAGAAATATTTCAAACGATAAGAGCAGTATTACAACCTTACACTGCACAAGGGTTTAGCAACAGGATAAACAGTGAAACAACTTTTGATCTGTGGAGTGATATGAATGTGGTTATTGAAGGGAAAAAGAGAAATGAAGTTTATTTTGCAGAAGTAAAGATTTTTAAAGGACACGTTGGCTTCTATTTTATGCCTGTTTATGCAGAACCTGAAAAAATGAAAGAGATTTTTGATCCTGGTCTGTTGAAATTATTAAAAGGGAAATCTTGTTTTCGTATCAAAAAATTGGACGATACATTGTTAGCGAGTATTGAAAGTGCATTGGCAGAAGGATTCAGATTATATAAGGAAAAGGGTTGGGTATAGGATTGATCTGGCAAAACAGTGTTTGGATTGCACTGCAGGATAATGGAGTTATTGCAAGCACTGAAATATATGATCGGTATGATTTGATACTGATCAACGACAAGCTGGTCATTAATCTGATTCCCCTAGATAATGATTATTCTGCTTCGGAATTAATTGATTTACAATCGGTATATCAGCTTAAAAATGTGGTTTTAGTTCAGTTATGGGAAGATATTTGGCTAACCAGGCAAGAGCAGGTAATCGGAAGAATTAAGTCTATTTTAGGCTTAAATAAAAGGTTGCATGGGCGAAAGGGGCTGGTTACCGTAATTGATCAAGCGGAAGTGGATGATTTTTTAATTGCAAATCATATTCAAGCCTCTGCTAAAGCGCGGTATAAATTTGCACTTCAAATAGACGGACAAACTGTGGCAGTAGCCTGTTTTAGTAATTTGAGATGGATGAAAGGAATTTCTGCCAGTTATAGATCTGTAGAACTGATTCGTTTTGCTACTTTAATGGGCTATACAGTTACAGGGGGCTTCACAAAGTTACTTAAGCATTTTATAAAATTAATTCAACCTGATGACGTAATGAGTTATGCAGATCGTGATTGGTCGCTAGGGAATGCTTATGAACTTTCTGGTTTTAAACTCGTTGAAACTACTCCTCCAGCTAAGATATGGTTACAAAAAGAGGAGATGATCAGATATTTTCCACATCGTATGCCGGATCTTGGTCAAGATAAATTTGCCGCAGTGTTTAATACAGGCAATCTTAAATATATACTATACTTGAATAAAGTTTAATTAAATAATGACTAAAAATCCACTTCTAATCATATTGGGCCCCACTGCTTCTGGTAAAACAAAGTTAGCTGTGAATTTGGCAAATATTTTAAAAGGCGAAATCATTAGTGGCGATAGCAGACAGGTATTTGAAGGAATGGATATTGGCACAGGGAAAGATCTTGATGAATATATAATTAATGGAAAGAGAATCCAGTATCATTTAATAGACATTAAAAAGGCAGGCGACAGTTATAATGTAAATGAATTTAAAGAAGACTTTTATCGTGCTTTTGAAAAAATAACTGACAAAAATGCACTGCCAATATTATGTGGTGGCAGTGGTATGTATATTCACAGCGTCCTGCAAGACCATGAATACACAGCAATTCCACCAAATCCTACATTAAGGACAACTTTGCTTAAGTTGGAAACGGAAGAACTAATACATTTATTGTCAAAATATTCTCATAAATTTACAGCTCACGCAGATTTGTCTTCTCGGAAGAGAATTATTAGAGCCATAGAAGTTTCTTCATATCTAACTGACCATAAACTTGACAAAGTAGTAAGACCAACATTTAATTCGTGTGTAATTGGGTTAGAACCTGAACTGAATTTGCGTAGGCAAAGCATCATTAGCCGCTTGGAATTAAGGTTAAATGAAGGCCTTATAAATGAGGTGGAGCAATTGATGCAATCAGGTGTTTCTATAGAGAAGCTTCAGTTCTATGGTCTTGAATATAAGTATGTTGTAACGTATATTTTAGGTGAAATCGATTATAGGACATTAGTTGAGAAATTAACAATAGCGATATGTCAGTTTGCAAAGCGTCAGATGACTTTTTTTAGGAAAATGGAAAAGGATGGTGTTAAAATTCATTGGATAAAATCGACTGAAAAAACTGACCCTACCCAACAAGCGCTGGATTTGTATAACTCCTTTTTTAACAGTCAGGGCATATTTTGAAGTAAAATGGTGAACATTTAACATCTTTATTATTGTAAATTAATAATTGATAGTTAAGAAATGTGGCATACGTTTTGCAAAGGGGAGTAATAAATAGTTATTTAGTTAGAGGTATTAATAATTTATCGACAATTAAATATATATTTATAATACACAAATAAGTTTTATATAATTGAAATTAAAAAGATGAAAAAAGTTACTGGAATTTTAGCTATTGCAGCAGGTTTGTTTATGTTTACTGCAACGGCTACTCAAGCTCAAACAAGAGAAGATGCTAAAGGTGTACGTTTAGGTATCGGTATTAGTGGTGGAACTACTACTGACAAATCTCCATTCGAATATGCTTATGGTGCAGATCTAGGTTTCCAATTTGAATTGTCAAGAGAATTAGCACTTACTGCAACTGGTGGTTATACTTCATTCAAAGCGAAAGATGGTCAAGGTGAAGATTATAACTTTATCCCAGTAAAAGCTGGTGTTAAAGTATTCCCTCAAATCGGTGGTTTATATTTATCAGGTGAAGCTGGTTTTGGTTTCGGTACTGAAAAAGATTCTAAAGAGTCATTTATCTATTCAGGTGGTTTAGGTTACCAGACTGCTGGTGGTTTTGATATCGGTGCTAGATACGAAGGTGTTACTCAACAAAGAACTTCTAACACATTCAGACCACAAAACGGTCAGTTTGCTTTACGTTTAGCTTATAGCTTTAAACTGTAATTAGCGAGATAAATAATTAAAATAAAAAGGCTCCTGAATTTTCAGGAGCCTTTTTATTTTTTCTACAATTTTAAATCTATGGCATAGGGTTTGCAACATTGTATATAAAATCAGGATAATCCTGATTGAATAACGTAAAAATGTATCAATGAATAGAACTAGCAAATTTATTGCCTCGGCAGTAGCTGTTGTGGCATTATTTTTTACTACAAATGCAAATGCTCAGAAACTAGGAATAGGTTTGAACCTTGGTATTCCTACTAATGATGGATATAATTTCGCGCTTGGTGCTGATGCCAGGTTACAGTTTGATGTATCAAAACAAGTTTCAATTCCTGTAACAACTGGGTATACTCACTTTATGGGAGAAGACCTGGCTAATAATGTTAAAGTGAGTGATTACGGTTATATTCCGCTGAAAACTGGGGTAAAAGTGTTTTTGGATGAAACAGGCTCCGGTCCATATGCTTTAGCAGAAGTTGGTGCCGCTTTTGGGGTGACAGAAAATTCAGGGACACACTTTGTATATGCACCTGCAATAGGCTATGCTTGGAGTAGCGGACTAGATCTGGGGGTTAAATATGAAGGAGTACCAGTTGGTGGTGGAACAGTAGGCCAGGTTGCGCTACGTATTGCCTATGGTTTCAAATTATAATACTATTTTTCTGCTAATTATACAAAGCTCCTGAAAAAATCAGGAGCTTTCTTATTTATTTAAAATTAAATTGGTATTTTAACCAAAAAAAAATACATGAGAAAATATCTGGCAGTAATGCTAATCGCAGGGATAGTTTCTTGCACAAATACAGAAAAGAAAGTAGCAGGGAATTCGGACACGACAACTACAGCTGCAGCCTCTGCAGCTTCTACTGAAGTAGAATTAAAAGAGCCTAAAGTTCAGTCTATTTATAATGGTTACATTATATTAAAAGATGCTTTGGTGGCCACAAAATTTGATGAAGCTAAAAAAGCTGCTGATGTGCTTAAAGCTGATTTAGCGAGTTATAAAGGCTGTGAAAATACAGCATTGATTGCTGGAAAGATTGCTACAGCTTCAGATATTGCAACCCAACGTAAAGAGTTTACTTCATTAAGTTCGGATGTAATTGCGCTATTTAAGCATGCAGATATTACTAAGGGAGCTATTTTTGTTCAACATTGTCCAATGGCCAACAACGGCGATGGCGGTGACTGGTTGTCAAGTGAGCAAAAAATACAAAATCCATATTATGGTGATGAAATGATGGAATGTGGTCGAGTAGTAGAAACAATAAAAACTGCCTTGTAATTTACCTGGCGTTGACCCATATTTAATAATAATTTAACAGTTTTGTTATTTAAGCTAGAAGCCAATTAGAATGAATTGGTTAAGTTTGTTTTTATAAATTTAAGAATATATATGTCAGATATTGCAGAAATTAAGATTGATGGAAAAGTGTATGAATTCCCCGTTATCACAGGAACTGAAGGGGAGAAGGCTATTGATATTTCTAAACTTAGAGATTTAACAGGTCATATCACTTTAGATTTAGGATACAAGAATACGGGCTCAACAAAGAGTGCAATAACATTTTTAGACGGTGAACTGGGTATTTTAAAATACCGTGGATATCCAATCGAGGAACTGGCAGAGAAATCTACATTTTTAGAAGTAGCATATTTATTAATATATGGTGATTTACCAACAGAAAGTCAACTAGCAGACTTCCAGTTGCAAATTAGCAGACATACGTTGATTCATGAGGATATGAAAAAGTTTTTGGATGGATATCCTTCGAAATCACATCCAATGGCCCAGTTATCTTCTTTAGTTTGTTCTTTATCGACATTCTATCCTGAATCATTAAAAGCAAATTCATCTCCGGAATCGATGGATCTGACGATGATTAAATTACTGGCTAAATTCCCGACTATCGTTTCTTTCATTTATAAAAAATCATTAGGTCATCCACTTATTTATCCTAAAAATAAGTATGATTACGTAAGTAATTTCCTTAACATGATTTTTGGTCAGCGTACTGAAGAAATCGAAATTGATCCTGTAGTAGTTAGCGCCATGAACACATTACTTATTCTACATGCTGATCACGAGCAAAATTGCTCAGCATCTACAGTAAGAATGGTTGGTTCATCTGATTGTAATCTATATGCTTCTGTGTCGGCAGGTATTGATGCCTTATGGGGGCCGCTTCATGGTGGCGCAAACCAAGCTGTTATTGAAATGCTTGAATTGATTAAAGAAGATGGTGGTGATACAGAAAAATGGATTAATAAAGCTAAAGATAAAAACGATCCTTTCCGTATGATGGGTTTCGGACATAGAGTTTATAAAAACTTTGATCCAAGAGCTAAAATCATTAAAAAAGCATGTGATGATATCTTAGAAAAGTTAGGTATTGATGATCCTGTTTTAGAAATTGCCAAAAAACTGGAAGAAGCCGCATTAAACGATCCTTATTTTGTTCAACGTAAATTATACCCAAATGTTGATTTCTATTCTGGTATTATTTACAGAGCTTTAGGATTCCCAACTGATATGTTTACTGTGTTGTTTGCATTGGGACGATTACCAGGATGGATTGCTCAATGGAAAGAAATGCATGAGAATAAAGAACCAATTGGCCGTCCGCGCCAAATATATGTTGGCCATACAGACAGGAAGTTTGTTGCAATAAAAGACAGGTAATATTCTGAATTATATAAAAAGAAAATCCCCGTTCAAATGAGCGGGGATTTTTTTATAATCTTAATGACCTAGTTTTTGTTCTATAGCTTTTTCTTCTGCAATGCTGTGCTTATGCTTAAACATAATAGCAAATACAATAGTGATAGTCAATGCATAAGCTGTAAAAGAAAGCCATATATGGTGCCAGTCTTTAACATCTAAAGCACGGCTTAAATCTCCATTCGTTAATACATCTATGCCCTTATTTTTTAAAAAGGTAAGTAAGTGCTGATTTGTAGGTTCTGTGTTGGCTATAGCCGCAAGCGATTGAATATCGTTGTAGTGTTTAGTGAAATATTTATCTATCATCCATCCTGATACCAGACTACCGAATACTGCTCCAAATCCATTAGTCATCATCATAAACATCCCTTGTGCAGAGGAACGTGTTTTAGCAGTTGTAGAAGTTTCTACAAAAAGAGAACCTGAAATGTTGAAGAAATCGAAAGCCATTCCATATACAACGCATGACATAACAATCATCCATAAATTACCTGCAGGGTCACCATAAGCAAAAAAACCGAAACGTAACACCCATGCCAGCATTGCAATCACAATTACTTTCTTGATACCAAATCGCTTTAAAAAGAAAGGGATCGCTAATATAAACAGGGTTTCTGAAACCTGTGAAATAGACATGATAATAGTAGAGTACCTGATGACAAATGAGTCTGCATAGGTAGGAAACAATTTAAATTCATCTAAAAATACATCACCATAAGCATTGGTCAGTTGAAGTGCACCACCTAAGAACATAGAAAAGATGAAGAATAAAGCCATTTTATAGTTCGCAAATAGCTTAAATGCCTCCAGACCTAAAGTTTGTGCAAAAGATTTCTTTTCTGTTTTTATACCTTGCGGTTGACATTTAGGTAGGGTAAAGGCATATAGACCTAATGCAAGCGCTGCAGTTCCGGCAATATAGAATTGATAAGCAGTAGCTTTATTTCCTGTTAAGTTTGTTGTCCACATAGCAACAATAAAACCTATAGTACCCCATACTCTGATTGGAGGGAAGTCCTTAATCACATCAAATGATCCGGATTTTAACGTCGTATAGGAAATTGAATTGCTTAAAGATATAGTAGGCATGTAAAAACACATGGCTACTAACATTACCCAAAAGAAACCATTAGGGCTATTTACTTGTGGTAAATAAAATAAAACACCCGCATACAAAATATGCAGAATACCATAAAGGACTTCTGCATTTACCCATTTGTCGGCAATAATACCACTTAACGTGGGCATTAAAAGTGAAGCAAAACCCATAGTGGCAAAAATGGCACCGAATTGTGTGCCATCCCATTGTTTTGTGCCGAACCAGTAATTAGCTATAGTGATTAGCCAGGCACCCCAGACGAAGAATTGCATAAAACTCATCAGGGTTAAGCGAAACTTAACGTTCATTATTTCTTTTGTTTAGTTCGTCACGTATGCGGGCAGCTTTTTCATAGGCCTCTTCTGCTAGCGCTTCCTGAAGCTTTTGATTTAATTCTTCTATACTTAATGATTTATAACTTGAAGATGGGATGGAGGAAAGGTCTTCAGCTCCTTTTTCTTTTGGAAGTGTATCCATATTTTCCAAAAAAAGAAAATCATTACCTTCTATTACAATACCGGCCGATGATAAAATGAACTCGTAGGTATAAATAGCGGCGTTGAAACGAACGGCTAATGCAATTGCATCAGAAGTACGGGCATCAATTTCGTGTGTGGTTTTTCCATCTGTGCAAATTAGTTTGGCATAAAATACACCTTCTACCAGGTTGTAAATCAGGACTTCCTGAATTTCAATATTATAAATCTGTGCAAATGTCTTGAATAGGTCATGGGTTAAGGGCCTGCTCGGGGTCATTTTTTCTATCTCTATGGCGATAGCCTGTGCTTCGAACGCACCAATTATAATTGGTAACCGTCTTCTACCATTTACTTCTCCAAGCACGAGTGCATAGGCCCCGGATTGGGTTTGGCTATAAGATAAACCAACGATGTCTAGTTTTACTTTCTTCATTTTGCTGAAATGTCATGTTAAGCTTGCTAAAAACATTACTTATTTAGCAAGCTCAGAATGACAAATATTACCCTTTATGTGCTTTTAATGCCTCAATTAATTTTGGTACTACTTCAAATGCATCACCAACAATTCCATAGTCAGCAACTTTAAAGAATGGAGCTTCAGGATCTTTATTGATAACTACAATTACTTTTGAAGAACTAACACCCGCTAAGTGCTGAATAGCTCCCGAAATACCTATTGCAATATACAAATTTGGACTGATGGCAATACCAGTTTGTCCAACGTGTTCTGAGTGTGGTCTCCAGTCTGCATCTGAGACTGGTTTAGAGCATGCTGTAGCAGCACCAAGCAAATCAGCCAATTCTTCTATCATTCCCCAGTTCTCAGGGCCTTTAAGACCTCTGCCTGCGGAAACAACAAGTTCTGCATCTGGTAATGAAACTTTATTTGTAGCCCTGACAACCTCTTTTACGATAGCAGTAAGGTCAGTTGATTTTACTTCAGGATTAAAAGTCTCAATTGTTGCATCCGTAGCATTTTCCTTAGTGCCAAATGCATTTGGATTAACCGCAATTACTTTTACTGCAGAAGTTAGTTCTGTTACAGCAAAGGCTTTTCCAGAGAATGCTGTTTTCTTTACCTGGAATTTTCCACCATCTAGTTGTGGCAACTCAATAGCACCATCAACTAATCCAGCTTCAAGTTTTACTGCAATACGAGGTGCCAATCCCTTTCCTGAGAATGAATTAGACAAAACTACAATGTCAGCATTTTCTTTTTTCGCTGCTTCAGCAATTACTGCTGCATAAGCTTGGTTTACAAAGTTCTTTAATTGATCATTAGAAACATTCAAAATCTTTGAAGCACCATATTTACCCAATTCTTTAAGTTCCGGCTCACCAACATTACCAATAGAAATGGCTGTTAAATTGCTATTTTGTTTATCTGCAATGGCTTTTGCATAAGAAACCGCTTCATAAACTGATTTCTTAAATTTACCATCAACTTGTTCTACATATACTAAAACTGACATAAGGTCTTGATTAAATGATTTAAAATTTGAAGCTGGAGTCTAGATAACTTTTGCCTCGTGGTGTAATAGGTCGATTAATTTAGCAGTTTCTTCTGCTGGTACTAATTTAACTGCGCCACGGGGTGGAGGTGTTTCAAATTGCTGTACTTTACTAAGTTGTGCTATATCTTTAGCTTCAACTACCTGAAGGGGCTTAGTACGTGCTGACATAATTCCTCTCATATTTGGGATTTTCGGTTCAGCAGTTCCTTCTGCACAACTAGCTATGAATTTTCCAGTCACTGAAATTACTTCTTTACCGCCTTCAATTTCACGCTCAATTGTTGCAGTTGATCCATCGTAATCTAACTTTTTAATAATAGATATTGATGGGATATCTAAAAATTCCCCAACCATGGCAGCTACTTGCGAACCATTGTAGTCAATCGACTCACGTCCGCAAAGGATCATATCATAATCATTGGCCTTTGCATATTCAGCGATTTGGTATGCTGTAAAATAAGCATCTCTTGGCGCAGCATTAATTCTGACTGCATCATCAGCTCCAATAGCTAAAGCTTTTCTAATAGTTGGGTCTGTAAAACTCTCACCCACATTGACTACCGTAACTGTTCCTTTTCCACCTTCGCAAAGCTCAATTGCTCTTGATAACGCAATTTCATCATAAGGGTTGACAATAAATTGTACTCCTGCTGTATTGAATTGTGTATTATCGTTGGTAAAAGTTATTTTTGTCGTCGTGTCGGGCACATTACTGATACAAACTAATATTTTCATAGGATCACATATTGATTTTTAATATTTAACCCAAAGATGGGTTCATAGAATTAATATATTTGATTGTTAAAGGTTAAAGAAGTCCTTAAACTTCTAAATGTCTTTTTGCAAATCTAATTAAAAAAGCAGGGAATTAAAATGCAAAGTACCCGATTAATAAAGTTATTGGAGTTTTTAGAAAGTGATCCTAATGATCCCTTTGTTCTGTATGCTCTGGCTACAGAGTATAACAGTTCAAATGATACTGAAAAAGCGTTGGAATATTACTTAAAGCTGATAAATGACCATCCAGATTATGTGGGGACTTATTATCATCTGGGGAAACTTTATCAGAAATTAGATCAAACAGATGCTGCTTTAGAAATTTATCAGAAAGGGATGCTAGCAGCCAGGACAAAAAGAGATATGCATGCTTTTTCGGAACTTCAGGGAGCATACAACTCGGCAGCTGGTTTAGATTATGAAGATGATTAACTAAATTGAAGCAGGTGAGCAAAAGGCAGTTGTTGTTTATTAGAAATGTAACTCTTTTTACTTTTACGGCTTTTGGGGGAGCACAGGCACATTTGGCACTTCTGCTCAAATATTTTGTGAAAAATGTGGCATTTATTTCTGAAGAAGAACTATTGGAATTAAATGCGCTTGCACAAGTATTGCCTGGTCCGGCGTCTACGCAAACACTTGTCGGTGTTGCTTATAAAGTAGGAGGATTAAAGCTTTCAATCATCACTTTTTTAATCTGGATTTTGCCGTCAGCTGCAATTATGACCTTTGCAGCTATAACTTTTGGAAAGCTGGATCAGAAAGGCAAGTTCACCGATATTCTGGAATATGTAGAGCCCATTGCACTTGGAATTGTAGCTTATGGGGCATTTAATCTTGCTAAAAGGATTTTAGTATCACAGTTAACTATATTTTTAGCAATCTCGGCTGTTATTGTCACTTTGGTTTTGAGAAATGCTTACGTTTTTCCCTTGGCCATATTAATGGGAGGGATGATATCATCGGCAATAGGTACACCAGCAGAAGAAAGTAATATCAGATTGAATTTATTTTCAAATATCAATCCCAAAAAGCTAAGTTATTTTTTTGGTGTATTGTTGATTTTAGCTCTTATGGGAGCTATAATTAATAGAACATCACCATTTAGTTTGCCCATCAGGCTTTTTGAAAATTTTTACCGCAATGGTATTGTGATTTTTGGGGGTGGACAAGTTTTAGTTCCACTAATGTTTACCGAGTTTGTACAAATGAAGCAATATCTTAGTGCTTCGGGTTTTTTATCGGGTTTCGCTTTGCAACAGGCATTGCCAGGCCCGACATTTTCTTTTACAAGTTATTTGGGTGCATTGAGTATGCGTAATTTTGGTTTCGGGATAAGTGGACAGATTTTGGGAGGGGTAGTTGGAGTTATAGGAATTAATTTACCCGGAGTAATATTAGTGTTGTTTATTGTCCCTTTCTGGGAAGACCTTAAAAAAATTACCCGCATTAAATACTCCTTAACGGGTATTAATGCGGTGAGTGTAGGTTTTATTATTGCAGCTTTTATCCTGTTACTAACGCCCATTGCCTTAAATGCATTGGCAATTGTAATTATGGTTATTACTTTTCTGGTACTTAATTATACCAAAATCAGTACACCATTTATTGTACTTGCCGGAATTTTACTAGGCTATTTTTTGTAGATTTAAAATGGCGCATCATCATGCATATCGTCCATGCGTGAAGGTTTAATAATTACATTTCCTGCTGGTCTGTCAAAATCTTGCGAAGGTGTCATACCTGCACTTGGGCTATCCATTGAGAATGAAGTTGGTGCAGAGAAACTCTCTTCCAAATCAGCAAATTTAACGTATTTACCAATAAAACGAAGTGGTACAATACCCGTTTCACCATTTCTGTGCTTGGCAATAATTACTTCACCAACACCGGCTTGTGAACGGCCTTGCTCATCTTCTGTGATACCGTAATATTCAGGTCTGTATAAGAATAAAACCATGTCTGCATCCTGCTCAATAGACCCAGATTCACGCAAATCTGATAGCATTGGCCTCTTTCCATTCACTCCAGGCCTACTTTCTACCGCACGACTTAATTGCGAAAGAGCTAGTACCGGTACGTTTAACTCTTTAGCAACAGATTTTAAAGCTCTTGAAATACTACCAATTTCCTGCTCCCTGTTTCCGCCACCGCCTTGACCTTCACCTTTACCATGCATCAACTGCAAATAATCGATAATGATTAATTGTATATCATATTGCGCTTTTAGCCTTCTACATTTAGCTCTGAATTCAAATATGTTAAGTGCAGGTGTATCATCAATTAATAGGGGAGCTTCAGTTAGTCCACCTATTTTGCTATGTAGTTGTTGCCATTCCCATTCTTGTAGATTCCCTTTTCTGATTTTCTCTTGTTCAATTTCAGCTTCTCCGGAAATCAGACGATTTACAAGCTGTACGGAAGACATCTCTAAAGAAAATACTACTGCTGGACGGTGGAATTGTACACTGGCATTTCTGGCACAAGTTAATACGAATGCAGTTTTACCCATCGCAGGACGTGCTGCAATAATTACCAAATCCGAAGGTTGCCACCCGCCGGTAATACGGTCAAGATCTGTAAAACCTGAAGGTACCCCAGTTAAACCATCACTCTTGCTTCGTAATTCCTCTAGTGTAGCCAATGATTGTTTTACAATCTCATCCATTTTCTGTGTATCTCTACGCAGGTTGTTTTGTGCAATATCAAATAAACCCTTTTCAGCCTGGTCTAAAAGATCGAAAATATCGGTTGTATCTTCGTAAGCATTAGATATGATCTCTGATGAAATTCTGATCAGTTCCCTTTGAATATATTTCTGAGATACAATCCTGGCATGAAACTCTATATTCGCAGCAGAAGCAACTCTGTTTGTCAGATTCGTAATGTAATAAGCTCCCCCAATCATTTCCAATAAGCCAAGTGTACGCATTTCAGACGTAACTGTTAATATATCAACTGGCTTTGATTTTTGAAAGAGTCCCTGGATAGCTTCAAATATTTTCCTATGCGCTTCATTATAAAACATTTCAGGTTTAAGGATGTCAATAACAGTAGATAATGCATCCTTTTCGAGCATCAGTGCACCTAGAACCGCTTCTTCAAGATCTGTAGCTTGTGGAGGTATTCGCCCCATAGTACTTATCGTGTTGCTTAAACGGTTTTTTCTTGCACTAAAATTTGCCTTATCATTTCCTTGGGATTGGGGATCGTTACTCATAGCTACAAAATTATGTAAAAAATAAGTCCTTTCGCTAATTGTTTACTCACATTTAGACATTCCTCAATACTTGCATTACAGTATTGCCTTATGAAATTTTAGATTTTTGCTAACAAAACTATGTGGAAAAGAATCCTTATTTTTGCGGTTCAATTTTATATTAATGGAAAATTTCCGGAGACCTTCAAGATCTAAAGAAAATAATGAATTCGTATTTGGTATACGTGCTGTAATAGAGGCGATTAAAGCTGGAAAAGATGTAGAGAGTATTTATATACAACGCGGACTTACCGGTGGGATCATATTGGAGCTAAAGGCCTTATTAAAAGGGACTGATATTCCTGTACATAATGTGCCGATTGAAAAATTAAACCGCATGACCCAAAAGAACCATCAGGGGGTTATCGCAGTTATATCAGCTATCTCTTTTCAAAAAATTGAAGATATCATTCCAACAATTTATGAAAAAGGGCAGACGCCATTAGTATTGATTCTTGATGGGGTTACTGATGTAAGAAACATGGGGGCTATTGCCCGTACGGCTGCTTGTGCTGGTGTACATGCTATAATTGTTCCTTCAAAAAATTCAGCACAAATTAATGCAGATGCTATAAAAACTTCTGCAGGAGCATTGTTTAGTATTCCGGTATGCAGACATCAGAACTTACATAAAGTAGCTTTGTATTTGCAGGAATGCGGCTTGCAGATCGTGGCTTGCACTGAAAAAACCAACGACCTAATATATGTGCCTGATTATACAGCTCCAACAGCTATTGTAATGGGCGCTGAAGATGAGGGAATTTCCAATGAGATAATGCGTATGGCAAATCACCTGGCCAAAATTCCTATGATAGGAGAGATCAGTTCCCTCAATGTATCTGTATCGGCAGGTGTTATTTTGTATGAGGCCATCAGACAGCGGCAATAGCTGACTGATGACCATTTTTTATTATTCTTCGTTAAATAAGTAACCGCTATAAGCTAACCCTTTAGCAACACTCATAAAGTTATCTCCGGTATGCATTGGGGTATCAGGGAATCTGACTTTAAATAAGTTTTTAACGGCAAGTACCATTGATGTTCCCCCTGTTAAAAATAAGCTGTTTATTTCTTCAGGCTTAATCTGATGCTGCAATAAAAAGGCATCAAGATACTGGCTGATCTTTCTGATATCCTTATCAATAACTGTTTCATATTGTTCAATAGAAATAGCTTCGTCAATCTCGATCTCCATTTCTGAATAATTGAATTTTGAAGTACTTTGTTTAGATAGTTCTATTTTTGTTTGCTCTATAGTTTGGAATATAGAGTAGCCTAAGTTGTTATCTATAAGTGTAATAAGGTTTTTGAATGTCTTGTCCTGCTTGGAGTAATGATAGTATGTCTGAATGTCATTTTTTACCTTTAATCCATTGAAAAAGTTCATTTGTTCCCATGAGCATATATTAGAAAATAGGGAAACAGGAACTTTTAACATTTTTCCAGGGGCAGCTTCATACATGGTGTGTTTCCCGAAATATGGCGTGCCCTTTTCCCACATAAAAGCTGAATCAAAGCTGTCGCCACCAATATATATACCTCCTGTTGCAATAATGTCTTTTTTACGGTCTTTACTGCCAATTTTTGCAGGATCTAGCTCCAGATAGGTAAAATCTGTAGTTCCACCACCCAGATCGGCAACTAATACTTTTTCTTTTTTACTAATGGTTTTTTCGTAGGCAAAAGCCGCTCCAATAGGTTCAAACTGAAATCTTACTTCATTAAATCCTGCATTCTCTGCTGCTTTAGTTAATCTTTTTTGTGCTAGTGCATCCTTAGTGGTATTGTCATCATCAAAGAAAACAGGTCTGCCGATAACAGCTTTCTGACAATCAATGCCAGTAATCAGGTCTGCCTTAGTCTTTAATTCTTTTAAAATTAAGGTCACCAGGTCAGAAGCATTTAATCTTTTATGGTGGATCCTTGTTTCGATAAAGCTGCTTCTTGGCAGTATTCGTTTAATTGATTTCATAAAACGGCCCTTCATTCCGTCAGCCAGGTATGCTGCTATAGCTTCTTCTCCAACTACATATTTCAATGGCTCTGCTGCACTCTGTTCACTTCCAAAGTATAAAATTGAAGGCACAATAATCGTTTCTATAATTTGATTTTTCTCTTCATCAAAAATAGATAGGGCAGAATTGGTTGTTCCAAAATCAATTCCGTATAAAAACTTACTCATTGTAAAAAACTCAAAATGTTTAAAGGGGAATAAAAAGACATCCGAACCTGGTTTTAGTCCAGACCCGGATGTAGGTATAGAAAAATAAGCTGAGGGCTAGATATACTTTGTGCCAAATTTAGCTTTTACATCTGCAACGATTTGTTTAATAGATTGTTCTTCTGTGCGTGGACAGATAAGTAATGTGTTGTTAGATTCTACAACGATATAATCATGTAAGCCTTGAAGAATAACTAGTTTATCTTTAGGTACATTAACCATACAATTTGAAGAATCAAACATCATTACCTTTTCAGTAGGTATCACCGCATTGCCAACGTAATCATGTTCAGCAATATCATATATTGAAGCCCAGGTGCCTAAATCAGACCAGCCAAACTCTGCAGGTAGCACATAAACATTATCAGCTTTTTCCATAATGGCAAAATCTATAGAAATGTTTGTACATTGCTGATAGGCATCACTGATAAATTGTTTTTCATTTTCAGTGTTATATAAAGCGCGTCCCTGTAAAAATATCTCATGCATATCAGGAAGGTGCTTGTGGAATGATTCATTTATTGACTTTGCAGACCAGATAAATATCCCGGCATTCCATAGGAAATCGCCACTTTGTATAAATGATTTCGCGAGCTCAATATTTGGCTTTTCAGTAAATATCTTCACCTTATGGATTTGCTCGTCAGTTTTTAGTGTATTCTCTACATATTGAATATAACCATATCCTGTATCTGGTCTGCTTGGTTTAATACCTAGCGTAATCAGACAATTGTTTTCAGAAGCTGCTTTTAAAGATTGCTCAATTGCCGATACAAAAGCATCCTGATTGGTTATGGTATGATCTGATGGCGCAACAACAATGGTTGCATTTGGATTCAGACTCGCAATCTTCATTGATCCGTAAGAAATGCAGGGCGCTGTGTTCCTCATTATAGGCTCAGCCAGGATCTGATTTTCTTTTAAATCAGGTAATTGCTCTTTAACGATATCTATGTAGATTTCATTAGTTACAATAAATATATTTTCAGGTGGACATATCTTTAAAAAACGATCATAAGTACTTTGAATCAACGTTTTTCCGACACCAAAGAAGTCAATGAATTGTTTTGGGAACTCAGTCCTGCTTACCGGCCAGAACCGACTGCCAACACCGCCGGCCATTATCAATGCGTAATTATTCTTATTCATGCTAAATTAGAAAGTATTATATGATTCCCTCTTGAAGGAGGTCATGCAAATGTACGATACCAAAGTAATTTCCGGCATCTGTTACTAACAATTGGGTTATGTTATTTTCTTTTATGACATCAAGTGCACTTATTGCCAATAAATCTTTTTCTATTCTCTTCGGATTTGAATTCATTAAGTCTCTAGCTTTAATATTGCTTAAATCAGAATGATTCTCCAGCATCCTTCTGATGTCACCATCAGTAATGATACCTAAAATCTTGTTCGTCTCTACAACAACAACTGCACCAAGACGGTTTCTGCTAATTTCTACGATCACATCTTTAACCGATGCATCTGGACTGATACTTGGTTTTTGGTTTTTAAGTGCCAGTTCACCCGTCTTTAAATATAATTTTTTACCTAATGCTCCGCCTGGATGATATCTCGCAAAATCTTGCTCATTAAAATTCCGGGTATGCAATAAACACATTGCCAGCGCATCACCCATAGCAAGCTGTGCAGTGGTGCTGGTAGTTGGAGCAAGATTATGCGGACAAGCCTCTTTTTCAACAGTAGTATTTAAAACCAGATCAGCTTGCTTAGCTAGTTCTGAATTCATTTGCCCAATCATGCCGATCATGATATTCCCAGACTGTTTAAGTAGGGGAGCAAGTACTTTTATTTCAGGTGTATTTCCACTGTTGGAAATGCAGATAACAATGTCGTTTTTCTGGATCATTCCAAGGTCTCCATGTACTGCATCTGCAGCGTGCATAAATATGGAAGGAGTACCAGTTGAGTTGAAAGTTGCTACAATTTTTTGTGCAATAATGGCACTTTTGCCAATTCCCGTAACGATTATACGTCCGTTACTTTCAATAATTAAGTCAACAACTTTAACAAAATCATCATTTATATTTTTAATTAAGCCTAAAATTGCATCAGCCTCTAACTGTAAAGTGCTGACACCCGCCTCGATAATAGATTTTTTACTTTTCAAACAGAATTTATTAGTATATTGATGCTTTGAATTAGTGCAAAATTATGTTATTTTGAAGTAAATATAGCACTGAATATTTTATACACGAAATGGATGTGAAAAAGTCGTTGTTTGACAACTTACAAACCTTTTTTGGTTTTGATAATTTTAAGGGTGATCAGGAGTCAATAATCACCAATGTTCTTGAGAAGAAGAATACTTTTGTGATCATGCCCACAGGGGGGGGGAAATCCATATGTTACCAGTTACCTGCATTGATGAATGAAGGTACAGCAATTGTTATTTCACCACTAATAGCACTGATGAAAAATCAGGTAGATCAATTGAGAGCTTTTGGTGGAAGTGATAGTATTGCACATTTTTTAAACTCGTCACTGAACAAAACAGAAATTGCCCAGGTAAAGGGAGATTTATTAAGCGGACAAACTAAGTTACTTTATGTTGCTCCTGAGTCGCTTTCTAAACAGGATAATATTGAATTCCTGAAACTGATTAAAATATCTTTTGTAGCGGTAGATGAGGCTCACTGTATTTCCGAGTGGGGACATGATTTCAGACCCGAGTATCGTAAGATCAGACAGGTTATTAGTGGCTTGGGTGAGGGTATTCCTATCATAGCCTTAACTGCAACAGCCACTCCTAAAGTGCAGCATGATATCATTAAAAATCTTCAGATGAGCGATGCAACACTGTTTAAGTCTTCATTTAACAGGCCTAACTTGTTTTATGAAATCAGACCTAAACGCGATATCATAAAAGAGATTATCAGGTATATAAAATACAACACTGGTAAATCTGGAATTATCTATTGCTTAAGCCGTAAAAAGGTAGAAGAAGTCGCTGAAGCTTTGAATTTGAACGGTATTAAGGCTTTACCTTACCATGCTGGATTAGAACCTAAAGTTAGAGCTGAAACTCAGGACAAGTTTCTAATGGAAGATGTAGAGGTGATTGTAGCGACCATAGCTTTTGGTATGGGAATAGATAAACCTGATGTTCGTTTTGTAATACACCACGATATCCCTAAAAGTATGGAAGGCTATTACCAGGAAACAGGTAGAGCTGGAAGAGATGGTGGAGAAGGGGTTTGTATTGCTTTCTATGCACAAAAGGACGTAGATAAACTGGCTAAGTTTATGAAAGATAAACCTGTTTCTGAAAGAGAAATAGGTACTCAGATTTTAAAAGAGGTTATTGATTATGCTGAATCGGCTGTCTGCAGAAGAAAGCAGATCCTTCACTATTTCGGGGAAAACTTTAATGAAACAGGTTGTAACTGTATGTGCGACAACTGTAAAAAGCCGAAGACTCTTTTTGAAGCTGAAGATTCATTGTCTTTACTTCTCAAATTAATTCAGAAAGTAGGGGAGAAATTTGATGATTCGCATATCCTTAATTTAATTATGGGATCTGAAACAGCACAAACTATTGCTTACGAACATAGTAAACTTCCTGAATTTGGAATAGGTGTTGTGGAAGGAGAGAGCTACTGGAAATCTTTGGTTAGACAGGCTGTATTAAATAACTTCCTTTCTAAAGATATTGATAACTATGGACTACTGGGTTTAACCAATTCAGGCCGTGACTTTATCGAAAATCCTTATAGCCTTAAGTTTATCCTGAATGAGCCGATTGAAAGTGCAGCGGATGATGATGAAGATGATGTAAAACATGGTTCAGGAACAACGGATACTCAGTTATTGCAACTGCTTAAAGATCTGCGAAAGAAAATAGCCAAACAGAAAAATGTACCTCCATTTGTCGTTTTCCAAGATCCATCACTAGAAGAAATGTGTACACATTATCCTATAGCTATGGATGAATTGAAGCAGATTTCTGGAGTAGGAAATGGTAAAGCATTAAAGTTTGGTGCTCCTTTTCTGGAATTGATTAAGAAATATGTGGAAGATAATGATATTGAACGCCCTATAGATCTGATCATTAAAACACAGGCCAATAAATCGCAGCTTAAAGTCTCCATTATTCAAAATATCGATAGAAAGATAGGCCTTGAAGATATCGCTAAGGCTAAAGGCATCACTTATGATGACATTTTGAAAGAAATAGAAGCTATCGTAAACTCAGGAACTAAACTAAACCTGAACTATTTTGTGGATGAAGTAATTGACGAAGACAGACAAGATGAAGTATTTGATTATTTCCAATCTGCTGAAAATGACTCTATAGATGAGGCATTGAAAGAGTTGGGAGAAACTGACTACTCACGCGAAGAAATACAGCTGATGCGTATAAAGTTTATGTCTGAATTAGGAAATTAATACTATAACAAAAGTAATGACCAACATTTCATTAGATAATTTAAAAAATATAGATTCTGGTAACTTCTTTTTAATGGCAGGACCATGTGCAATAGAAGGTGAAGAGATTGCACTTAGAATAGCTGAACGATTGGTAACAATTACTGATAAACTAGAGATTCCTTTTATTTTTAAGGGTTCTTACCGTAAAGCAAATCGTTCTAAAGGTGGTTCTTTTACTGGAATAGGTGACGAAAAAGCATTGAAGATCTTAGAGAAGATTGGAAAGACTTTTAGTGTACCGACCGTAACCGACATTCATGAAAGTGCGGAAGCTGCTATGGCAGCAGCCTATGTTGATGTACTTCAAATTCCAGCATTCCTTTGTCGTCAGACTGATTTACTAATCGCTGCTGCTAAAACAAATAAAGTAGTAAATGTAAAAAAAGGCCAGTTTCTTTCTGCGGGATCAATGAAGTTTGCTGTAGAAAAAATTGTAGAGTCAAGTAACAATAAGGTAATCCTTACGGACAGGGGGAATACTTTTGGTTACCAGGATTTAATCGTTGATTATCGCGGAATTCCGGAAATGCAAAGTTTTGGTGTTCCGGTAGTAATGGATTGTACACATTCATTGCAACAGCCTAATCAAAGTTCTGGTGTAACTGGTGGTAAGCCCGAATTGATAGAAACCATTGCTAAAGCAGCTATTGCG
This sequence comes from Pedobacter sp. ASV1-7, assembly GCF_040203335.1. Taxonomy (NCBI): domain Bacteria; kingdom Pseudomonadati; phylum Bacteroidota; class Sphingobacteriia; order Sphingobacteriales; family Sphingobacteriaceae; genus Pedobacter; species Pedobacter sp. ASV1-7. Next base: position 298,637 of record NZ_JBEHBV010000002.1, on the reverse strand, counting down.
GTGGGTGCTGATGGATTGTTTATTGAAACGCATCCTGATCCGGCTAATGCAAAATCCGATGGTGCAAATATGCTGCATCTGGATTTGATAGAAGAGCTATTAGTGAAGTTAATAAGAATAAGAAAAGCGGTTATTTAACCGCTTTTTTCTTAGATTTTTGTAACTACAAAAGAGGTTCTCCTGTTTTGTTTTCTTTGCACTTCTGTGTCGTTCGGTGCTATGGGATTTTTAGCTCCATAGCCTTTAAAGTTCAATCTTTCAGGAGCAATTCTATTTTCAATCAGATAATCATAAACGGCTTTAGCGCGTTGTAATGATAGTTTTTCATTGATTATATCATTACCCACATTGTCAGTATGTCCTTGTATCTCTATAGCCAGATTGGTATGGTCTTGAAGGAGCTCTTTAAGCGTATTTAGTTCTGTAACTGATGCAGGTAAAAGATTATAGGAATTGGTATCGAAGAAAACATTTCTCATCACCATATTTTTTCCAATAATCAATTTATCGAGTCTAACTGATAAAATAAATGGATTATTGATATAGGCAGTGTCAAGCGCATAGTTTTCCGAATAAAATATATAACCATTTGCACTCACATTAAAGGCATAATTTCCTCCAATAGGCATTACCGCTAAAAAATCCCCAGTTTCTGCTGAGGTATAATCACTATACTCAATTTTCCTGTTTTTTAAGTTTACAACGTGGACTTTCGCTTCTAAAAAAGCATTGGTCTCTTTGTCTGTCACAATCCCTTTAACATAAGTAATCGGAAGCGGCTTTTTACTTTCGGGCATTTTAAACTGGTAAATATCCATATCTCCATAACCGCCCTTTAAGTTCGATGAAAATAAACCGTAATTGCCATCAGGAGTTACAATTAAACCTGTTTCTTCATTAAAAGTGTTAATAGGATAACCTAGGTTTTCGGGTTTGGACCAGTTGCCCTTTTCATCAGAACGGCTCATGAAAATATCCTTATTGCCCATTCCTGGCCAACCATCCGAAGAAAAGTACAAAGTCTTTCCATCAGGATGTATAAAAGGAGTGTGTTCATCGTAAGGCGTATTAATGTTTGGTCCAAGGTTTTCAGGGGTCGTCCAAAAGCCATCTGCTTTTAACATACTTTTCCATATATCATAGCCCCCTAAACCACCAGGTCTGTTACTTACAAAGTATAAAGTACTTCCATCTGGACTAATGGCAGGTTGAGATTCCCAATAAGTAGAATTAATTGGTGCGCCAAGATTAAATGGTTCGCCCCATTCTTTTCCAATTTTATGACTAACATATATATCACAACGTCCTAAACCATCCGGACGATTACAGCCTGTAAAAAATAGATACCTGCCATCAGCAGAAATAGATTGTGCCCCTTCATTATATTTTGAAGTATTAATCTGGTTACTCAGAGGAGTTGGGCTACTCCATAGTTTATCCTTTAAAGAAGAAACATAGAAGTCTTCATTATCATCTATTTTTCTGCTAAAAATGAGTTGATTGCCATCTGCAGTGACAGAGGGAAAATAATCACGGTGAACAGAGTTGATTTCAGCCCCCATGTTTACTGGTTCGTATTTTATAGGATTTTTCAATGCTACAATGGCAAATTCACAATCCTTTGCATACTTTTTTGCTTTGTCTATAAAGTCAGGATCATTGCCTGTATAAGTATTTATGAACAGCTTTAGATGTTTTAAGGCATTTACGTAATCACCAGTATGTATCTCAGCTTCAGCATAACCATAATAAAATCTAGGTTCCAGATTACTCCCTAAAGCAAGTGCACTGTTGTAGTTTTGCTTTGCCTGCTCATATAATTTAAGTCTGCGGCTGATATCTGCTAATTGAAAAAAGGCAAACTGAAAAGTGGGATCAGTTTTCACAGCCTCCTGTAATAAAGTTACTGCATGATCATAATTGCTAGAAGCAAGTTGTACCTGTGCCTTATCATAACTTGATTGCGCTTTTTTTACCGTAGAGGTTTGCGCATCAGCATTTTTGATAATACAAAAAAGGAATAGTAAAAGCGCAATTTTCTTCATTTATGCCAAGTTATAATAACTATAAGGTTAAATGTAAAAAAAATAATCTATTCCGTTTAAGGGATGTTTAGATACTTATGTGTCTGTAAGGAAATTTCCCACTTAGGATTGGCCATTACATAATCAATAATCAGCGGAGTCATCTCTTTAGATTTTGACCATTCTGGTTGTAAATACAACTTGCAGTTCTCGGAAACTGATTCTGCATATTTCTCTGCCCATTCAAAATCACTCTTATTAAAAACAATTACCTTAAGCTCATTTGCAAAAGGAGTAATATCAGGACGTGGAGCCTTAAATTTCTTAGGAGATAAACAAATCCAGTCCCACTCTCCAGATAAAGGGTAAGCACCAGATGTTTCAATAAAAGTTAATATACCCTTGCTACGAAGTGATTTTGTCAGATAGTCAAGGTTATAAATCAAAGGTTCACCACCAGTAATCACTACAGCTTTGCCAGGAAAAGTATCTGCTTTCGCAACTATATCATCAGTTAAAGTAAGCGGATGTAACTCAGCATCCCAGCTTTCTTTTACATCGCACCAGTGGCACCCCACATCACAACCGCCTAAACGGATAAAGTATGCTGCTTTTCCAGTGTTAAATCCTTCCCCCTGTATAGTGTAAAACTCTTCCATTAAAGGAAGTAACGTGCCGTCTTCTGGTATTTGATGTGCCATAATTAAGGAGGCAAAGGTAAATAAATATCCGTTTAAAATGAGATTATATGTATCTTGACACCAATAAATGACCAACTCATGAATAAGTTAAAGTGGCATAAAATAGATACAGAAATACCAGAAGAGGAATTTGTGAAACAAATTATGGTAGATGGTAAAAAATTATGCCTGGTAAAACATGAAGGAGAGTTTTTTGTGGTACAGAATTATTGTCCACATGCAGGAGGTGTTTTGAGTGGCGGTTGGTGTAAAAATGGCCATTTGATTTGTCCTATCCATCGTTGGGAATACAATTTACAGACAGGAAGAGGAGCAGAGGGGCAGGGCGACTATATAAATAAATATCCCGTAGAGCTCAGGGCCGACGGGATATATGTAGGTTTTAAAGAAAGTTGGATTAAAAAGCTGTTTGGCAGTTAATACCAATTTCTTTTATAATATTTATTTAGCTGTAAATCTCGCCTTTAGCTGATGCCAGTGTGTTTTTAAGTAATCCCACTATGGTCATCAAACCAACGCCACCCGGAACCGGAGTAATCCATGAAGACTTAGGCGCAACATTTTCAAAATCCACATCACCAAATAACTTATAGCCGGACTTAGTTTGGTCAGAAGTTTCTCTGTTGATACCTACGTCGATAATAATCGCACCTGGTTTTACCATATCGGCAGTAACAAAGTTCTTTTTACCAATTGCAGCAACAATAATATCAGCTTGTAGAGCCAATTCTTTTAAATTAGCAGTTTTACTATGTGTAAGCGTTACTGTGCAGTTTCCTGGGTTAGCATTACGTGCCATAAGGATACTCATAGGGCTACCAACAATATTACTACGACCAACAACCACACAGTGTTTACCAGTAGTATCAATTTGATAAGCTTGTAACATCAATAAAATACCATAAGGTGTAGCAGGAATAAAACAAGGTAGGTTGCGCATCATTCTTCCAAGGTTTACTGGGTGAAAACCATCAACATCCTTACGGTAGTCGATCATTTCAGTTACCTTTTCGGGATCAATATGTTTAGGAAGAGGAAGCTGTACAATTAAGCCATCAACCCCAGCATCCTGATTAATCTCCTGGATCTTATTCAACAGTTCATCTTCAGTTACAGTAACATCATATCTGATCAGAGAGGATTGAAAACCAACCTTCTCACAGTTTTTCATTTTACTGGCAACATAAGTTTCGCTACCACCATCGTTACCCACTAAAATTGCAACCAGGTGTGGTTTTCGGCCACTAGTAGCTAAAAAGTCTGCAGCTTCAGCTGCTATTTCCTGTTTTATTTTTTCTGATGCGAATTTTCCGTCAAGTAACTGCATGTATGATAATGTTGTTTGTTATTAAAAATTAGATGAACTTATAAATTAAAAGACTAATCCAGTTTTAGAACAGCCATAAAAGCTGTTTGTGGAATCTCTACGTTACCAACCTGGCGCATACGTTTCTTTCCTTGCTTCTGTTTTTCAAGTAACTTACGCTTACGTGAAATATCACCACCATAACATTTAGCAGTAACATCTTTGCGTAAAGCACTAAGTGTTTCCCTTGCAATAACTTTTGCACCGATAGATGCCTGTATTTTAATCTCGAATTGCTGACGAGGGATAAGCTCTCTCAACTTTTCGCAAATTTTCTTTCCAAAATCATACGCATTACTGCGGTGGATTAAGGAAGATAAAGCATCAACAGGTTCTTCATTAAGCAACATATCTAACCTTACCAGGTCTGATTTACGATAACCAATCTGATGATAATCAAATGAAGCGTAACCTTTAGAAATTGTTTTAAGCTTATCATAGAAATCGAAAACGATTTCACCCATAGGCATTTCAAAAACAAGCTCTACACGATCTGAAGTTAAGTATGATTGATTAATAATAATACCTCTTTTTTGGATACAAAGGGACATTACCGGGCCAACAAATTCAGCTTTTGTAATGATATTTGCTTTAATGAAAGGCTCTTCAACAGACTCTAACTTACTTGGATCAGGTAAATCAGATGGATTGTTTACTGTTACTTCGTCTCCTTTTGTAGTATAAGCAATATAAGATACGTTGGGAACGGTGGTAATAACCGTCATATCGAATTCACGCTCCAAACGCTCCTGGATAATTTCCATGTGTAACATGCCAAGGAATCCGCAACGGAAACCAAAACCTAATGCTGCAGAACTTTCTGGTTCGAAAACAATTGAAGCATCGTTTAGCTGTAATTTATGCATGGCTTCACGTAGCTCCTCAAAATCATCCGTGTCAACAGGGTAAATACCAGCGAAAACCATTGGCTTAACCTCTTCAAACCCTTGGATAGACTCTAATGAAGGCCTGTCTACAGTAGTAATTGTATCCCCAACCTTTACTTCACGAGCTTCTTTAATTCCAGAAATGATATAACCTACATCCCCGGTTTTAACTACATTACGTGGCGACATATCCAGTTTAAGGATACCAACTTCATCAGCTAAATACTGTTTACCAGTGTTGATGAACTTCACTTTGTCACCTTTTTTAATTTCTCCGTTTACTACTTTATAGTAGGCAATAATTCCCCTGAAAGGGTTAAAAACTGAGTCAAAGATCAAAGCTTGCAATGGAGCTTCAGGATCACCAACTGGTGCAGGAACACGATCTACAATAGCTTGTATGATATCTGGTATACCCATTCCAGTTTTTCCGGAAGCAGGGATAATTTCCTCACGTTTACAACCAATCAAATCAATAATCTGGTCTTTTACTTCCTCAGGCATAGCTCCAGGTAAGTCCATTTTATTTAAAATCGGAATAATTTCAAGGTCATGCTCTAAAGCAAGATATAAGTTTGAAATGGTTTGTGCCTGAATACCCTGAGACGCGTCTACAATAAGTAAAGCACCTTCACAGGCAGCGATAGAACGAGAAACCTCATAAGAAAAATCTACGTGTCCAGGTGTATCAATCAGGTTGAAATTGTATTCAATTTCACCAACCTTATAATTCATTTGTATAGCGTGGCTTTTGATCGTGATACCACGTTCACGCTCTAAATCCATGTTATCCAGCAATTGAGCTTGAGACTCACGTTGTGAAATGGTTTTAGTGTATTCCAATAAACGGTCAGCTAAAGTGCTTTTACCGTGGTCAATATGTGCAATTATGCAGAAATTACGTATGTGCTTCATCAGTTGCGCAAATATAAGAGTTTGACTGGATTATTTTATGTAATTTAATACCTACAATATTTAATTTACATCACTTGCACAAATACATATATTATAATACTAAGCTTGAGGAGCTTATCCTGGTTTGTTAGCCAGTTCAATCAAGATTTTAACTGTATCGGCGTCGGTCAGATCGTAACTAAATTCATCAGCAACACTTCCCATATTTAGCCTTGGATTTCTATATACCATATTGCTTTTTACGGCATGCTTTGCAGAAGCATGAAATTCTGAGGCCCCTGTAGTTTTTATAAGCTTGGCTATATTGCCTGTATTAATACCCGCTCCAGGCATAATAATAATGCGTCCGGCAGCCTGTTTAATCAGTTTAGCAATCATTTCAGCCCCATTGATAGCGGAAGACTCTCCACCAGAGGTCAGGATTCTTTCACAACCTAGAGAAACAACAGCTTCCAATGATGTTTCCAGATTATAACTCATGTCAAAAGCCCTATGAAAGGTAACGGGCATAGGACTGGCTAACTCAATCAATTCAGCACATCTTTCCATGTCTATACTACCATCGGCATTTAAGATACCAATGACAACACCATCACAGTTTAAGGCTTTACAGATTTTGATGTCGCTCTTCATGATATTGAATTCCATTTCATTGTACAGGAAATCGCCACCGCGGGGCCTTATGATAGGATATACTTTAATAGATAGGTGCTCTTTAGCTAATGCTATTTGTGCATAACTGGGTGTTGTTCCACCTTCAGCTAAATTGTCACACAATTCAACCCGAATAGCTCCACCTCTTTGTGCTTCAAGCGCCGACTCCAACGAGTTTGCGCAGACTTCCATATTTATCATATACCTGATGAAGAAATTGAATAATTAATAATAGCTTTTTCCAGGAATCAATAAATCCCTTTTTTGTTCAGTACATACAGCATAACTAAAGCCTTGCTGAATAGCATATGCACCATATTCACCTTTTTTGTTTAAGGCTAAAAAGCCTACCTGTATGTTTTTAGCTGTGTCGGGTTTTTTCTTAATAATTCTAATTACAGCCTCTTTACAGGCATCAGTGGGACTATAGCCTTGTCGCATTAGTTCTACAACAAGGAAGCTGCCGACATTGCGAATTACTTCCTCTCCAACACCTGTAGATGTAGCACCTCCAATTTCATTATCAACATATAGTCCAGCGCCAATTATAGGGCTGTCACCAACACGTCCGTGTAATTTATAAGCCATTCCACTAGTTGTACAAGCTCCTGATAAATTGCCATTAATATCCAGCGCTAACATACCAATGGTATCATGATTATATTGGTTGCCGGGTAATTTAGTAGGGGCAGACTTATTGTATAACTTATTTTCGATATTCATTACAGGAGCATACTTAGCCGTTTTAAGCCATTCTTTCCAGGCTTTCTCACTTTCTTTAGTCAGTAGGTTCACCTTTTTGAAACCATTTTCAAGTGCAAATTGTAATGCGCCATCACCAACCAACATCACATGAGGCGTCTTTTCCATCACAAGTCTTGCAACAGAAATTGGATGCATAATGTGTTCCAGGCCAGCCACTGAGCCGCAATTACCTCGCTCATCCATAATACAGGCATCAAGTGTTATATGACCATCTCTATCAGGTAAGCCGCCATAACCTACAGACTGGTTTTTAGGATCTGCTTCAGGTACGCGAACACCTTTCTCTACAGCGTCAAGTGCTCTTCCGCCGGTCGACAAGATTTTCCATGCGTCTTTATTGGCAGCAATACCAAAATCCCAGGTCGATATCACGATTGGCTTTACATCAGCTTTAAGAATAGGAGGAGTTAAAGCGGCTATACTTTTTTTATCAGCCACAATCAGCGATGCAGAGATAGCAGTTGCTTTTATAAACTTTCGACGACTAAACATGTTGTCGTATTTTGATTAAATGATATCAAACTTATCTGCGTCCTTTAAAAAAGGAAAGCTTCTGCGGGTTTTTACCAGCTCTTCATAACCTATGCTGAAAGTGTAAAGATCTTCATCCTCAGGTTTATAATAAACGGTTTTACCCATAGGGTCAATACACATAGAATGGCCGCTATGGTAAACTTCTTTTCCGTCATGACCAACTCTGTTGGCAGCAATTACATAGCTTTGGTTTTCAATTGCACGAGCAGGAATAAGCGCTTTCCAATGCGAGGAACGCTTGTCAGGCCAACTGGCAATTAGCAATAAAATATCATATTCTTCCTCCTGATTGCGCAGCCATACAGGAAAACGGAGGTCGTAACATATCGCTAAGCGTATTTTCCATCCCTTTAACTCCACAATAACTTTTTCAGTTCCAGCTGTATAAGTTTTATCTTCGCCTCCCAATCCAAATAGATGTCTTTTGTCATAATGACTGGAAGTGCCATCTGGTAACATCCAGATTAAACGATTGTAATAATTGCCATTTTCTTTGATGATCAGGCTTCCTGTAACCACACTCTCGTACTTTTCTGCAATCTGTTTCATCCACAGCATGGTTTTACCATTCATCTCCTCAGCCAGGTCAGCTGCATTCATGCTAAAACCAGTATTGAACATTTCAGGTAAAACAATCAGATCCGTTTTTTCCTTTACACCCAATGAAAGACGGAGTGCAAGATTTTGTAAGTTTTTATCAATGTTTTCCCAGAAAAGGTAAGCCTGGAAAATGGTGATTTTTAGGTTGTTTATATTTAGGTATTTAGGGTTGTCCATTATTCTAATTTATAGGGATGTAAATTATAATTTCATTAGTCTCTCAACGGCTTTTTCGAGTGTTTCTTGCTTTTTAGCAAAACAAAACCTTAATACCTGATGATCGGTATGCTTCATATAAAATGCTGAAACCGGAATACTGGCTACTCCGAACTCTTTAACCAGTTTTATAGCCATATCCGTATCCTTTTCTTCATTTAGATGCGCATAGCTAACGCATTGAAAATAAGAGCCGTTACAAGGTAGTAATTTAAACCGGGTTTCTGCAAGTAAGCTGATGAAGAAATCCCTTTTTTGTTGAAAAAAATGAGAAAGACCCATGTAGGTTTCTTTATCTTTTAAATAATTAGCAATACCAAGCTGCATTGGAGTATTAACGCTAAAAACATTAAACTGGTGTACTTTCCTGAACTCTTTCATTAAATTTTCCGGAGCTAGGCAGTAACCTGTTTTCCAACCAGTAGCATGCAATAGTTTTCCAAACGAAGCAGCAATAAAGCTCCTCTCTCTTAATTCAGGATATAAAGCAATACTCCGATGTTTATTATTGTCAAATATAATATGCTCATATACCTCATCACTTAAAATCAAGATGTCTGTGTTTTTAGTAAGCTTAATTAAGGCTTTAATATCTTTATCAGACAAAATGCATCCTGTTGGATTCTGAGGGCTATTTAAGATGATCATCTTGGTGTTTGCGGTAAACAGCTTTTTTACCATTTCCCAGTCAATCTCATAGTTAGGAGGAGATAACTCATAAGGTTTAACCAAGCCACCCAATAATTTAATAGCCGGCGCATAACAATCATATGCAGGTTCAAAAATAATCACTTCATCACCAGAGTTAATACATGAACTTAATGCAGTGAAAATGGCCTGAGTTCCGCCGGCTGTAATTGTAATTTCAGTATCTGGATTATAGTTTGCACCGTAAAGTCTGCTTACTTTTTCGGCTATAAGCTCTCTAAGTAAAGGTAAGCCAGCCATAGGGGCATATTGGTTGTTACCCCTTAACATTGCGTCTGTAACAAAGTTTAATAGTTTAGGGTCACATTCATAATCTGGAAAGCCTTGTGATAAGTTTACTGCATTGTGTTCCTCAGCTAACTTAGACATTACACTGAAAATGGTGACGCCTGTATGGGGTAATTTTGACTGTATAGATATCATGTTACGACGAAAATAGAAATAAATATTTTATAGCCTTATATCAGATTTATTTAATAATTTCAACCTGCTATGAGTTTTAGAACAAAAGAGAGTAAGTTATTGCTTGTCCTAGGTGCCTTTTTTGTTGCCAATGCAATTCTATCTGAGTTTATCGGTGTTAAAATTTTTACGGTAGAAGGAACACTAGGCATAAAGCAGTTTGATATAAATTTATTTGGTGTACCCAACTTATCTTTTCATATGTCGGCCGGTGTGCTTACCTGGCCAATAATATTTATTATGACAGATATTATAAATGAATATTTTGGAGTTAGACAGGTTCGTTTTTTATCTATACTCACTGCTATTTTAATCTCTTATGCCTTTATCGTTGTGGGTGCTGCAATGCACCTACAGCCCTCAGATTTCTGGGTTAATCAAGACATAAATGGGCAAAAAGTAAATATGAATGCCGCATTTGCAGGTATATTTGGCCAGGGGATGTGGATAATAGTCGGTTCTATTACTGCATTTTTAGTCGGACAAATTGCTGATGTATTGATTTTTCACCGCATTAAAAAGATAACTGGTGATAAAGCCCTTTGGTTAAGGGCTACAGGCTCCACGGTCGTTTCTCAATTTATAGATAGCTTTGTTGTTATTTTTATAGCATTTTACTTAAATCCTCAATATCATTGGAGCTTCCAAATGGTAATGGCAATCGGATTAGTAGGTTATGTCTATAAATTTATTGTTGCTATATTAATGACACCTGTGCTATATCTCGTACACGGTATTATTGATGGCTATCTGGGTAAAGATCTTTCTCAACGTATGATAAAAATGGCCGGCAGGAGATAGGGCAGAAGCAATATCTCCCCCTTTGACACATTTTAATTATAATCTGTTTACTTCAAGGATTTTGAATTCCTGGATGCCATCTGGCATTTCCCAGTTAATACTGTCTCCAGTTCTATATCCAAATAAGGCAATTCCTATTGGTGCAAAAACAGATACTTTCTGAACTTTTATATTTGCTTCCTCAGGCATAACCAATTTAAATGTAAATTCTTTCCCTGTTTTCACATTGGCAATCCGCGCCTCGGATTTTAAACAAACTACATCCAGAGGAAGTTCTTCTTCAGTATAAATTGTAGCTGCTTTAAGCTCTTCGCGTAATTTCTCTTTATTGTAAGCGCTCATGTTCGATTTCTCTAAATGTTCTTTTAACAATTTGAAATCACTTTTTGATAATGATAATGATTTTGTTTCCATGATTTTAATTCTCTTAAATATGATTTTATATAGTTTAAGGGGTATCAAAAGAATAACCCTATGTAGATGTGTTATAAAGCTTTTTGTTAAAAATTAACAAAGAATAATGATTCAGAAAATTTCTGAGCCCCTGAATCGAAGAAGGTGATAAGAATGATTCGGGGCTTAAATGATAAAGTCCTTACTGGTTACCTGGAATGTGAAACCTAATGGGTAGTTTTCTCTAAAGAATCTTTTGAACAGGGCATAGGCTTGCGATTGACTTTTATTATAAGTCATCATTGTAGCTTTATGAGTACCTGTTTGTTCCATTTTTGCTAATGTCGTCAGCTTTTTTCAAAAATCAAAGAAAAATGAAGATTATGACATTTTTATTCGCTTATCAAAAATAAAAACTTCTGATTTTAAGAGTTTAATGGATTTGAAATCAGGATGTTTAGGGTTAATTAAATAGTTGTATTCAGCATTGATAATGGCCGATGGAACTTTTAATATTGCTGATTTACCAGCCATAATCCAATCTTCTCCCAATTTCTGGGTAACTGGCATATTATGGAATTCTGTCCAGTCTGGTTGTAGTTTCTTTTGTTCTATAGATAAAATAACCAAGTCGTCAGGAATTTCAATAGTCATTACTTTGAATGACTGATTTAATCCTATTTGATTTCTGTGTACTACATTTTCAAGGCAGGCGAGAGATCGGGATCCTGCTGTATAAATCATTTCTATATCATTGGGATTCCAGCGTGCTGCTCTTCCTGAAGCTTGAAGTGAATCCGTATATTTTGCCAGTCCAATCCTAAATACCTGCATTTTATGCTAAATCACCGTATTCTATGCGGATAAGCTCTTCTTCGATAAGGGAAATACCTGTAATCGTATCCATCAAATCAAAAGGTATTTGATTTCCTAAGCCATAAGAAGGCATATTAAGCCACTGATAAAATGCTTTAGCAGAACCAAAAACAGCAATTCCTTTATCAAATAATGAAAAAGATTTTAATAGTTTTTCACTTAGGGAAGGATCTAGCTTAGACGAGCTTGTTATATAATTTTGTATCGTTTTTACATTGGTCTTAAAAGTATCCTGAAATTCCTCTTTACTAAAGCCAGAAAGGTTTAGGAAATCAAGAGCGGCTTTTGCCGATAAGCCTTTTTTGGAACTAGTCAGTAAGCTTATGGGGTTATCATATAAAGATTGATAAGGCGCAATAATTGTGCTTTCTGAGACTATAGAGACCTTTTCTTTAGTTTTATATGTTTTTGGAGTAGCGGCCATTTTGGGTTACATTTTAAATCTATTCAAATGTAGGAATTTTTTCTGTATTTTTTGGAATTTTTTCTAAATAGATTCATTTATTATTAATTAATATAGATATCTGAATATTACAAAATGATAGCTTTTGAATTAATCATTTTGGGGTGAAAACATTCTGGTGAAAAATATTTGAGGTGGAAAAGTGCAATAACAGACTAGTTATGTACGTTTATTTGTAAAATAATATATATTTGACTTAAAATAAAAACAAAACATGAAAACTGCCTAGGTGGCTTTCATATAATTAAAAAGAAAAAACATGGAAAAATTTTCAAAAGTTAAAGAATTATTAGCTGCAGTAGAGGCTGATGCTGAGAAGTTTTATAGCGCAGGTAACAATGCAGCTGGTACAAGAGTACGTAAAGCAATGCAAGATTTAAAAGTTTTGGCTCAGGAAATCCGTACGGAGGTTACTGAGAAGAAAAATGCTAAATAATAAGAATTAGTATAAATATCAGTAATCCGCTTTCAGTTGGTTACTGATATTTTTTGAGGCTCGTTTAAATGCCGTAATAAATGATTTATTTCTATCTTTAGAAATGGAATCAATACAAATTTTACCAGTCCTTGATGCTGTTGAGCTTCGCGTTCTAGGTGTGCTAATGGAGAAATCAAAGACAACGCCAGAGTATTATCCAATGACAATAAATGCGATTACACTGGCCTGTAACCAAAAAACCTCTCGTAAACCAGTCGTTCAATACGATGATCAAACAGTAATACTTGCGCTTGATACTTTAAAAAGAAAAAGCCTTGTATCTACAGCAACAGGTGGCTCAAGTCGCAGTGTAAAATATAAACATAACTTTGCTATTGTTTTTCCTGTTCTTCCACAAGATGTAACCATTATATGTTTATTGATGTTAAGAGGGCCTCAAACACCCGGTGAGCTCAATACAAATTCTGGTAGAATGTACGAATTTGAAACATTAGATGAGGTACAAGAAGTATTAGAAAGACTTTCTGTGCATGAAATGCCTTATGTAATGCAGTTACCAAAGCGTCCTGGTCAAAAGGAAGTTCGATACACTCATTTGTTGAGTGGCATTCCTGATCTTACTCAGATTGATTTACAGGATGAAGTAAGTAGCAGCAGACCTTCTAGTGAATTGGAAAGTCGTTTGAGTAAAGTTGAACAAGAATTGTCAGATCTAAAAGAAGCTTTTGATAAGCTGATGCAGGAATTATCCTGATTCTAAACTTATATGTATTGTTCACTCACTTTTAAGTGAAAGTGGATAGGTATGACTTCAATATAGAAACACACAAATTAAATATAATGTCAGAAAACAAAAAACTAAGTATCCATGAAGATTGGGTCGTCGTAATTTTAGGTACTTTAACAATCATTTTAGCCATTTCAGGATTTGTATTACGCGTTCCCGTATTTGGTTGGAAGAGTATTACTGATCTTTCTACAATCGTATGTTCTGCTTCAAATTTGCAATTAATTGGAGTTCAATTCTTGTTTGTAATTGCAATAGCTGCATTAGGTGCAATATTAATGGGAAAATCAGTGAAAAATGCAGTATTAACCTTTCCAGGGATCTATCTTTTAACCATTCTTGCATTGATATCGGCAGGTAACGCTCAAGTTAAAGCGTTAAACCTTGAAGCTGTTATCTTTAGTTTAACTATAGGACTGATCATCGGTAACTTTTTTAAACTTCCAGAATGGTTTAAATCATCGCTGTCAACTGAATTATTTGTTAAGATAGGACTTGTATTATTAGGTACAACAGTTATTTTCTCAGAAATATTAGAAGCGGGCTCAAAAGGTTTACTACAGTCGTTGATAGTGGTATTGTCTGTGTGGTATTTTGCTTATTGGCTATGTAGGAAATTAAAAGTAGACAGTGAGTTGACTATGATGATTTCGAGCGCTGTATCTATCTGTGGTGTCTCCGCTGCAATAGCAACTTCAGGAGCCATTAAAGGAGATTCTAAAAAGCTTTCCTATGTCATATCAATGGTTTTAATTACAGCTATACCAATGATGATCTTTATGCCTTATATAGCAAACTACTTTAATTTTCCGCAGGCTATTACCGGAGCATGGTTAGGAGGAAGTATTGATACCACCGGGGCCGTAGTTGCTTCAGGTAGCCTAGTGGGGGAAGAAGCATTAAAGATTAGTACAATTGTAAAATTTTCTCAAAATGTATTGTTAGGAATTGCTGCTTTTGCGATCTCTATCTATTGGACAGTTACACAGCATCCAGCTGGTAAGGAGGCAGAGTCAAAACCAACTATAAAAGTAATCTGGGAACGATTCCCTAAGTTTGTAATAGGTTTTGTAGGTGCTTCGTTATTGTTCTCATTCTTTATTACACCAGAAGTCAATAAAGAAGTAAAAGGGATGCTTAAAAATATGCAGGGTTTATGGTTTGCTCTTGCATTTACAAGTATCGGACTAGAAACAAACTTTAAAGATCTTTTTGGAAAAAATAGCAAGACACCATTCTACGCTTTTATGATTGCACAAGGATTCAATATCATCATTACGCTGATAATAGCATATTTTTTATTTAGTTGATAAAAAAAACTAAAATTGATCTCCTGAATGGTTAAGATCATCAGGAGATCATAATCTTACTTTGATCAGTATGATTATTATTTATAAACTGAGGACCTTTTGTTTCTGATTTTTCTAACTCCCGTTTGTTATTGTCAATTTTAGCAATTTCAATTAACAAATCATTACACCGTTCTAATAGTGTGATGTATTTATTTATCCAGTAGCTAATTGAGTTTTCACAACTTTCATTTTGGAAACTGTTCTTAGAAATTGAGTCTGTTGTAGGGTAATTTCGATTTTTTGCAAATTCCTCAGGAAATTCATTGGAGAAATCATGATTTATTGCATGACCAATTTTACAAATCGTTTCAAGATTTATATGTCCATGCTCGAACCAGTTATAAATAGATGTTCTACTAACATTTAGTATACGTGAAAGTTCGCTGATTCCTATTTTAGTCCGAACAACACGTTCAATTACATCCCCTTTGTTTGAAATCATTAGTAAATAGCTTTAATTTATTTAATTTTTATAACCAAAGTATTTGGATCAGAGGGATGTGCTAATCTTAAGGAAAGTTAAAAAAAAAAATAGAATAAAATAAATAAATTTATATCCTGCAGTTAATTTATATGAATTAGCTATCTCTTTTAGGTGTCTTTTGTTAATTAAAACCTTAATTTTTATTTTTATTTTTACCTGTTGTAAATTATTGTTACAATGTTTTATTATTTGTTAGTGAAATTATCTATAATGAATCTCAAAAGTTGTCCAGTTTAATTACACAATTGTGCAATTGTATTTACAATTATGTGTTGTACTATACAATTTTATACTACAATTCAAATATTCACTTATCTTCTTGAAATATAATACATAGATTTATTTAACAATTACTTTTTCAGTCCAGAATGTCTTCTGATAGGCAGAAAAAATTGGATGTCTCAGTTCCAGTCGAACGATGTAACTGGTGTAGCGAAGCTGTATAATACTATCAAAATAGCCTATCGTTTCAACGAATGCATTGAGTTTTTAAACGAAAAACTTTAATCAGCTTTAAATACTATTAATATGTTAAACCCACGCCCTTTAATTGCTATTGTTGGCCTTGGATATGTAGGCTTACCTTTGGCTGTAGAATTTGCAAAAAAATATCAAGTATTTGGATTTGATATCAATATCAATCGGGTTTCCGAACTTAAAATGGGAATTGATCATACTCTTGAAATTTGCGAGGATGAACTAAATAGTGTAATTAAGAAAGATATAAATTCAGATTCAGGCTTATATTTTACTAGTGATGTTGGAAAGATAAAGCAGTGTACTATTTATATAGTTACAGTGCCAACCCCCGTAGATAGAAACAATCGCCCAGATCTGACTCCCCTAATGAAGGCTAGTGCAACGGTTGGTCTGGTTCTTAAAAAGGGAGATATTGTGATTTATGAATCTACAGTTTATCCGGGTGTAACTGAAGATGAATGTGTACCGGTTTTAGCCAAAAAATCTAACTTAAAATTCAATGTTGATTTTTTTGCGGGTTATTCACCAGAACGAATTAATCCTGGAGATAAAACACATACTGTAGCAAATATACTTAAAATTACCTCAGGTTCTACTCCGGAAGTTGCAGAATATATCGATCAGTTGTATAAATCAATTATTACAGCAGGGACATATAAAGCTTCTTCAATTAAGGTTGCTGAATCTGCCAAAATTATTGAAAATGCACAACGTGATATCAATATAGCTTTTGTAAATGAACTAGCGATGATTTTCAATCGGCTAGGTATCAACACTAACGAGGTGTTAGATGCAGCTGGTACTAAGTGGAATTTCTTAAACTTTAAACCTGGACTTGTGGGGGGGCATTGTATAGGAGTCGATCCATATTATCTTGCACAGAAAGCACAAGAGGTAGGATATTATCCTGAGATTATTTTGGCTGGCAGGAGAGTAAATGATGGGATGGGAGCTTATGTGGCAGATCAGTTAATTAAACAGATGGTTCAGAAAAAGACACAGATAACTGGTGCCAAAGTATTAGTCCTGGGGTTTACATTTAAAGAAAACTGTCCGGACGTACGTAATACTAAAGTAATTGATATCATAAATAGATTAAGGGAATACAATGTTCATGTAACAGTGCATGATCCCTGGGCAAATGTTATACATGCTAAACATGAATATGGAATCATTTGCGAAAACGGGGAATCAAAAACCAGGAAATATGATGGAATACTATTGGCTGTGGCCCATCAGGAATTTAAGGATATTCAACTTGCTGAATTATGTAAAAAAAATACAGTAGTGTATGATATTAAGTCTGTTTTACCTAACGGGATTGTGAGTTCACGTCTTTAATAAAATGAGCTTAAAAGAGAGAACAATATCAGGGATTATTTGGTCAATTGGACAACAATTCAGCTCAAAGATAGTTGGATTCTTTATAACCATAGTTTTGGCCAGGATATTAACCCCTCAGGAATTTGGATTGATAGCGATGCTATCGGTATTTATATCTATAGGTAATACATTATTAGACAGTGGCCTTACTATCTCGCTCATAAGAACTGCCGACGTTAGTCAAAAGGATCTTTCAACAGTCTTTTATTTTAATCTGATTGGAAGTATACTTTTATATATCATTTTGTTTTTAACAGCTCCGGCTATCTCAGCATTTTATAATCAGGACGTTTTAACAAAAATAATCAGGGTATATGGATTAACACTTATTATAAATGCCTTTTTCGTCGTACAAAGTACACTTTTGATAAAAGAAATGAGGTTTAAAGCTCAAACTAATATTCAAATACCCTCTGCTATAGCAGGAGGTCTTCTAGGAATTTTACTCTCAAAAATGGGATACGGAGTTTGGAGTCTAGTTTGGATGAGTTTGTTAACGGCATTTTTATCAACTGTACTGCACTGGTTTTATTCTAAATGGCGTCCATCACTATTGTTCGATAGAGAGAGTTTTAAACGACATTTTAAATTTGGGTATAAAATGACTCTATCAGGTTTGCTGGAAACACTTTATCAAAATATATATACGCTTATCATTGGTAAATATTATTCTGCAATACAACTGGGTTTTTACTCAAGAGCTTATGCCATTAGTCAGCTGCCAATTGAAAACATATCAGCTGCTATTAGTAAAGTTACTTATCCTATGTTTTCAGAAATATCGCAAAACGATGAGCAGCTAAAAAGAGTAAACAAAAAAGTTATGCAACAAGTTATTTTTTGGAACGCACCAATGCTTGTTTCCTTGTGTGTAATTGCAGAGCCGCTGTTTAGATTTTTACTGACAGATAAATGGTTGCCCGCAGTCCCTTACTTTCAAATACTTTGTATTGCTGGGATTTTACATCCTTTGCATTCTTATAATCTTAATATTTTGAAAGTTAAAGGTAGGAGTGATTTGTTCTTAAAACTTGAAATTATAAAAAAGGTAGCAAGTGCTATAGGAATAATATGTGTAATACCATTTGGGATTTACGGATTGCTGTATTTTCAGTTGTTTTTTACTTTCGTCGGCTTTTATATCAATTCAATTTATAGCGGAAAATTAATTGGTTATCCAATACGAGAACAAATCATCGATATTTTACCTATGATAACTTTATCAGTATCTATTGGGATGTTAACTTATCTACTCAATTCTTATTTATTATTGCCTTTATTTTCAAATGATTTATACCGGATTATAATATGTATGCTGTTTTATTATATAGTTTATTTGGGACTTAGTAATCTCGTTAGGCTTTCGGCAGCAGTAGAGTTTAAACAACTAATCTTAAAAAGATGAATGTTGATAGTAGCAGTCTAAAGAAACAATTAATTATGGAGAACATAGAATCTGATGTTGTGCTTAGTATTTGTTGTGTAACTTATAATCACGAAAAATATATCGCACAAGCAATTGAAGGTTTTATTATGCAAGAAACCTCTTTTAAATATGAAGTGATTATTGGAGAAGATTGTTCTACTGATGGAACAAGAAAAATCGTAGAGGAATATGCATTAAGATATCCTGATAAAATAAAACTGATTACTTCAGGTCTTAATGTTGGTGCCCATCAGAATGCAGCGAGAGTAATTAAAGAGGTCAAAGGTAAATATATCGCGCTATGTGATGGAGACGACTTTTGGACAGATCCTTTAAAATTGCAGAAACAAGTAGACTTTCTCGAGCAAAACCAAGAGTATATCATGTGCTGCCATTATTCAAAAAGAATTAGAGAGAATAATGAAATATACTATATGAACCTAAATCCAAAGCCAATAGTATATTCTTTTGAGGATATATTGTTTGACAACGATTTTGAGACAGTTCTCCTTTCGGTTGTTTTTAGAAATACGGCTGAAATTAATGAAATGTATAAGGAGGATTGGTTCTATAAAATTAATGCACCTGATAGATTGTTAAAATTATATGCCACTTTCACATCCGAGAAAAAGATCTATGTATTGCCAGAGGTAATGAGTTGCTATAGAAAACATATCGGAGGCATTTGGAGTACTATACATCCTAAAATCATAAAGCAACGAACACTTAATGATTTGTACCTGATCATTAGAATTTTTAAATATTCGAGAATTCAGAAAATTAAATTGCTATTCTACTACCTTAAAAATTATTTTTTATTCGAAGCAAGAAGGCATAGTATTCAAAGTGCTTTTGCAACAATAAAAACCATATTATAATTGAAACCTACAGTTATTAATAAATGTATAATGAACACAGGTTTTAAAGATGAAATACATTCGAATAATTATTATCTTTTTAATATTCTGTAATATACCAAGTTATTTTTTAGCTAAGGCCAGTGCTTCGTTAGGGCAGCTTCTAAGTTATACTACTTTTCTTCTTGTCATTGCTTATTATCTTCTTAGCGATAATAAAAAACTGGTGATGCCATTTATTATTCTAGGTATTTTATTCTTTTTAGTTTCCATCTTGGTAAGTGCTGAAAATACCGAAACTTATATGATAACTATGGTCAAGTATTTCATCATTGTTGTGATGGGAGCGGCTATGGTAAATGATATTACAAGAGAAGAAATGTATGTAGTACTTTTATTGGGATGTTTAAGTATTATTCATGAATCTATATTTATAGAAGGAATAGGAGGGAGATACAGAGGGTTTTACTTAAATCCAAATGCTGCAGGTTTTGCATGTATAATAGGCTATTGTTTAAGCTTTTCAATAAATGATAAGAGATTAAAAATTATTGGTCAACTATTATTTTCCATAGCAGGCTTTATGACTTTTTCAAGAACGTTTTTGTTAATTTGGGTTCTGATAAACCTCTTCTCACTATTGATCAGCTATAAAAATGTTTATAAAATTGCTATTGGAGTTGTTTTATTTAGTCTATTCCTCTCTTTTGGTAGTAAGTTAGATTTAAGTGCCAAAAGGTTACATGCTTTTTCTGGTATACTTAATGGTAAAGTAAATGACGATTTAAAAGAGGAATCTAGAGAAGAAACATGGGCACACTATTATAATAAAATTTTAGTTAATCCAATTTTGGGGAATGGTTATCATTCATTTAGTGGTGAAACCTCGGGTAAAGAAAATAACAAATTTACCATTCGAAATGGTGTTCATAATACATTCTTAATGGTTATCGGTGAAGCTGGATTTTTTGTGTTATTATATTTTTTATGGATTTATAGTGCTTTTTTAGTCAATGGTATGAGAATGTTTAGCGATAATCCAATGATTTTCTTAGTCTCATTCTCTATGATTATGTATATGCTCACTAACCATAACTATTTTGATAACTATTTGGTGTTGTTTGTTTCTATATGGATCTATATTCAAATAGATAGATGGAAAAGCAGTGAATCTTTATCTAGTCAAGGTATTTAGAATATGTGCGGTATTTATTTAACAAATATTCCTTTTTCTAAAGAAGAAGTAAGTGAAAAATTAAAAACCATACGTTTTAGGGGCCCCGATTATTTGGGGATAAAAAAACAAGGCGATTTGATTTTTGGACATTTAAGACTATCCATTTTAGATTTAAATGTTCGGGCAAATCAGCCCATGTCTTTCGAAGGTCTTACCATTGTTTTTAATGGGGAAATTTACAATTTTAAAGAGTTAAGAAATGATTTAGAAAGTTTAGGCTATGTTTTTAATACGACAGGTGATACTGAAGTGTTATTAAAAGGTTACAAAGAATGGGGCTCATCCGTTGTAACTAAATTAAATGGAATGTTCGCATTCGCTATTTACGATTTTAAATCAAAAAAAATATTTTGTTCTAGAGATCGATTAGGTGTTAAGCCATTTTATTATTCATGGAAAAATGGACAATTTGAGATTTGCAGTCAATTAAGACCAATTAACCAAAATAAACGAATAGATGAACAAGCTATTTCAATATACCTAGACTGCGGTTATATCCCTAGCCCTATTACAATATACCAAAATGTTTATAAGCTACCACCTGGTAACAATCTTGAAATTGATTTGAAAACGCAGAGTTTTGAAATTAAAGAATACTGGAATTTAAAAGCTATTACTGAAACATGTTTATCCTATGATGAGGCAAAGGAGAAACTCCATGAATTGTTAAAAGAAGCAGTGAAAATAAGATTAAAGTCAGATGTCCCATTTGGATCATTTCTTTCTGGGGGAATAGACTCGGCTTTAATATCAAGCATTGCCGCTAAAATTTCTAATCAGCCTATTCGTACATTTTCAATTGGATTTGAAGATCCTAAATATGATGAAAGTAAAGCTGCAGCCAGTTATGCAGCTATTATGAAGTCAGAACATACAGAAACAATTTGCAAGGCTACTGACGTTTTAGAAATGATCCCAAAACTTATAGAAGTTTATGACGAACCATTTTCAGATAGTTCTGCTTTACCTTCATTATTACTAAATAAAATTACAAAACAGTCCGTAACGATGGCTTTATCTGGTGATGGGGGGGATGAAAGTTTTTTTGGTTACAATCATTTCAGATTAGTCACATACGCAAATAAAGTAACTGGCTTACCAAAATTTATAAGGAAAACGATATCTAAAATGTTGATTTGGAATGTTCTTGGGCGTAGAAATGATCCCTATAAAAGAATATTAAGTATTGGTTCTAATTATGATTTTATAGCTGGAATATTTGTAGGTTATGATTCTCTATTAAAAAAAAGAGACTTTAATTGGCTTTCTCACTACAGTGGATATCGGATATGGTCTAAAGATTTATTGCAGGCTGCTGCAGATTTGAATATAAAGCTGTGGTTGGAAAATGACAGCAATGTTAAAGTTGATCGTGCAAGTATGGCTTATTCTGTAGAAGTTAGAAGTCCTTTCTTAGATTACAATATTATAGAATTTGCAAGAACACTACCTGTTGCATTTCGTTATGACAAAAAGAAAAAGAAAAAAATATTAAAGGATATACTTAAAGAATACATTCCTGAAGAGGTATTTGACCTACCAAAGAAAGGATTTGCAGTTCCTCTCGATGGATGGATAAGAAATGAACTTCGAAATGATTTTGAAGAAAATTTAACTGACGACTTCTTGTTTATGATTCCCAATTTGAATGTGAAAAAGTTCAAATCGATGTTTCAGCAACATTTAAAAGGGGAATATGATTATTCATCCTATATATGGAGGTTATACGTGCTATCTCGGTGGTATCAGGAATTTGGATTCTACAAAAGAAAAATCGAGAAAGAACAGGTTCTGGCAGAAGCTGACTAAAAATCTGATGTTTTACTAAAATTAAATTGGTAAAAATGAAAGGTAAATTATTTTTTATCATCAACAACCTTTATAGCGGTGGAGCAGAAAGAGTCCTTTCGACATTAGCTAATGAATTTAATAGACAAGGTTTTAATGTCTTCATAGTGTGTTTAAATGAGGCAGAGTCTGGCTACCTGATTTCACCTGAAATTAAAATTAGAACGCTTTTAAAAAAAAGGGGTAAGGAGCATGTAATCAATAGATTTAAGTATGCTTTTTTGATATATTTTAGGCTGCTAAGGCTCCTGATAAAAGAAAAGCCACGTTGTGTAGTCTCTTTTATGACTACTTCTAATTTATGGACAGGATTAGTTTGTAATATCCTAAGTATTCCTTACATAGTCTCCGAAAGAACAACTCCTGATAACACCATAAATTCATTTAATTATTTTTTGAGAAAACTCACCTTTTTAATTTACAAAAGATCTAAGACAGTAGTCCTTCCCGCTAAAGGAATTGAAGACTGTATTAAAAAAAATCAAACATTTAAAAAACTAAACAATACACAAATAATTGGTAATCCAATCAACCAATTTCAATCGCCATCTACTGATAACGTGTATAATAAAAAATTCATTCTTGGTGTAGGTAGGCTCGCATATATTAAAGGTTTTGATCAGTTAATTGCAGCATATGATAAAGTTGAATCAGATGATATTGATCTGATTATTATTGGCGAGGGTAGTGAACATAAGAATTTAGTAAAGCAAATTGAAAAATTGGGACTTCAAAATAAAGTTAAACTAATCGGCACTAAAGAAAACCTTCAAGACTATTATAGCCAGGCAGAGTTGTTCGTATTACCATCTAGAAACGAAGGGTCTCCAAATGCTTTAATAGAAGCCATGAGTTTTGGATGTGCATGTATTGCCATGGATTGTGAATTTGGTCCATCAGAGTTAATAGAGAATGAAAAAAATGGAATTCTGGTTGAGGCTGATAATATATTAAAACTGGCATCAGCAATTCAGAATTTGCTTAAAGATGTAGAATTGAAGAATAGAATAGCAGAAAATGCAAGATTAATACAAAATACTAATTCTTTAAAAGACGTATTCTTAAAATGGGAAAGACTGATCTTGTCTAATGTTTAAATGGAAAAGTTATGGATATGAAACGAATATTTGATATCATTTTTTCATCAGTGGGGTTAATTGTATTGAGTCCACTTCTTATAATCATAAGTTTACTGATTATTACAGAGTCTAGAGGAGGTGTATTTTATGTGCAAATCCGTGTTGGAAAGAATGTTGAAGATTTTCCTCTTTATAAGTTTAGAACAATGTATGTACATGAAACTGATCAAAAACTACTCACAATTGGAGATCATGATGCTCGTGTTACAAGGATAGGATATTGGTTGAGAAAATATAAGCTTGATGAATTGCCGCAGTTGTTAAATGTTTTAAAAGGTCATATGAGCTTAGTAGGCCCTCGTCCTGAAGTCCGGAAGTATGTTAACCTTTATAATGATGAACAGCTAATGGTACTTTCAGTAAAACCGGGAATAACTGATTGGGCCTCAATTAGATTCTCGAATGAGAGTGAGTTACTTGAAAAAGCTGAAGACCCAGAGAGTTTTTACGTACATGAATTGATTGGATTAAAAATAAATCAGAACCTAGAATATATTAATAAACACAATTTATGGACTGATTTTAAGATAATACTACTGACTTTAAAAAAAATAGCAATAAGATAAGTAAGAATTACGGTTATGATCAAATTAAAAATTGTTCATATTATCGGAGCACTTCGAAGAGGAGGAGCAGAGCGCTTTGTTGTCGATCTATGTAATGAATTGGCTAAGAGTAAAGATTATGAAATATATTTAGTTTCTCTTTGTGACAATAATGCTGATACATCTTTTTTGAATGAAATAGATGGCAATGTCAATTATCTATCCTTCCATAAAGGAAAAGGACTGAATTTAAAAGTGCTTTTTAATTTAACATCTTGGTTAGTTAGACAAAAAGCGACTGTAGTACATACTCATTTAAATGCACTTGAATATGTATTGATGTATAGGTTGAGAAGTCGTAGCTGTAGTTTCTTTCATACTATTCATTCTGTTGCAGAAGCTGAATGTCCAAATTATTTAATCAAATTTTTTCGAGAAATGCTATATAAAAGAAACAAAGTAACTCCTATTGTAGTTTCCCAAGACGGCAGTGAATCATTTAGGAAATATTATGGATTAAATAAGGTAACAGTAATTGAAAATGGTCGTCCATTCCTAAATCTAACTAATAAAGCTCCTTTGTTAATTGAAGAATATAAAAAAGATAATAATTCTTTTATCCTGATTCATATAGGACGGATTATCAAAGTGAAAAATCAACAATTACTAATTGAGGCAGTAAAGAAATTTAATGCTATAGAGGATAAAAAATGCAAGTTGCTTATTATAGGAGATATACGAGATGAATCTTTATATCAAGAATTGCATACTTTGGCTGGTAAGGATAAATCTATTGAATTTTTAGGAGGAAAAGATAATGTTGCTGATTACTTAAATATAGCAGACTTTTTCTGTCTCTCTAGTTTCTACGAAGGGATGCCCATTTCTTTAATCGAGGCATTGTCTCTTGGTTGCATATCCATTAGTACAAAAGTTGGAGGTATTAAAAACATGATTGAAAATGAAGTTAACGGTTTTTTGAGTGTAGATAACAGTGTTGACTCTTATTATCAAACTATAAAAAAAGCAATTTTTTATCCGGATAAACAGAAGATTAAAGAAAATAGTTTTAATTCATTCAAACTTAAATATCATATAGAAGCCTCTGGTAGGAAGCATTTTCAAACCTATAGTCTTGGTTTAACCAATAAATGAATTAAAATAAAATGAAGCAGGTGATCGACAGATATTTTGGGTCTGATAAATGGAATATAGGTTTTGTAAACCAATCTGCAGAAGATTTAGTGCTCAGAAAAAAATTCAGTGAGAAAATTGTTTGGCTAACAGAAGATAAATCGGATTATTCTGCAGATCCATTTGTCATAAATATAGATTCTAATCTATTTATTTATTACGAAGAACTTAATTTTTGGACAATTACGGGTAAGATTTCAAGGATTGAGAATTTTAATTTTGGCACTAAGCAAAGAATCAAAGGTTTTTTACCTAATGGAATTCATTTCTCGTATCCATATATCTTCCAAGATCAAAAAAAAGTCTATTGCATCCCTGAAACTGCAGATGTGGGAGAAGTAAGTTTGTATGAACTTAGTCAAACAAATTATACAAAGCTTGAAAAAAAGCGAGTTTTATTAAAAGGATCTCGTTATGTGGATACGTCAATAATATATTATAATGATAAGTATTGGTTATTTACAAATATAGACGGTCGGTTAAATGACATATACATTTATTACTCAAATTCATTAGATGAAGAGTTTAAACCTCATAAATTAAATCCAATTCAGGTCGATTCAAAAAATTGTAGAGGTGCTGGAAACCTATTTATTGTTGGTGAGAAACTATACCGACCAACTCAGAATCTTGAAGTTCGTTACGGAGGTTCTATAATGATTAATAAAATATCGGAACTTTCTGAAGAATATTTTAAATCAGAAATAGACTTTGAATTAATACCCGAAGCACCATATCTGGAAGGGATGCATAATATTAGTTTTGCGAATAACCTCATTGTTGTAGATGGAAAAAGAAGGAGACATTCAGTAATTACCCCAATACATAGATTGTTGAAGAAAATTCTTTACAAAAGACGGAATCGGTGCAAAACTAGCTAGTACTGGTAAAATTATTTCAAATGGAATCTTTAGAGCGATTGTTATTTGTATCAATGTCTGATACCGCAGGAGGTGCAGAAAAGATTCTGTGTATGATGGCCGCAGAAAAGGAAAGTCCTTTAATCTTTGTGAAGCACATGTATGATTCCAGGTTGGTTATACCTGGTTCTATTAAAGTAAGATATTTAACACAAGGAAGTATGTTGCTTGGTTTTTTTAAGCTTTTAAAAGCACTTTATCCATATCGAAAGGGATATACCATTATTAGTACACACTCTTATGTCAACTCTTATTTAGGAATGCTAAGACGTATCGGATATCTCAAATCTGATTTAATTGTTAGGGAGTGTACGTCTGTTTTTAGTCGGTACACAGGATTAAAAAAAATGAGTTACCGGATCGCATATAACTTGGGCTATCCAGGGACAAGTTTAATTGTCTGTCAGACCGATCTAATGTGCAAGCAACTATTGGAACAGAATGCATTTATCTCAAAGACTAAAGTCCTTGTTAAAGAAAACCCTATAGATCTGAATGATATATTAGAAAAATCTGAAGAGCCGATAATTGAAAGTATAAGCGGTTCAGATTTTATTTGTTCTGCAGGTCGTTTGATTTCTGAAAAGGGTTTTCCTGTATTAATTCAAGCCTTTTCAAATATTTCAAAACGATATCCCAATTTAAAGCTATTGATTTTAGGCGAAGGGGTGGAAAGGAATAATCTTAATAAATTAATCAAAGAAATTGGTCTTGAGCAAAAGATAGTTCTTCTGGGACATGTAAATAATCCTATCCCTTATTTTAAAAGGGCAAAAATATGTGTGGTATCTTCCATTAAGGAAGGTTTTCCAAATGTTCTATTAGAAATGATGGCAGTAAGTCGGTCTCCTGTAATCTCAACGTTATGTGCTGGAGGTATTGAAGATATTCCTTCAATTATAAAGGTTAAAGTAAATGATGTCAGTGAACTAGCTTCAGCAATTGATGCTGTTTTATGTAGTGATGCCAATAATAAAGTCAAGACGAGTTATTTCAGCTATCGTACGCCAAAAAAGTTTATGGATTCTATTCTAAAAGAAGCTAAACTAAATGGTATGACGCTTTCAGAGCGTATGCAATGAGCATTTCGAAAATTATTTTAAAACCAAAGATTATGAAAATTTTAGTAACAGGTACAGCCGGATTTATCGGTTTTCATTTAACAAAAAGGTTATTAGAAAGAGGAGACGAAGTAATAGGAGTTGATAATATCAATGATTATTATGATGTAAATCTCAAGTATTCAAGGTTAAAGGAACATGGAATATTACAAAGTCAGACAGATAATGGCAAATATGTTGACAGTATAAAGTATCCTGGTTATAGGTTTGTCAAGATGGACCTAACAGAAAAAGAGGCCTTGCAAAATATATTCAATGAACATAAGTTAGATGCTGTTTGTAATTTGGCTGCTCAAGCAGGTGTACGCTATAGTTTAACTAACCCAGAGGCTTATATACAATCGAATATAAATGGTTTTTTAAATATACTTGAATGCTGTAGACATGCAAAAATTAAGCATTTACTATATGCAAGTTCCTCGAGTGTTTATGGTTTAAATAAAAAAATGCCTTTTTCAGTTAAAAATAATGTTGACCATCCTGTTTCCTTATATGCGGTTTCCAAAAAGAGCAATGAGTTAATGGCACATGCTTATAGTCATCTTTTTAATATGCCAACTACTGCCTTACGTTTTTTTACCGTTTACGGACCATGGGGAAGACCAGATATGGCGTTATTTATCTTTACAAAATCAATACTGGAAGGCAAACCAATAGAAATTTTTAATAACGGAAATATGAGCAGAGACTTTACTTATATTGATGATATTGTAGAAGGAATTACACGTTTAATAGATAAGCCTGCAAAATGTGATGCTAATTGGGATGCTCTTAATCCAGATCCATCGAGTTCGAAAGCACCTTTTAGTGTATTTAACATTGGTAGAGGTGCCCCTGTAAGTCTTATGGAATTTATAAAGGAAATAGAGAATAATCTAGGTATTAAAGCAAAGAAAAATTATTTGTCAATGCAGGATGGTGATGTTGCAGATACCTGGGCAGATGTATCAGGATTGGAGAATGAATTAGGTTATAAACCTAAAGTTTCAGTTAAAGAAGGAGTGTGCAATTTTGTTAACTGGTATAAAGCACATTATCTGACATCTGAGTATAATCAAACTTATCCTTTTATTAGAAAACGGAGCCGTCAGGCAATATTAAAAGTTTAATATTAACTATTGGTTTATATTTGTCTGTCTTGTCTCATTAAAACTTTATGTTTTAAAACTGTAAAAGTAGTTCACAATAATTGTACAATGGGATAATCTATGTTTAAACGCATATGTTGCTGTTTTTTTTAGAAAACCATCAGTCTTTTCTTAATTTACTCTGTAACTTTTAAGATACAATCTTTTTTCGCCTGTCGCGTTAGAAGGTTAATTTTAAAAAACAAGGTAATTAATGAAAAGATTCAAAGAAAAATTAAAAAGAGTGTGTGTCTTGGGTTTACTATTGTCTACCGTTTTAACATTTAGCCAGTGTAAAAAAGAAGGTGTAGATAACTTAATTAATGATGTTCCTATATCAGTAGATACACAAAGTGCAAATTATGGAAAGACTAATGAATTCATTGTAAATGTCTCAAAAGCGATTTCTGATGGAGGTTATGCTATCCGGATTCCAATGGATGCAAAACTAACTAGTGATTCGAATACCGAGCCCAATGCTTCTAGTCTAAGAGTTTTTGAAAATGGTGTTGAAATAGGCCCAGCACATAGTAGCCATGCAGATATCAGAGCCAAAGGTAAGGGACGTTTTAGTCATAAATCGGGTTTTTTGTTTCTTTCTGCATCTGACAATTCAAACCCGAAAAGTAATGGAAAGAAGTATACTTATACTGTAAATGGACAAGGTGTTACAACTCCACCACCAGTAGTAGTACCTCCAGTAGATCCAGTAGATCCAACTGGACCTGTTGCTCCAGTTTCAGGAGATGAACCGATTGGTTATGCATCAGTTAATGGTAAAACAACTGGAGGTAAGGGTGGACAAACCGTTACAGTAACTACTTTTTCAGCATTAAAAACAGCTTTGTCTTCAACTTCTCCGATGATTGTTCAGGTTTCTGGTAAAATTAGTGGAACAGGCTTACTTCGAGTTGAATCAAATAAGACGATTTTAGGGTTAAAAGGATCAGAATTAGTTGGTGCGAGTTTGTTTATTTATGGTAAGAACAATATTATCATCAGAAATATGACCATAAGTAAAGTTCAAACCTATTCAAACATTATCATAAAAGAAGGGTCGCATCACATATGGGTAGATCATAATGATCTTTCTTCGGAGCGAGTAAGCGATTGGGATTTTTATGATGGATTATTAGATGTTGGAACGGGTGCTGATTATATTACATTATCATGGAACAAGCTACATGATAACCACAAAGCAATGTTAATCGGCTTTAGTTATAATGAACCAGAATCAGTTGGGAAATTACGCGTTACTGTACATAATAACTACTTTTATAATGTTTCAGAACGTTGTCCAAACGTAAGATATGGAACAGTTCATGTGTTCAATAATTATTACGATAACGCTGGATTTGTTAGTTCGTTAATGGGAGCTACGGTAAGAGTAGATAACAACTATTTCAAAAATACTAAACTTCCGATTAGAACGGAGCTTAGCCCACAAGCTGGTACTATAAGTGGAGAAAGTACTAACATTTTTGATAACTGTGGTAAAAATATTATTACTACTGCACCATCAAGTTGGGTACCATCTTACGAATATAAAACTGGATTTAATGTGGCAGCAAATGTTCCATCGGTTGTAACTAATGGATCAGGTGCAACATTGTAATCAATATTAATTAAATAGCTATAAATAAGGCCATCTGACTGTAAGTCAGGTGGCCTTGTGATTTATTAAGGTTTTAATTTCAATATCATGACCACTAACAAAAAAAAAGTATTGATTGCCTGTGATTCATCACGAACCTTGCTGCAATTCAGGGGAAAGCTTATAGAACAGCTTCTTAAAGAGAATGAAGTATACGTTTTTACACCTAAAGTTTCGCAACAACATGTTAGAGAAAAACTAAAAGATATGAAGGTAACGGTATATGAAAATGGATTAAATGGAAGCAATGTTTCCATTTATTCTGATCTGAAGTATATTGTTCAATTGTATCAACTTATTAAGAAAATCAAACCTGATATTTTTTTTCCGTATACTTTTAAGCCTGTAATCTACGGAACAATTGTAGCAAACTTATGTAGAATAAGTTGTATCACTCCAATGTTAACTGGTTTAGGGTATAACTTTTCAGATAAGAATACAAAAAACTGGTTGGTAAGTATGATTACTAAAACCTTGTTAAAATTAAGTTTATCTGCTAATAAACGGATTCGGATTATTTTTCAGAATAAAGATGATTATAACAAACTAATTGCTTCAGGTATAATTGGTAAAAAACATCAGGCTTTTGTAGTTAATGGTTCTGGTGTGGATTTGATAGATTATGCTTATTCAGCTCCTGAAACCAAGGTCATTAGCTTTTTAATGATTTCACGACTCATCAATGCGAAAGGGGTTAAAGAATTTTATGAGGCCGCTAGATTGGTTAGTGAGAAGTTTTCTGGGATAGAGTTTAAGCTTATAGGGTCTTATGATGATAATATTGATGCTATTGATGATCAATTATATGCTAATATTAAATCCGGAAAAGTATTGCAATATGTTGGTCAGGTTGATGATGTAAGGCCTTATATAAGAGACGCCTCTGTATTGGTTTTGCCCTCTTATTATGGAGAAGGAGTTCCAAGATGTATTCTAGAGGGGATGGCAATGGGAAGGGCTATCATTACCTGTGACTCTGTTGGTTGTCGCGAAACCATAAACTTATCAGTAAAACAGCCAAATGGATTTTTAATTCCGATAAAGGATATTAAAGCACTTGTTTCAAAAATGGAACATTATATAAATCATACTAAAGACATTCTTACATATGGCCTTAATGGGCGAGAATTTGCCAGACAAAAGTTTGATGTGAATCTGGTTAATGAGGCAATGCTTAAGATTATGCAACTGAACTAAGAAATTTTGAGATGAGCTACTTACAAAATAATTTGCTTAAAGCTAAATATAAGATCATAACAGAACCAGATAATTGGGCTGAATATTTGAAAAAGTCAGTTAGTTATGATGTTTATCATACATTCCATTATTATAGATTGGATAAAAGAGGTGGAGAACCTATGCTTTTTGTATACGAAGAGGGGAATACATTTATAGCACTACCACTTTTAAAAAGGGAAATAGAGGACGTAGAATTTTATGACTTTACGTCAAGCTACGGATATACGGGGCCTATTTCAAATAAAAGCTTTGATAGGCTTAATAAAGCTTTTATAACACAGTTTTGTTATTCATTTGGAGATTTTATGCAGCATAATCGTGCTGTAAGTGTATTTTCCAGGTTAAATCCATTTATTAATCAATGTGAATTACTAGATAAGATTGGTGGAGTACGAAATAATGGCCGAACTGTATACATAGACCTTAAACAATCTTTAGAAGAGCAAAGGAATAGGTATGATAAAAGACTTTATAGACAAATCAGGCAACTCAGAAAAAAGGATTATCTAATTAAATATGCAGATACACGAAACGAAATTTCATTATTTACCGATTTGTACAATAAGAATATGCTTAGATTGAATGCTGATCAAAGCTATTTCTTTGATGAAAACTATTTTAATGAGCTTCTTGAAAATACAGATTTCAATTGCCGGCTATTATTAATATACGACGGAGATAAAATGATCTGTGGGGCAACAATTATGTGGTCAGATGGAGTAATTAGAAATCATTTGTCGGCAACAGCTGAATCCCATATTCAGTTTTCACCAAGCAAATTGTTAACCGATGAGATCAGTATAATAGGACGGAATTTGGGTATGAAATATTTTCATTTGGGAGGAGGCGTGGGAGGGCGGGAAGATACACTTTTTAAATTTAAACTTTCCTTTTCCAATCTGCTTTTAGAAGATAAAATATGGTGTTATATTGCTGATGATCAGTTGTATAATCAGTTGGTTGATGAGAAGAATCTTAATGGCAACAGCACCTACTTTCCATTATATAGAAATCTTTAGTTTAAAAAATTATGAACAATAAATTCGATTACGCAAAAGCTTCACTGGATGATTTTCAAAATTCAGTGAGCCAATTCGGTTGGGTTGTTTATGAAAATGCCCTTACAGATGAATTGATAGATGAAATTAGAGAAGATCTGATAAGTGCTTATGACATCCGGAGACAGGTTCAGATTAAGAATGGTATTGATAGCAATATGGAAGGTACGCTTCATCACTTGTTAGAACGTGATAATTTTGGTCTGCATTTTCTTGAACAGATGTTTTGCGATAAGGAAATGCGTAACTTTTTTAACGGCAACTATGTTCTAAATGGCTTAAGTGGGGTTATAAACATGAAAAACGATCGCCCTTATGTACAAAATGTACATCGTGATTTAAGAACCTTTACAGGTGAGATGAAAATGATGATTCAGATGATTGTGCTTCTGGATGATTTTACTGAGGAGAATGGTGCAACCTATTTACTCTCAGGTTCGCATAGAAAGGACGATAAACCTGAAGATGAATATTTTTATGAGCATGCAGACAGGGCGTTAGCAAAAAAAGGAAGCATTATTCTATTTGATTCTAATTTATGGCATGCTGCTGGAAAAAATTATACTGATTATCCACGTAGGGTTTTAACACTTAGTTTTACAAAACCCTATTTTAAGCCACAGTTCGATTTTCCTCGTTTTCTGGGTTATGAATTTGGCGAGTCACTAAGTGATAATTTACGGCAAGTCATTGGTTATAATGCCCGTATACCGGCTAATTTATCTGAATTCTATCAACCTGTGCATTTAAGAATGTATCAACCTGGACAAGGCTAATGTGTTATGGAAACTCAAACTTCAAAGACCATTGGAGGATATTTTCAACTGAGCCTTGAGCAGGGCAAAGAATATTATCCTGATCTGATCAAATTGAATACTTCAAGGAATGCATTGGAGTATATATTGATTGTTAAAGGTTATACCAAGATATATCTTCCTTACTTTACCTGTGAGGTATTGCTGGAACCTATTGTCAGGTTGAATATTAAATATCAGTTTTATAATATCAACAAAGAACTTGAACCAATAATTGATTTCGAGATTGGCCCAACAGAGTGTTTATTATACACCAATTACTTTGGATTGACACAAAAAACGGTCAAGAAGCTTAGTGAGAGTATTGACAATTTAATTGTAGATAATGCACAGGCTTTTTTTTCGAAACCATTACAAGGAACTGATACTTTTTATTCTTGTCGAAAGTTTTTCGGAGTCTCGGATGGAGCATATTTACAGATTAATATAGATGATCGTTTAGTCTTAGAAAAGGATAGTTCTGCAGATAGACTTAGGCATTTAATTGGAAGTATTGATTATGGTATAGAAAATAATTATGCAGACTTTCTGGATAACGAAGAAAGTTTGAAAGACAATTACATTAAATCTATGTCTCTATTGACTCAGGCTCTGCTACGAAATGTCAATTACCGTGAATGCAAAAGAAAACGTATAGAAAATTTTAGGTACTTAAATGACAAGCTGTTTTTAGCGAATGAATTAGAAATTGCATTTCAGGATGGTATACCCGCAATGGTATATCCTTTACTAATTTCAAAAAAAGGTATAAAAGCGAAACTGATAGAAAAGAAAATATTTGTTCCGACCTATTGGCCAAATGTATTTAAATGGACAACAGAAGATATGTTTGAACACAGGTTGGCTAAACGTACAATTTATTTGCCTGTCGATCAGCGGTACAACGTAAGTGATATGGCTTATATCGTTGATTTTTTAAAAAAAATAATATGAATTCATTGATCTATTTAAGACCGCTTGTACTGGCAGATGCTAGAATTTCCTATAAATGGAGAAATGAGCCGGAGATTTGGAAATTTACCGGATTCAAACCTGACCGCCATATTACCAGGGAGATCGAAACAAAATGGTTGAGCAATAAATTAAAAAATCATAACGAAAAAAGATTTGCAATTTGTTTGTTGGATACTGGACAATATATTGGAAATGTGCAGTTACTGGATATCGATTATGAAAAGGCATGGTTTCATATTTTTATTGGTGAAAAGAAGTTTTGGGGGATGGGAGTGGCCAAAAAAGCAACCAAAATTATACTGTATTATGCTTTCTCAGAACTAGGCTTAAAAAAGATTTTGTTGGAAGTTAATTCGTTAAATATCGCTGCGTGGAAGTTATATGAAAAAATTGGGTTTGGCTATTCCGGTAAAAAGGAAAAAAATGGATTTAAAGAAATGATTATCACAAAAGCAATATTTAGCCGAGAAAATCCCTCATTTGGATTATAAGTAAAATTGTGTTGGCTTCAATAATGGGTATATGAAATACTTGAAATTCCTTATTCTGTTATTGATTTTAAGTAACCTTTCTGGATATTTATTAATACATCATAATGATATTCTAGGAACTGCTTTATATATAATTGAATTTTCTTTTATCACTATATATTACTTTTTGAGTAAAAAGGAGAATCCAAATATTCATTTTGTTGTTTTTGGAATCTTGTTTTTTCTGATTTCATTAGTTATAAATAATCAGTTTTCGGAATCATTCTTAATCACATTTGCTAAGTATTTTATTTTTATAGCCTTGATGTCAAGTATACTACGTGATGTCAAAGATGATGAAATATACGGCATACTCATGATCTGCGCTCTAAGTATAATATGTGAAGCGATTTTTATAAATGGTATAGGAAGCCGAAATAGTGGTTTTTATTTAAATTCCAATTTGGCAGCTTTTGTTTGTGCAGTAGGATACATATATGGTTCAACAATGTATAAAAAAAACTTAAAGATTGTTGGACAATTTGTATTCACAATTGCTGGTCTAACAACCTTTTCAGTTATTTTTCTGGTGATATGGGGCCTGATCAATTTTCAACCCTTGTTCTCAAAAAGGAAAAATACATATAAGTTTGCTGTATGCATGGCTTCATTTATTGCATTTATTTCATTCAATGATCAAATGCATTTGAATACAAAACAAGTTGCCGTAGATTCAATTAAGTCAAGCAATTTTGATAAAGAATCTAAGTTTGAAAATCTGAAAGAAACTTGGACATTGTATTATGATAAAGTTCTGAAGAATCCATTATTTGGTAATGGCTACGGCAAAACAGCTGGTGAGGAAGATATCCGTTTCACCATTCAAATTAGTGTTCACAATATTTTTTTAATGATAATTGGGGAAGCTGGGATCTTTGCATTATTATATTTTCTATGTATCTATGGCTATCTTATTTTGAAAGGGATCTATTTTTTCAAGCAAAATCCTTCTGTTTTTTTTATATCGTTAGCATTAGTGCTATATATGTTAACCACCCATAGTTATTTTGATAATTATCTAATCTTATTTACGTCATTAAGGTTGTATCAAGAAATATACAAATTAAAAGAATTAGGTTGTCATAATCAGAGAGTAATTATAAGATCTAATAGAAATGTCAATGACCCTACAGAAAGAGATTTGTTAAAACAGTATCGTCTAAATTAAAATGCCATAGTTATGTTTAAAGTAATTACTTTGACCCAAAAGGAGGAATGGAATTCCTATGTCAAGAATGCGTTTGTTCACGATTTTTACCACACTTGGAGTTATCATACGCTAGATCATAGTGGTATTGCGATGCTTTTTGTTTATCAGGAAGAGGGTGATTATATTGCATTTCCATTTTTGAAAAGAGAAATTCCAGGGACTTCTTTTTTTGACTTAAGCTCTGTGTATGGTTACGTAGGACCAATATCAAACAGAGAGAACAAATATCTTAGTACCGAATTGATCATGAATTTCAAAAATGCATTTTTGAAATTTCTTAAAGATGGACAAATCGTCTCTGTTTTCTCTAGACTTCATCCATTTTTTAATCAAGATAGATTGGTAAAACACTTTATTGGTGTTCATGAAAATGGCAAAACAGTTGCGATGGATTTATCCTTGCCGATTGATGTTCAACGTAGAAAATATAATTCAGATACGCTACGTGCCATAAAAAAAAGTTGGAAGAAGGGGCTGTATATTAGAGAAAGTAAAAAGATAGATGATGTTGAGATATTTATTGATATGTATGCAGAAAATATGCAACGTGTACATTCTACAGATTACTATTTGTTTAATAGGCAATACTTTCTCGATTTGTTAAATTCTGATGAATTTGATTGTCGACTGTTATTGGTGTGTTTTGAAGAAGAAATTTTGTGTGGAACAATTATTACACTAACTCATGGGGTAATACAAGGGCATTTGATTGCAACTAAAACAGCGTACCTAAATGAATCTCCTGCTAAATTTTTGGTGGATGAGATTTCGTTATTAGGGAGAAATGAAGGAATGAAGCATTTGCATTTGGGAGGTGGTGTCGGTTTTAAAAATGACTCTTTATTCAAATGGAAATCATCTTTTTCTGACTTGTTTATGAGTTATAAAAGCCTGCGCTATATTGCTAATCGAGCAGTCTATGATTCCTTGGTGAATAGGTTTGGGATTGATAAAAATATAAAACTTGATTTTTTTCCTTTATATCGTGCAATGACCAATGTTATGATTTATAGTTGTTTATAATTGATAATCTAAATTTTAGCACAATGAAAAGACTATTGTTTCGTGAAAAGATTTACTCACGTTGGTTGATCTTACTAATTGACCAGATTATTATCGTCTGGACACTTTTTCTTTCTTTCTTATTAATTAATAAGTTTGAATATGAGCAATTGTATTATGCCAATTTTTTTGTTTACACTAGCTTTTATTGTTTTCTGGCTATTTGTGTATTTATAGGAATGCGTATTCATACAGGTATTATCAGATATTCAAATACTGAAGACATTATAAGAGTATTTCTAGCTGTTTTCATAACCAGTTGCATATTTACAATATTAAGCCATTTAGTTTTAGTTCCGTATTTTAAGATTTCTTCTAAATGGTTTCCGGAAATTATGGTGATGAATTTTTTTGTTTCCTCTTCACTACTGATAATATTAAGAATTGTTGTAAAGAGTTTATTCAGTTTCATTATGGAAATTCAGCCTTGTGATAAAAAGGAAAATATTCTTATATATGGATCGGGTATGGAATCTATTTTAGTGAAAAAAGCTTTAGACAGTAGTAAGGGAAATACCTTAAATGTATATGCATTTATAGACGATAATCTGGATAAAATAAACAAACATATCGAACAAAAGCATGTTTATCATTCGAACTCAATAGAAAGTTTAAAACAGAAAGCAAACATTAAAAAGATACTTTTTGTGGGTGATGATATAAATATAAATGGTAAAAAAAATACAATAGATAAGTGTATAGAGATGGGTATAAAAGTAGTTAAGGTGCCAGAATCTGATAAATGGATTTATGGTAAATTAACCCCTAATCAGATAAAGGATCTAAAAATTGAAGACTTACTGCATAGAGCTCCAATTATATTGGCGAAAGATAATATCTTAAGAGAGATTGCAGGTAAACGAATATTAATTACTGGTGCAGCAGGGTCAATAGGTTCAGAGATTGTCCGTCAGGTGATTAATTTTAATCCAGAATATATAGTATTATGTGACCAGGCCGAAACACCTTTGCACGACTTATATTTGGAGATTTGCGATGATTTTCCTGAAGCTAAAATACATGTAATCATGGCAAATATTCAAAATAAGAGTCGGATGAAAACCATCTTCGATGAGTACCGTCCTCAGATTATCTTCCATGCTGCTGCTTATAAACATGTTCCTATGATGGAAAGTAATCCATCTGAAGCAATATTAACAAATGTATTAGGAACTAAGAATATATCAGATTTAGCTATTGATGCCGGAGTCGAAAAGTTTGTTATGATATCGACAGACAAGGCTGTTAGGCCAACTAATATCATGGGTGCATCAAAACGCTTGGCCGAAATGTACATTCAATCTCTTTGTCATGAAACAATCAAACATGCTACTAAATTCATTACTACACGGTTTGGAAACGTATTAGGGTCTAATGGATCTGTTTTACCACGGTTTAAAACTCAAATAGAACGTGGTGGACCTATTACAGTAACGCATCCTGAAATTACAAGATACTTTATGACCATATCTGAATCCGTTCAATTGGTATTAGAAGCTGCGGCTATGGGAAACGGAGGCGAAATATTTCTATTTGATATGGGTGAGCCTGTAAAGATTGTTGATTTGGCCACAAATATGATAAAACTAGGTGGTCTGACTCCTGATCAGGATATTAAGATCGTATTTACGGGATTAAGACCCGGAGAAAAATTGTATGAAGAGTTACTATTGGTGGATGAACAAAATATATCAACATATCATCCTAAGATTAAAATATTAAAAATCATAAATCATAGCTTCCTTTATATAAACAATATGATTGAAGAGTTGTTAAGGCTAAATGGTTTAAATAATGATTTTGAAATGGTTAAGAAAATGAAAGAAATTATCCCGGATTATAAAAGTAAAAACTCTCATTATGAGTTGGTTGATGTGTTGATAGAGTCTTGATAATAAATGTTTTATTAAGTTTTATTTGTTATTGAAATTTTCTTAATTTAGAGTAATTGTCATCCCAACATTGTACTTTATATCAGTCTATTTACAAATTAAATTAATTGCTATGAATTCGAATGTAGGACAGGTAATTGAGCAAATTGTAAGAGAAGATCATGTAGGAATAAGTGACCTTTCCAGAAAATTACACGTAAGCAGACGAACCATATATAATTGGTTCAATCAAAAAACACTTAGTTTAGATATTATTTGTAAAATAGGAAATGCGATCAAACATGATTTTTCAAAAGAATTTCCAGAAGACTTTGCTAGATTAAAATATAATAACGAACTAAATGAACCTCTTTTTATGAGTGTAGATTTTAATTCGAATGAAACATATTCTGATTCTGTTAGTTACTGGATGAATAAATACATAAACTTATTAGAAAAATATAACGATTTGCTTAAGGAGTTTTCTTCGGTTGTTATTCGAGGTAAAGAATCATAAATAAAAAAGGTGTATCGTTTTAATGATACACCTTTTTTATTTACGAGACAAGAAGGATATTAGAATTTATTGAATGTGTACCAGTTCTTTTGGTTTGTTGTTTCTTAATTGAGATTCTACTACACTAACCACTGCGTCAATGATATAATCAGTGTCTTCATCACTTAGACCAGGGTAAATTGGTAGTGATATTTCACAAGCATATTGTTTATAGCTATTTGGATAATTTTCTATATTATAACCTGATTTTTTAAAATAGGTGAGCATTGGCATAGGAACAAAATGAACATTCACTGTAACACCCAGGTTAACAATATCTTCGATAATTTGGTCTCGCTGAGCTTCGGTGATGTTCTTTATACGTACTGGAAAAATATGATAGGACGATTCCCTGCTACTATCTTTTAATAATGGTGGTATAAACCATTCAAAATTGCATAAAGCCTGACAGTACTTTAGGGCAATTTGTTTTCTGATTGGAAGTAATCTTCTTTTATATTGTCTTATTTGAGCAAGACCAATTGCAGCACAAATATCAGGCATATTTATTTTCAAACCTTTGTAAAGAATATCATATCTCCAATTTGCCCCCCTGGATTTTGCATATGCGTCTTTGTTCTGACCATTTAGCGAAAATATTTTAAGGAAATTATATTCCTCAATGGAATTAAAAAATCCAGGTAGGTTTAAACAAATACACCCACCTTCTGCAGTTGTAACATTTTTTACGGCATGAAATGAGAATATAGTAATATCACTGCTTAGAGCACTTGAATGTCCCATATATATAGATCCTATAGAATGAGCTGCATCTGCAATCAGTAATATTCGGCCTAGCTTCAATTGCTCTTCAGACTCAGGTCTAAATAACTTTCTTATTCTGGAGCTTCGTATAATGGTTTTAATACCATTGTAGTTACAAGGTAATCCCGCAATATCTACTGCTATTATTGCTTTAGTCTTGTTAGTTATAGCTTTCTTAATTTGCAAAGGATCTATGGTTAGATCATCTGATATATCTACCATTACTGGTGTAGCACCACAATGCAAAATGCATAGTGCTGTTGCGCAATAAGAATAAGCAGGAATGATTACTTCATCACCCTCTTTGATGCCAAACCATTTAAGCATCATAATAGCGCCTGAAGTCCAGGAGTTTACGCAGATGGCTGATTTTGATTTGGTTAATTGTACAACCTCAGCTTCTAATTCTTTAACCTTTGGTCCGGATGTAATCCATCCAGATTTAAGTGACTCCACTACTTCATCTATTACACTCTGGTCAATAAAAGGTGGAGAGAATGCGATATTCATATGATTTAGTTTAAAAGTTTAAAAAAATGTTTTTTTATATTGTCAGCTAAATGATTTTAAATCATTAATCTCGGTTTCAATTTTATCTGCAATTGTAACTCCGAAATTTTCGGGTAAAGCTGATTCGATAATGTTGTAGTTTTGAGTTCTTTCAATAATGCGACAGATCATATCCAAATCAGGAAATGTTAAACTATGGTAAAGTGGTAAACAAACTATTTTTTTTACGACATCATCACATACAGGCATTTTTACTTGTCTAACATAAGGTAGTGTCGAAAGGGCCGGTGAAAAGTATCTACGGCAGTATATTTTTGACAGTTCCAGCTGGTTCATACATTTTATCCTTAAATCTTCTGTTTGAAATAGCATGGGAAAGTAAGCATAGTTGTAATCCTTATCCTGATTTAGCTTTGGAAATCTGGCATGAATATTAGCCAACCGTTGGAAATAATGTTCAGATAATAGTTTTCTTCTTTCCAGGATTTCGTCTACATGCTTTAAATTACATAGCCCCATTGCAGCATGGAATTCACAGTTTTTTCCATTAATGCCAACACTAGCGAACGCTTCCGGACCATTGTGCCCAAAATTTCGGAGATAAAGCATTTTTTTTAGCAAATCAGGGTCTCTTGTAAAAACAGCACCTCCCTCAATAGTATGTAGTAACTTAGTCGCATGAAAACTTGTCGTACTAATATCTCCATATTCAAATACAGATTTGTTTTTGTACTTTGTACCGAAGCAATGGGCAGCGTCATATATAACTTTTAACCCATGTTTATCTGCAATTTGTTGTATGGTATCTATATCGCAAGGGTTTCCATAAACATGGGTTGCTAAAATCGCTGAAGTTTTGTTGGTTATAGCCTGCTCAATTTTTAGGGGGTCAATGTTAAATGTTTCAGGATCAATATCTACATACACAGGTCTACAACCTTCCCATACGATACTACTTGTTGTAGCAACATAGGAAAATGGCGTTGTAATTATCTCACCTTTTAATTCAAGTGCTTTTATTGCTAATTGCAATGCAAAAGTTCCATTACAAACGAATAGCAGATGTCTTATATTTAAATATTCTTTGAGTTTTAGCTCAAAATCATTTAAAAGCGGACCGTTATTGGTTAGCCATTGGCGCTCCCAGATGCTGTCCAAATATTCTTTAAATTCTTCTTCTCTTGGAAGAAATGGTTTGGTTACAGGAATCATGTTTTTAAAATTATAATTTTGAAGTCCTGATAGTCGCTATGACTGTCAGCTTAAGACTTTTAGATGTAGTTTTAAATAGCACTGCTTAATACTACATTGGTAATTGGAGTACTACTAACCAATGCACAATTTAAATGATCAAAAACCATAAGTACGTTTCTTCCATTTACTTTTATAACTGTACCTTCCTGGTTATAGAAAATACCACTTTTAATACGTATTCTATCTCCAGCATTTAATTCTTTAGAACTTATAATTTCACAATCAGTTTCCGTAGTCAGGAATTGCTCAATTTTTTCGATTACACTATCTCTGATTACTGCGGGTTTGGCCATATAGTAGATGAAGTTCAGTACTCCTAAAGTTTGCTTCACTTTATATTCTTCACGTTCATTTATCCAAACAAATACATATCCGCTAAATAGAGGTACCTCTACTATTTTTTTTCTGTCTGACCACTGGTTAGTTGATTTCTTAAGTGGACAATAGGACTTTATGTCCATCGATTTTAGTAGCTTATCTACTTTTTTTTCCCATCTTGGACGTGTGTAAACTACCAGCCAGCGCCTGTTTAAGGCAGTACGAATACCGAATAAATTTTCCATATTAAGAGTATTTAGAGTACAGTAGTAATTAAGGATGGCCACTTTTGAAAGCGCAGAGCTTCGCTATATCACTCACGTAATTCTTTTTAAGCTCTTGTTTAGGGATTATTAATAACTTTTTGAGAGTTCTAGTCCGTATCCATATCCACCGTATCCATAGGTGCTTGTATTCTCTAGTTTTGCATCATTAAAAACTACCATTGGATTGGTTAATTTCTTATAATAAAGTATATCCTTTAAGACATTGAGTTGCAGTTTGTCCGTATAATTATAACGTACAAGGTAGATACTTGCATCGGTAAAAGGTGATAAACTAAATGCATCTGCTACTTGCCCTACAGGGGCAGTATCAATAATTACATAGTCAAAGCGTGATTTTAACTCCTCAATTAACTGACCGATTTTAGGATGCATCATCAGTTCTGCTGGACTTCCAGTGATCTTTCCACAATCAACAAGTAATAACTCATTATATTTTCTTGATTGCATTAGAAGATCATCAATGCTAAAGTCATCGTTCAATAAATAATCAGTAATTCCAACTTTAGACTGCAAATGCATTTTTTGTAGCAATTGTGGTTCACGCATGTCAAATTCCAGTAATACCACTTTTTTATTCACAGAAGCAAGCGTCATTCCAAGGTTAATAGAGAAGAATGTCTTTCCTTCTGATTTCATACATGAGGTAACTAATAGGACCTGATCTGGCATACCACTATTCATAAAATGCAGATTACTTCTGATATATCTGAACAATTCTGAAATTGTGGATCTACTATTCTGCTCAATAACAGCAGATTCATTTCTTTTAAGATGATTTAGTACCCCTAATACAGGTGCACCGGTATAAAGTTCAATATCTTTCACATCTAATACCTTACCATTCAGAACTGATTTTCCATAAATAAAAGCAATGGGGGTAAAGCACCCTATAAGACCAGCAAATAAATAAACCAATTGTTTTTTTGGAGAAATAGGATTACTGCTATAAGCTGGTTTATCAACAATTTGAGATGTAGGCATCGTTCCAGACAGTGATAGTGTTGTTTCCTCTCTTTTTTGAAGTAAGTATTTGTATAATCCAGCTT
The DNA here is from genome assembly GCF_040203335.1 of Pedobacter sp. ASV1-7. Classification (NCBI taxonomy): domain Bacteria; kingdom Pseudomonadati; phylum Bacteroidota; class Sphingobacteriia; order Sphingobacteriales; family Sphingobacteriaceae; genus Pedobacter; species Pedobacter sp. ASV1-7. The sequence goes on along the minus strand of NZ_JBEHBV010000002.1, from coordinate 254,804 downwards.
TAACACTTTGTTCCCTACTTCTTTCCAGAATTCCACGTTCCACAGCGGGTACAGAACGGATTTTAGAGTTAAAACTGGACGACATAGCCTGTAGGTTATTTCGTTCAATGACTAATCCTTTCTTAATATTCTGTAGGGTTTCCTGAATGTCAGATTTTAAACCTCCTAGTTGGGCAGTTAGATTTTGTACTAAGGGGTTTCCCTCTTCGGATGTTCGAAGCATCGTTGCCCGTTCCTGCTGTAAAGTGTTGAATTTACTGGTTAATTCACTTAAAGTGCTATTGTTAATGTTTAATGAGCTTGGGACAAGGTTGATGTTCCCTTTATTCATGTATTTTTCTAATGAAGAGACTAAGCGTAATTGTACATCAGTAGATGCTAACATAGAACTATACTCGCCAGATTTTGTTATGTTCATTTCTGACTCTACCCCAAGGTCAGATACCATATTGTATTGCTTGTAGTTTTCTACATCTTCTTCAACAATTGATAGATCTTTGGTCAAATATTTCAACCTATTGTCAATAAAACGAATTGTATTAACGGCAATTGTATTTTTCTTAGCTACATTCTCATCATTATATGTCTTAATTAATAAAGTAAGTATATCTAAACCTCTCTGAGGAATATTGTCATTTAGACTGATCGTAATAGTATTACCTTCTTTTACGGTTGGCTGAATTGTTAATCCTGATACGCTATAGAATTCCGTCAGCGGATTTAAGTCCCTGAAATTGATGTAAACCGGTTTAGTATTCTTGCTGTTCGTAGGGCCTTTGTTTACTATTATTTTATAACCGGGCCTTTGTATAGCCTGACCGTACGGTAATTCCCAGCTTTCTTTCTTGTCCTCCAGTAAAAAAGTATTGTCCTTTGCCGGTGTTATAATTAATGTCTTTGTATAACCAAGTTTGTTTACACCTAATAACTTAACATTTATAGGCAAAGTAGGGCCATACAATTCATTTTTTTGGAAACCATTTTTTTGAAAATAAGAGGTTTCTAAGGCAAGCTTTTTCAAGATTGGGCGTATCAAGTCTCTTGAACGAAGAACCTCCATTTCATTGTCAACCTTTTTATCGGTCTTAAACATATTCAAGTCACTAAAAGCAGTCCCTTTTAATTCTCCATCTCCCTTTTTATCGTCTTCCATTAGTAACGTGCTGCTAATCTTATAGATAGGAGGAGTGTTTTTTAAGTAAAAGTAAGCAGCTGAGATACTCAACCCGATTGAGAATACAAAAACATACCAGTATTTGGAATACTTTTGTACTATCTCTTTCATATCTTTAATCATCGCAGATGTTGATTGATGAACGGGCACTTTCATGATTTTTAGTTATAAATAATGCATTATCTGATTAAAGCAGTTGCAAGTACTGCGACAGCGGATATACAAGCCGTTATAATTGGAAGAGCACGATTGTTTGGGCTATACTCTTTTTCTTTTGATTTGTCTGGCTCAATATAAACAATGTCGTTTTGCTTTAACTGAAAATAGGGCGACTCATATACATTTTTATCATTTAGATTTAGTCTGGCCATATTACGAACTCCATTTGCCTCACGAATGACTAAAACATTATCTCTTTTACCGTACACAGTCATGTCTCCGGCCATACCTAATGCTTCCAATAGATTTATTTGTTCTCCTGGAACATTAAGAGATGAAGGTTTGTTGACTTCACCAATAACAGTAATTTTGAAATTTATCAATTCAACGGTCACAACCGGAGATTTAACTTGCTTACTAAACTCTTTTGCTATTAGATTTTGAGCTTCTTCAATTTTTAATCCTTCAACAGCTAACTCACCTAAAAGAGGTAAGTTAATGGTTCCTTTATTGTTTATTCTAATAGCTACCTTCCCACCAGAAACATTGCTGGTTCCCAGATTTCCGCTGCTGGCAAATAAAACATTATATTCAGGGTTCGGGCTACTGATAGAGACAGTTATTTGATCATTCTTTTGAAGCCTAAGGTCTGAAGTATTTTGAATTTCACTACTGGATACTTTTGATAGGTTACTAAAATAAACTAAGTCCCGCTGAGGAGAACAGGCCATAAAGACCATTGTAATTGATAAAAAAAGATATAAGTTTTTCATTTCAATAGAATTTAAAAGTTTACAAAACGATATTCTTTTTTATTGCTGAATAAAGTTATAGAATTAATATTTCAAGAAAAACGGGAGCAACTCAGTTGTATAGTAAATTGTAAAGGTTTACATATCAAATAAGGCATACAGTCCCATATATGTAAATTAATTCACAATATTTGAACTCCAGTCTTTACAATCGTTAATAGTTATTACACATTTTTATGCGATTTTGCTACATGAATCTTCAGTTTAGCTTAAGATTGAAGAAAGGGAATGAAAAATAAAAACCTGAGAATAAAATACTTGAAATAATACTTTGGATTTTTTTAAATTTTCTTTAGAAGAATAAATTAATAATTATATCTTTGCAGCCTCTTCAAATAAAAGAAGAAGATTCCGTAGCTCAGCTGGTAGAGCATTACACTTTTAATGTAGTGGTCCTGGGTTCGAATCCCAGCGGGATCACAGAAGATAGTGTGAAAACTACGTAAAAGCTTGCAAATCAAATGATTGCAAGCTTTTTTGTTTTCCGGGGAACCGCAAAATATTCAGAAATTGGGGGTCAATTTAATTCCTTTAGTTCTGCTTCACAATTCCAAATTGTCCACGTTAGGTTCACTCTTTTCGTCGATTTCTTGGTTTGATTTTGATTTTTGGAACCGTTGAAAGGTCTATAGTTTTATTTGTAGCTATTGAGAAATCATCTGTATTGATTCGTTGTACTTTGTCCTCTATGGTTAATTCGATAGAAAGATGGTTACCAGTTTCATCCTCGTTTACCTTAAGGTTTTTTAAGTCAGCCCTTTTTGCAAAAGGAAAATCCAGGGTAAATTTTTCACCTGATTGCTCTATTGTATCCGATCTAAGTACTCTTCCGTTACTCTGTCTATGGTAGCCCATGAGCATATCGGGTTTGAGCATGAGGAATCCCTGTTTGGTACTAATCGATTCATCAACAGGAATTAGAATAGTCAGATCCTTTTTGTTCATGAGTTCCAATCCTTGTTTTAAAGTAGCGTTATGGCTGGAATGATGGCCTGCTTTGTAAACTACAGTGCGCGAAAGCAGGTCCTGCCCATTTACTGTACTGTCCTTGAATTTTACGTTAAACCAGCTTTGCCAGTTGCCAATTTGTGCATCTCCAACAAAGAGCAATACTTTTCTTGATTTTACCATTTCAAAGGCCAGTACCAGACTTGTATTATTGGTCAGGGAGTCCATATGCAGCGAGAGCCTGCCTATTTCGCTAAGCCAGTCGTGGTCAATTTTTCTCCATTGTTCCTCTTCATATAATGTTTTAATCATCAAGGTTTCATTGCTATGTTTTCCGATGTATTTTGCATTAAAAGGGAAATTGGCTTCCCGACCACTAACACCTCCATAGTTGTTCAATGCTTCAAGCATCAAGGTGCCGGAAATGTCCATATTTGTCATTTCTAAGGAAATATTTAAGCCCGAAACCTCTTCCTGATTATTGGGATCCAATTTGGTTAGCATGTTCTTATCTACCGGTGGCCCCAATACATATACCTTAATTTCATTATCCGTTCCGGGAAGGAAAAAAGAATCACCAGGAGTAAGAAATCTGGTATTGTCCCCGGCTAACTTTAGTAAACTACTCATTGCTGCACCGTTGGACTGACCTTCGGCAAAAAGATCGAAACCTTCCTTTGCTTTCATCATGGCCTTTACCTTAGGATTGTTCGGGAACGTTTCACCAACCAGCTTTTTTACTTTTTCGTTCTTCTTCCAGTATTTTTGTGTCAATTCCCTTAATAATTGACCTTCTTTGCTGTTTTCATCATCCAGAAAAGAAAGCCAAAGTTCTGAAGGAAGCCCCTGGAGTATATCCTCAGAAGTCCCAAAACCACTAATATGATCCTTATGCTGGTGGGTAAGTACAACTGTTAATTTTTTACCTTCTACGGTCTTGCGGATGTCTTCTGCAATAAGTCTTTCTCTGTCCTTATTTCCGGTATAAGATCCGAAATCGATGAGTACAAAGCATTCATTTTTTCCTTCTGCCTGGAATTTCAGCAGAAAGCAATCGCCCAGGTTTTTCTGGTTATACATGCGTATGGTTGTGGTAACAGACATTTTATTTTTTTTAATGGAGGTGAAGGGAAGCAAATGGCTCTTTTTCCTGCATCAGCAAGGCACCGGTTTCTGAGAGGGGACTATTATCCCTAATGGCATAGTCTAACTGGCGGAAAAGCCGGTCTGAACTGTAGACATTTTTCGAGATAATATACTGGATTTCATAATTCGCCATATCGATGATTAGTGTTGCCCCACCTCTGAAAATGTAGCGGTCGTCTTTAATGTAACCCTGGTATTTTGTTCCTTTAAGTGGTATAAATACTTTTTGCAGGAACATAATCAGCATCACGTTTCTGCTGTTTCCGGTATATGGATCAGGCAGGACCAATGGCCGGCACTGGTATACCTGGAAGACTTTTCTTCCCTTAGCGGAAAGAACGATATCTTTTTTGTCTTCACTGATAATCTCTTCCTTTTGTATATAATTGATCTCGGTAAACTGCATTCCAAGAAGTTTTTCTGCTCCTTTATCCAGAATGTTCCATTTTAGATTAAATAGGTCATGAACAATGGCCGAAAGTTTTCTGGTCTGTTCAAAAATGATCTTCCTGTTGTTTTCTCTAATGATACGTTCTATGCCACCTTGCACCTCGTGAATACGAAGATTTGGATGGTTTAATTGTTGACCCAATGAAAAATCCGGATCGAATGCATATTTGATGGTTTTTACCAATGAACGTAATTCCGGGCTATCATCAAAAAATTCGTCGGGACTTTCCCATTTTAAAGCTTCAACTGAGAAGGTGTTGACATCATCCGGAATTATTCCCCAGCTTCTGAAAGATTCCATAATGGCATATCTAACGCCTTCTTCATCATCAGGATTATGAGCAAGGTCTGCAGTGATTAGCGATCGGAGGTAATCCCCAAAAGTGAGGTCGGCAGGCGGGCAATAGTCCAGTGCCCTTATGCATACCATCATTAGTTTATCTGCAATTTCACAGGCTTCTTTGGATAAACGTTTGACCAGGTCCGGATCGATTTCTCCATGGGCAAGTATTCCGGTCCCATTGGATGCCAGTCGGATAAGGTCTGCAACTTTATATTTGTATAGCCTTGCGAAAGCATCAAATACGGCAGCTACTAATATACCTCCGCGACTATGTGGTTCACTAATCGTTTGATAAAGTGATTGATCTGGTTGAACGTTTTTCCAGTTCCCGTTTTCATCTTTCTCTATCAGGAAGCTGCGCAGTGCACGCCTGTTACCTGAAACTGCCTGCCCGAATTGTATCGCAAGATCTCCAAGCAGGTTCTCAGGGGAAAGCATATCACCTTTTGAATTCCGAATCTGGTCTTCTACAACCGATCTGAAAGTGAACCGCTGTAATAAGGCAATAATATCCGCGAAACCTTCATGGAATGCTAGCATATCCTGGTTTGTGTTACTTGTGAGATAGGGGTGGATGCTATGCAGGATAGCATGGGTAACTTCATGCGCTACAATATCCGGGGAAAGACAGGTAAATACGGTAGTACCCGGTACATTATTTCCATTCCAGTTATTGGCTGCTTTAAAATAACCGAACAACAATGCATTTTTATCTGGTGAGTAAAAGGCATTTTGTTGTCGCATCGCATGTGGATATACCCTTAGCTTTGAGATAAACTGCTGGCTATATGGTCGTCCCTCAGTGGTTTCATTATCCATAATCTTTGACCAGATGATCTTTCGGCCCAATGCCCTTTCGAATTGAGTGATGATACTCATGATAACAGCATAGACCTGCTGCTGATGAAACCTGGGGTCGCCTTCGGAGAGCTCCATTCCGTGATCAGCAAGAACAAACTGATGGTTGAGCTTTAAGGGCTCATAGAAACAGTTTTTAGTAGGGTCAAAATCGATGACCTCTACATATTCGCCCACAGGCCCGGGTAAAGTTTCTTCCCATTTTATTTTATACAATACCTCATTTACCTGACGCCTGGCTAGGGTTGAAGCGAATGAGGGGTCGAAGGCATACCCCTTGAGTTTACGGAAAAATGGTTGAGGATAGTTTGAATAGTCCATTGACAAGATTTTATATGGTTTTAAACCCCTGGATATTTGCGCCCATCTGGTTATAGAGCCAGAAAGGTGAGGTGGTATTGAGTTTAAGCCAATCTGCTTCAAGTTTAGCCATGAGTTCTTCCAAATCATTGTCCAGTATCTGGTCTGGAATTGAAAGATTTGCTTCTTTTAGCGTTTTGATGGCATCGCTTTCCAATTTCTTTACGTGTTTGAGCAGATTATAGCAAGTTGTAAATTGCCCTGTTGCGATAATGGTGGCCATGCTATACTCTTGCTGATGATTGTTGTCAAACCATAAAGTGGTAGGCATCAACCTGGCCCGTTCGGCTGTTTCAATAAGGTCCAAACTGGGCTGTAGAAGACCAAAGTCTTTTTCGGTAAGAGCATTTGATCCAATAACCTTATCCAGCTCTGGGTCGAGTTTTGCATTTTGTTTCACTTTGCTCAGATCATAGATTGCATTACTTATGATGATTTTTGAAAGCTCAGGGTCTCGATATAGCATGTTGTAATAATGCCTGCGGATTTGTTTAAGGTAGATATCATTGGTAAGCAGCAGCACGGATTTAAGCCTGGAAGTAAGGAACTGTTTAAGTGCCGAAAGTCTGATATGCGAAAAATATTTTCCGAACTTAAAAAATTCAATACCCCAGGTGCTTTTATCTTTTATTGACTGCGCTGCCGAGCTACGCAGTTTTAATTTAACCCATATCCAGGTAATTAACGACAAGGCTGTTGGGATTAGAAACAGGCTGAACCATGGACTCCAGTTGAAAAAACAGCGTAACAAAAATATAGGAAATAGAAGTCCAAAGTAAAGTAGTACATTGGATAAGTGTCGCAAGGAAAAATGGGACCAAAAGTTCTTTTTCTCCAGGGGCAAGGTATATCCATCCATAAAATAACTCGATACATCAGTCGCAATTATAAGATCAAACTTATTGTTATCCTTTCGCCTGTAATTTGCCTTTAGTACACTGTCAATTGCCTGGTTATCGGCAACACCGCCATCCATAAGACCAAATCTTTTGCTGTTACTTTTAAATTGTTCATCCCTGAACGGATCGTTTTTTTCCGTATTTATATTAAAAGGATTTTCTGTGAAATTTATTCCATCTGAGAGTTCTTCATTCGATAGCTGGGCATGGGTAAAATCATCTGGGAAGATAAAAGGCTCAAAGCCCCCAGGAAAACAGGATGAACAGGCCAGTAGATCAGCAAGTTTTAGTTTATCTGCACTTTCCATTCCAGCACCTTTAAAATAAATATAATTATTCCCCACTCTGCCCATTGGCGATTTATTGACTTTATCCTGGCTTTGGAATCGGAAACTGAGGCCATTGGCAAATTCAGTTGCATTGATGGTAACTTGGTTAAGGTGTGTGCTGGTCAGTTTTTCACTGAATAGACCAAATGTTTTACCATTGAGTATGTTTTTCCCGTCATAGGCAATAGAAAATGCATTGATCAGGTTTCGACTCTTTCCAGGCCTTGTTTCCCATATCTTGTCGTCATTGAGGATCTTGAAGACATTTTCAATCAGTGTGTCTCCACTTAGTATTTCTACAAGATCAAGATAGAAGTCATCAAAAGTCGCTCCGTCACATTTTTTTGCAGTATAGACAAGGTTAGTGATACTTCCTCCTGAAGTGGATCCTATGAACTTAACATTTTCCAACAGAGGGTTACCCTGATAGTTTATTGATTGAAGATAGGATAGTGTACCTAATGAGAATGCTGCTGCACGAAAACCACCACCAGAAAAAGCCAATGCGATATTTTTCATATAAATCGGATAAGGTTTGCTAACCAATTAAGATCCTGTCACTCATAGAGTTTATCCGCCGCTGGATTGAGAAAGCTAAATAAATTTAGTAAAATTTTCTCAGTATACTAAATTTAGGTTTTCTTGGTAAAAAATAAGACAAAGGAGCATATATACGAATGCTGAATACATTTCAATGTATTCTCTAGTGAACTTATTGTCTGCAACATTGAATGTATTTCAATCCAAGTTGATCCTTTTTAAACTACTTTAGTAGAGATAAATGTGCTTTTTTATATACACAAAAATACCCTACTAGAGACTGCATTGCACTATTTGAATTAAATGGGGGCTTGGATTAAAGCATTATCTACCAAATTCAAAATTTAAGAGTTATTTTTTAGTTTTTATGGTGTTTTTATAAACCTTTCCATTTTTCATAATTAACAAGAAGTTTTTTTCTGGGTTGGTGATTAATGATAGATTTTTCAGTGGATTACCATCAACCAATATTAGATCTGCGTAAGCCTGTTCCTCTATTATGCCAATTTTTCCCGGGTATGGGCTTCGAAGTCCAGAAAGTTGTAGCAACTCACCGTTATCTTGTGTAATCATTTTTAAAATTTCTGCATTACTAAACCATTTCTGAAGTCGAATGATATAACTATTTTGATCTTTATTTAGTTCTGGTTCAAAAAGAAAATCTGTTCCCCATGCCAATTTTACACCAAGCTTTTTAGCCAGAGGCCAAACCTTATCTTGTCCATCTAGTACTGGTTTACGCTTTTCTTTACGTTGCTCGTCCATATTATCGTGATTGTCCATTAAGTTCTGAAGGCTTAACCAAACATTTTTCTTGGCAAGTAATTTTAAGGTTTCCTCATCAAGCATTTGACCATGTTCTATAGACTTTACACCAGCTTCAACTGCACGCTGTACTGCTCTTGGCGTGTAGGCATGTACCATCACATAAGTTCCCCAATCTTCAGCCGCTTCTACTGCAGCTTTCATTTCATCTAATGTATATTGAGTTACATCAATAGGATCATAAGCTGAAGAAGTTCCTCCGCCTGCCATCAACTTAATCTGACTTGCTCCGAAGCGTAAATTTTCTCTTACCGCAGTAAGTATATCATCTCGTCCATCGGCTATAAAAGTGGCTCCAAGTTGTTCTGCTCGAGATGGTTTTCCAAAGAATCGACGTGAACGCTCATCTGGTGTTCTAAAATCACCATGTCCTGCTGTTTGACTAATAGTTGCTCCGGAAGGCCAGATTCGTGGACCTACAATTTTACCTTTATCAATGGCCGATTTTAATGGAAAGATTGGACCACCGGCGTCACGAACACTCGTAAATCCTCGCATAAGCATTTGTTGCGAAGATAATCCAACACTACTTATTAAACCTTCTTCAGACATATTTGGAGCCATCATTTGAGCCATAGTTAAAGAACCAAATACCATATGTACATGGGCATCAATTAAACCAGGTATTAAGGTTTTACCGTTGCCATTAACTTTTATTACATCTATATCTTTAACTTCTATAACAGAAGGACTTATTTTTTGAATTATTTGACCAGAAACTAAAACATTCATCGGAACTGTAAGTGAAGATGTTTTATAGTCTAACAGTCTGACATTTTCGATAAGGGTCTGTTTTGTCTGTGCTATAGTTATAGATGTGCTGATGAAAAAAAGCGTTGCAATAGATTTGAATTTCATAAGTTATAAGAATGTATCATTTCGAAGGTACTATAAAAATAAATATTATAGCGAACTATAGTATGAAAATGCTCGTAGAACAGGGTAGGTATTTATAAATGGACAACTTTATTGAACTTTTTTGAAACATCTATTTTAATTCCCAATGTAAAAACACTTTTTTCTTGTTCTCCAACAGCATTTTTCCCAGTCGATATACGTTGCTCGCTATACAGCTGAACAAATTTGAGAGGTAGATAAGCAATCCCCACAATAAAATCGTTTCTTTTAAATCTGTTGTGAATGGGAAGTTGCCCGAAAACGGTTGAAATGTTGCCTATTATTGGCATATAATGATTATATCCTGCAAGCATAGCTATTTTATCAAGTTTATACTTGCCAAAGATTTCAATTCCCCTGGCACCAAAAACAATGGTAGGTCTGACTTCCCCAGCTTGAGGATCTATATAAAGGCCTTGTGCAAAGTCTCCGTTTTTCTGGAATGAATAGATTATACTGAAATCCATTTTCTTACCTATATATTTAGTACCTGAAGTGATATAAGTCGGGTGTCCGGAAAGCCCTAATATTTTTCCACCAGTTATTGTATTTTCGCTAAGAAAAGCGCGGTTATAAGCTGTTCCAATGAAAAAATCTTGCATGATTTCCAGCTGGGCAGATAATCCAAATCCATCTATAAACCGATTGTTATTGCCAGCTCTTGCTTGAATCTGGGCGCCAAAATGTAATGGACCAACCTTGTTTCTATAGATTATGGACTGATCTGCACGTCCTGTGCCATTTTCACCGCCATCTGTTCCGCCAATAAAAGTTGCTGATGCCCTTGACCCGAAAACATTAAATCTGTCTGTGTAAGAACTAATATCCCGGTAAACGCTCCACTGCTTCCCAATGGTAAGGATACCATATTTATACATATTTATTCCTAAATATCCCAAACGGTTTCCGAAAACCTGTTGAGTTTGTGCTGCTTGAATGTTCAGAAATCCACCTGATAAATTGCCATCAGCATTGAATGATGAACTTCCTCTAAACATATTCATCTGTATTTCTACACCAGCAATAAACCCAATTTTTCCTTGTTTGATACTGAGTTCTGCTCCGATTCTTGATGCATTTTCCTGAAGTTCCATTTTTTTATCAAAAATAGCTGTATGGCCGCGAAGCCCCACATAAGGTTTGATCGTTATTTCAACGGAATCAGTGGCACTCTGCCCATAAGCTGAACGCAGGCAAAAACATAAAGATATACAGAGCATTAGATGAGATATTCCTGACATATAGGGGGGTACTTATCATTAAGGCGTTAACAAGAACCCAGCTTACTGATGACTGGGTTTGGAAATACTGTTTTTAAGTTTAAATACCCTGAAATACAAAAGGTTTTGTTTCAACAAATTGTTTAGATGTTTCGCCAGCATAAATTTGGTTTTTATCTAAAGCCAATTTTCTCACCTTTCCTGTTTTGCTGAAATCCAATTTTTTTAGATCAACCCAAATAGCATTAGGGCTAAGGGCATCTTCGAAATAGTACACTAAATTTTTCTGGTCAGAAACAGTTCTCCATCTTGTAGTGGATAGATTTGGGAAACCTTCGGTAGATATACCATAAGGAACAGAACACTGTCTTATTACACTGAAAGCACCAGCTACAGCAATTCTGGTATCGTCCGTCTGTGGAATTGCATTGATATAATAAGAAGCACGTACATATCTGTCTGCCGCTCTGTTGGTACCTGGAAGAAATATATTACCAGGAATACCTTTCCAATATTGATTTATTGCTAATTGTTGTTCAAATACCGGGTCGTTTGTCATTACAGTATAAGAAGGGTCATGATGGATCACTAACTTTCCGTTTATATATTCTAGAATTGCATTATCACCACTTGCATCGGATAAAGAAAGGTGCACTGTTGTATACTTATCTGTTCCCGGGATAAAATCTGTAACTACAATAAATTCTTCTTTCTTTAACTGCTCCACGGCTTCAGCTACTGTAGCAAAATTATCCAGTGCATATTGTGCCCATAGAGAAACTGCCAGACCTTTTTTACCTTTACCATCTTTTATAAATTCAGGATACTTTGAGCTTACAAGCCAAAGCATATTGGCAACAAGCCCTTTTTCATTCATACCATCTGATATAGCGATATCCCAAGAACTGGTGGTCATACTGCCATGTTTAGAAGTCCACTTTACAGTATTTTTTCCTGTACTTCCATCACGTTCCATTCCTCTTGGAAACAACCATAGGTTAGAAGGAATAGGGATAGTAAAGTCCATGCTCCTGGCAGTAAGAATTGTATTGTTAGGGCCTTTATATACAACCCTCGTGCAAGCGTCAATTTTTTTTGTTGCACTAAATAAAACAACAGCAGTGAAAGCAATTGCAGTTTTGATTAATTTAGTTTTTTTCATATTGATGGGATTTTCTTAATAAAGTAACAAATAATTTATGAATTTACTTTAGTAATAATATTAAATATGATCTCCATCGTGTTTGTCTGGTTTTATTTCAGACTGAATTTTTTCTTTCTCATATTTCTTTTTGTCTTTGATGTTTTTGTAAATGAGATAAATAATCAGGCCGATGACAAGAATTGCAGCCAAAGCTGTGAGGGGGATGTTGATTTGCAGCATAAGAGTAAAGATTGGTTCTATATTAAAGTTACTGCTCTTTAATGAAGATTAAGCTTGAAATTTAATTATTTAATAAAAAAATAACATTCAGGCTTATTGGCTATGCAGTTGTTCTGCCAGACCTATCAGAATTCCTTCTGGGGTGCGAATGTAGCACAATCTGTACGAGTTCTGATATTGGACCACTTCGCCAACTAGTTGAGCACCATGTTTGATAAGTCTGGATACCATCTCATCAATGCTATCGACAGTGAACATGACACGTAAATATCCAAGAGAATTCACTGGGGCTATGCGATGATCTGAAATCGTAACCGGGTTGAGAAATTGCGAAAGCTCCAGACGACTGTGGCCATCAGGAGTAACCATCATGGCAATCTCTACAAGTTGATTGCCCAGTCCGGTAACACGACCAGCCCATTCACCCTCAACAATAGCTCGTCCTTCAAGTTTTAAACCTATCTCAATAAAGAAAGGAATGGCATTGTCGAGTGATTCTACAACAATGCCGATATTGTCCATTCTAATTAATTTGTTTTCTGCCATTACTTTGATCTAAATTTAAAATTTATCCCTGATGTTCGGGTGCACCATTAGGGTCCATCCACACAAATTCCCAATGATGGCCATCAAGGTCTTCAAAGCTATGCTGGTACATAAAACCGTAATCGCTAGCCGGATTAGGTATATTGGCACCTGCTGCTTCTGCTTTACTTACCATTTCGTCAACTGCATTTTTAGTGTCAGCAGATAAGCAAATCGTACATTCTATTGATTTATGGGCATCTACGATTTCTTTCTTAGTAAAAGTCTGAAAGAAAGGTAGAATCAACAGCATAATGTAAATGGTATCGCTTACGATCATGCAGGTTGCTTTCTCGTCGGTAAATTTTGGGTTAAATGTATAACCAAGTTTAGTGAAGAATTCTACAGATCTTTTGAGGTCTTTAATGGGTAGATTTACGAAAATTTGGGTTGCCATAATTGTTTTCTCATTTAGTTTACTCAAATGTACAGTAATAACATCGACATAAAGATGTGTAAAAATGACAAGTTAAGGGGGCAAATGCGACAGCTACGATGTCACATAAATGTTTCTAATAAACTTTTATAATCTCATCTTACGGTTTGCTTTTTGCTAAAAATGAAATACACACAAACTATATACACAAATGAAAAACGTAATTTTAATTTGCTTAGCCATGATGATGCTAAGCTGCAAAACTTTCTTTTATGGTCTTGAACCTACTTTTACAATGGGGATGTCAGAAAAAGAATTTGTAGAGAAAAATAAACCAGAGTTGGTTTTAGCTACAGAAGAAGGGAATAAGGTTTATAGAACTTTTAACCAATTAACAAATTATAAATTTTTCTATTTTAAGAGCGAAAAATTGGTAAGATTCGAGAAGGGAACCTATCCTGAAGATTACAAATTTAACAGACTACTATAGATAAATTAAAGCCTCAATTTTCATTGAGGCTTTGTTTATTAAACTATTTCTTTAATAGCTGATTAACAGTTTTCTCAAATTCTTCTTTATACTTTAAATAATGCTGCCCGGTAGCTGGTCCGTAGAAACTAGTTTCTACATGACTTATTTTTCCAGCTTTATCTATAAAAACGGTTGTCGGGAAAACCTTTATATCTGTCAATTGTGGTAGTGTTTTTTCGGTTTTTTTCGGATCTGATACAGTAACACCAGTGAGTAAGATAGGGTACTGAACGTCAAACCTGGTCTGGAATTTTTGCAAACTCTTTTTTGAGCGCTCATTATCTGTGCTTAGTTCATAGGACAAAGCAATAATTTCTATGCCTTTATGTTTATTTTTCTTGTAATATTCACTTAAAAAAGCAGTTTCATCCATACAGTTTGGACACCATGATCCCATGATCTGCAGAATGACTACTTTGTTCTTATAGCGTTGATCTTTAATGGATACCAGGTTGCCGTTTAAATCTTTAAATTGAAAATCAGGTATGCCGCTACTTCCTTCTTTTATTGTGGTTACCGGAGTAGTAGATAAGGCTGCTTGATCATTTCTTGAGGCTATCCAGCTTTCTTTTCCAGAAGCTCCAGATAACAAAGAACCTTTAATGGTATCTCCTTCAATTTTGGCTTCAAACAACATGGCATGAATGCCATCAAAAGTTGAAAGGTTAAAATAATCCCCAGAAATAGTTCCATTCAAATATCTGTAATCACCAGATGGAGTTAGTATGGAACCAGAAACTGAATTTTTGTCTTGAACAAATTGTCCGATTGCTGGTCTTTTGGTTTGATTAGCCCTGGTAAATTCAATTGTCCATTTACCAGTTAAATTTGCGGGAGCTTTATTAGCTACTCTGGCTGAAGGTTTAAGCTTTGAAGAAGCAGAAAAAGGCATGATGATATCTTTATTTTCTGCAGCCCTGATCCAAAATCCATTGATGCTGTCTTTCGTGATAAACTTAACTTTAAAATAAGATTCAAAAACAGGCATTTTAATAATTGCAGAATCTTTTGAAAGTATAGGCTCAGTTTTAAGTCGTTCAGTACCATTAATGATATAAATAGCTAACTTCTTGTTTTCCTCCTTAACTTCAAATTGAACAGGAATGTGACGCCCATCTGTTCGTAACAATGTAGCATGCCATTTACCAGAACTTAAAACAGGAGCCTTTTGAGCCCATGCAGTTTTAATAGATAATACGAATAGCGCAATGAATATAGTTTTCTTAATCATGATTCCCCTTTAAGATATTGTAGATATTTAGCAAAGTTGCAAACATAAAGGTATAAAAACCTTATATTTAATAGCTTAATAAAAACCAGTTATGATTATGAAACCTAGTCATCTTCTTTTGGTTTTCTTTTTTCTTGTATCATGTCTCAGTGATAATTCGTCAAAACATAAAGAATCACAGACAAATACAACACAGGTAAGTATTTGCTATAGTCCTTCTACCAATGACAAAGATTGGTATACTTCTGGTAGTAAGGCGCCGATGTTGAAAGGTCTTAAAGGCATAAAGTTTAAAATTTCAACTTTAAATAAGGAAGCGCAGGAGTACTTTAATCAAGGAATGATGTTGGCCTACGGATTTAATCATGCAGAAGCCGCAAGATCATTTTATGAAGCCATGAGGCTGGATTCAGCATGCGCTATGGCTTATTGGGGATTTGCGTATGTTTTAGGCCCCAATTACAATGGTGGTATGGAAGAAGATAATTTCCAACGCGCTTATGATGCCGTGATTAAAGCTCATTATCTTTCATCTAATTGTACACCTAAAGAAAAAGCATTGATAATAGCATTGACTAGCCGGTATGTTGCACAACCACCAGCAGACCGAAAATCACTTGATAAAGCCTATTCATTAGCAATGAAAAAAGTGTACCACCAATATCCATCTGACCCAGATGTTGGAGCATTATATGCTGAATCATTGATGAATCTGCATCCGTGGGATTTATATCAAAAGAAAACGAAAGTAGCACAACCCTGGACACCAGAACTTATAACAGTATTGGAACATCTCATAAAGATCAATCCAAAGCATCCTGGTGCACACCACTTTTACATTCATGCTATGGAAGCTTCTTCTGTTCCTGAAAAGGCATTGGTTAGTGCCAAATTGTTAGATACATTAGTGCCGGGTGCCGGGCATCTTATACATATGCCTTCCCATATTTACATCAATACTGGAGATTATCACCTGGCTACTTTATCAAACATAAACGCTGTAAAAACAGATAGTATTTACAGTACAGCATGCCATGCGCAGGGGGTATATCCCTTAGCATATTATCCGCACAATTTTCATTTTCTGGCTGCAACTGCCACTTTGGAAGGAAATTCTTCTTTGGCATGGAAGTCTGCTATGCAAGTGCAAAAACATACTGCTAAAGACATTATGAGAGAGCCGGGGTGGGGAACATTGCAGCATTATTATACTATACCATATTACGTAGCAATAAAATTGAATATGTGGAATACAATACTTTCTTTGCCCATTCCACCAAAAGACCTGATTTATCCAAAGGCGATCTGGCATTATGCCAGGGGGATGGCTTACCTCGGCAAAAAGGATATTCTTAATGCAAAAAAGGAAATGAAAATACTTTCCGTCTTGAGTGCCGACACTACCCTGCAGAGTTTAACGGTTTGGGATATTAATACAACGGCTGATCTGGTAAAGATTGCATCAAAGGTATTACATGCAGGAATTGCTATGAAACAAAAACAGACAGACAAAGCGATTTCCTCACTCAAAGAGGCCATTGTCCTTGAAGATAATCTTAATTATAACGAACCACCAGATTGGTTCTTCTCTGTAAGGCATCATCTGGGAGCAGTACTGCTCTATGCCGGCAAATACACTGAAGCTGAGAAAGTATATTTAGAAGATTTACAAACCTGGGAAAAAAATGGCTGGGCACTTACGGGATTATATCAATCTTTGCTAAAACAAAACAAAAATAATGAAGCAAAAAAAATAAAAACTGCTTTAGATAAAGCTTGGAAATATGCAGATTTCACACTTACTTCTTCATCGGAAATAATGAATTAAAGTTCTTTAAATCAAGCTTTAAATACAAATTAATGATTAAGCATTGGGGGAGCAATCATCTTCTCAATTTTCATCGTTTTGGGGACATTAAAAAAATCAATAGGTACATTCACCTTTTTAATTTCTCTTGCTTCTATACCTTCTAATAAAGTGTTGGCGACATTTTTTTTATATAAAGCTAAAAAACCAGTTGGTAATTGGCTGATGAATGTATAAGGGTACCAGGAAATTCGGGGTACATCATCCGAGACATAAATTTCATATACCGCATCAACAAGTTTTTTTTGAGGATGAAATACGAGTCTATTGCATACTTTTCCCAAAATCTTTGCATTTCCTTCTGCTTTAAGCATCTTATAGTCATTAGCCCATAAAATTATTGGAAATTCACCATCCGAAATTTCATAAAGATCTGGCATCTGTTGTGTAGCAGAAAGTCCTTCTCTGGCCAGATTATCATAAATGCTATATCGATGAGGGGCATTGAAATCTCCAATTTCCCAGTAATCAGGTGAATACTGAATGCGGTATGCTGAATCTGTATAATACAATGTTACTCTTCCATATGCTGCTATATTGGCCATCTTTGTATCTGGACTAATAAGCGTATCAGATGATTTGCTGATGTATTGATACTCGATTTTCCATACAGAAAGGTGATCCTGGGCATTTATGGCCATACTTAATGAGCTCAGCCATACAATAAGTATAATAAGGTACTTTTTACACATGATATCTTGTTAAAATATTTTTACTTCAACTTGTCTGCAATTCCTGGATTACTATATTATATATACAGCGTCAGTATTTCAAACCTAATACTTTTATAGAAATAATAACTTCTCCCGGCATTATTCTATTAAAAAAAATACATTGAAGTGATTGGCTTTTAGAGAGTCAGCACTTATATTTGCTGGCATACTAATATAACATTATACGGACCAGCGGCTTATGTTTAGAAGAATAACAGGCTTATTTGTTTTGCTTACCTTTTTACTGGTAAAAGCGGTGCCGTTATTTGCTTCTGATCATCAACGCGTACAGAATACCCTTATTTGTTGTATTCATCACGGAACGGATGAAAATTCTGAAGCTGAAGAAGAAAGTAAGCAAATAGAAAGTGCAGACGAAGATTTTATTGGCGAACCTTTATTTGAACTGGCTTCATTAACAATTGCTAAAAAAGCGGCACATATCACTGTGCCTGATGTTATGGCTCTTTGTATTTCATTGCCATATCCGCCTCCCGACTATTGTTCTTAATCTGAACAGTCAATAATTAAGTATTTACACAAAATTTTATTTTATGAAGAACCATTTTTTTAAATGTTCTGTTACAGGACTTTTATTAGGTGCAGCTACATTAACAGCTAGTGCACAAAAAATTAATGAGCAGGAACTGAAAGTTAATGTTGGTAAGATCGCAAACTCGACGCAACATTTGAAAAATCTTGAACCGGTTACATTTAATTACGATGTAAGCAAGTATAAGCATCTTAAATTACCAGCAGGAGCACAGTATGGTTTTATGGCCAGCAATGTGCAAACAGAGTTTCCTGAAATGGTTTATGAGGCTTCAAAAGTATATGATGCTGGTAAAAATAGCTCTAAAGTAGCTAAGTATAGTGAAGTGCAAACAGAGAATCTGATTCCTGTACTTGTGGCTGCCATTAAAGAGCAGCAGGCAGAAATAGAGCTTTTAAAGAAAGAAGTAAAGCTGCTTAAAGAAAAATCCAGATAAATGCTTTTTTTAGTTTAAGTGTTTTGGGGGAAGTCATCCGTAAGGATGGCTTTTTTTGTAATACAAAGTTGTTATAAAAAAACGGCTAAGAATTTCTTCTTAACCGTCTCCTTTATGCGAATTCAATTATTACCCTAATGGCTTAATTAAAATGATTACCAACCAAAGTTCTGGTCAAAGTGTGGAGCCAAATCCATTTCTCTTTGTGGAATTGGTAATAGATCATGTTTCGTTTTGGTGGTGTAACCTGGTTGTGCAACAACATAGTTAGGAGCACCAGCAGTTATCCACCAAGATCCAAGGTTCTTAGCTGTTTCCTTAACTGTTTCGTAGTAAATTCCCCAACGTATTAAATCTAATTTACGGTCTCCTTCAAAAGCCAATTCGAATGCTCTTTCTTTATGGACAGCATTGCGGAAACCAGTTACGTCCAGACCTGCTGGTAAATCGGCTAGAGCACTTGTTGCAGTTACAGGTAAACCGTACCCGCGTCTTCTTACCATATTAATGGCAGCATAGGCATCGTTAGTAGGAGCTTGTTTCCATTCGTTCAATGCTTCTGCATACAACAATAGTACATCTGCATAGCGCAAAACATACCAATTGACATTAGATTTATCATTGTTGATGAGTTTATTGCTTTGAGGTACATATTTTTCAGTATCCCATTTACCAGGTGTATAACTTTGTTTTTCCTTTTGTTTTTTTGTTGGGTCTGCATCATTTGTCAAGGCAGTTTGCTCGGATTCACTGGCTGCTTTTACCCATAATACTTTAGTCGGATTATATTGATAGTTTGCTACAGAAATATCTCTTCTCAGATCCTCTGGATAGTTACGCCAATCCAAAACAAAAGTATGTACAACTTTCACATTACCAGCATTACTTCCACGTTCTGCGCTAATAGTGGCTCTAACACCGTTCCATTTACCAATACGACCAATTGGGTCAGCCGCTCCGTTAGTAGCTGTCGGAGAGTAGAAAGAAGCTTCAATTAAACTTTCAGTAGGATTCCATAATCCAGCTCCAGAATTCTTCCATAATTGCTCATAATTCTCAAGCAATCCGTGTTTGTTCGACTCAACTAATATTTGTGCAGTCTTTGCTGCCATTTCCCATTTTGAAACATCTTTAACAGGACTTCCCGCCCATGTTGAATATACTTTTGTTAATAAACCTAATGCAGAACCTCTGGATAGTCTGAAACTCTTATTGTTTCTGTAAGTGTCGTCAACTGCATAGGGAAGATTTTCTACCGCATACTTTAAGTCTTGTTCAATAAATTTATAAACATTTGCAGGGTCTTCCTGTACAAATGTAGAAGGAGCCTGATTAGACATTGCAGTATTAGTAATTAGTACAATATGTCCATAACGGCGTAATAACTCGAAGTAATATAATCCACGTAAGCCTTTTGCCTCGGCAAGGTAAATAGTAGCCAGTTGCTTATCTTTATCCGAAAAATTAACCATTTTCTTTTCCAGACTTTCGATAAAATCATTGGCATTGTAGATAGAGTTATACAATGTTGCATATGTACGTTGTATTTCTACCTGATTAGCAGAAAATGAATTTGTAGGGATGATACGGAAATTCTCATTTGTACTTCCTTCTACCTGGGAAATATCTGTACCCATGGTAAACAGGATAGATAGATGATAGCCATATAATTCATCAGTTACCATATTACGATAAACGCCTAACAATACATTTTCGGCTTCTGCCGCATTCTGCATGTACTTACTTTTATCAATATCTGTCCTTGATTCTTCCAGCAAATAATCCTTACACGATGTGCTCATCATTAACACAAGTGCAGCTAGTATATAATAAATTTTACTTTTCATGATTTCTTTCTTTTTGATTAAAACTGAACTTCTAATCCGAATGTAAATACCTTACTTCTTGGATAACCTCCCCAATCTAAGCCAGGGGTCATCGGATTGCCTCCTGATGTACTAACTTCAGGATCATAACCGCTGTATCCTGTAAGAGTCAACAGGTTTTGTGCTGATGTAAATACTCTGGCTTTAGACATATAAGCTTTTTTAGTCCATGCAGCCGGTAGGGTATAGCCTAATGCAACACTTTTCAATCTTACAAAAGAACCATCCTCAACAAAGCGCGAGTAAACATCGTTTGTGATATATCCATTTGTTGAAGGAACTTTGTTAGAAGCATGTGTAGGTGTCCATCTATCAGCAACTTCTGCAAGCATATTTCTACGTCCGGAACGAGACTGTGTCGCATATAAACGAGTTGCATTATAGATATCGTTGCCATAGTTGAATTGTACCATCACACCCAGATCAAAATTTTTATAGTAGAATGTATTGTTAAAACCACCATACATTTTCGGAATAGCATTTCCTATAACAGTACGATCATTTGTTGAAATAATACCATCACCATCCTGATCTTTGTATTTTACCACTCCAGGAGACAGGTTTGTAATACGTCTATTGTCTGTAACTCCATCTTTTAAAACAAGTTTTCCATCAGGAGTAGTATTGAAATCGCTGTACTGATATATGCCATCGAATTCATAACCGTATATAAGACCTAATGACTGACCAATAATTGCTGCATAATCATTCTCGGTAAAATTACTATCAAAACCAGAACGTGTGTACATAGCGTTAGCACCTGATTGCAGCGCCACCAGTTTATTATCTATGAATGAAATATTGAAATTAGTTTCCCATGAGAAATCTTTCTTTAGAATAGGTTTACCTGTGATACTCAACTCAAAACCTTTGTTCCTGATTTTTCCAATGTTTTGATATTGAGATGAAAAGCCTGTAAGCTCTAAAAGTGATTGGGCTAATAGAAGGTCTTTGGTATCTTTAATAAAGAAATCAGATACCATAGTTACACGATTTTTTAGGAATCCCCAGTCAATCCCCATATTAATGGTAGATGATCCTTCCCATTTCAGGTTATCATTTTTAAGTTGTTTTGGAGTCAATACTGTATATGTGGTGCTTCCAATACCATATTTACTTGGTTCATAAAGATCTAGTGAAAGGAAGTTTGATATTCTATCGTTACCAACTACTCCCCATCCTAAACGAAGCTTAAGATCAGATATAGCACTTATATCTTTCATGAAACTCTCTTGAGAAATGCGCCATGCAGCAGAAAATGAAGGGAAGTAACCCCATTTGTTTTTCTCCGAGAACACAGTTGACCCATCGGCCCTTATTGTAGCAGTTAACAAATACTTATTGTCAAAATTGTAATTTGCTCTGGCGAAAAATGACAATAGTTTTTTATCTGAATAGCCTGAATTTACACGACTTGGGGTAGCACCAACTCCTAAATTGTCATTACCCAGATTGTCGAAAGGAAAATCCATTGCCTGACCTAACAAAAATTCAGTGCTATTGAAAGATAGCTCTTGTCCTAACATCACATCGTAAGAATTTTTGTTGTCAATTTTCTTTTTCCAGGTTAGGTTATTATAGTTCGTCCAACGCAGGTTTTTACCCATTTGGGTTTGCCCATAAGGTTTTTGTCCATTACGGAAAGCTTCTTTCGAACCGTTTCTATAAAATAGATCATTGCGTGAGTAGGTTGTGTTAAAGGTACCAGCCGAACGGAAGGTTAATCCCTTGAAGATTTCCCAGTTAACAGATAAGTTGGATGACCATAGCTCTGTCGCTCTGTTGTTAACTACAGATTCTGTTTGCACGATAGGGTTTACCTGAGCTAAACTCGAGCCATCTTCCAGTATTTCAGGGTCGATAGCTGATGTCAAAAGCGTTTCATCATCTACTTTCAATCCACCTGTAGGTCTGGCGCTAAAAATCTGTCCCAGCATGTTAAACCGTCCTGCATCTGCTGTAGTTCCAACTCCTGATCTAAGTGTCTTACCATAGTTTATTGTAGCATCTACAGTGATATCTCTGGTAAGTTTCTGGTTGATTCTCATTTTGGCCGCTGTTCTGCCAAAATCACTATTGTTGAATATACCATTTTCATTATATCTGTTTAGAGAGAAGTTATATTTAGTTGTTTCTATACCACCACTAACAGAGAAATTCTGATCATGTGACCAGGTAGGTCTGAATGTTTCTTCTTGCCAATTGATACCTTTTACGCCAATATAATCTTCAGCTGACTGGTATTTGTAAGGTATTCCGTTTTCATCATTACCTGGTTTATAATAAGCACCTGCATAAGCACTATTTACATCAGCCTGTAGTTTTACAAACTCATAGGGACTTAATAAGTCAAGTGTCTTATTGATCTGACGGTATGTACTTGCATTGCTAAATGCAATCTGAGGCTTGCCAACTTTTCCAGATTTAGTAGTAATTAAAACAACTCCGTTTGCTGCTCTTGCTCCATATATAGCTGAAGCTGATGCATCTTTCAGTACTTCAATAGATTCAACATCTGAATTTGACAGGAAATTAAGGTTGGCAACTTCAAATCCATCTACAATATACAGGGGAGAAGCATCACCTGTTAAAGTTCCAACTCCACGGATGTTAACATTAAATCCTGAACCTGGTTCTCCGTCGTATTGTGTGATCTGAACTCCAGATACCTGGCCACCTAAAGCACCTAATACTGAACTTGATTTGAATCCTTCTACATCTTTACCTTTAACTGTAGAAACTGACCCAGTAAGGTCTCCACGTTTTACAGTACTATAACCAACTACAACCAGTTCGTCAAGTAGTTCATTATCAGGTTTTAATCTGATGGTTATATTGTTCATATCACCTATTCTCAGTGTTTGTTCTTTGTATCCTACATATCTCACTTTTAAAGTCTCACCTTTTTGAGCAGGAATAGAAAAATCTCCATTATCTCCGGTCATTGTCCCATTGGGTCTTCCTACGATAGTTATTGAAGCTCCTTTTAAAGGAGTATTTGTTTCGTCTAAAACTTTTCCCTTTAAGGTAAGTTTCTGTGCTGACAGACTTAATGACCACAGTAATGCCACCATGGTCATGATGAATCCCTTATTTACACTTATCTTTATCATATTATGCATTTCTGTACTTTTTAAAATTTAGTGTCAAACCATAAAACAATAGGGAACAATTGAGAAGCACTACCTTGTGGGTCCGCTCCATCAGTTCCGAATGTAATCTGTCCAATCATGGCACCATTTGCAGCTTCTCCATTAGAAATCCATTTATTCGGGTTAACAACTAACTCAAAAGTGGTTGGATCTACATATGCAAGCGCTTGATTGGTGCTGGTTCTATTGCCATAATAAGATAGTGGATCTCTTGAACCATAATTTGGATTTATATTTTTGCTTTCAGCGTATTGTTCCCAAAGACTACGCATAAATGTACCTACCGCACTTGGCTGACCATTTACATGTGTTCCAAAGAAATTATAATAGTTGAAAGTTCTTCTATAATCCATTGTTAATTTACTCTTATCAGCAATCCCTGTAATTACTGGTTTGGCTGAGCGACCTCCTGAATTTGGATTTACCTGGAACGCAAAAGGAGTGTATTCAACAACTGCCATTTCACCGTTAGGGGCTTTTACAGGTTCTGAATTATGAACAAAAACCGGAGTTTGAACTGAATACTCTTCAGGTGTTCCTTTTCCAGCCGTAGCAGTTACCATAAAAATCCCACACTGAGGAGCAGCAATACCACTGAATGCTATTTTTCCTGTACTTGCGTCAATTGTTGTTCCAGCTCCCTGATGAATATTTCTAATTTCGTATATTAAACTTACTGTAGCATCAGTTGTCGGGATAGGAGTTACACTAGAGAGGGCAGTACCTACCGGGATACGGAATTGGTTCGCATAGTTTTCTACAGGTGCTAAGCCAAGATTATTTCCATATTTTATGAATGTGAAAAAATTTGGATTTGCACCAACTGTTAACGTAAAGGTTGCTGTAACCTCATTTTTAGGGTTCGTAGCTTTTACTTTTACCGTGTAAGTTCCTTTCGCTATTGTATTGCCTTTAACAGCACTGATTTGTCCTTGTGCATTTAAGTTAATTTTACCTTGTAATGCAGCTGGTAATTCTACAAATTCAAAGCGAACTTCATCGCCTTTAAAACCTACGGCTGGACTTATATCAAAAGCAACTGCTTGTATCGCATTCTTATTTGAATAAGTAAATTGCTGTATAGGTTCTATAAATTCAACAACATCAAGTACAAAAACATCTGTAAAATCAACACCCGTCTGGTCATATGCATTCTTTGCATTTACCGTAACTTTATATTTTTGTCCTGCAGTAAAGCCATGGTTTTCTGCAACAGAAATAACACCAGTCTGTGTGTTGATAGTTATTTTATTTGTTGCCGGACTAATACTCTTTATTGAATATGACAAGTCATTTAATGAACCTTTAAGCGCTGGTACAGTACTTATAAATGAAGTTTTACCACTTAGTGCTGATTCTTCTTCTATCTTACCTGAAGAAGGTGTGTAGGTTAATCCCAATGGCTTAGAAATAACATCTATCTCTATTGCATTTTGAAATATTCCTTCGTCTTCTCCTGATGCTCCTGTAGTTAGTTTAAGGGAAAGAACATATTTGCCAGGTACTAAAGTCGCATCACCCTTTACAATTGAGATAACTCCGGTAGATGATATTGCAAAGTATTTAGAAAAATCACTTTTAGCTATTTCATACTTTCTAATTGAAACGTGGTTTTTGTTCGTGGTTACTTGGGCGGTAGGTAATTCAACAGTGCTTAGGGGGTCAATAATGTCAGCATAATTGACTGTCAGCTTATTTGGCTCTACTGTAATCCCATCTGGCACAGGTTTCATCATATTAATTGCAACGGCATCTTTAAACTCATGTCTGGCACCGTTTGATATGCAACTAATCGTAAGCTTATATTCACCAACAGGTATACCAGCTGTTTCCTTTATGCTGATACTTCCATCATCCTTATTGATTTCAAAGCTATTTCCAGAGTAGGGTGCACCATCTAATGTAATGCTTACAATTTCAAATGAACCAGGTTTGGCTCCGATGTAAGATGGAGAGGCAATTACTCCAGACATTGATGGGCCGATATCAGTCATGCCTGTATAGTAAATTGTGAAAGATGTACTATCTATCACTTCTTCTTTTTTACACCCTGCAGTAACAAGCAGCAATGCAAATATCCAGTATAGATATCGGTTTAATTTTAGTTTAGTATTTATTGACTTCATAATATATGAGTTTACAGATTACAATTAAGGTTATATATTTTACCATCGATGTTAACTTCCAGAGCAACACCTGTTTCTTGAAATGGCTGTGTAAATGAAGCGTTGATTTGTGTTGTGCCTGCCTGGCTGATTGGGTACAACACAGTAATATAACGAGCTGTTTGTCCAGCGCTTTTTGTCATATTAACTGTATAAGCTTTACGATTAAATTCAATGCCAGGGGCGTATGAAACTTTTCCATTGAATAGAAGGGTAGTTAAACTTTCATTGGCAAAGGTTCTCATGATCATGTTATTGCCATCGCTGAAATTGGTATGTGCACCATTTTTATCGGCACTTACAATAACCTCATTCTCACCTTCACATAAGTTGAAATTAAGATTTACTGTTCCGGATGCAGCACCTATACCTTCGTCGACCAATACAAAAAATGCTTTGTTTACAAAAAATACATATCGACGATGTTTCAGATTAGTATAACCCTGATTTTCTGTTACTACTATTTCAGCCTGGTTGTTGGATACAACAGCAAGTGATTTGCCTTTTGCATTTGTAATGTTCTTATTATCTAATGTCATCGTATTGTGTACCCTTGTCTGGCGATACCATTCTCTGGCGCTGTTATTCCCATCGCTTGTATAAGCGAATACTCCAGCATCAGGGAAGAAGTTTCTTCCTTTGTGATAAAGTTCAAAAGTTCCGTTATCCGGTTGCTTATGGCTCCATATCTGCATCGCATCATTTGAGTAATTATTGCTTAGAATTAACATGGTTGAGAGTCTATCCCAGCCATTACGAAGCATATAATAACCAGATGTAGTGAACGCTTTTGGAGAAGCAGCAGGCATTTTTCCATTTTTCCCATAAGAAGCCATATATAATAACTCTTTATCATCAGGGAACATTTCAACATATCTTGTGAAATTCCGATTAAGTACAGATCTCGACCATGAACTTTGTCTCGTATCATTGAAGCCAGGTACGAATTGGCTGTTTGAAGCAGTAGTTGTGAAATAATTGGGATAAGTAAAATTCATTACTACTTGTGCTGCCTTGTGTAAATAGCTGTTAAAGTTTGCTGAAACATTGCCCACAATAGCTTTATTGGCATCGGCCAGTTTCATTACTTCATAGAAATCAGCTATGGCGCTGATATGGTAACTGAAATCGAGTTCATAATGCATCCCATCTTCCAGAAACTGTGTTTTAACTTCTTTATCTAATATATTAAAGCCTGTATTCATCCATTCAGAAGCTTTCTTGAATTCAGGAAATAATACGCCAGCAAAAGCCAGTGCACTACCCTGAGATATAAGTATGTTTCCTTCAGAATAAGGGTATTTTACAAGGAAATCAGAATGCTCAGCAAAATGAACCATAAATTCAGAAAACCATTCTGGTGTAAAGCTCGTAGAGTTTTTGTAATAGTCAAACAGCTGGGTTTGCCCCATAACCCGTTCTGCAACCTGAAGTTGCCACCAGGTAGTTGTATTAGTGCCTGTTTCTGGCATAGGGTTTTGTATTAACCAATCCTTATATACGTTAATCCATGACTGGATGTACTTCTCATTTTGAGTGGTACGGTAAACTTTTGCCTGTGGAACGAACCACTGATGTCTGTGTAATTGCTTTTGGTATTCATTATCAGCACCGGTTGGTTGAAACAGCCAGTTTATTTTACCTCCATTATTTAGTGAGTATGGCATTTTTTTATTAGCATCCTCATAGTAATTGTTTACTGAAAAACGGAAATTGTCTAATGCAAAATCCGCTTTAAGTTTATCATCTTCTGTAGCCGTAACATTTATTAATGAAATGCTCGGGTTAACAACATTTGTACGTAATCTGTAATATTCAAGAATAGCTTTAGCTGCTTCATATTGTTTGTCGGCCTCATATAGGCTTTTAGCCTTTTCCAGTCCCGGATAGTTTAGATTAATAAGTTCAAAAATCTTAGAGTTTATAACGCTGTTTGGCTTTACAACTCCAGAATTTCCTGAGTTAGTTATAGTTTTTCTATTATCCTCTTTTTTGCAAGAAAAGAGTAAGAAAGTGATACATACGTAAATGTAATACTTCATGTTTATAATTTGGTTAGTCTGGTTTTAGTTTTTTTATCCCTCTTTGAATAGCAAAGATTGCATATATATCTTTTTTAGGATTTCAATTTTGATTATTATCCTTTAGATATGGGCTAATGATGATGATTTAAGTACTGATAAATGCCTTTTTTATTTCAAGGAGGGATTATGGCTACAATTTTCAGACATGATAAAAACAACGAATCCTGGTGCATATCCAACATCTATTTGGGTATGTACCAGGATTCAAAATGATAGAGACTGTTAACTACTAGAAGAGCTTTTCCTGTGGTGGTTTTACACCAGCCAATCGAAGGTATACAGTTGTTTGTCCCCTGTGATGTGTCTGGTGTTCGAAATCCTTTTCAAGAGCTGTTCTTTTAGACATATCGAATCTTCCGAACAATTTGACAGGTTCTTCCAATTGTTCAGGTGTCATCTTTTTTACATTATCGATCACATAATCATAGCTTGCCAGCACTAAATTACTAACGTTAGTTTTAGATTTATCCTCTGTTTTTTCCAGTTCTCCCTGGCCAAAAGGGCTCTTAGTACCAGCTGCTGCTGATGTAAAACCGTAGTTTGCATCTGCCAGATGTAATAGTTGTTCAGAAAACGATCGCATTTCTGGGGTAGGTTTTAAAGCATAGCCACTTTCTGGCATAGCGTCCAGATATTCTTTGGTATAAGCTTTAGCTCTTTCCCATTCTTTTACGAGGTCGGCCACTTTTACCTGTGCTTTTGCCAATTGACTGCCTATGATTAAACATAGTACAATTACTAAACTTTTAAATTTCATTTCTT
The DNA here is from genome assembly GCF_040203335.1 of Pedobacter sp. ASV1-7. Taxonomy (NCBI): domain Bacteria; kingdom Pseudomonadati; phylum Bacteroidota; class Sphingobacteriia; order Sphingobacteriales; family Sphingobacteriaceae; genus Pedobacter; species Pedobacter sp. ASV1-7. The sequence goes on along the minus strand of NZ_JBEHBV010000002.1, from coordinate 226,118 downwards.
TAGGTTTTAAATAAGGGTGGTAAATTTATCTATGGTATAATTTAAATTTTAAATGTTTTTAAAACAGCTAGTTAATCTTTTTGTTTAATTTTTTCGAACTAAACCTGTTCTGAAGTGTTATACAACTTATCAAAAATAATATCTTAATGAAAGCACTCAATTTGAAAGTTGTGAAGTTACTCAAAGCAGAAACCAGTCTTAATTGCATGGTTCTACTTGATAATAATCAAATTATCCTTGAAATTAGTAATGAGGACTTTGAAAAGTATATGGGAGTATTTGTATCACGTATTCATCATATTGTAGAGACAAACATTCCTCAAAGGAATGAAGATTTAACAATTATTATTAGAAACAAGGACAGGCTTTTGGACAATACAATTAAGATATGGAAGCCTGTTGATCGTAATTATTTGGTTAATGAAGTTTGTTAAATAAGAATATCCTTATGCAGACAATACCCAGCGCCTTGATTTCTTCGATACTAGACAACGATTTTTATAAAATTACAATGCAGCAGGGTGTAATCCGTTTGTTTCCTGCTGCAAAAGCAAGATATAAATTTATCAATCGCGGCAAGCACGTCTTTCCTGATGGTTTCTCTGTTGCACTTCGCAAAGCTGTGAATGAGATGGCGCTTCTTAAGCTCAGTAAAGAAGAAAAGCAATTCCTCGCAGTTAATTGTCCATATCTTGATCCTGTTTATCTTGATTTTTTAGAAGGCTATCGTTTTAATCCTGAGGAAGTCCATATTGAACAACAGGGAGATCAGCTAAGTGTACATATAGAAGGACTATGGTACCGAACCATCCTATGGGAAGTACCTTTAATGAGTTTGATTTGTGAGCTTTTCTATACGATGAATCATTCTGAACGCATAAGTAAAGAGGCGATCATCAGCAGGACCAGAGAAAAAATTGAAAAATATAGAGAGCTTGGGATTACAGTAGCAGAATTTGGTACACGTCGTCGTTATTCTTATCAGGTTCATCGTTTGGTTTTGCAGGCTTTATCTGAATATGGAACTGGTTCTTTTATAGGGACCAGCAACGTACATATGGCAATGTTACATCAGACCAAGCCAATAGGTACCCATGCACATGAGTGGTTTATGTTCCATGCTGCATATTATGGTTTTAAAATGGCTAATGCAATGGGGTTGGAACATTGGGTTCAGGTATTTCGTGGTGATCTTGGTATAGCGCTATCTGATACTTACACAACTGATGTATTTTTTCGTCAATTTGACAAAATGTTTTCGAAGCTATTCGATGGTGTAAGGCATGATAGCGGAGATCCACTTGAATTTGCTAATAAGGTTATTGCACATTACCAGCATATGGGGATTGATCCGAGAAGTAAAACAATCATATTTTCAGATGGATTGGATTATGAGAAGGTCGAAAGGATTGCAGAGTACTGTCGTAACCGCGTAGGAATGTCTTTTGGTATAGGAACAAACTTCACAAATGATGCAGGACCTAAAGCAATGAACATTGTGATTAAAATGACGGAAGCGCATCCAAAAGATGGTGAATGGACCGAAGTTGTAAAATTATCTGATGAACCTGGAAAACATACCGGAACCGAAGCAACAATTAATCTGGCAAAAGTTATTTTGAATATTCCATAATTGATTATGTCGTTTTTTCTTTTTTAAATTCGGTTGGAGTACATCCGTATTTGCTTTTAAACAAGGTAGAAAAATAGGTAGGAGAGGCAATTCCAACCATATAGGTGATTTCGGAAATAGACAAGTCCTCATTTAATAACAAGTACTTTGCTTTTCTCAATCTCTTATTGATGATATACTCAGATACGCCACAACCCATTAGAGCCTTTACCTTTCTGTACAGCTGTACCCTCGAAATGCCAATCATCTTACATATTTTCTCGACACTAAGGTTTTCATTGGCAATATTGCTTTCTACAATTCCCGAAAATTCATTAAGGAATTTCTTATCTAGCTTCCCAACCATGTTTATTCTGGAATCAACTGGTAGTTCTGCACTATAATGACTACGAATCAATAGTCTATTGTTCAGAAGGCTTGCGATTGATTCTATCAGAAAGTTCATGTTAAATGGTTTACTGATATAAGCATCAGCCATGGCTTGCATCCCTTCAATCTGATGCTCGTAACTTGTTTTAGCAGTGAGTAATATAACTGGGATATGGGATGTCCTGATGTCATTTTTTAAAGAATTCAGCAATGAAATACCAGACTTACCTGGCATTACTATATCTGAAATAATCAGATCGGGAACCTTCTCCAATGCTTCATTCAATCCGGTTTCTCCATTGTCGGCCGTAAAAACTTCATAATCTGAAGACAAACGCTGTTTTAGAAATGTCAGCATATCTTCATTGTCTTCTATAATAAGAATAGATTGCTCCTTTAAAGTGTTAAAAACAGGTGTAAGGCTGCTTTCTGTATGATTTGTAGGCTCCAGTTCAATCGTATATAATTTAAAGGTATCATCATCAATCACATAAGGATTGGTTGTATTGTCAGACTTTTCATCTATTCCGAAATGCCCGCTACCTAATGGAAGTATGAGATGGAAGCTTGTTCCTTTCCATTTTTCACTTTTTAATTGGATACTACCATGGTGTAATGTGATAATTTCTCTAGATAAAGATAAGCCGATTCCAGAACCTTTAGAACGGTCATTTTCACCTTGATAGAAAAGGTCGAAAGCATGGGTCGCATCTTCTTCTGACATGCCTGCTCCATTGTCTTCCACCCAAATCTGAATCGTATTGGTCTCTGCGTCTTTTTCGATTTTTATATGGATTCTGCCATGGTCATTTGTAAATTTAAAAGCATTTGAAAGTAGATTAAAAAGTACCTTGTCCAGCATGTCTACATCAAACCAGGCTCTTAGCTCTCTTTCTGTGCTTATGACCCTCAAATCTATTTTTCTCTTTTTTGCAATGTCTTTGAAAGCATTTGCTATGTCTTTAACAAAAGCTATAAAATCGTTTTCAGATGGATTGACACTTCGGTTATCATACTCTATTTTTCTAAAATCAATGAGTTGATTGACTAGTCGTAACAGCCTTGATGAATTTTTATGAATCATGTTCAGGTGCTTCTTTGCCGTTTCCGGAAGTTTGCGGTCTTCCAGAAGCTCTTCCAATGGAATATTGATCAATGTAAGTGGTGTACGGAACTCGTGTGATATATTAGTAAAGAAATTAAATCTGGCTTCGGAGGCTGCATTGGCTTTGGCAGACATTTCAATAAGCTGTTGCTGATGAAGCAGAATTTCTTCATTTTTTGCCTCCAGAGCCTTATTGTTTCTCCAGTTTTCAGTTAGAGAATACAAGGCTACACTTCCAAAAACAATGGCAAATACCAGACTGATGACCAGGATATTGAGAATGATCTGCTGGTTATTATATACTTCCATCTGTTCTTCCAACATTTTCTGTTGCCTTTCTATGTCTTTCTGCTGGCTATTCATTTTGTCAGCTTGCAGCCTCATCAATTGTACATTGCTGGAGTCTGCAACAAGAGTTTTTAGAATATTCTCCCGATTGAAAGGCTCATTATTCAAAATATTCAAAGCTGTTCTTATAGCCTCTTTTCCGCCAGTAGGATACAACATGGATGACTGTAAGGTGCCGTTCGCTATTTGTTGCAGGCCATTTTGAGCCCCTGGAAGTGCATCTACCCCCATGATCTTTATTTTCTTTCCTGGTGTAACCTTTTTAAAAGCCAGATAAGCTCCCAGTGCCATTTGATCATTGTGGGCGAAGACCATATCAATATTCAATTTCGACTGAGCTAATTGCATTGCTTCCTGCTGGGCTATTTCTTTGAGCCAATTACCATATACCTGTTTCACAACTTTCACATCAGGATAAGGCTTTAGCCCTTCGTAAAAGCCTCTTTGTCGTTCTATAGCAGGAGATGAGCCCGGAAGCCCCATAATTTCTAGAATGTTTGTCTTTCCATTAGCTTTACTGGCAATATATTCTGCTGCTAAACGACCGATTTCATAATTATTTCCCCCGACATAGGCTGTATATAGGCTGGAAGATGTTTTTCTGTCGATCACAATTACTGGTATTCCACTATTAAATGCTTCTTCTACAATTGGCGTAAGCGGTCTGGCCTCATTTGGAGATATAATCAGGAGATTTACTTTCTTTCTGATCATCTCTTTAACCTGGTTTATCTGATTGTGGTTATTTCCATTTGCATCTTTATAGATCAATTTAACTTCGGGATGAAAAGAAAGTTCTCTTTTCATTTCATCCAGCATAGTTTTTCTCCATTCGTCTGATCCAATACATTGGGAGAAACCGATTACATATTCAGTCTGCTTGCTTTCTTTATTGCCACAGCCAAAAAACAGAATGATAATAAAGAATAAAATGAATTTTCTCATGTCTGGGATTGCAGATTTAAAATTTGGTAAGGAAAAATACCAAAAGGAATCGGCTTATTAAAATGAAGCAGATGCCGGAGGTTAAAAGATTTGTATTGATTTTGAAACGATATGTATCATTTTTTGAAATTCAGGTATCAAAATCTATATAAACGGATTATCAGATTTAATGTCATGCAAATTAATTGTTTGATTTACAGGTCTATGTGTAAAAATGATGCAATTTATAATTGTAAATGCATTTGAATTGAAATTTAACATCAATAGACATGTATTTCTTCTTCTTTGTGATGTAAAAACCAAGTATAAACTTCATGAAGAAAAATTTTGTCATAGCGTGGTCGCTAGTAGTAGCATTAGGAGGTTTTCTTTTTGGCTTTGATACAGCAGTCATATCAGGCGCTGAAAAAGCCATCCAGAATTACTGGAACTTAAATGTCTTTGAACATGGCCTTACAGTATCAATTGCACTTATCGGCACTGTCTTAGGCGCTCTTATAGGTGCTATACCATCAGATAATTTCGGTCGTAAAAACACTTTATATCTAATTGCAATCTGTTATTTATTATCTGCATTGGGTACAGCGCTTGCCCAGGATTGGGCTGTGTTTCTCAGTTTTCGTTTTTTAGGAGGCATTGGTGTAGGTATTTCCTCCGTAGCAGCTCCGATTTATATATCTGAAATTTCCCCAGCACATTCCAGGGGAAGGTTGGTTGCTCTTTTTCAATTCAATATTGTACTTGGTATATTGATTTCCTATTTATCCAATTACCTTATTGGCAATAGTGGAGAATCCTCCTGGAGGTGGATGCTGGGAATTCAGGTTCTTCCATCATTGATCTATTTATGTTTGATTCCACTGGTTCCAGAAAGCCCACGATGGTTGATTTTGCAACGCAATAGGATCAGTGATGCGAAAGAAGTACTTAGAAAAATTAGTCCAATCAATTTTGAAAAGGAACTAGAGGATATTATTCAATCAGGTCAGCATCAAAAGGAGCAAGCCAAAGAGCCACTTTTATCCAGAAAGTATAAGCGACCGGTTTTATTGGCCATTTTGTTTGCTGTATTCAATCAGGTATCTGGCATCAATGCCATCATTTATTATGCACCCAGGATATTCGAAATGGCAGGTTTGGGCGCTCATACCTCCTTATTATCTACAATAGGAATTGGATTGGTCAACTTTACTTTCACCCTTATTGCCATTGGTTTTATAGATCGTTTTGGTCGTAAGAAACTGATGTTTATCGGCTCTTTCGGACTCATTATATCTTTAGCGCTCGTGTCATACACCTTTTACACCGGTAATTTCAATGGCTTACTGATCACCTTTTATCTTATGCTTTACATTGCTTTTTTCGCTTTTTCACAAGGCGCTGTCATCTGGGTGTTTATCTCTGAAATCTTTCCTAATGAAGTAAGGGCAAAGGGGCAGACTTTGGGGAGCTTCACCCATTGGATAATGGCAGCAATTATTGCTTTTAGCTTTCCTTACTTCGCAGAAGAGCTGGGAGGGGGCAATACTTTCCTCTTCTTTTGTGTCATGATGATCATCCAGTTACTTTTTGTATGGAAGCTCATGCCTGAAACCAAGGGTAAATCGCTGGAGCAGATTGAACACAATATTATTGTCCATTAATTTATAATACCAATACTTAAGCTTAGAAAGAAAAATGAAACAGGAAAATAGCCGTGTAATATGTTTTGGGGAAGTTTTATGGGATAATTTACCAGAAGGCAGAAAGCCCGGGGGGGCACCAATGAATGTGGCTTATCATCTCAATCAACTCGGAATTGAAAGCAGTATAGTGAGCCGTGTAGGAGATGATCAGAATGGTAAGGATCTCAAAAGCTTTATCAATGGAAAAGGAATACCAGTTCAGTTTATACAGAAAGATACAACATATAATACTTCAGAAGTGGCTGTACATATCTCTGAAAATAAAGAGGTTAGTTATGAGATACTATATCCCGTTGCCTGGGATTTCATTTCCTTTGATTCTGAGGTAGAGGAGATGGTTAAATATGCAGATGCATTTGTATATGGAAGCTTATCTTCACGAGCTGAAATGACTTCCAATACACTGTACAGGCTTTTGGAGAATGCTTCCTATAGGATATTTGACATTAATCTTCGTCCACCATTTATCGATCAGGAGAAACTGGAAAATTTGTTACAGATGGCAGATTTACTGAAACTAAATAACCAGGAACTCGATCTCATTGCTGGATGGTATGAGTTGGAAAACCATACTGAGGTGCAGAAGACATCGTTTTTGCTAACTCGTTTTGACATAAAAGAGATGATTGTAACCAAAGGAAGTTTCGGAGCTTCTTATTATAACCGAAGTAAAGAAATACATCAGCAAGCCTATAGTGTTGTAGTACAGGATACTGTAGGGAGTGGAGACGCATTTCTTTCCGGTTTTATTGCAGCAAGGCTGAACGGTAAAAGTGATTCGGAAGCTCTTGAATATGCTACAGCCCTTGGTGGTTTTGTAACTATGAATGCAGGTGCATGCCCATCTTATTATCCATCTGAAATAGATTCTTTTATTCAGCAAAATCCAGTGAATGTTATATAAAGTATTGTTTAATTTAACCAAATAGATATGAAACGAATTTTAATTAAAATAACAGCTCTTTCGGCTCTGCTGACTGTGTCAGCTGTGATGGTTGTCCAGGCCCAGACTGATTATACTTCTAAAGTACCGAAATATACCTTTGGTACTACTTTAAGTGAACAAGAAAAACAACTGAAAAACAATCCTTTGATAAAGCGCTTCGAGGCTTCCAGGAAAGTTTTAGCAGCCGATAAACACCGTCCTTTTTATCATTATATTACTCCTGAAGGACGTTTAAATGATCCAAATGGCTTATGTTATTGGGGAGGTAACTGGCATTTATTTTATCAGGGATATCCACCAGAAGATCCGCGCCAGCACTGGGGGCATGTGGTAAGCAAGGATTTAATTCATTGGCGTGATTTGCCTTATGCAATCTATCCTAATCCTGAGGAGAGGGTGTTTTCTGGATCTACTTTCGTAGAAAAGGATAGAGTGATCGCAATGTATCATGGAACAAAGGTAGGTACTATGGTAGCAACCTCTAATGATCCTCTGCTACTTAACTGGGAAAAAGTAACAGGTAATTCTGTGATTCCTTACCCTAAAGCAGGAGAGAAAGTACCTTATAACATATTTGATCCAAACATATGGAAGAAAGGCGATCATTATTATAGCTTGCTTGCAGGTACTCGTCCTGTGGGACCAGGTGGAAGAAACATCAGAACTAATTTTCTTATGAGATCCAAAGACCTTAGCAAATGGGAATACCTGCACCCATTTGTAGAAAAAGATAATTATGGATTGGTGGGTGATGATGGCGCTTGTCCGTATTTTTGGCCAATAGGCGATAAAGGTAAATACATTCTACTCCATTTTAGTCATATGAGTGGAGGTAAGTATTTGATCGGTGATTACGATCAGAAAAGAGATAAGTTTGTTGTTACCGATGGTGGGAATTTTAACCATGGTCCAGTTTCTAAAGGAGGAGTACATGCCCCATCTGCTTATCCTGATGGTAAAGGGGGAGTAGTAGCAATATTTAATATGAACTCCGGCAAGCCTATAGGTAATGGTAATTTTACGGAAATGATGACTTTACCTTGGTTGCTTACACTTGATGAACGAGATAAATTACAGATACAACCTGCAGGTGATGTAGAGTCATTAAGAAGAGAGAAAGTATCCATAGCTGAGACTGTTTTACCTGCTAATAAAGAAGTTGTCCTTAAAAATGTGTCCGGGAATGCAATGGAGCTAAACCTAGCTATTGATCTTCAAAAAGCAACAACTTTAGAACTTAATGTTCTGCGTTCGCCAAATAAGGAAGAATATACGCGTATTTTATTCTATAAAGATGGAGGATACAATGGCCGTTCAGATGTGAAGCATAAGATACAATATAGTGCGATATCTATTGATAATTCTATGGCTTCTACGTTAAACTCTGTGAAATCCCGTGTAACAGAAACTGCTGATGTGGAGATTAAAAAAGGAGAGCTAGTGAACATGAGGATATTTATAGACCGTAGTATTGTTGAAGTCTTTGTAAATGGGCGTCAATGTATTGCAGTTCGTACTTATCCTGACAGAGAAGATAGCAAAGGAGTGTCGATTCAGGCACGCGGAAATGATGCTTTGCTGAAATCACTTGATGCTTGGCAAATGGAGAATATTTTTAGCAAAAAGTAAACTTTGAGGATTTACTAAATCAATCAAATATTTCTTTTATGAATGCAAAACATTGCTACCAGCAATTAGTAAGATCTTTACAGGTTTTAGTAATATTGCTATCGGTACTTGCTGGATCCAGTTTGAAGGCCCAACAACCAGTTCAAAAGCTGGTTCGGGCTACCGTCCTTGATGAAAACAATGAAACGTTAGTCGGAGTTCATGTCAGGATAAAGGAAGAATTAAAAAGAGCTACTGTTACTGATCGGGAAGGTAAGTTTAATCTTCGAGCTTCAGATACTGAAACGCTTCTTCTTTCCTTTGTTGGATATGAGAACTTTCAGGTCAAAGTCGGTGCTATAAAAGGCGGGACTATTAAGCTTAAACCATCCTCTGAGGGTTTAAATGAAGTTGTTATTATTGGATATGGTTCGGTGAAGCGCAAAGATATCACTGGCTCTGTATCTGAGGTGAAAATGGAAGATATGGTCAAAGCTCCTGTATCTTCTTTCGATGAGGCATTGGCCGGCCGTATCCCAGGAGTCCAGGTATCTTCAAACTCAGGACAACCTGGTGATGAGGTGAATATTGTCATTCGGGGAGGAAATTCTATTACCCAAAGTAACTCCCCATTATATGTAGTAGACGGTTTCCCTTTAGAAGATTTTAATCCGAATGCCCTAAATCCAGATGATATTGAATCTATTAGTGTTTTAAAGGACGCTTCGGCTACTGCAATTTATGGTACCCGCGGAGCTAATGGCGTAATTATTATTGAAACTAAAAAGGGAAAAATTGGTAGGCCTGTAGTATCCTATAATGGATTTGTTGGAATCCATCAGCCAACAAAGAAGATGGAGCTAATGAATCCATATGATTTTGTTCGTTATCAACTTGATAGAGATTATAATAATATGTCTACCATTTATCTAACGAAACCAAATCTGACATTAGAGGACTATAGAAATGCTGAATCGATTGATTGGCAGGATAAAATTTTCCGAGATGCATTTAATCAGAATCACAGCCTATCTCTTCGCGGAGGAAATGAACAAACACGTTATTCTTTCTCCGGAGGGATTGTAAATCAGGATGGAGTGATTCTAAATTCTGGATTTAATAGAAAACAAATGCGTGCAACGGTAAGTCAAACTATCACTCCTAAATTAAAGGCTTCAATTAATGTTAGCTATTCAAAAGATGATAATTTTGGGCAAACTGTTGCCTCTGCTGCATCCACGGCCAATTCCTATGCTACTTATTTAATGTATAGGGTTTGGTCGTACAGACCGTTGAATACGAACTCCGGAGTTGATATAGAAGAAGAGTTATTTGATGATGATGTCAGTACAACATCAGTATTAGCCATGAACCCGGTTATATCTACAAAAAATGAAATCCGTCAACAAAGCAAAACAATATTTACACTTAACTCAGGATTGACTTATGATTTTTTAAAGAATTTTAAACTTGACATCCGAGGTAGCTATGCATCTCGATTAACACGGAATGAGGCATTTAACAATTCTAAAACTTATCGGGGATTTCCATCGCCTAATAATCTTAACGACGTTAATGGTTCCTTCAACGACTTACAGTTAAATGATTGGGCAAGTGAAAATACACTGACTTATAAGAATCGTATAGACAAAAACAACGAGTTTAATGTTATGATTGGTGCAACGGCTCAAGGGAGTAAGTTAGATAACTATGGTTTTGTATCCGTTAAAATTCCTCATGAGGAATTAGGTCTTAGAGCGTTAGAATTGGGCATTCCAAATAAGATTACATCCTCAGCTTCCAGTAATTCACTTGTGTCATTTTTGGGAAGAACTAATTATACATACAAATCAAAATACCTTTTTACTGCATCATTCAGGGCTGATGCATCGTCCAAGTTCTCTAAACAAAATAGATGGGCATATTTTCCATCAGGAGCATTTGCATGGCAAATGGGTAAAGAAGACTTTATGAAAAGACTGAGCTTTGTATCAGATTCAAAACTGAGATTTAGCTATGGCATTACTGGAAATAATAGGATAAATGATTTTACAAGGTTTATGACTCTGGATATTGGAGATTATTATTCGGCTAATGGTGGGGCCCCAGAATACGCTATTGTAATAGATAATTTAGGGAATGAAGATATCAAATGGGAGAAAACTTCACAAATAGATATTGGTTATGAACTATCGCTATTTAAAAACAGAGTTAATCTTGTGATAGATTATTATAAGAAAGTAACCAGGGACCTCTTGCTAAATGCCAATATACCTTCGAGTAGTGGCTTTAACAAAGTAATTAAAAATATTGGGAAGGTTCAGAATACAGGCCTGGAATTGTCATTAAATACTACTAATGTCAAAACAAGAAATTTCTCCTGGATTAGTGATTTCAACATTTCCTTCAATAGGAATAAGGTGCTCGCATTAACTGAAGGTGAATCTAGTTTGCTTTCCACAGTGAGTTTTAGCACAGACTATAATGGAACAAGTCTTTATTTAGCTAAAGTAGGAATGCCTGTCGCTTCATTTTATGGAGTGGTTTGGGATGGAAATTATCAATATTCTGACTTTGATCAAAAGTCTGATGGAAGTTATGTTTTAAAACCTACAGTTCCCACAAATGGTAATGATGCTTCTACTATTCAACCTGGTGATATCAAATATATTGACCAAAATGGTGATGGTATTGTCAATGAAAAGGATCAGGTTATAATTGGTCGTGGTTTGCCATTGCATTTTGGAGGGTTCAATAATAATTTTAAATACAAAAACCTGAGTCTGAATGTGTTTTTTCAATGGAGTTATGGAAATGATATTATGAACGCAAACCGATTAAATCTGGAAGGAAACCCTGCAGATCGTCACTTCAATCAGTTTTCTACCTATAATGATCGCTGGACACCCGAAAATCAAAATAATAAGTACTTTAGAATTGATGGAAGCGGGCCAAAAGGTGTTTATTCAACAAGAACATTAGAAGATGGGTCATTCTTAAGGCTAAAAACAGTTCAACTCAGTTATTCTTTCCCAAAAAAAATAATTCGTGGCCTGTCTGAATTTGATGTTTATGTTTCAGGACAAAACCTATATACCTGGACCAATTACTCGGGATTAGATCCGGAAGTATCTACTAAAAATTCTATACTCACTCCTGGGTTTGACTATTCTGCTTATGCTAGAAATAGAATACTGACTTTCGGAGTTAAACTCGTTTTATAAATTCAGCTATCAGATATGAAAACAAAACTTAAATTCTTAGTACTATTTAGTTTGATGCTAAGTATGTCCTGTAATAAAATTCTAGATATTAAGCCTGAAGAATATAAGCTGGTGGCTGATGAGTACTATAATAATGAAACACAATTGAATGCTGCTTTGCGTGGTGTTTATGCTATACTAGCAGATCCATTGTTATATGGAAGCAGTATGATTGGTAGGATGGGCCTTGATGGAGATGAAGGTTATGAATCTTATAGTGTTGATCAGGCTTCGGTAGGAGATTACACGGTATTTGCAACTGATTTAAGGATACTGAGTTATTATCGTACACTTTATCGTGGTATCAATAGGGCTAATTTGTTGCTGGAGAATGTTGACAATAAGGATATCGATATAAATGATGTAGATCGTAATCATATAAAAGGGCAGGCATTGTTTTTACGGGGTTATTATTATTTTATGTTGGTCAACAAATTTGGTGGTGTACCATTGACTTTAAGGGCGACAAGGTCTGCCAAAACAGAAGATTTGTTGATACCCCGATCTTCGACAAAAGAAGTATATGATGCGGTTGTCGCAGATCTGGAATTATCTGCAGATTTACTGAAACCAATTACAGCTATATCATCAGGGGCTGAGATCAGTAAGTCGGCAGCTTGGGGAATATTGGCTAGAGTATGTTTATATAGAGCGGGGCAACCATTAAATGAAACTGCCCAATATGGAAAGGCTGCAGAATGGGCTGAAAAGGTTATGTCGTTAAATTTTCACGACTTGAACCAGTCTTATGAAAGTGTATTTATCAATTATGCTCAAGATAAATTTGATACAAAAGAAAGTATTTTAGAAGTAGACTTTTGGGGGAATGGAAGCGGTATTTATGTCAATACTGGTGGATCGGTAGGGAGAATTAATGGTGTAGCTTATCCTGCAGATAATTCAAATGTAGGGTATTCAGTAGGTGCAGCACGATCAAGCTCATGGTTGTATGGCATATATAAAGCAAACGATTTAAGAAGAGACTGGGCAATTGCGCCTTATTCTTACTCTGGAACTCCAAGAGTAAAAGTCAATTGGACTACAGGAACACCTTTTCAACGGTATGTAGGAAAGTTTAGGAGAGAGAGTGAAATTCTTTTACCTAAGAGCACAACAAATACACCTCAGAACTTTCCTTTATTAAGATATGCGGATGTGTTGTTGATGTATGCAGAAGCTATTAATGAATCTTTAAGTCAACCGACACTAGAAGCGAAAGAAGCTATTAACCAGGTTCGAAGACGAGCTATCGGTGCGAAAGTAAAGGAGCCTAATGCTTTGGTTGACATTACTAATTTGTCATATGTTGACTTTAAAGCTGAAATAAAAGAAGAAAGAGCAAGGGAATTGTGTTTTGAGACTTTACGTAAGAATGATCTGGTACGCTGGGGTGATTTTTATAACAATTTCAAATATGTAGCCAGCCTTGTTCCTGCAGGAACAACTTCTTATTTGGTCTCCGCCAGGGACTATTACAATAATGCAAAACCACGAGATGTGATATGGCCTATTCCTACTTATGAATTGGGCGTCAATCGGAAATTAGTTCAAAATGTAGGATGGTAAATTTAATAACAATGAAAAGAAGATATTTAATACTCAATATTTGCGCGCTCTCTTTATGTTTTTCCTGTGCAAAAGATTATGATATAAATGAGCCCACCTTAAAAGTTACTGTTGAAAAGAATAATTATAAGGTCGGTGATACTGTTGTATTTAACTTTGAAGGAGAATCAGATTTTATTTCATTCTATTCTGGTGAAATTGGATCTCAATATAAATTTCATGATCAAGAGAGAATTTATAAGTCAAATTCAGTACTCACTTTTAAGTCTGCTAAATACTCAGGTACAAATTCCGATTGCTGCGCCTTAAAGTATTCTACAGATTTTAATGGTAAATATGATAGGGAGTCTGTCAGAAATGCTAACTGGAATGATATCTCTACTCGTTTTTTTATTCCAGATATTGGTACAGGTGCAACATTCTTTGATTCCGGTGAGTCAGATATTTCTGAATTGTTCCCTTTGGACAATAAACCTGTTTACTTCGCATGGTTTTATAAAACAGCAGCAAACTCGTCCAGAACTTTATTTCAGGTCATTGATTTTAAACTTCAAAATGTAATAGCAGAATATCCCGCCTTATCAAGTGTCAAGTATAACTTCGTAGATTTTAAATATAAAGTAGTGCTGGGTGAAGGATTTGATGGTGCAACAACTGTTCCTAATGTCAATGCTACAAGGATTTATTTAACCGGAATTCTTTTAAATGACACTTTCAAAGAGGCGTGGGCTATAAGTGCACCAATATATAAATCTGAAGAGGTAAATTTAGGTTTGGATAAATCATTGCCCATCAAGATCGTTTCTGATGCTGTATCTCCATCTTATCAGTATATTTATACAGCACCAGGTGAATACACTGCCACTTTTGTAGTCGCAAATAGTAGCGTTTATGGTCGGAAGCAAATGATTAAGGAATTAAAAATTACTATAGATCAATAACCGATTAATTAATTCTTCTATCCGCAGACCTGAAATACCATGAAACTGTTGTTAAGACTAGCAATAATACTGGTCCAAAAAGATTTTTGGCACTATCTCCAACAATAAGGTGTGAAATAACGGCACCTGTCATAGTAAAAAAGAAACCTGCATAAGCCCATTCCTTTAGTAAAGGAAATTTAGGAATAAGTACTGCTATAACTCCTAATATTTTCCAAATACCGAGGATAGTCAATAAGTAGGATGGATAGCCTAAAGTTGTCATCAGATTTACTTCTTCCTTCATTTTAAGTAGCTGAACTATTCCTGTTGATAGCATTCCTAATGCAAGCCAAAGGGTGGCAATCCAATAGATTATTTTGGTTGTTTTTGTTGTCATGATTTGTTGTTTTTTTGGTTTAAGATCTCTTGTAAGCGGTTGTGTGCCATATTAATACCCTGGGCAAATGGAAGCTTAAGTATCTGGTCTCTAACTTCAACTGATTTGTAGATAACATGCATATTAAGTTTACTTGTCTCTTTAGTAAGTCTTTCGAATTGCAGAAATTCAAGTTGAACGTCAAAAGGTGAATTTTCCATTTCAAACGTACGGGTGATTTTTTGATTTGAAATAAATTCATGAATCACCCCATTCATTTTTAACACAACATTTCCTTTGGGATCACTTGTTTCGAATTGATAGCAACCATATTTTTTGTTTTCCAGCTTCAGGACTTTTGTCCCCATCCATTGTTCCACAATCTCTGGTTCTATGTAGGCTTTGAAAAGTAATTCTACCGGTAAATCAAATTCTCTGGTAATCAAGATTTCTTGTTTGTCCTCCAGGGCATTAATTTTTGTTTTTTGTTCCATAGTCAGGTTGTTTTGTAGTTCTTCATGATGGACTCTAATTTATTAAACCTGTCATCCCACATTTGGCGGAACGGTTCAATAAAGTCAGCTACTTCCTTCATTTTTTTTGCATTAATGTTATAGTAAATTTCTCTGCCCTTTTGCTCTTGTTTAAGTAATTCGCACTCTGTAAGTATTTGCAGGTGTTTTGAAACAGTTGGTCGGGCAGTATCAAAGTTTGCGGCTATGGCGCCGGCAGTCATTGCCTGTGAAGCAACTAATAACAATATAGCCCTGCGTGTAGGATCTACTATTGCTTGAAATACATCTCGTCTTACATTCATTATGTAGTTATTTGACTACAAATTTAAGTGTAGTTATTTGACTACGCAAATTTTTATAATATTTTAAGCTCCTATACATTGAATAGATAAAGTTTAATGTTGATGTTCAAAGGCAAAATTAATAGCTTTGAGAATCAATAACAGCTAATATGAATAATAATACCAGAGTTTACAGAATGTCTTTTGCCAGCGTTTATCCGCATTACATTCAAAAAGCGGAAAAAAAAGGACATACAAAAGAAGAGGTAGATGAGATCATATTTTGGTTGACTGGATATGATCAGGAAGCATTTCAATATCATCTCGAGAATAAAACTGATTTTGAGAATTTCTTTGCTCTTGCACCACAGATAAATCCGAATGTTTCAAAAATTACAGGCGTAATTTGTGGTTACCGTGTTGAAGAAATTGAAGATGAATTGATGCAGAAGATTCGTTATCTGGATAAACTGATTGATGAATTAGCAAAAGGAAAGGCAATGGATAAGATTTTAAGAAAGTAAGGTTAAGAATACTCTTTTAAAAGTTGCCTGTAACTCGATAAAATAGATGATTTTGATATAAACCCGATAAATTCATCCTGATCATTTATAACAGGCAGGTGCCAGGCCCCTGTCTCATCAAAGGCCTTAATGATTTCAGGCATCTGGTCTTGCGGGTGGATTAAAGCTGCTGGTGGCTTAATCATTTTTGATATGTCTAATGAGGCCTGAAGGTCTTTAGCAAAGAGAAATGGACGCATATCATCTAACGTAAGCACTCCCACAAGATGCTGTTCAGCATCCAGAACAGCAAACATGTTTTTCTTCCCATTTTTAATCACCTCTAATAACTCGGTCAATGGAGCATCTTTATGAACAATCTGTGGATTTTTGTCGATCAGTATTTGAGTGTTAAGTAGGTTAAGCAGGTTTTTATCATGTTCTCTTGTAAAGATTTTACCATCATCAGCCATTTTTTTCAGTTCAGGTGAAACAGGGGAGAACCATTTTGCTATGAGATAAGCTATAACTGATACAATCATGAGCGGAATAAAAAGATCATAACCAGAGCTGGATTCTGCAATGAGAAAAATAGCTGTTAAAGGCGCATATAAAACACCGCTCATGACCCCGGCCATCCCCACCAATACCAGATTCGTAACCGGAACATCGGGTATGCCAAGATAAGTACAAGTCATAGCAAACAGATAACCAAGTGTTCCACCTGCAAATAATGCCGGAGCAAAGTTTCCACCATTACCACCACTAAAAATTGTAATTGATGTTGCGAAAGCTTTAAGTAAACAGACTAACCCAAGGAATACGATAACCGTCCATTCCTTAAATTCCAGGTATCTGAATAGGCTATTATGGAGAACTGATTCCGCATTTCCATTGGTAAATGATTTAACTGTTTCATAGCCTTCTCCAAATAATGGAGGAAAAAGTACACACAGTAGTGATAGAATAAGACCTCCAATAACTGCTTTTTGTAATCTGGAGTATTTTAGTTTATGAAAAAAGTGCTCAATTTTTTGAGAAATTACCACAAAATAACGTGCGTATAATCCAGTAAGTAGTCCCAATAGAAGGTAATATAAAATATTAAGATAATTAAATGCCTCCCGTGCCTGAAAATGGAAAAGAACATCTTCCTGGAGTGCAATTCTGGAAATTAAACTCCCGCAAACTGCCGCAACAACAAGTGGAATAAAGTCTGAAAATACAACGCCGGTAAGAAGGATTTCAAATGCAAACATCATCCCCGCAATCGGTGCATTAAATGCCGAGGCTATACCTGCAGTTGCACCCGCAGCTAAAAGAAGAGTTCGTTCTCTATAATCAAGCTTGTAAGTTTGTGCAAAGTTCGATCCTATGGCAGATCCGGTTACGGCAATCGGACTTTCTAGTCCAGCAGAACCACCCAGACCAACAGTAACAGCACTTTGTATGATCTGAGAATACATTTTTACTGAAGAAACAATACTTGAGTTTCGCGCAATCTCATGTAATATGGCACCAATGCCTTTACGGTCCTGACCTTTAAATACAGAAAGTACAATGCTTGTTGTCAGGACAATACCCAGGAAAGGAAATATAAAATAAAAGAGAATCTGATATTCAAAATGTACTTTACTGGTAATGATATAGTGTATATAATGAACTAAAGTTTTTAATAATACACCTGCTAATCCAGCCGTACAACCTACCAGAATACCAGATAAAATCAAAAATTGATTACGGCTAAGTCTGTCTTTTAACCAGTGTAAAACAATTTCATAGCTTCTTACCTTTTTTAGGCTGTACTTTTGAAAATCTCTTTTGTATTTGAGAAAACTATAGTATTTTTTTCTATTGCTGATTCTCACTTTTTATTTAGGGTAGCTGGATTGCACCAAATATAAAAATTAAAAAATCGAGAAAGCCATTAATAGTGTTCTTTTCTATTACTGAAGCATATATTTATTTAAATACTTACTACGATACTTAACAGGAGTGCTGCCAATAATCTTTTTGAAGTGCCTGTAAAAATTAGACGCATTGTTAAATCCTGATTCCATACATATCGTTTCAACAGTGAGGTTATCCTCAATTAACATTCTGCAGGCATGACTAACCCTAATCTCCGTCAGGAAGTCGAAGTATGTTTTTTTTGTCATTAATTTAAAATATCTGCAAAATGATGTGATGCTTAAATTGCTTAATGAAGATATTTCCTCCAGACTAATTTCTCTTTTATAATTGCTCAATGTATAGTTGCAAATCTTATTGATCCGGTCTGTATCGATTTTATTGCTTTGATAAAAAGCATGAGAATTGGTGATCGTTTCATATTCGTCTGATTCTGCAAGTGTGCTTAGGATGGACAATAATATGGTAAGTCTGCTTAAGTTTTCTGCATGAATAGCTGCACTCATTAATTCTGACAGCTTTTCTTTTGTTTCCCCTTTAATAACCAATCCTCTTTTCGCCCGTTCGTAAAGCTTTGAAATCTTATAAGCTTCAGGTAAATTCAGCAGATCGTGTCCAAGACAATGGGGGAGGAAATGAATGACTATAGCTTCAACGTTCAAATCAGAACCCTGTTCAAAGTATTTGTCCTTACACCTCCAGGTATGTGGCAGATTTTCACCTAGCAATATCATTTCACCATCCGAAAAATTACTAATATTGTCTCCGATGAAACGGACACCTTCGCCTTTCTTAATGTAATGAAGTTCCAGTTCAGGATGATAATGCCAAAGCGTTCCGAAATTAGGAACAACGTCATTTCGTATACTAAAAGAAGTTTCGAGCTTAACGGGAACTTTGTGAAAATGTGGTTTCATATACAAGTTTTTATTTGGTGGAAGTTCTGATAAAGGAACGCCGGTTTATTCTGTTAACTAAAATAAATTAAAATATATGAAAGTTACAGTTAATGATAATATATCATACAAAGTAGACAAAAATTCGTAGAGTTTTCTACTATTCGCTCCCCATATTTGCATTATACTACATTTTTGAAAGATAGTATGCAATATATTATCCGTCAATATGACGTATATTAACCAAGTATAATTTAAACCTTTAATAAAGATGATAACAAATACTGAAAAGCAAGTTTATCTGGTGTGCAGTGGAGATCTGCGCTTATCGGCCAATTTAGATTGCTGGGCTGCCCAGCAGGAAATGGAAGAATTACTGGCAAAGGCATTAGCTGTACAAGGATGGAAAATTAAAAGAGCGCATGTTTATGACGAATCGAAAAAACATGGTTTTATAGATTCTCAACGTATGGGTATTGAAGTGTTTAAAACAATACCTGCTGATGTGCCTTTAATTGTAGCTGAAAGTGTATGGCAGTATTCGCATCATGTGTTGGCTGGACTAACCACCCATAAAGGTCCGATTTTAACTGTAGCCAACTGGAGTGGACAATGGCCAGGATTAGTAGGAATGTTGAACCTTAACGGTTCATTAACCAAAGCTGAGGTAGTTTACAGCAGTTTGTGGAGTGAAGATTTTACTGATGAGTTTTTTAATAAAGGTTTGGCAGAATGGTTAACTACAGGTACAATTAACCATGATACTAGTCATGTAACAGACTTTAGTGCAGTTACTCTTCCTTCGGCAGATGAAGAAAAAGGAAGGAATTTTGGTCGTACTTTAAAGACCAATAAGGCAATAATGGGTGTGTTTGATGAAGGTTGCATGGGTATGTTTAATGCAATTGTTCCTGACGATTTACTACATAGTACAGGAATATTTAAAGAACGATTAAGTCAGTCTGCACTGTATGCAAAAATGCTTACTGTTACGGATGCTGAGGCAGAAGCTGTACTTAACTGGTTATTAGATAAAGGGATGAAATTTAAGTGGGGTACTGAAACCTTGACTGAACTTACGAGAGAACAGACATTGAATCAGTGCAAAATGTACATAGCTGCAATGCGTATTTCAGATGATTTTGGATGTGATACGATAGGTATTCAATATCAGCAGGGTTTGAAAGACCTTACTGCAACAAGTGATCTTGCTGAAGGCTTATTGAATAATGAGGATCGTCCGCCTGTATTTTCAACATCAGGTAAAGAATTGTATCCAAACCAGGCTTTGCCTCACTTTAATGAGGTAGACCAGTGTGCAGGTATTGACGCTTTAGTGACCTATCATTTATGGAAAGAACTAGGCATGCCTGGAGAAAATACTTTGCATGACATCAGATGGGGTGAGCATTACAAAGGTAATGGAATTGATGACTATGTATGGTTATTTCTGATTTCTGGTGCTGCACCTCCAGCACATTTTATTGACGGGTACCGTGGTGCCAGCAGTGAAAGACAACCACCAATGTTTTTCCATCTTGGTGGAGGAAGTCTTAAAGGTATCAGTAAACCAGGTAGCCTTGTCTGGAGTCGAATTTATATAATGAATGATGCGTTACATTGTGACCTGGGAGTAGGTGAGGTTGTATTTCTTCCAAATGAAGAAACAGAAAGGCGTTGGAAAAATACTACGCCACAATGGCCAATTATGCATGCTACATTAAGCGGTGTATCTCGTGATCAGATGATGGCACGTCATCAGTCTAATCACATTCAGGTAGTTTATGCTACAGATGAGGCTACTGCACATCAGGCTTGTCGTATTAAAGCTGCTGCATTTGAAGAAATGGGTATACAAGTTCATTTTTGTGGAAACGTAGATGCTGAAGGAAAAAAATATGCTTAAACCACAATATGTAATTGGCCTGGACTATGGGACTGATTCTGCCCGTGCATTGTTAGTTGATGCAAATACAGGGAAGGAAATGGCTACAGCTGTCCATTTATATAGTAATTGGAAAGAAGGAAAATACTGCGATACTAAGGTATCGCAGTTCCGTCAGCATCCTAAAGATTTTATCGAGGCCATGGAGGTTACGATAAAAGTGGTACTGGCCATGGTCGACCCTGAAGTTCGTGAAAATATCAAAGGCATTTCCATCGACACCACAGGCTCTACACCAGTAGCAGTTGATAAAAATGGAACTCCATTAGCTTTATTACCTCAGTTTGAAGAAAATCCAAATGCAATGTTTGTATTGTGGAAAGACCACACTGCAATTGCTGAAGCAAATGAAATAAATGCATTGGCTAAAAGATGGGAAACTGATTTTACAAAATATTCAGGAGGGATATATTCTTCTGAATGGTTCTGGTCAAAAATACTTCACATCCTAAGAACTGATGAACAAATAGCACAACATGCATATTCATGGGTTGAGCATTGTGATTGGATGCCGGCATTATTAACAGGTAATACTGATCCACTTAAATTAAAACGAAGTCGTTGTGCAGCTGGTCACAAAGCAATGTGGCATGAAGACTTTGATGGATTGCCCTCACAGGAATTTCTAACTGCATTAGATTCAAGAT
The DNA here is from genome assembly GCF_040203335.1 of Pedobacter sp. ASV1-7. Taxonomy (NCBI): domain Bacteria; kingdom Pseudomonadati; phylum Bacteroidota; class Sphingobacteriia; order Sphingobacteriales; family Sphingobacteriaceae; genus Pedobacter; species Pedobacter sp. ASV1-7. Next base: position 204,653 of record NZ_JBEHBV010000002.1, on the reverse strand, counting down.
TAAATGGAATCCGTAGTCGCTTGTTTTCGGAAACTTATACTTCTGATGTAAGTGCTGGTGTTATTTCTGCGGAATGGGCGGATAGATTGGGCTTGCCTGCTGACGTGGTGATAGGTGTTGGTGCACTTGATGCTCATTTTGGAGCTGTAGGTGCAGCCATACAGCCTTTTGCTTTGGTAAAGGTAATGGGAACGTCTACTTGTGATATGCTGACAGTTCCTGCTGAAGGTTTTGATGGTAGCCTGATCAAAGGAATATGTGGACAGGTAAATGGATCTATTGTTTCTGGGATGATTGGTATGGAGGCCGGACAATCTGCATTTGGAGATTATTACTACTGGTTTCAACAGATATTGTCATTCCCAGTAAAAGAGCTGACTAAAGGTGTTTTGTCTGCTGCAGATATTGATCGGATTATTGAAGGGATACTTCCTGCACTAACATTGAAAGCACGTGAGCTTCCGGTTACTGAAAATGATGTGGTTGCATTAGACTGGATCAACGGTCGTCGTACACCCGACGCTAATCAACAACTAAAAGCTGGCATAATGGGGCTTGGTCTGGGTACAGATGCTGCAGCATTGTTTAAAGCATTTGTAGAAGCTACTGCTTTTGGTTCAAAAGCTATTGTAAAACGTTTTGAAGCAGAGCATATTCCTATTAATGAGGTTATTGCTATAGGAGGAATTGCTAAAAAGTCAAGTTACATCATGCAAACCCTTGCAGATGTATTAAATGTTAAGATTGCTGTTGCAACCAGTGAGCAGGTATGTGCATTAGGTGCGGCTATGTTTGCAGCCACAGTTAGTGGAATACATGCAGATATTGGCACTGCACAAAAAATGATGAACAGCGGTTTTGATAAAACATATTATCCGGATAAGGACCGTGTGTTAGTTTATGAGAAACTATACGATAAATATGAAAAACTTGGTAATCTGATAGAAAACTTTGTCTTACCAGAGGAAGTTTTTGGATAAAAACTGTTGTAGATGCTATTGTATAGTTATTGATAAGATAATATATATATTAGAAAAAATCTATAACAGCATGAAGTCCCTATTGGAATACTTTTGTATAAATAACAAGCACTGCTAAGGTAAATTCCTGGCGAAACCAAATACTAATCATATAAACGAATAATGAAAAACCTTCCAATATTGGACCTAGCTATTATACTTGCCTATTTGGTGGCAATGGTAATGGTTGGAGTTTATTTTTCTCGCAGGAATAAAAATTCTGATCAATATTCCAAGGCCTCTGGTGCAATACCGGGATGGGCAATTGGGCTCTCTATCTATGCTACTTTTTTGAGTAGCAATACTTTTCTAGGCGTACCGGGCAAAGCTTTTGGCTCAAATTGGAATGCATTTGTATTCAGTTTGTCGATGCCACTTGCAGCCTGGGTTGCCGCAAAATACTTTGTTCCGTTTTACCGTGCTACGGGAGAAGTCTCAGCTTATACCAATCTGGAAAAACGTTTTGGACCCTGGGCGCGTACTTATGCTGTAGCTTGTTTCTTGCTTACACAACTGGCGCGTATGGGATCCATATTTTTTGGTATCTCTTTAACACTACAAGCTTTAACAGGTTATAGTATGGAGATTATAATGATTGTAACAGGTATCTGTATCATTATTTATACGGTAATGGGTGGTATTGAAGCTGTTATATGGACAGAAGTTGTTCAGGGGGTATTAAAAACCCTGGGTGCAATTTTAATTATATACCTGGTGGTTTCCAATATGCCTGGCGGGTTTTCTAAAATTATTGAAATTGGTAAGGCCGATAACAAATTTAGTTTTGGCAGTTTTAATCTTGACTTCACACAAGCTACCTTTTGGGTCATCATGTTGTACGGCTTTTTTATTAATCTCAATAACTTTGGGATGGACCAGAATTATGTACAACGATACCATACTGCATCATCAGCAAAAGAAGCTGCTAAATCTGTATGGCTTTGTGTATGGATCTATGTACCTGCCTCTTTATTATTTTTTATCATTGGAACTTGTTTATACGCCTATTATCAGATTAACCCGGAAATGATAGAGCCTATCAAGCTACAGGTTGCTGCTGAACGTTTAGGCGCAGGAGTGTCAGCTATAGACATACAGAATTTGGCTGCAACACTTCAGCCTGCAGACTATGGAGATAAGGTGATGCCACATTTTATGGTAACTATGATTCCTACTGGACTAATTGGTCTGATTGTTTCAGCTATTCTATCAGCTGCAATGAGTACCATCAGCTCAGGAATGAATGCTTCAGCTACTGTTTTTACAGAAGATATTTATAAACGTTATTTTAAACCAAATATAAATGATAAGCAAAACTTAAGATTATTGCATATCTCGACCGTTGTTTTCGGTTTAATAGGAATGGTTTGCGGTATTGCAATGATTGGAGTACAAAGTATTCTGGACATCTGGTGGCAATTGTCTGGTATTTTCGCTGGTGGTATGCTGGGCTTGTTCCTTTTAGGTATTATGAGTAAGAAATCAGGAAATATGGAAGCATTTGCAGCTACGGTAGTTGGACTATTGGTTATTGTGTGGATGTCTCTTTCTTATTTAATTCCGGAGCAGTATAGTTATCTGAAAAATCCGCTAAATGCTAACATGATTATAGTTATTGGTACACTCTCTATCTTCTTAACAGGAACAATCCTTACAAAACTAAAGGGGAGTAAATTAGAAAAAGCCAGCTAAGTTTTGAGATGATGAAATCAAAACGATATATCCTCTCGCTAGCTTTAGCTGTTTCTTTTTTTAGTTCTTTAAACAGTTTTTCAGCGCACATAGAAAGCGCTGAAAAACTTAGTTATAAAGACACAATCAGAGTTAAATTATATCCAAAAGGAACAAAGACTAAGAATGGATTAGAAAATATGATGGAGTCTTATGATGGTAGATATATTAGAAATGTATCTGTTCCAGAAATACAGATTTTTCTTCCTTCTAAATCGACAGTATCAGAACCTACACAAGCTGTTTTGGTGATTCCCGGTGGTTCATACGGAGTGATTGCAGCTTCTCACGAAGGTTATAAGTCTATTGAATGGTTAAATTCGCATGGTATCGCCGGGATATTACTCAAATATAGACTTCCCAATGGACATAAAGATATTCCATTGGAAGATGCCAGAACAGCAATGAGGATAATAAGGGAGCAGTCAGCGAACTGGAACATCAATCCTGCCCAGGTAGGGGTTATGGGGTTTTCAGCGGGGGGACATCTTGCATCGTTGTTATTAACAAGATTTATTGATGTTTCTTCTCATCCTGACTTTGGTGTGTTGGGTTATCCAGTTATCGATCTAAAGGGCCACGTTAATACCGGACAAAACTTATTAGGTAAAGAGCCCGCAAATGCTGATATAGAAAAATATTCTAGTAACAATCACATTGAGAACCAGACACCACCAATGTATATTGTCTTAACGGATGATGATAAGGTGGTTACACCATCTCATAGCATTAAGTTTTATTCGGCATTAAAAGAAAAAGGTATCCCTGCTGAAATGCACATTTATCCAACAGGTAATCATGGCTGGTGGATGAGAGAGAGATATAAGTTTTCGGAGGATACTTATCCTTTACTTATGCGATGGATAAAAGCACGAACTGGTAAATAACAACAAATGATATGGTTTTGGGAAGCCCGGTATTTATACCGGGTTTTTTGCGTTTGGTAACGTTTGTTATTTCATTGTTTTCTTAGTAACCGGTGAATTAAATAGTATTAATCAGGAGATGGTTACCATTCCAGCTGGAAGATTATATATGGGATCTGCTGGTAATGGAGAGAATTTTGATGAAAGTCCGGCGCATATTGTAGATATCAGCAAATCTTTTAAAATGTCTGCCACAGAAGTTACCAATCAGCAATATGAACTCTTTGATCCTGCTCATAAGGCTTATCGTGGTAAAAGAGGTTTTTCTAAGGAAGATGATGAAGCGGTAATTTTTGTGAATTATGAGGAGGCCTTAGCTTTTTGTAAATGGTTATCTGCAAAAGAAGGTAAAACCTATCGTTTACCTACGGAGGCAGAATGGGAATATGCTTGTAGAGCAGGAACATTATCTGGTCTTTTTATGGCCAATAAGTTACCCAAAGAACTATATAAAAAGCAAGAATTTAACTGCGATCCAATTCCGGTTTCTTTGAAAGTAGGACAGTTTCCTCCAAATAAATGAGGCTTATATGATACTCATGGAAACGTTGAAGAATGGTGTTACGATTGGTATGGACCTTATTTAGCAGCGCTACAAAAAGATCCTGTTGGATATGAAAAAGGAGAATTCAGAGTAACCAGAGGAGGTAGTCACAATACTTTGCCTGAATACTTGCGATCAGCAAATAGGATGGGTATGATTGCACAGGATAAAAGTTGGTTAGTGGGATTTAGAATTGTTGAAGGAGCTTTGCCCTCTGCAATACCTTTGAAAAGATCGCTGCCAAAGGAGGATATTTCACAAAATAAATTTCAATGGCCATCTCCAAAAAAGGAAGCTGTTTTTATGGAGCCAATCTATTATGTGAAGAAACCATCTTGTGAAAATAAGACACCATTCTACCTGCACAATCATTGTCCAGCCATCACATGGTGCCCTAATGGTGATCTGCTCTCTATTTGGTTTTCTACCGATGATGAATCAGGAAGAGAGATGACCATATTGTCGAGCCGGTTAAAAGCGGGAAAGACAGAATGGGAAGAACCTTCTGAATTTTTTAATGTGCCTGATAGAAACATGACAGGCTCATCATTGTTTTATGATGGAGAAGGTACTATATTTCATATGAATGGAATGTTTGCTGCTGTCTCTTTTGATGAAGGAAAGACCTGGCCGGTTAAGAAATTAATATCCGACGCTGAAACACGCTATCTTGATGGTGGAGGCTGGACAGGTATATTTGAAATGAATTCGACTAATGCGGAGCCTATGGGGTATTTAGCTGCAACGCAGACTCCTGATAACCTGATACATGTAGTTAGTAGCAATATCCATTATCGATTTAATTTACCCTGGCCGATGAAAAACTAAATTATTGATAATTTAATACACAAGCTGGAGAAAATGCATCATACGAAATAGATTTTACGGGAATACATTTGTATAAACGCCTATCGCTACTAACCAAACAGATGTGTTTAAGATATGGCCATAATGAGTTGCGTAAAAATATTTTAAAGACAAAAAATCAATAATGAACAAATTAGAGAAAGAATTTATTCCGGTAATGCTTACCCCATTTAAAGATAATGGAGAAGTAGATTTTGACGGATTAACAAAATTATCGGAATTATATATTGAAGCTGGTGCTAAGGGGTTATTTGCCAATTGTTTATCAAGTGAAATGTTCGAGCTTTCTGAAGCAGAAAGACTAAAAGTAGTTGCGCATGTAGTTAAAGCAACGCAAGGTTCAGTTCCTGTGGTTGCTACAGGAACTTTTGGTGGTCCAATAGCACAGCAGGCTGATTTTGTAAAACAAATATACGGTTGTGGAGTGGAAGCAGTAATTGGTATTACCGGTTTACTTGCTGGAGAACATGATGCTGATGATATTTTTGATGAAAATGTATTACGTTTATTAGAGCTTACAGAGCAGATTCCAATGGGATTTTATGAATGCCCTGTTCCTTATAAACGTTTGATTTCTCCACTGCAATTAGAACGGCTGGTAGCTACAGGAAGGGTAACTTATCACAAAGATACTTGTCTGGATATTGATCAGGTAAAGGCTAAAATTGCTGCCACACAAGGACATAAATTTGGACTGTACGATGCTTATATGGCCCATGCAGTAGCCTCTTTAAAAGCAGGTTCAGCTGGTCTTTCTTGTATACAAGGCAACTTCTTCCCTGAACTGATAGTATGGTTATGTAATAACTATAATAACAATGATTTGAAGGAGCAGGTAGACAAAGTGCAACAGTTCTTTATTGATGAAATGGATGTGATGCATAATGTATATCCTACTATTTCAAAATATTATTTGCAAAAAAGAGGACTTCATATTTCTACCTTCACAAGAAGAAATGATATCGGGATTTTCGATGCAAAAATTAAAACGGGTATCGATGCATTGTCTGAAAGGTATGATGTACTTAAAAATGAACTGGAAATTAAGTTTGAAGTAGCTTAATCCTGATACACAATAACGCGATAAACAGGTAATAATAAAGAACCACACACACAAGCCTGCGCTGCCCCCTTAAAGTCAGATACTTTATGGGGGCTTTTTTGTGGCCAATATCATAAGTTTATTACAAGAGCTTTGCTAGGGAGTTACTAGGGGGGTACTAGGGCCTTTCTAGGGCTAAATGACCTAGAAAAGCTTTATTAATACTTAAGTAAAGCTAAGTTAATATGCTAATAAATATTTATGCTGATAAAACTATTTCTAACAAGTAATGTTATTTGGTTAAACGAGTTATCAGTTTAAAAATTAATCTTAACAATATGATATGGGAAAGATACCGAATGGCATACTTGGTTCAGTAATCGGATCAATGGGAAATGTGACTGCTTATATGTTAAATGGTCAAAATGTAACACGGGTTAAAGCCAGGAAAATAAATCATTTTAGTATAAAGCAATTGGCAAATCAACAGAAGATGCTGGTTGTTAATGAGTTTTTTAGATTTATGGGAGATTTTTTAAAAGTAGGATTTGATATAGCTGCCAGGGGTACAACTAAAAATTATCACAACCTGGCTACTTCTTACAATAAGAAAAATGCAGTAAAAGGTGAATATCCTCATATTGAAATGGACTATCCAAAGGTTATATTAAGTATGGGTGATCTCCTTGAAGCTCAAAATCCATTAACTGAAGTTGTACCTGAAGGACTTAGATTTAGCTGGGATCTTCCTAAATCCAACTCACAAGTCGGCCAGGATCAGGCGATGATATTGGCCTATGCAACAACATCCGGGCAAGTGCAAAGCATTCTTTATGGTCCAAAGAGAATAGAAGGTGAAGCGATCCTACCGCTCAGTTCCAAAATGCAGGAAGAACCTCTTGAAACCTATATTTCTTTTATATCTGCAGATCGACAAAATGTAGCGAATAGTATTTATGTTAGAAGAATAGAACCAATTAAGTAATGAAATCATTAATTGTTAAACAAAATTCTTTACTTTGTGGGTAAGCATCTCAGATTCGCAAATTGAAAAATACAACAATAAAAACTATATCAGAAGCAACCCAGGTTTCTTTAACAACTGTGTCAAGGGTGCTGAATGGAGTATCAAAAAAATTTAGGATAAGTGCAGCCACAGAAGCCAGAGTTTTAGAAGCGGCTGAAAGGTTAGGTTATACACCAAACCAGACCGCTATTAATTTAAGGCTAAATAAGAGCTTCTCAATCGGACTTGTCATTCCTACACTTGCCAATCCATTCTTTTCTAATATAGCAAGTATTGTAAATCAGGCGCTGCATGTTAAAGGGTATTCTGTATTGGTTACTGATTGTGACGAAGAAGAGAAAACGGAAATTCAGGCAGTAAAACAACTTGTGGCCCGTAATATCGACGGAATGATCATTATTCCATCCGGAAAAGATAAAAAACATCTGGAAGTGCTACTTAAACAGGAAATTCCTGTAGTTTTTATTGACCGTTATTTTGATAACCTTCCAATCTCTTACGTGTCTACAGATCATTATGAAGGAGCATTTCTGATGGTTAATCATATGATTGCTTCCGGACATAAAAAAATAGCCTGTATTCAGGGAGCTCATCATGTAATGTCCAACCGGGAAAGGGTAAGGGGATATAGTGAGGCCATGAAAGGTAAAAAGTTACCCGAATTTTATATTGGAGGTAGTAGTTTTACATATGAAGACGGTTATCTGGAAACAAAATTATTAATGCAGAAAAAGGATAAACCTACAGCCATTTTTGCACTCAGTGATACCATTCTTTTAGGTGTATTAAAAGCATTAGCCGAAGATGGTTATAATGTTCCGGAAGATATCTCTATTACAACCTTTGATAATTCTGTATATCTGGATTTTCTGGCCTGTCCTGTTACCAGCATTTCTCAACCTATTGCTGATGTGGCTCATATTGCAATCAGATTATTGTTGAATAAGATAAACCAAAAAAGCAATCACGCCAAACCTTCAGATGAACAAGAAAAAATTCTGATCGTACCATCCATCATCCATCGCAAATCTGTTAAAAATCTTTTATAGAAAACCAGACTCCTTGCACAAACGTTAATTCATTGTAGTAGTATATTAAGGGGGAATAGATCAGGATATATTCAATTATCTTCGATATGTTTAATTTCAAAATAACTATCCTGCAAGCGGTTCTATATCTGTATAATATTTTCATGTCTGTATATAATATTATCATCTATTTTTATTAACTAATTGATAATTAGTTGTTTATTATCTCACCTGTAACAATAGTTATGGACAGCTATTGTAGATGATTCTAATCTTATCTAACTTGCACAAACGTTATCGCAACGTGTTAACCAAATATTAAGTCAGGTAATGTCACATTATCAGGCTTCAACACCTAAGGTATATTCGGAAATGAAAAGAGCAATTGTTTTTATTTTTTGTAAGCTGGTATTGATTAATGTAATCAGCGCTCAGATCTTTACAAATTCATACTATTCGAAAAATTCCATTCCACAGCTAGTTGTTGAAAGGTCAACAATTTATACTGCTGATGCATCAAACTGGCATTACACTCATCATCCATCTATCGTTTATTTCAATAATAAGTTTATTTCTATCTTCTCCAGCGGTATTAAAGGGGAAGATGAGGCTGGACAAAGAATCATGATTTCTGAATCAAAAAATTTTAAGACATGGTCAAATCCAACAATACTAAGAAGTTCAACCTTATCTGAAAATGTGCTCACTCCCGGAGGAGTGTATGTTATTGATCATAAACTGGTAGCTTATTTTACTGAAAATGGCATTGGTCCAAAAAATGCACGGACTAATGTTAAGCTCTACGCTATCAACTCTTTGGATGGGACCACCTGGTCTGATCCCATTGACCTGGGGATATCAGTGTTTCCATGTCACAGGCCTACCAGACTTTCTTCAGGAAGATTTATACTTACCGGAAACAGGAGTTTTTATTATACTGATCATGCTTCGGGGACTTCAGGCTGGAAAGCAGCTGCTAAGCCAGCTTTTAAACCAGGAGAAACGGCTACACTTGTTGAAGGTTCAATAATTGAACATCAGGATAGTGTATACACATTATTCAGGAGCACTGGTGCTACATATGATGGTTTTTTATGGCAGGAATCAAGTAAGGATGGATCAGTATGGACCACACCAAAGAAAACCAATTTTACAGATAATAATACTAAATCTCATTTAGGAAGATTACCTGATGGAAGATATTATTATGTAGGAACGCCTGATACTTTAAAAGTAAACAGGGGGAAGCGCACACCTCTTGTATTATCCCTTTCTACTGATGGCTTTAATTTTAACCAGAATTACATTATTGCTAGTGATAATTATACAAAATTGTATGCAGGTCGTTACAAGGATGGTCAGTTTGGTTATCCATATACAATTATACATGATGGCAGTATGTATGTGATATTGTCCAGACAAAAGGAAAAACTGGAAGTCATACGCTTTAAACTTAGTCAGCTAAAAGCTAGTGATACTGGCACAAAACGAAAGAAAACCTAGAAGATGATAATATAACCGCTCTAAACTTTAAATAACCAAATAAACCAAATATACTGATGAAACCAATTAAGAGCATTTTTTTAATGATTTGCTATACTTTTTTAAGTTTAGCATTTGTACAGGCACAAACCAGAATAAGTGGAATTGTATATAGTGACGATAAAGAACCCCTGCCTGGTGTAATTGTATCGGTAAAAAATTCAACTACAAAAGTTTCTACTGACAGATCCGGGAAATTTATGATTAATAGCAAATCAAAAGATGATGTATTGGTTTTCTCGTACATAGGCTTTAAAACACTGTCTTTGCCGATTCAGAATAAAACAACTGTCGATGTAGTTCTAGAAAAGGAATTAAACAGCCTGAATGAAGTCGTTGTAATTGGATATGGGGAGGTAAAGCAAAAAGACTTAACAGGATCAGTAGGTAAAGTTAATCTGGATGATATCTTAAAAGCACCTGTAGGTCGGTTCGATGAAGCTTTAGGTGGACGGGTAGCAGGGGTTTCCGTTATATCAAGTGAAGGTATGCCGGGGAGTGAGATGAATATTGTAATCAGAGGAAATAGCTCTGTTACGCAGCAAAATTCTCCATTATATGTAATCGATGGTTTTCCTTCAGAAGAATCGGCAAGCAATGTGCTCAACCCCTCGGATATTGAGTCTTATACAATTTTAAAAGATGCATCAGCAACTGCAATTTATGGAGCGAGAGCTGCAAATGGAGTTATTGTTATTACTACCAAGAAAGGTAAGGTAGGTGCAGCAAGAGTAAGTTATGATGTTAATTATGCCGTTTCTAAGGTTACCAAAAAGATTCCTTTATTAAATGCATATGAATTTGTTAAACTGCAGTCAGAGAACTTTACGCCCGCTGATTTTGCCGCAAGGTATTTAGCAGGTAACGAGAAAAGTTTAGAAGATTACAGAAACGTAAGAACTATAGACTGGCAGGATCTTATTTTCAGAACCGCAGGTACTCAGAACCATAACGTAAATGTTTCCGGAGGTAATCCGCAAACACGTTACAGTGTTAGCTTATCTGCTTACGATCAGGATGGTACTATAAAGAATTCTAATTATAGCAGATACCAGGCTAGAGTAAATCTGAGTCAGAAGATCAGCGAGAAATTCAAATTTGACGTGAATAGTAATTTTGCCAGGTTTACACAAACAGGAGAATCACCATCACAAGTATTGTATTCAAATAGTGCCAATTTGTTAAGAAATGTATGGAGTTACAGACCATTGGCAAGTGTAAATAATACTGATTTGATTAATGATCTTATTGACGAGTCAATTGCCTCCTCATCAGATTTGAGAATAAATCCCTTAGATATTGTAAATCATGAATACAAAAAGCGATTTAATGATGACATCAGAATAAACTCTAATCTGGAATATGCTATTATTCCGGGATTAAGCCTTAAAGTTTCAGGAGGAATTTCAAACCTGGCATCAAGATATGATCAATTTAACGGTACCCGCACCAGAAGTGGAAACCTATACAGACAGGATGGCGTAAATGCTTCTGTTGAAAACCGCAAAAACTTTAGCTGGCTAAATGAAAATACATTAACCTATAAGGGAGCATTTGATGCAAAAAAAGAACATGCATTTGATTTAATGATAGGAGAAACCTTGCAGGGAGGGAAGACAAATTATCTTTATCAGCGTGTAATTGGAATCCCAAATGAAGATCTTGGAATGTCAGGTATGAGCCTGGGAGAAACACAAAAAACAAATGCTTTTAATACGGAATGGCGATTACTTTCCTTCTTGTCGAGATTTAACTATAATTATAAGTCAAAATATTATTTTACTGCTACAGTTAGAGCAGATGGTTCTTCTAAATTCCCTAAAGCAAACCGATGGGGATATTTTCCTTCTTTTGGATCAGCATGGAATATGCATGAGGAATCCTTCCTGAAAAATGTTAAGTTCCTGTCTAGCGCAAAACTTAGAGGCAGCTGGGGACAAACAGGAAATAACCGCATTCCGGAATATTCATACTGGGCACAAATGAGATCTCTGATTTCAAAAGATGGAGATACTTATTCTTCAGAGTATGTTTTTAATAATGTCAATTCTACCGGTTATGCAATTACTTCTCCAGGCAATGAGGAGCTAAAATGGGAAACAACTACACAGACTGATATTGGTCTTGATTTAAGCTTTTTTAAACAAAGAATCTCTTTTACAGCAGATGTTTATAAAAAAGTTACTGATGGACTGTTGCTTAATGCTAATCTTCCTCCATCTTTTGGATTTAGTTCCTCGTTAATGAATATTGGTAAGGTTAGCAATAAAGGATTAGAGTTGACATTGGAGAGTCAGAATATTAAAACAAAATCTTTTCAATGGAATTCAAGTTTTAACATCTCATTTAATAAAAATGAAGTTATTGCTTTGTCAAGAAATGAAGAAAGTCTGGTTAGCGTGATCTCATATTCTAATGCATATATAGCAAGAATTGGCCAACCCTTAGGTACAATGTATGGCTATGTGTATGAAGGTACTTACAAGTATGATGATTTTGATTTAATGCCAGATGGCAAATACGTATTAAAATCAAATTTACCTAATAATGGAACTGATCGTAATGGTATTCTTCCGGGAGATATCAGATTTAAGGATATTAATGGGGATGGTATTGTGAATAATGCTGATGCAACAGAGATTGGCCGGGGCATTCCAATCCATACCGGTGGTTTTTCTAACAATTTTCAATACAAAGGTTTTGATTTGAACATTTTCTTCCAATGGTCTTATGGAAACAATCTTTACAACTCAGATAAAATGTTTTTTGCCAGAGGTAAGCCAGAAGTTAATTATAACAGGTTTGCTACCTATGCAGATCGCTGGACTCCAGAGAATCCTGATAGTGATATTCCAAGAGTTGGTGGTTGGGGAACTGGTGTATTTTCTTCTTATGAGATAGAAGACGGTTCATTTTTAAGGTTGAAAACTGTCGCGTTGGGATATACATTTTCAAATGCTATTGCTAAAAAGCTATCTGCAAGAAAGATTCGCGTATATGCCTCTGGACAAAACTTAATTACCTGGACAAATTACTCAGGCTATGACCCTGAGGTTTCAACCAAGAACACAGCGCTAACACCCGGATTTGATGGTTCGTCATATCCAAGAGCATACGTATTAAATGTTGGATTAAACTTTATTTTTTAATCATGAGAAAGTTAAGAAACCTGATAGTGATCATTATAATTGCATCACTTAGTGCCTGTAATACTTTAGAACTAAAGCCGGAAGGTTTTATTTCACCGGAAGTATTTTATAAGAATGAGAATGAAGCCTTCATGGCTTTAACCGGAGTTTATAATCCTTTAGCTAATGAATCTTTTTATGGTAGAGATTGGTTTTATGCATTTAATATACAAGATGATTTAGGTTATTACGATCGTAATTATACCAATGAGGAGTTATTTCTAAACAACTTTTCTTATACCAATGCCAGAGTGAATAACTTATGGAAAAACCTGTATACAGGTGTAAACCGTGCAAATTCCTTCTTAGAGAATATTGATCGTGTATCTTTTAAAGACGATGCGTTAAAAGAAGCCTATCGTGGTGAAGCAATGTTTTTAAGAGCATATTATTACTTCATTCTTTCCAGTATGTGGGGTGATGTACCATTTAGAGATAAATCTGTTCAGTCTGTATCTCAGGAATCACAGATTGCAGCAACTTCGACAAGTGAGATATTTAGTTTTGTTGTACATGAGATGGAGGCAGCCGTAACAAAGGTATATGATGCGGATAAGCTTACTGCAGTAGGGCGGATTTCTAAATCTACTGTACAAGGCATTTTGGCCAGGGTATACTTAAAGATGGGAGGGTATCCATTAAATCTGGGTAAGCCGGCTTTTGAAAAAGCATTATTCTGGGGAAATGAAGTTAAGAAAAGTGCTAAGCATAGTTTGAATACAGATTATACAAAAGTTTTCATCAATTATGCTCAGGATGTTACTGATGTAACATTCAGGGAAAGTATCTGGGAAATTGAGTTTAAGGGCAATCGACTTGACGGCCATGAAACTGCCGGACTACTGGGAAGCTATAATGGTATCTACAATAATGATAACATTAGTGAAGATACCCCGGGCTGGTGTTATGGTTATCTGTCCTGCACATTAAAATTAGAAGATTTATACAAACTTCCAGAGGATGCTGTAAGAAAAGCCTGGAATGTAGCACCCTATCGTTACAATTATAATACTACCACTAAAGTCAGGACTAAGACCAACTGGACAACAGCTCAATTAGTATATAGAAATGCCGGAAAATTCAGAAGAGAGTATGAACTGGTATCACCTAAAGCTAAAGATTATACACCTATAAACTTCCCGGTTTTGAGGTATGCAGATGTGTTATTGATGATTGCAGAAGCTGATAACGAAGTTAATTCGACACCATCAACGCTGGCATATGAATGTTTGAATTTAGTAAGGAAGAGAGCAATGCCTTCAGCTCCAGCAATTGCTGGATTAACACAAGGAACATTCAGACAAATGATCAGAGATGAAAGGGCACGTGAGCTTTGTTTTGAAGGAGAAAGAAAGAATGATCTGATTCGCTGGGGTATTTATGTGGAGGCCATGACAAATGGAAGAACTACGATGGTAGCTGATTCAAGATGGCATGCAAATAAGAAATACGCTTCTGCGATTGCCAATTATACCTCACAAAGACATGTATTATATCCTATACCTAGTGCTGAGCTCGCTACGAATCTAAAAATGAAACAAAACCCTCTTTGGTAATCAATAAAATTATAATAATGAAAAACTCTTTATATACGATTTTTGCTGTGATTCTCTTTACTTCATGTAATAAATTCTCAGCTGATGTTGATTTCTCGGTTTCATTAGATGCTGACAATAGCTATGAAGTGAATAAACCGATCACTTTTAATTTTAATGGTAATCCTAATTATCTGACTTTCTATTCTGGTGAATCAGGTAATAACTATGAGAACATAAATAGGAATATGGTTGTTGCCGGAGGACTTGAAGCATTTATTCAGTTTAAGGTAAAAGTAGAAGATGCTACAGGAGATAATACTTTGAAGTTATTGATCTCAGATAATTTTACAGGTTTAACAACTAAAAGCTATAAGGCAGATTCCACAGCAATTGTTGATTCTGAGTGGGATGATTTGACGACACAGGCTTTGTTTCCTACTGCTCAGAATGGAGAAAGTGATGTTAATCTGAACATTACTCAGTATTTGTCAAAGCCAACGTCTATTGCTTTTAAATATGAGGCAGTACCCAATGCAACTAGAAAGCAACCCAAATGGACTATATCTAATTTTCATATTATACTAAAGTCTCCAGATGGAGATCAGGTAGAAAGTCTGGATTCTACAAGAAGAGGCTTTGTTCCCTTTGATTTCTTAGATAAAATGACACCATACACCAATAGAACTACAGAGGGTAGATGGAATGTTTCATTCCCTCAAACCACTATGGTTTTAGCAAGTACTGCGGCAGGTTTAACAAAACCATCAAATTTAGATTGGGTAATTTCCAAGCCTGTTATGTTGAATCAAACAGCTCCTGATATGGGTATTGTTGTTAAAAGTATACAAGAAAGAAAGACTTCTTATAGTTATACATTCTCCAAAGCAGGCAACTACGAAGTAGTATTCGTTGCGAAGAATTCAAATTTTGAAAGTGAAAAGGTAGATGTAAAACGCATTCGTGTAAGTATAAAATAATTCGAGCTCATGACTATTAATTTTTGTAAGGTAAAAATACTATTGCTGTCTGCAATAGCATATACAGGTAATCCTGGTGCTGCTTTTTCTCAGGAAAAGAATTCAGATGGTATAGAAATGGTAAATATCCCATCAGGTTTTTTTTATATGGGCTCTAATGGTTTAAAAGAAAATTTTGATGAGAAACCCATTCACAAAGTAAATCTAACTAATGCCTTTAAAGTGTCGGCTACAGAGATTACTAATAAACAGTACGAAGAATTTGACCCTGGTCATAGAAAATATAGAGGAAGAAATGGCTTTTCAAATGACGATGATGAAGCTGTTGTTTATGTAAGTTGGGATGATGCCATAGCTTATTGTAAGTGGCTCTCAAAAAAAGAAGGTAAAACATATCGATTACCTACAGAAGCAGAATGGGAATATGCCTGCAGGGCAAATACCTATTCTACATTTTCAAATGGTGATAAATTGCCGGCAAATGTGTTAAAATGGCAAGATAAGCCAGAGTCCATATCTGTGCAGAAATTAACGGTTAAAAAGTCTAAACCAAATGGTTTTGGTTTGTATGATATGCATGGTAATGTTGAAGAATGGTGCATGGATTGGTATGGTCCTTATAAAAAAGAGTCAATAGAAAATCCTGGTGGATATGCTTCAGGAAATTATAAAGTTACCAGAGGCGGAAGTCACAATAATTTTATGAATTCATTAAGATCTGCTAATCGTTCAGGATTGATTCCTGCTGATAGAAATTATCTGACTGGGTTTAGGATTGTGGAAGTTACTTATAGTACCAAGCAATATTATTCGGAGGAAAATACAGTTCAATTAAATCAGCAGAACGTTAGTCAAACTGCTTTTAAATGGGTACCCAATAATCAACCAGTGTTTCTGGAACCGATTGAATACATTAAGAGTCCGGATTGCGAAACGCAGCCTAACTTGTACGCTCACAATCATTGCCCTGCTATTACCTGGTGTAAAAATGGTGATCTGCTGGCCATTTGGTTTTCTACAGAAAGTGAATTTGGTACTGAAATGGCTATCTGGGCAAGTAGACTAAGAGCAGGCCAGAAGGACTGGGATAAAGCTTCTTTATTTTATAAAGTGCCTGATAGAAATATGACAGGATCTTCTCTTTTTTATGATAAGGAAAGTGGAACATTATTTCATATGAATGGCATGTCGCCATCTGGATGGTGGAAAAACATGGCTTTGGTTTTACGTACATCAAATGACAATGGAGCTACCTGGAGTAAAAGTAATATTATCGCTCCCGAACATAGTCAAAGACATCAGGTGATTGCCGGAATGTTTAAAAACAAACAAGGTTGGCTTGTTCAAGCCTGTGATGCTGGTCCGGGTGTTGCAGATGGTTCAGCATTGTACATCAGTAAAGATCAAGGCAGAAGCTGGAGTGATCCGGCTGAGACAAAGGAAATGCCATTATTTGAAGCAGGTAAGACAGGAGGAAGTATAGCTGGAATACATGCAGGAGTTGTAGAATTAAAGAATGGGGATCTGATGGCCCTCGGAAGAGGAAATGATATTGAGAATCCGGATGGTGTAAAAAAAATGCCATTAAGTATTTCAAAAGATGGAGGAAAAACATGGAGTTATCATGCTTCGGAATTTCCTCCAATATCAGGTGGACAACGTTTGGTATTTATGCGATTAAAAGAAGGTCCTTTACTGGTGGTGTCTTTTAGTCATCATCCATTAAGATCAGTAGGTGATAAAGCCGGGATGATGCTGAACGGTGAAAAAGTTTATGGAATATTCGCAGCAATTTCTTACGATGATGGTAAAACCTGGCCAGTAAAAAAGCTATTATCCGACGGTCAGCATCGATTTATGGATGGAGGTGCATGGACAGGAAACTTTATCATGGATGAAACTCACTCAGAACCAAGAGGCTATTTTGCTGGTACACAGTCCCCAGACGGAATGATACACATTATAAGCAGTAAAAATCATTACAGATTTAACCTTAAATGGCTGGAAACAACACAAAAAATTAACCAATCTAAATAATAAAAATATGTTCATTATTGAAAACTATCCACTCGCCGTTCTCTTTTGTTTCATTACCATGTTATGCTGGGGATCATGGGGCAACACCCAAAAATTAGCAGCAAAAACATGGAGGTTTGAACTCTTTTATTGGGACTATGTTATTGGGGTATTATTATTCTCTTTATTTTCAGCCCTCACATTGGGCAGTATCGGAAGTCAGGGACGTAGTTTCATTCCTGATCTGATGCAGGCAGATTTCTCTAATATTTCTTCTGCTTTTATTGGAGGTATCATATTTAATCTTTCAAACATTTTATTGTCTGCTGCAATTGCAATCTCAGGAATGGCTGTTGCCTTTCCTTTAGGCGTAGGTTTGGCATTGGTATTAGGGGTAGTCATCAATTACATCAGTACACCTAAGGGTGATCCGGTTGTTCTATTTATTGGTGTAGCCTTAATTACAATCGCCATATTATTGAATGCTAAGGCTTATAAAAATATGGGTACCAATAACAGTTCAGCTACAAAAGGGATTGTTGTAGCAGTTGTAGCAGGTATTTTAATGTCGGTGTTTTATAGATTCATTGCTGCATCTATGGATGTAGACAATTTTGCTAATCCGCAGTTTGGCAAAATGACTCCTTATACCGCAGTATTTATATTCTCGTTCGGCATGTTTGTCAGCAATTTTATAATTAATACTGTTGTAATGAAAAGACCTTTTGTGGGCTTGCCAGTATCTTATAAAGATTATTTCAATGGGAACTTCAAAACACATATGATTGGTGTTTTTGGAGGTGCTGTCTGGGGATTAGGTAACTCTCTTAATCTTATTGCGGCCGGCAAGGCAGGAGCTGCTATTTCTTATGGACTTGGACAAGGAGCAACAATGGTTGCAGCACTATGGGGTGTATTTATCTGGAAAGAGTTTAAAGGTGGTCCAAAAGTTAATAATGCTTATCTAACCATGATGTTTATCCTGTTCTTCATTGGTATTGGCTTAATCATTTATTCAGGATCCTAAGAATCGAAAAAAACTAGGCATATGCCCTTAATATTTAGCACAAACTTTAAAAATATATACAAACGCTTAATGCAAACATTATCAGAATGAAGAATGGAATTTTAGTTATAGGAAGTACAAATATAGACATGGTAGCATCGGTATCTCATCTTCCTGTTCCGGGAGAAACAATCGGGGATGCAACCTTTTCTATAAAATACGGTGGAAAAGGTGCCAATCAGGCAATTGCAGCAGCGAGAGCTGGGGGAGAGGTGACTTTCTTTTCTTTCCTTGGGGATGATAGTTATGGAAACTCACTTATTAGCCATTTTCAGGAGAATCATATAAATAGCTCTTACATTGTACAGAATGCGGGTGTTCCGACCGGTACAGCATTCATCTTTGTAGCAGAGAATGGGGAGAACTGTATTGTAGTTGCACCCGGTGCTAATAAAGAAATGTCGGTAGAACGTATTAGTGATTTTATGGCTACGATCAGTAATTATCAGGCGGTCATTTTACAACTCGAAATCCCTAGCGAAACTGTTTATGCAATTATCAGGGAAGCTTATAAAAATCAGGTGAAAGTTATATTCAATCCATCACCATGTAACAGCTCTGCAATTGATCTATTGAAATATACGGATGTTTTAATCGTGAATGAAATTGAAGCAAATGAGTTGGCCGAGTTGAAAAATACTAAAGTCCCTATTCATGTTGTTGCTAAAAAACTTCAGGAAAAGGGGGTTGGCATAGTTATCATTACACTTGGCGAGAATGGATGTTATGTGTTGTCTGAAGACGTAGACCAGTATTTTAGAGGATATAGGGTTGATGTGGTGGATACAACCGGTGCGGGTGATACCTTTTGCGGCTCTTTTACAAGTAAATATATGGAGTGCAATGAGCTTGTCAAATCTGTAGAGTTTGCATTGGCTTCATCGGCAATTGCCGTTACAAAACTAGGCGCACAAACCGCAATTCCTGTCAAAGAAGAAGTAGATAGTTTTTTAATTAAACAATCAGCATATGAGATTTAAACAAATTTTCTTTTTGGCTATTGTTGCAACATTTGCTTTCAATAGTAGTGCAATTGCACAGAAGAAAGCGCTGACCGTTATTTTCGAAACGGATATGGGAAATGATATTGATGATGTACTGGCATTGGATATGCTATACAAGTATCAGGATGCCGGAATAGTTAATATAGCTGCGATCTCCAATAATAAGGGAAATATTTATTCTGTTCCTTTTATTGATATGCTGAATCGTTGGTATGGCTATCCAAATATAACTTTGGGAAATGTACAAAATACTAAAGTTAAGGAAGGTAAGAAGACTTCTTATGTAGAATATGTATCTAATTTAAAAAACGAGCAACAGTCTGACCTTTTTGAAAAGGAGTTAAACACATCTTCAACATTACAAGGCTCTGTAGAAATGTATAGAAAGATTTTATCTGCACAGCCAGATCAATCGGTGATTGTTATTTCTGTTGGTTTTTTAACAAACCTTTCAAAATTAATTAATTCTCCGGCTGATAAATACAGTCCTCTTAATGGTAAAGAATTAGTCCGTAAAAAAGTCAGATTTATGAGTCTGATGGGGGGAGATTTCAGAGTTGAGAATAGAACGAAAGAATTTAACATACGCTATGATATTGCTTCGGCAAAGGATGTTTTTGATAATTGGCCCGGTAATATTTTTGTAAGTCCATGGGAACTTGGCGGACATGTTTTGTTTCCTGGAGAGGTTATAAAAACTGATCTTGCTTATACATCTGCACATCCTTTAAAATATGCATACGAATATTATTCAAAGATGCCTTATGATAGGCCAACATGGGATCTTACCTCTGTACTTTATGCTGTAGAACCTTTGAAACGATATTTTACGGTGTCAAAAGCTGGATTTATTAATACAGATGATAAAGGGGCTACATTTTTTAACAAGGCTAAAAAAGGCAATAGATATATACTTACTGCAGATAAACAACAGCAAGAAAGAATGCTGTTAAGATTTAAAGAGTTGGTAAAACAAAAACCTAAACATCGTTAATAGTAGCTTCAAATTTATATGCTGATGAAATCAATTGCCAACATTCTATTATTATGCTTATTCCTTTCTGCTGCAAAGGCAGAGATAAAACTGCCTTCATTACTAATGGACAACATGGTATTGCAGCAAAATGCTTCAGTGAGTTTATGGGGTAAAGCAAATGTCAATACTGATGTTATCATAAAAACATCCTGGGACAATAAAACTTATAAAACTAAATCCAATGGAGAGGGTAACTGGGAGGTTAAAGTTAATAGCATTGCAGGAAGCTACACAGCTCATAACATTTCCATTAGTGATGGACAAGAAAAACGCCTGAACAATATTTTACTAGGCGAAGTATGGCTTTGTGGTGGGCAATCCAATATGGAAATGAGCACTCGTGGATTTACCAATCAGCCTCTATACAACGCGAATGATGAGATGCTGGATTCTGATTTTTCAGGGATCAGATTGTTTTCAGTAAGAAGGGAATTTAATACACAACCGCAAGACGATTGTAAGGGTGTCTGGAGACTATCTAACCCACAATCGGTAGAGACTTTTAGTGCCGTTGGTTTCAATTTTGCTAAAATGCTCAATAAAACCTTGAAAGTTCCGATAGGGCTGATAGGTTGTTACTGGGGTGGCTCCAGGATTGAAGCCTGGATGAGCGAAGATAAATTAAAGCAATTTATTAAAGTAGATATCAAACCTGAAAGTTTAACACCAGCTAAGGCAAACAGAGCCCCCACGTTATTGTATAACGGGATGTTAAAACCTGTTTCCAGATTCACCATTAAAGGATGCATTTTTTATCAGGGTGAGGCAAATGTTACCAATCCGGGTGCATATCTAAAGCTATTGCCGGAAATGGTGCGTAACTGGCGTGAGAGTTTCAATAATGATTTTCCTTTTTACTATGTGCAGCTTGCACCTTTTAGCTATGAGAATATGGGGTGGAATGCTAATGGTACTGAAGTAGCAATATTTAGGGAAGTTCAGCAAAAGGCAATGTCGGCAATCCCTAATTCAGGAATGGTCGGAACTGCTGATATTGGCTCAGCTTCAACAATTCACCCTCCAGAGAAACGTATTGTAGCCAAAAGACTGGCTTATTATGCCTTATCAAAAACTTATAATCTAACTGGAATAGGGGCAGTACCACCAGCTTATCTTTCCTATGCACGGGATAACCAGAAAATAATTGTTGAGATGGAAAATGCTGGATATGGATTGTCTGCCTATGGCGAAGAAATCGAAGGATTTGAAATAGCCGGCGCTGATAAAGTTTATCATAAAGCAGATGCAGAGATTATAAAAGGTGCAAAAAGTAAAATAGCACTTAAAAGTGGAAAAGTAAAAGAACCTGTTTCAGCAAGGTATTGCTTTAAAAACTATAGCTATGGTAATATATACAACAGTTATGGGGTAGGACTTTTACCCTTTAGGACCGATACTTATTAAATAACAACGCTCTCATTTTTTTCGATTAAACCAACTAACCAAATAGAATATGCTTAACGTTAAAAATCATACTTTAACTATTGCAATCTGTGTGATCTTAAGTTCTTTTATCACAAAAGTGAACGCACAATTTCAACCCCCAAAAGGTCAAAAGCTAAATGTTATTTTCGACACCGACATGGGACCGGATTACGATGATGTAGGTGCAATAGCCATGCTGCATGCTTATGCAGATAGTAATTATGTTAATATTTTAGGTACAATTGCCAGCACAAGATATGAAGGGGTAGCTAGTGTACTAGATGCATTTAACACCTACTATAATAAACCCAATATTCCAATCGGTGTACCAAAAGATGCTTTGAACAGAAGAGACTGGCAGTTCTGGACAGATACTGTATGTATCAAATATCCGCATAAAATCAAAAAGAATAATGAAGCTTCTGATGCAATCGATTTGTATAGAAAGCTACTTGCTGCTCAACCGGACAAGAGTGTAACCCTCATAACCGTAGGGTTCTTTTCAAACATTTCAAATCTCTTAAAATCCAAACCTGATCGGTACTCTCGTTTAAATGGAAAAGAGCTCATTAATAAAAAAGTAAAGTTAATGGTAAGTATGGCCGGGGCCTTTCCGAAAGGCAAAGAGTTTAATGTAGACAGAGATTCAACAGCCTCTTATTATGTTTTTAAAAATTGGGAACCACCTGTTTTATTTACTGGTTTTGAAATAGGCAAAAAAATTAAAACAGGTTTAACACTGATTGCTGATAAAAGTATTGTCAACAGTCCGGTTAAGGATGTATTTCGAATTTGCATACCAAAAAGTAAACATGATTTAGAGGGACGTATGAGTTGGGATCAGACAGCTGTTTTGGTAGGTGTAAAAGGCTACGATCCTTATTATTCGATAAAGAAAGGTCAGTTCATTATTTACAGTGATGGTAGAAATGAATGGAAGGATGACCCAAAAGGCAATCATGCTTATTTAGTGGAGAAAGCTGATTACAAAGGCGTAGAGAAACTGATTGAGCAAACAATGATGCATCAGCCTGGAAAATAAATTAAGGATATTTTTTGAAATCAATGTAATATGAAATTGAATAGAGTAGTAAAGTTGCTATCAGCAATAGTATATCTGGGCGTATTTTTTCTTTCTGACAACTTATATGCGCAGCAAAAAGTTGTAAAGGCGAAAGTCGTAGACGCTTCAGATGGAGGTCCGTTAATCGGGGTGGTTGTAAGAGTGAAGAGTAATATCAAGAACTCTGTAGTATCTGACAAAAAGGGTGAATTTACGATAAGGGCTCAGAATAATGATATTCTGGTGTTCTCCTATATAGGTTTTGAAAGTCAGGAAATCCTTGTTTCTACATTCAAATCGTTGGAAGTGAAATTAAAACCTGCTGCCGAAAGCTTAAACGAAGTGGTAGTTGTTGCATATGGTAAGCAAGAACGAAAGGATTTAACCGGATCTGTCGGGATTGTAAAAATGGATGATTTAACGAAATCTCCCGTTATTTCTTTTGATCAGGCATTGCAGGGAAGAGTAGCCGGTGTAAGTATGTCAAGCAACGACGGTCAGTTAGGAGAAGATATGAATATCGTGATCAGAGGGGCAAACTCTGTGACCCAGAATAATTCTCCTTTATATGTTATTGATGGATTCCCTACAGAAGATTTTTCAGCTGCAACGATTAACCCCAATGATATAGCATCCATATCCATATTAAAAGATGCATCGGCAACAGCCATATATGGCTCAAGAGGAGCGAATGGAGTAGTCATTATCGAAACTAAGAGTGGAAAGACAGGAAAAGTAAAACTCTCTTTTTCTAATTCATTCGGTATTCAGGATGTTGTGAAAACGATGGATGTCATGGATCCATACAACTATGTTAAATATATGCTGGAATTAAACCCGAATTCAGAAGGTATTTTTCTTACGCCTGAGGGATTAGCACTTGATGATTATAAGAAAAAGCCAGCTATCAACTGGCAGGATCAATTATTTAGAACGGCCCCGATGCAGAATCACTATGTCTCTATGTCGGGTGGAACACAGCAGACCAAATACTGGGTTTCAGGTTCAATTGCTGATCAGAAGGGTGTGATAGATCATTCAAGTTATACACGTTACAATGGACAAATAAGGCTGGATCAAAAAATATCAAAAAAACTAAGCGTTGATATGAACCTGTCTTATTCATCTGACCGCACATTAGGGGCTGTTGCTTCTGAATTATCAGAAAGCGGCCCTCAAAGTCAGCAGTATCAATCCTATCTGATGTTTCGTGTATGGGGATATAGACCTGTCCTTGTAGGGCAAACTTCCTATGACGATATGTTTGAAGATGTTTCTTCCTTATCTAGCTTGAACCCCATAATGTCTAATGCCAATGATCATAGAGAAGTTGGGAAAAATAACTTAAGACTAAATGCTAAACTACAGTATCAGATACTTCCTGCATTATCCCTTGTGATTCGGGGAGGAGTAGTTCAAACTCAAACTGAAACAGATCTTTTTAATAACTCAAGAACATATTCAGGATTTCCTTCGGCAAATAATAGTAGAGGAGTAAATGGCTCATACAATTTGTTTAAAAGGAAAGAGCTACTTGGAGAGGGTACATTAGAATATAAGAAAGCTTTTAACAGAGATCACTCCATTTCATTACTAAGTGGATTTAGCATGCAGAGCTATGATGTCAATAGAAAAGGCCATACCGTGTGGCAAATACCTTATGAAGAATTTGGGATGGCAGGTTTAGTAAATGGCAGGCCAAATAGCGTTGTCTCTATAATTGATGAGAATAGATTAATGTCCGCATTTGCAAGAGTAAATTATAGTTACAAGTCGAAGTATGTCTTAACCTCAACTCTGAGGGCAGATGGTTCATCTAAATTTTCCAGAAATAATCGTTGGGGAATTTTTCCATCGGTAGCAGCTTCATGGAACATGAATAAAGAAAAGTTTATGGAGTCACTAAGTTTTATAGATGAAGCTAAACTACGTGCAAGCTGGGGTGTGACAGGAAACAACAGGATTGATAGCTATGCCGCCAGGGGAACTATGGGGGTTGGAGAATATACTTCTTTTAATAATGGTACTCCACTGAACTCTGCAACAATATTGAGTCTGGAAAATGATAAGTTATCATGGGAAGAAACGAGCCAGGTTAACCTTGGCTACGATTTGTCTTTATTCAGAAATAGAATCGCTTTAACATTTGATGTCTACAGAAAAACTTCAAACAACCTATTGTTGAATGCTGATGTACCCTTCAGCACAGGACAAGCAAAAGCTTACAGGAATGTGGGTTCAGTAAGAAATGATGGTGTTGAAATAGGTTTGAATGTAGTAAATATTAGTAACAAGAATTTTAAATGGAGTAGTGATTTTAATATAAGTTTTAACGGAAGTAAAGTGTTAGGACTTAATGACGGACAAGAGAAACTATTCTCCAGTGTTAAATTCACCGGTGATTTTAACACTACTAATTTATATGTTACTGAAGTTGGGGCGCCGATTACTTCATTCTATGGATTAGTTTATGATGGTGTTTACCAGGTTTCTGATTTTGATTTTAAATATGGTAAATATGAATTGAAACCTTCTGTTCCGGCAAATGGTGTGGCCAGAGAAAATATACAGCCGGGTGATCCGAGATTTATTGACCTTAATGGTGATGGAAATATAACCGATGCCGATAATACCAGAATTGGCAGGGCTTTACCTATACATTCGGGAGGGTTCAATAATAATTTTGATTATAAAAACTGGTCGTTAAACGTATTCTTTCAATGGAATTATGGTAATATGATTATGAATGCAAACAGGATTGCATTAGAAGGTAATTATCAGAATATAGCGATCAATCAATATGCCTCTTATATAAACAGATGGTCTGAGGACAATCAAATTAGTAATATTCCAAGAACCAGAGCTCAAGGACCGACAGGGTTTTATTCCAGCCGCACATTAGAGGATGGCTCTTACCTTAGACTTAAAACAGTACAGTTGTCTTATAAATTGCCAAAGAAGCTGCTAAAATCTCTTAACATCGCCAATGTCGGCTTAAATATCGCTTGTCAGAATTTATTCACCTGGAGTAATTATTCTGGTATTGATCCGGAAGTGTCAGTACGGAATTCAACATTGACTACCGGTTTTGATTATTCCGCATACGCGCGAAACAGAATAATAACTGCTGGTTTAAAGCTTGATTTTTAACATAATATGATCATGAAGATGAAAATAATGAAGAACATTTTTATAGGATTCAGCCTTACATTATTACTAAATTCCTGCAACTATCTGGAGACAGAGCCAAAAGGCACTTTTCCTACATCTGATTTTTACAAAACAGAGAAAGAGGTACAGGCTGGCATAAATGGTGTATACAGGGCGCTTTCAAATAATTCTCTTTATGGAGCGAACATGCAGGGAATAATGGGGCTGAGTGCAGATTTAGGATATGAAAGTTATAACAGGGACAGAACTACTGTTGGTTATAATTATGTTTTCTCTACAGACGAGCGTATTGCCAATTATTGGAAATATCTGTACATAGGAATCAGCAGAGCCAATCTTTTACTTGAAAACATTAATAAAGCTCCTATGGATGAAGTTCAGCGTGGAAATATAAAAGGAGAAGCTCTTTTTTTAAGAGCATATAATTATTTCATGTTGGTAAAGCAATTTCAAAAAGTGCCTTTAATACTTGAATCTGCTAAGTCTGCAGAACCACAGTATACACAAATAGCCCAATCTGCCCCAGAGGTTGTTTATGAGCAGATTATTAAGGATATGGAAGAAGCTGAAACCCTTGTTGTTTCTGCAGAAGGATTGTATGGTGGGGGTAGAATTAATAAATCTGCTGTGAATGGTATTCTTGCCAGAGTTTGTCTAACGATGGCCGGAGCCCCTGTTAACAGGAAGGATATGTATGAAAAGGCAGAAAACTATGCGAAAAAAGTCATAGGCTTTGGTATACATGAACTAAATGCTGTGTATGAGAATGTTTTTATTAATTATGCTCAAGATAAGTACGATATAAAAGAAAGTATATGGGAACTTGAATATTACGGTGATAATACAGTGTTTTACAGTGCCGGAATGGTAGGGAGAAATACAGGGATAGCATCGCCTGCGGGATCTTCAATAGGCTTTTGCCAAGGTTTTTTAAGAGCTAGCGGATACTTATACCAGCTCTATAAATCAAATGATAAACGTAGAGACTGGTGTATTGGGAGTTTCACCTATAATTCTACGACTTTAGTACCTCAGCCAGTTGCCGGTACTGAGATATGGAACCGGTATTGTGCTAAATTCAGGAGGGAGAAAGAGCTTAGCAGCTCTAAACAAAACAATGCAACTCCTATTAATTTCCCTATGCTGAGGTATTCAGATGTTTTGCTGATGTATGCTGAAGCTCATTTTAATAACATGAATGCCAATGCTGGAGATCATCAGTTTGCACTAGAATGTTTTAATCAAGTTCGTCGTCGCGGTGCCGGTTTTCCGGTAAAGACAGCTAATGCCTCGGTTGATTATGAATATACCAATCTTCAAAGTTTTATGCAGGAAGTTCAGGATGAAAGAGCACGGGAACTAGCTTTTGAGTTACTCCGTAAAGATGATTTAGTAAGATGGGGTAAATACTATACGCAGATGCAATTTGTGAAAAATACCGTACCTGCAAATTATGCAGAAGCGGTAGTTTATTATAATAACACAGAGGCAAAAGGTGTGGTTTGGCCAATTCCTTCTTATGAAATGGGTGTAAATAGAAAATTAATACAAAATGCAGGCTGGTAATAAACTAAATAATATGAAACTTACTAAATCAATAATACTGCTTTCAATATCATTGTTAACCTGTGGTTTGAATGCTTGTAATGATGACGAAAATATCCCTGAACCAGGTTTAAACATTACAACATCTTCATCGACTTTTAAAGTTGGTGAAGATGTAAAATTTGATATTGAAGGGAATGCTGATTATATAAAATTCTTTTCGGGCGAGAAAGGCAATGATTATGGATATAACTCAACAGATCGTGTTGTCAAAACAATAGACGTAAACATGGCTTTTAGAACTGAATATCAGAATGGCGGACAATTTTCCGATTTACTGAGATTAGTTTACTCGACAAATTTTGATGGTGATTATTCTGCTGCGGGAATAAATAAAGCAACCTGGGTAGATATAACAAGTAGATGTGTGATGCCCACAGCGATATCAAACAATAATAATCCTCTGGGTATTGCAAACAGCAACTTAAATATTTACGATCTTTTCCCTAACGAAGAAACGGTGGTATATTTTGCCTTTAAATATCATATCAAAGGCCCGTCAGGTGTTTACGGACAGCGTACCAATGCAATAATCACCGGTTTTAAAATCAGTTATAAGGATGATGAGGACAAGATAAACTCTTTGATGGAACAATCAACCGCTGCATGGAAATTAATCAGACACACCAATTATGAGAATGAGGCCTCTAATGCAATAACCAGTGATCCCACCAGAATTTTATTTTCTTGTGGTGCAAGCCCGCAAGTGGATAAAATAGCCTACGCTGTAACTCCAGCTATTAATGTTCCAAAACTCATAAATCAAGGGCCCGATTGGGGAATAAGCATAAAGGATTTTCAGGCTTCAAAAATCAGCTCCTATTCACACAAGTTTCTAACGGCGGGTGAGTATGAAGTTGTTTTTGTAGCCTCTAATGCCTACGGTAAAAATATCAAAGCAAAGGAGTATAGAATAAAACTTAACATTACTGATTAACTATAGTTTAAGGTTTAAACTATGATATGAAAACATATAACATGAGAATATCACTTTGTTTATTAATTGTTACTTCGATAACCCTTTGTGCTCTCAAAACGCAGGCGCAGTTGCTTAATGCGAGCCCTTTAAAAGCAGGTGGGGCTAAGGGTTATGCCCCCTTGCGAATAGGGTATACGATAAGCGATGTACCTATTGGATATAGCTATACGGAAAAAACCGTATATCCAAGTATATTTCTTCGTACAAACAATGGTTTGGATTCGTTTAAAGGAATATACATATCCAGATTTTCTCATGTGAGTCAGGATGGGAATTTAGTCTATCAAAGTCCGGTAAAGGTTGATTACCCACAAGGATTGAATGTTTTTCAGGCTGCTTTTTTTCCATATAAAGGAAAAACAATGGCTTTAATGACCGGAAGCAATGGAACATTGGTGCTTACTGAATATGAATCTGATGTCAATGCATTAAAGGAGATAGGAAATGTAAAAGTATCTGGCCTGGGTAGGTTCACATCTATGTCTGTAAGTGTTCTCGCGGATCATAATGTGATGTTGACATTTGCGACCCGTGACAATGCTA
This sequence comes from Pedobacter sp. ASV1-7, assembly GCF_040203335.1. Taxonomy (NCBI): domain Bacteria; kingdom Pseudomonadati; phylum Bacteroidota; class Sphingobacteriia; order Sphingobacteriales; family Sphingobacteriaceae; genus Pedobacter; species Pedobacter sp. ASV1-7. Next base: position 175,316 of record NZ_JBEHBV010000002.1, on the reverse strand, counting down.
TTTATCTCCCGACAGATGCTGGTGGTAATATTGACACGCAATCTTATTATGATGGGGCAGGTCTATTCAGGGGAGTGTTTCCACGTGGAGGTGTACGGGAGATCGTATTAAATATAGAAAAGTTAAAGGCAGAGGGTAGTGGCAAAAGGGTATCTAAAGATGATTCTTTTATCATTTCTGCAACATCAGCAATTAAATTAAAGACAGGCAATGGGGGGTACGGTAATGTTGTGACCAATAGTGTAGGAGCTATGAAATATCTTACGGATAAGGGGGGCGCTCAATACCTGTGGACAGCAAATGGAAAATCTTTATTGGTTCACCCTACACAAGGTGCTGTTGCTATACCTTTCACCAATGCAAAAAAGGAGGTGACGTCTATGATTATTGGTGGAGAAGGATCTCTTTATCATTATGAATCCAATGGTTATAAAAATACAGGGGAACCCATTTTTCATCAACCTAAAGTAGTCTTAATGGAGAAGGGAGATATATTTGCCGGAACTGTTGCTTCTCCTAATGTTGTAGATTGGGATGGTGATCATGTACTGGATCTTGTAGTCGGTAATTCAGAAGGCCGGTTATTGTTTTACAAAAACAATGGAACCAACCTGAAACCTGATTTCGCAATGGCTGAGGAAGTACATTCAGCAGGAAAGCCTATTTGCTTTCGTCCCGGTTATCAAATTGTTCAGGGACCGTTAGAAGGAGCATGGGGTTATTTAGGTCCAACTGTTTATGATTGGAATGGTGATGGCTTACCAGATGTTATTTTTTCTGGATCTGATGCCAGATTCGCGGTTATGATCAATCGAGGAACTAAAACGAAACCGATGCTTGATGCTCCAAAAGCATTATCCATCGATAATCTTGAATTATGGGGGCCATGGAGAGTACGACCGGGATTGGCAAGCATTAATGGGAAGAATTGTATGATTACAGTTGATCAGGATAATGCATTGCATCTTTATAATCAGATTGATGAATATAATGTTGAAGATGGGGGTAAGCTAAAGTTGGTAGACGGGAATTATATTACAGGGCATCAGACAGTGGAGAAAAGATTGGGAAATAATTTTGGTCGTGTTAAGCTTGCACTAGTTGATTGGAATGGTGATGGAAAACTGGATATCTTGCTGGGGTGTATGCGTGGAGCATCATTTCCAAGACCAAAGGATGGTTTGCCGTTTTTTCGTAAAGATGTTATGGGGAATAAAATAGACGGATTACAGGTGCTGATTTTCATAAATGCAGGAACCAACGAAAATATGAAGTTTAAATATCCTGAGCAGGTGCAAATTGATGGGAACGAGTTTTATATGGGAATACATGAAAACTCGCCAACTCCTTGTGGTCTGGGTGATACATCAAAAGGTCCTAATTTACTGGTTGGAGTAGAGAGTGGTAAGTTGATGTTCTTTGAACATAAATCTGTAAAGACAACAAAAAATTAAAGCTTATTAAAGTAAAAATGATATTAAATATAAAGATGAAAATGAGAAAAATGAGGTTCTTTTATGTTTTGATATTTGTTCAGCTGATAGGATTCAGGGCATCTGCTGAGGTGAAATTGCCTGCAATAATAACGAATCATATGGTTCTGCAGCAGCAATCAAAAGTTGCTTTATGGGGTTGGGCAAGTCCTGATGAACAGGTTGAGGTTAACTGTTCCTGGTTAAAGGAAAGCAGGAGAGTTAAAGCTGATCAGAATGGAAACTGGAAATTAAATGTAGAAACCATTAAAGCTGGTGGGCCTTACACCATATCCTTTATAGGAAAGAATAAGATAGAAGTTTCGGATGTTTATTTAGGTGAGGTTTGGTTTTGCTCCGGACAGTCTAATATGCAAATGACAATTTCAAGGTCCAGCTCAGCTGATCTGGCAAACAGTAAAGATTTAAATCCGCTGATCAGAATGTTCAATGTGAGAAACATCACTTTTGATTCAACTGATGATGTCCGTGGTAAATGGGCTGTTTGTAATGCGCAAAGTATTGGCAATTTTTCTGCCGTAGCTTATCATTTCGGATTAGAATTGTCAAAAAAACTAAATGTTCCTATTGGTTTAATCAACTCATCATGGGGTGGCACTCCTGCAGAATCATGGGTAAGCAAAGAAGTATTGGAAGCTGATGAAAGTTTCCGTCCAATTTTAACCAGGTATAATAATAGTCTGATTAACTATGATAAGAAGACGACACATACAGCAAAAGATATTGACCCGCGTATAAACGCCAAGTCTCCTAATCTTTTATTCAACACCATGGTAAAGCCCTTGCTAAACTATAAAGTAAAGGGTGTAATCTGGTATCAGGGAGAAGCAAATGCAGCAAGAGCGTATCAGTATAGGAAATTATTTCCGGCACTAATCAGAAACTGGAGAGATGAATTCCGAATCGGAAATCTACCTTTCTATTATGTCCAATTAGCACCATTTAAAGGAGCTAAACCTGAAATTAAGGCGGAAATAAAGGAAGCTCAATTGATTACATTACAAACATTAGATTACGTTGGAATGGCTGTAACCATGGACGTAGGTGATTGTGAAGATATTCATCCTAAAGATAAAGAAACGGTAGGGATCAGGTTATCAAAAATTGCTTTAAATAGAACCTATGGTGATAAAAAAACAGCTTATTTAAGTCCTCTTTATGATGGGATGAAAGAAGAAAAGAATAAGATCAGGATCTATTTTAACACGGAATCAAGACTTATCTCTAAGAATGGAGATTTGCGCGAATTTACCATTGCTGGTGAAGATCAGGTGTTTTACCCTGCGATTGCTAAGATAGAAGGAAAAGAGATTGTAGTCTCCAGTGAAAAAGTGAAAAAGCCAGTTGCGGTAAGGTTCTGCTGGAATAATTGTCCGGATATAAACCTGTTTAATGAGGGTGGTTTTCCTGCGTCTCCTTTCAGAACTGATAACTGGAAAGGAATTACAGAAGGAATAAATTGATTTAGTAGATACGGTTCCCGTAAAAATAAGAAGCTATACGTTGCCCATTTATATGGTGTGTTAAAATATCCAATTAATAATTTGTAAAACAAGTACTTAATAATTATTAGATATGATACTGTATAAAATCAGGCTATCAAAAAAAATAGCCTACATCTATTTTATTGCCCTTTTTTTGACCTTAGGGTTTGTAGAAAAGTCACAGGCACAAACTAAATTTCCAGGGATAATAGTGGTTGAAAGCCCTGATGCCGAGAATCAGTTTGTAGCCTCTCCAAGTATTGTTATTCTTCCTGATGGTTCATACCTCGTTTCACATGATTGGTATGGTGCAGGAAGGAAAGAGGTTGTTACTTCCGTCTACAGATCCCGGGATAAAGGGATTACCTGGAAACCTGTAACAGATATAAAGGGCTTAATGTGGGCAAGCCTTTTTGTTCATCAGGGATCTATTTATCTGATGGGAGTGAACAGGTCTTTCGGGGATGTGGTTATTGTAAAATCAACTGATAACGGTACGGTTTGGACAAAACCGGTTGATGATAAAAGTGGAATATTGTTCAAAGGAAGGCTCCATACTGCACCTACTCCTGTAGTGGTTCATAATGGGCGGATCTGGAAAGCTTATGAAGAGAATAAAGGAATAAAAAAACGGGATTTCTACGCTTTCATGCTTTCTGCACCACTAAACGCTGATTTGCTAATGTCGGATAGCTGGACAAGAAGTACTGCTGTTCGCTTTGATAGTACATGGCTAAATGCGCGTGATCCAAAATGGCTTGAAGGAAATGCTGTAGTCGCACCAAATGGCAAAATTGTAGACATCATCAGATTGCAGGGATGGCAAAGTCCTAATGATACTTATGAAATAAGAGGTGCAGCGGAAGGCATGACAAGATATGAAGTCGCTGGTAAAATTGATGTTTCTGATGATGGAAAAACTTCAACTTTTAATCCTAAGCGTGGGTTGATTCACTTCCCAGGTGCTGAAATAAAGTTTAGCATTCGTTATGATCCAGTTTCAAAAAGGTATTGGAGCTTAGTAAATAAGATCACCAATAATTTCCCTGGTTCAAACTTAAAGACATTGCCTATGCATCAGAGGAATGTAATCATGTTAACCTCGTCCAAAGACCTGATCAATTGGAAAGAACATACAAAATTACTCGTCTGGAATGAAGGCAAAAAAATAGTGCAGACCGACCAATATGGGTTTCAATACTTAGACTGGCAATTTGACGGAGATGATATTATTGCCGTTTCCAGAACTGCATGGAAAGCAAAGAATTTTCACGATGCCAACCTGATTACATTTCACAGATTTGAAAAATTCAGAAAACTAACCAAAGCAAATGACCGACCGGATATGGCATTTCAGCAAAATACCAAATAACAGTGGACTTAAATAATAACGATATGAAATCAAAACGATTACTTGATTATTTATACTCTATTGGCCTGTTTATGGCCTTGAGTACATGCGCTTTCGAACTCAAAGCTCAGGATATAGTAGTTAATGCTACCGTAGTTGAATCCATTTCTGGTATACCTCTTAGCGGTGTATATGTAAGGGTTAAGGATAATATAAAGAATGGTAGCACAACAGACCAATTAGGGAAATTTACCCTCAAAGTAAAACCAAAAGATATTCTGATTCTGTCTTATATTGGATATATACCATTAGTGATACCTGCAAGCAAAGCCAATGGGGCTTCTATATCATTAAGTCCTGATGATAAAGCACTTAATGAGGTGGTAGTAATTGGTTATGGCTCTGTTCAGCGAAAGGATCTAACTGGTTCAGTTGCAGAATTGAAGGTAGCTGATATGAACAAGGCCCCTGTAGCGAGCTTTGCCCAGGCATTAGCTGGTCGTGTTGCCGGGGTAACCGCTTCTTCTCCTGATGGTCAGCCTGGTGTTGGAATTGATATTATTATTAGAGGTGGTAATTCCCTGACTCAAAGTAATACACCGTTGTATGTGGTTGACGGATTTCCTATTGAGGACTTTGATGGCTCTACTCTTAATATGGCCGACATAGAATCTATAAATATATTGAAAGATGCTTCTGCAACAGCCGTATATGGTGCAAGAGGAGCTAATGGTGTAATTGTTATTGAAACTAAAAAGGGTCAGTTAGGTAAGCCTGTAATTGATTTGAGTACATCATACGGTCATCAGCAGATACAAAAGAGAATGGAAGTCATGAATCCTTATGATTTTGTAAAGTATCAATTAGAATTAAGCCCAACTACGGCGACTACCATGTATCTGAGTGATGGAAAAACATTAGAGGACTATCGAAATGTGCAAGGTATTAACTGGCAGGAGAATCTTTTTAGAAATGGCTCTACACAGATCAATAATATTTCTATCAGAGGAGGTACTATGGATACTAAATACACCTTGTCGGGTTCGTATTTTGATCAGGCCGGTACGATTATAAATTCTGGCTATAAAAGATATCAAGGACGGTTTTCTCTAGACCAATACTTAAATAAAAAGATCAATGTTGGTATCAATACAAATTATAGTAAAATAGAGACTAATGGTCAGCCAGTTGCCTCTGGTGTAGGAAGTACAACCAGAACTTATCTTATGTCAAGGGCCTGGGGATTTAGACCTGTAAGTGGTAATAACGAAAACTTACTGACGGAAGAGATGGATGACAATGCGATCATTGGTCAGACTACCAGTGATTTCAGGTTAAACCCTTTAATCTCTACTCAGAATGATTATAACAAAGCGCAAACAACAGATTTGCTGGTAAACGGGTTTTTCAACTACAAGATTAAGCCCAATTTAGTTTTAAAAGTAACCGGAGGCCTTAAATCCTTATCCAGATTAAATGATGTGTTTTACAATTCAAAAACCCCACAGGGTAGCCCATTTAATTTGTTAAACTTAAGAGGTGTTAACGCTAATACCCGTCTTTATCAAACAGAATTATTGTCTAATGAGAATATCCTGACCTGGGATAAAATGATAAATAAAGTGCATAAAGTGAAATTGATGGGTGGTTTTTCCATGCAGTCTGAAAAAGCAAGAATTAGTGGGCACTCAGTGCAAAGTATACCTAATGAAGAGTTGAGGATGGACGGTTTGGATGAAGGTATCCCATATGGCGTTTCAGCATCATCATCCTCAAGGACCTTGGTGTCTTATTATGGAAGGTTTGATTATAACTACAAGTCTAAATATTTACTGACGGCAACTTTTAGAGGAGATGGTTCATCTAAGTTCCCTAAAGGTAATAAATGGGGGTATTTCCCTTCTGCAGCTATTGCCTGGAATATGACCTCAGAAGATTTTATAAAAGAGATCAAAGTAATTAGTTTTTCAAAGTTGAGGTTGTCGTACGGTGTAACTGGAAATAATAGAGTGGGTGATTTTGATTATTTGCCATCATTAGGATATACAGTGGCATCTTCCTATTCATTTAATAACGATATACCTACCAAAGGCGTAATCTCAACGAATATGGGGAATTCTGATTTAAAATGGGAAAGTACCAGACAGATAGATTTAGGTTATGATTTAGGGCTTTTTAAAGATAGAATAAAGTTTACTGTGGATGCTTATAAGAAAAATACATACGATCTGCTATTGAAAGCAGAGCTGCCTACTACAACTGGTTTTACATTTGCCTATAAGAATGTTGGTAAAATAGAAAATAAAGGTCTGGAGCTATCATTGACTACACTTAATGTTAAAACCAATTCTTTTACATGGGAAAGTAATTTCAATATTTCCTTCAACAGAAATAAAATAACAGCACTTGAAGCAGGCCAGAAAGAGATGTTTTCTTTTGTGTCGTTTGATACCAGTTACAATACTAACCCCTTGTATGTTTCTCGTATCGGACAACCTTATGGAATGTTTAACGGTGTAATTTTCGATGGTATATATCAGTTGGAAGACTTTACGGAGAAACCAACAGGCGGTTATTTGTTGAAAGACAACATCACCACGAATGGAGCAGACAGAACAACCATACAGCCGGGTGATATTAAATACAAAGATATTAACGGTGATCTGGTTGTCAATACCGATGATCGAGTAATTATGGGTAACCCACATCCTAAACATACTGGTGGTTTTTCAAACACATTTAGCTATAAGAACTTTGATTTAAATATTTTAATGCAATGGTCTTATGGTAATCAGATCTATAATGCAAACAGGATCATCTTTGATGGGAATGGAGCTATTACAGAAGGTTTAAATCAATATGTTACTTATAATGATAGATGGACTCCGGATAATCCTTCGAATACGCATTACAGAACCAGAGGTGGAGGTCCGAATGGTGTTTACTCTTCAAATGTGTTAGAAGATGGATCATACCTGAGGTTAAAAACACTTTCTTTGGGCTATAGCTTTTCAAAAACAATTACCAATAAACTGCACCTTTCAAACCTACGACTAAATGTATCTGCACAGAATTTATTTACGATCACAAATTACACAGGCATAGATCCCGAGGTGTCGGTTCGTAATAGCAGTATTTTGACCCCTGGCTTTGATTTTTCACCATATCCGATGTCTAAAACAATTGTTTTCGGATTAAATGCTTCGTTTTAACCATTTATTATTCATGATATGAAAAACAGAGTTATAAATACCACAGTATTGATTTTCGTAATGATGGTAGCAACTTCCTGCAAGAAATTTTTAGATACCAAGCCAACTGATTTTTTGGCACCTCTAACTTATTTCAATACGAAGGAACAGTTAGAGTATGGTATAGCATCGGTATACGATATTTTACAAAATGGTAATCTGTATGGCAATAATTTATTGCATATGTATGCTTTAGAGGCCGATGAAGGCTTCCATTCACGTACAAGTCCGGCATCCGGGCCACATATTTATGATTTTACTGCAAGTAATACGTATACCACGAATTACTGGTCTATCCTATACCAGGGGATAGGTCGTGCAAACTTATTACTCGAAAATGTGAATAAAAATGAGGCAATAGATGTTTCAATCAGAAATAAAATCAGAGGAGAAGCCTTGTTTTTAAGAGGATATTTTCACTTTTTACTAGCTCAGAATTTTGGAGGAGTTCCATTAATACTGAAGACAGTAACATCTCCTTTTGATGTAGAAAAGCCAAGAGCAACTTTAAAAGAAACATACGATCAGATTGTTAAGGATATGACAGAAGCGGAGGGACTTGTCGCTGATATTAGAGAAATTGGTTTTGGTGGGAGGGTTAGTAAATCAGCTGTTAGGGGAATATTAGCAAGAGTATATCTTAACATGGCCGGTTATCCCTTAAATGAGACTGCAAGATATGAAGATGCAAGATTCTGGGCAAAAAAGGTTATGGATGATGGCGCAGCGGCACATAGTTTAAATCCTTCATTTGCAAATGTTTTTATAAACTATGCTCAAGATAAATATGATGTAAGCGAAAGTATCTGGGAAGTTGAGTTCAAAGGAAATGGCGGTGATGCATTTGCAGAAACAGGCTTAGTAGGTTATCAGAATGGTCCTGGTTCAACAAATCCTTTAACGGGTATTGCATTAGGTGTTATAAGGGCCACGGCAGATTTTTATCAGAAATTTGCAGCTGGTGATTTGCGCAGAGATTGGACCATTGCTTCCTTCACCTATGCAGCCACAGGCGAATCTGGTACAAAAAACTATATCACTTCTACCAGCAGACAACAGTTATATCTTAGACATTCTGCTAAATATAGAAGAGAATATGAAACGGTATTACCTAAAAGCTCGAGCGCAGGACCTATTAATTATGCCTTACTTAGATTCTCAGATGTTTTATTAATGTTTGCAGAGGCTGAGAATGAAGTGAATGGTCCAACGCAAGATGCAATTGAAGCAGTGAATAAGATCAGAAAGAGAGCATGGTCGACGGGTATAAAAACTATTTCAATTACAAACGGAGGAACTGGCTATACTACTACAAGTCTGCCAATTATTACTTTTTCAGGGGGCAACGGAAGCCAGGCTTCTGCAGTAGCAGTTGTTAATGGAACCACTAAAAAGGTAACAGGAATTACCTTTGTCAAGGATGCCGTGATTGGTCAGTTAAATGGTAAAGATTATACCAGTGCTCCAACTGTTGCCATTACAGGAGGTGCCGGGACAGGAGCTACTGCAACTGCAACGATTTATACTGAGGATGATTACAAGTTAACGGCTTTAGAAACTGGTTCACCTGAAGCTTTCAGAAATCTGATCAGGGATGAGCGATCAAGAGAGCTGGGGTTTGAATCATTAAGAAAAAGTGATCTTATACGTTGGGGAATCTTTTTACAGCGAATGGAGGACATTAGAACGGTAATGACAGCAGAGATTGCCACAAATCAGTATTTTTATACAAGACCATATGTGAATGTGAAAGAGAAAAATCTTTTATGGCCGATTCCAGAAAAAGAACTGGCTTTGAACCGGGCACTGGAACAAAATCCGGATTGGAAATAATCATACAGTTAAATGAACGGTGACTTTTTTAAAATTTAAAATGTTTAATGATGAACAAAATTATATATGTAGCCATACTTGTTTCATTATGTTTTCATGGATTTTCCCAGGAGGCAGCAATTAAGAATCAACAGGAGATAAAGTTTACAACTAAAATCAACAACAAGTATCTGCAAATCCCGATTAAGAATGGTGCTGCTAAACGAAATGTAGATCTTTATATAAACGAAAAAAAGGTTTATGGATTGAATGTAGAATTGGATGCGAAAAATCCAGATTGGTATGCTTATATAGATGCTGCAAAGTGGAAAGGCAATTTAATGGAAATCCGAATTGATTCAGTCGTTCAGACTACTGGTTCTGCAAAACCAATTATACAAACCTCAAAAAAGATAGATCGTTTTGCTCCTTATACAGAAAAGCAGAGAGGACAGTTTCATTTTTCAGCTAAAAATGGATGGCTGAATGATCCGAATGGATTGGTATACTATAATGGGGAGTATCATCTATTCTTTCAGCATAACCCTTATGGAGTTAATTGGGGAAATATGCACTGGGGCCATGCGGTAAGTGCCGATTTGATCCATTGGAAAGAGTTGGATATAGCTCTTTACCCAGATGAATTTGGAACAATATATAGTGGTGGCGGTTTAGTAGACAACGATAATGTGAGTGGATTGGGTACAAATAATAAAGCTCCCATGCTTGTTTTTTATACAGCAGCAGGTAAAGTACGGACTCAGAATTTAGCATACTCTAATGATGGCCGACAGTTTACTAAATTTTCAAAACCTCTTGTTAATGAAATAACAAGGGGAAACAGAGATCCTAAAGTTGTATGGTATGAACCTGCTAAGCATTGGGTGATGGTTGTGTATGTCACAGAACGGGGAGGGCAGCACACCATGCATTTTTTAACCTCAAAGAATTTAATTGACTGGACTAGTGCCAGCGTAATGAAAGGTGATGTAGGAAAAGGCCGGTACCTTTATGAATGTCCTGAATTTTTTGAGCTACCAGTTACAGGAAATGAAAGTATCAAAAAATGGATACTGGTTGGAGCAAATGGTCAGTATGCTATTGGAACTTTTGATGGAAAAACTTTTCATCCAGAGCAGGAAAGATTGAAGGGGCATAATGGTAAAGGTTATTATGCTGCCCAGACATTTAGTAATGAACCTAAAGGCCGACGTATAGAAATGGGCTGGTGGCAAACTGAGACAGGTAAAGAAGGAGCATTTTTTAATCAATCTATGAGTATTCCAATGGAACTTAAGTTGGTAAATGCTTACGAAGGTTTAAGGGTAACAAAAATGCCAGTTGAAGAACTCAAACTATTAAGAGATAGGAAGTATAATTTAGGCCGCCTTACCATAAGCCCTGATGGAAAAAATCCATTAGCAGATATCCGATCAGAATTACTGGAATTGCGTGCTTCTTTTAATCCGGGTGCTTCGAAAATAGTTTCTTTTAAAATTAGAAATATCCCAATAGTATATGATGTAGTAAAAAGTGAAATTATTGTAGATGGAAGACGTATTCTAGCCCCTTTGGTGAATGGAAAGATAGAATTGATTGTATATGCAGATCGCACAGGGCTTGAAATATTTGTAAATAACGGATTAATATTTGTACCGCTGAATAAGAACCTGGATATGGACGAACAGTCGCTGAATGTTAATGTAAGTGGTGGAAATGCTGTATTTGATTATCTGAATGTTTATACGCTGAAAAGCTCATGGACTGAAAAATAATACAGATATAATGAAATAAAAAGGAACTGTAATTCAGAATATGATAATTTAGTACACTAAATGGAGAAAAACTATTACAAGCCTATCTCTGTATAAGGTTAATTTAGTTTTTCGTAATTTTTAATCCTTTACATTATGTATTGTATTAAAAAGGATGCACTAAACAAGTTATTTAAAAATATGAATATAAGAAGTGTAAAAAGGCTTTTTCTTGCAAATTGTCTTGCTGCTATTGTTTTAGTTAATAACCCCGGAGATGTATTTGCACAAGATGCAAATGCTGCTGACCTTCAGTTTCTTAAGTATAATAATCCGGGTTTAAAAGTTGATCTGGGCGTAGGATTATGGGCATGGCCAATTCCTATTGATTATGATGGTGATGGTGATATGGACCTTTTGGTTTCCAGTCAGGGTAAACCATTTAACGGAGTTTATTTGTTTGAAAATACCAGTGGTGATATCAATCCTGTGTTTGCAAAACCGGTATTGTTGTCTAAATCGATAAAAGATATTCAGGTTTCTTATATCGATGGAAAACCACGTTATACTGTGCCGGGTGCAGAACTGCTCAATTTTACAAAGACTTTTGCTAAGCAAAAGAAAAAACTGTTCCCAGTAGAGTCTATTATGAAAGACCTTAAAGGGAAAAACCGTTTTAACCAATGGAAACTTGTTGATTTTGATGGAGACGGAGATGTTGATATTGTAGTAGGTATAGATGACTGGGGAGATTATGGTTGGGATAATGCCTATGATAAGAAAGGAAACTGGACAAATGGTCCGCTTCATGGATATGTTTATCTCATTGAAAATGTTAATGGCAACTACGTAAATAAAGGTAGGATTAAAGCCGGTGGAAAGGAACTTGATGTTTATGGAGCACCTACACCTAACTTTGCTGACTTTGATGGCGATGGAGATCTGGATCTGATTTGTGGGGAGTTTTTAGATAAACTGAACTATTTTGAAAATATCGGGACTAAAGAAAAACCAGTTTATGCAGCAGGCAGACATTTGAGTAATGGTTCTGGTATTATAAAGATGGATCTGGAAATGATCATACCTGTTTCTGTCGACTGGAATAAAGATGGACATATTGATCTTATTGTAGGAGATGAGGATGGCCGAGTAGCCTTTATTGAGAATACAGGAAAGGTGAAGAATGGAATGCCACAGTTTAAGTCACCAGTATATTTCAAACAAGAAGCAGACAATGTGAAGTTTGGTGCATTAGTAACTCCTTTTAGTGTAGACTGGGATGGTGATGGAGACGAAGATATCATTTGTGGTAATTCTGCAGGTCATATTGCTTTCATAGAGAACCTTGGTATTTTTAATGGAATGCCTAGATGGGCTGCTCCAAAACTATTGAATAGTGACGGAAAGGAAATCAGAATACAAGCTGGAAATAATGCCTCTATACAAGGGCCGGCTGAAGCTAAATGGGGTTATACGACCTTATCTGTTGCAGATTGGGATGGTGATGGTTTAAAAGATCTTATTGTGAATTCTATATGGGGAAAAGTTATTTGGTATAAAAATATTGGCACTAAGAAGTCGCCAAAATTAGCTAAAGAACAGCAGGTTAATGTTGATTGGGGTAAGTCGAATATTCCGAAACCATCATGGAACTGGTGGACTCCTCAAGCAAAAGAACTGGTTACTCAATGGCGTACAACTCCTTATGCTTTAGACTGGAATAAGGACGGATTAACGGATTTGATTATGCTGGATACAGGTGGTTATCTTTCATATTTTGAACGCTTTAAAAAAGGGAACGAATTATTGTTAAAGGCACCTAAAAGAATATTTGATGCAGTTGATTTTGCCGGATATAATGGGAATCATAAAATTACAGATAGTCTGGCTGGTCCTTTAAGGTTAAACACCAATAAGTATGGCGCTAGTGGCAGACGAAAATTCACTATTGCAGATTGGGACCTAGATGGTAAACCGGATCTGCTTGTAAACAGTGTGAATGTAACCCTCATGAAAAATATGGGTACAAAGAATGGCCAGGTTCAGTTAAAGAATGATGGACCAGTTGCAAAATTAGTACTTGCGGGTCATGATACCAGTCCAACTATGGTAGATTGGAATAAAGATGGTATTCCTGATCTTTTAGTCGGCGCTGAAGATGGCCATTTATATTACTTGCCTAATCCTTTAAAAAAAAAGTAATGCAAGAGAAACAATTAACAACTGATGCAAAAGGTCATTTCCTAAATACGAATCAAGGTTTTTCAGCAGATGGTCAATGGCTTGTTTACGATACGCGTAATGATGATAGTAAAATTATAAGTACCGGAAGTATTGAAATGGTAAATGTAGCAACAGGAGAAATCAAAGCACTTTATCATACTAAAAATCAATCTGAATATGGACCCGGAGTTGGTGCAGTATCTTTTTCTCCTGTTGCCAATAGGGTGATTTTTATCCAGGGAATAAGAAATGCAAATGAAAAAAATCCTTATGGATTTACCCGTAGAACAGGAGTAGCAATCGATATAGATAAACCTGAACAACCTATTTATATGGATGCAAGGGATATTACAGAACCATTTACAGCAGGTGCATTGCGTGGAGGTACTCATGCGCATTCGTGGAGTGGAGATGGCAAATGGATTAGTTTTACTTACAATGATTTTGTGATTGAGCAATTGAGTAAAACTAATCACGATGTTAAGGATCTTAGAACTGTAGGTGTAATGTTTCCTCGAAAAGTGAATGTTGCTGACGATTTGGAAGGTGAAAACAATAGCGGTGAAATGTTTTCTGTAGTGGTTACTAAAGTTACTGAAAACAGAAAGCCTGGTAGTGATGATATTGACAAAGCTTTTGATGAATGCTGGATTGGAAAAAAAGGATATAAAAAAGCTGATGGAAACTGGCAGGAAAGAGCAATTGCATTTCAGGGGAATGTAATTGATGAAAATGGAGTACAAAAGACAGAGGTTTTTGTAGTGGATTTGTCTGCAGACCTAAGCACGGCAATAACAGGAGAAAAACTTGAAGGAACTGCGAATAGCAGACCTGTTGTTCCAAATGGAGTAAAGCAAAGAAGAATTACTTTCACAAAAGAAGGTATATTAGGTCCGCGTCATTGGTTAAGATCCAGTCCTGACGGAACAAATATTGCATTTCTTTCTAAAGATAAGACTGGTTTTATCAATGCATTTATGGTTTCTCCGAATGGAGGAACGGTAAAACAGGTAACCTTCAATCAATTTGATATACAAAGTGGACTAAACTTTAGTCCAAATGGTAGATACATTAGCTATGTCGCTCAGCAAGCTATCTATATTACAAATGTTGTAACAGGTAAGACTATTGCCTTAACGCCAAGTGCAACAGAAAATAATAAGCCAGTTAGTGCGGTTTTATGGAGCCCTGATGGTAATCTCCTTGCTTATAATCGGTTCGTAGAAAATTCTGAAGGAAAGAATTTGCAGATATTTCTGCTTCCAGTGATCTCGGAACTTTTGTAAACTAAAATAGTACTAGAATTTTTGAACAGCCAGCAACTATAAATTGCTGGCTTTTTTGGTTTAATATATTTCCAGATAACCTATATATATGTTCGTTTCTTATCATAATTCTATTGTTTTATTTGTTTTTTGAATTATATGTCTTTCGTCTTATTTCATTTTATAATGAGTGGTTTCTTTATGGTAATAAAGTACATATATCTGATAATACATGTAATATGAAGCTTTTAAATCTTATGTAGTTTTAAAATATTAACCAAACAAACCATCCATGATTTTTACGAATGAACATTTAAAGTTGGTAGCCTCTTGTATTTTTAGAAGATACTTTATTCTTATTGGTTTTATATTTTGTACGTATAGTAATTCATTTGCACAAGATGTTCCGGGTGTAGTTGTAGGGAAAGCACCTATTGTTAATCGCAGTTTTGTTGCTTCACCAGCTATTGCTATTCTTAAAGATGGTAGTTATGTGGTATCTCATGACCAGTATGGTGTTGCATTTAAAGGAAAACCTAAGATAACTACAGTTTACCGATCAAAAGATAAAGGGATTACATGGGAAAAGCAGGCAGAAATAGAAGGATTATATTGGGCTTCCTTTTTGGTTTTGAATAAAGATCTTTACCTGATGGGGACATCACAATCAATCGGAGATATTGTGATTTGTAAATCTTCCGATAATGGCTTAAACTGGACAAAACCGGTTAGTTCAAAAAAAGGTTTGTTGTTTGAAGGCCGATATCATACTGCTCCAACGACTTTTGTAGCTCATAAAGGAAGAGTTTGGAGGGCATATGAAGAAGATCCTGACCCTAATAATCCGCGTCATTTTCAGGCTTTTGTATTGTCTGCCCCAGAGAATTCAGATCTTTTAGATGCAAAAAACTGGGTGAAAAGCAATGGTTTAGAGTTCGATGTAAATTTAATCAATGCAAGAGCTCCGAGATGGAGAGAAGGAAATATGGTGCCGGGACCAGATGGTAATATGGTAAATTTAATAAGATTGGAGTCCAGGCAAAAACCTAAAGATACTTATAAACTTAAAGGTGCTGTGGAAGGGATGACACGATATGAAATTGCTGGAAAGATCGATGTGTCGGATAATGGCAAAACTGTATCATTTAATCCTGAAAAGGGCTTAGTGCGCTTCCCTGGTGCAGAAACCAAATTTAGTGTAAGATATGATCCCGTATCAAAGAGGTATTGGAGTCTGGTGAACAAGATCACTTCAAACAAGCCTGGATCTGATTTCAAGGTCAGTCCTCATCACCAACGTAATGTTGTAATGCTTACCTCTTCTCCTGATTTAGTAAACTGGACAGAGCATGCAAAACTATTGCGCTGGAATGAAGGTAAAACCATCACAATGGAGGATAAATTTGCTTTTCAGTATTTAGACTGGGTTTTTGATGGAGACGATATCATTGCCGTATCAAGAACTGCTTGGAATTCAGTTAACTATCACGATTCTAATTACATTACATTTCACAGATTTAAAGGATTCAGGACTATAGTTATGGGGGACTCTCCACCAGACCTGGCAGATTTTCATGATATAGCAAGATAGTCTACGATAATTAACAATTAGTTAATATCAGATTGTAGTATTGGTTAGTTTTGATACTTATTTTTGCTTGATTATAATCATATTGGTAATATTTTATTTAAAATTGTAATTTAATTTCATTTTTAAATATGATTGATTAAATACAAAGATCACATTATAAATCATTTACAAATTAAACACAATAATTATGAGATTAATTTACTTACGTGCCCTGACTTTTTCATTATTTATGTTTGTTTCAACACTTAGTTTTGCACAAATTGTTGCATGGCAGTTTGCTACTCCTGAACCTTCAACAGGAAGAGAAAGAACAGCTAAGGCAACGACTAATGATGAAAATATTGAGCCAGTTCTTTTGACTCGCGGTCCAAGTGCTATTGCAAAACAGGGTAATGGCCGAGGGTTTAGCGGAAATTTCCCTGCAAATGCAAATATGGATGAAGCTAAAGCTTCAGGTGCTTTTTATGAATTTAAAATAAAAGCAAAAGCTGGACATAAAGTTTCCTTATCTAGTTTAAATGCTGTTTTAAGAAGACAACCGGAATCTGCACATATTTATCGTTGGACTTATAGTCTTGATGGAAAGAATTTCAAATCACTTGGTACAAATGATGTAACGATCAGTAACCTTCATAATAATGGAGCTAAACAACCAACCGTCAGCCTTTCAGGTTATAAAGATCTACAGAACGTACCATCAGAGGTGACAATTTCATTTAGACTATATGCCTGGGGTGGTACAAGCAATACAGGATCTGCTATAGCGTTTGGTTTTGGTAAATCCAATGCCGCTGGCAGCAATGTAATTGCAGTCGACGGAAAAGTAATTCCCGCTAAATAATTAAGCTAAGAAAATTAACTAAATAAGAATGAAACAGATATACACAATTTTTGTGTTGCTGCTGCTATGTGCTACGCCTTTCTGTCAACTCTATGCCCAGCAAACCGACCGAGAGTTAGTTAGAGGTACTGTTATCGATGAGAATAATGAAACCTTAATTGGTGTTCATATTCAGGTAAAAGAGGATTTGAAAAGATCTGCAGTAACCGATAAAGATGGTAAGTTTAGCATCAGGGCCGGTCAGAATGAAACATTGATATTTAATTATATCGGATATGTAAAACAGCAGGTATTGGTCAGTAATATCAAAGAAAACATTAAGCTTAAACCAAGTCAGACAGCATTAGACGAAGTTGTAGTAATTGGTTATGGAACTGTTAAGCGTAAAGATATTACTGGTGCTGTTGCTGAAGTTAAGATGGAAGACTTGGCAAAAGCTCCAGTGAGTTCTTTTGATCAGGCTCTAGCAGGTCGTATCGCCGGAGTCCAGGTTAATTCCAATGAAGGACAGCCTGGTTCTGAAATTAATATTGTTATCCGCGGAGGGAATTCACTTACCCAAAGCAATTCCCCTTTATATGTAATTGACGGTTTTCCGATAGAAGACTTTTCAAATGCAGCACTAAACACAGATGATATAGAATCTATCTCTGTATTGAAGGATGCTTCGGCCACTGCTATTTATGGGTCAAGAGGAGCCAATGGTGTCATTATTATTGAAACCAAAAAAGGTAAAGCTGGCAGACCCGTTCTGGCATATAACGGCTATGCAGGGCTACAACAGGTTACAAAAAGTATCGAGTTGATGAATCCTTATGAGTTTGTTAAATATCAGACAGAACGTGATCCTGATAAGATGGTACAGACTTACCTTACAAGACCCGGATATACATTAGAAGATTATAAAAATGCAGAAAATATTGACTGGACAGATATGCTTTTCAGGTCTGCATTGATGCATAATCACAATTTATCCATACGTGGTGGGAATGCGCAAACTAAGTATTCCATTTCAGGATCATTATTGGGACAGGATGGGGTAATTATAAATTCAGGTTACAGCAGACATCAGGGTAGAGTGGTAATAGATCAAACAGTAACTAAAAAATTAAAGATTGGGCTTAATATTAATTATACAAAAGATAAAAATTATGGAGCCTTAACCTCTTCACAGGCAGCTGGTACCAGAGCTTACTCTACTTATTTAATGTATAGAACATGGGGATACAGACCTGTAGCGGTTGGAGATGAATTAGATGTGTTCGAGGACTTATTTGATTCGGATGATGATAGTAACCGGATTATGAATCCTATAATCGGAACAAAAAATGAGCTTAGACAGCAACAAAGAACCAATTTTTCGGCAAATGCAAATATCAATTATGATATCAGCAATAATCTGAAGTTTAACGTAAGGGCAGGTATAAATAACAGGCTTACCCGTAATGAAAGTTTCAATAACTCTAAAACATTTAGAGGCTATCCATCAGCAGGTAACTTAAAAGGAGTAAACGGTTCATTTAGCGATCTCGATTTGAACGATTGGATGAATGAAAATACACTGACATACAAGAAAAAGATTAATAAAGACAACCAATTTGATATCACTGCGGGTTTTACAGTTCAGGGAACTTCAGCCTCTACATATGGTTTTGAATCGACCAATATACCTAATGAAGAACTCGGTTTGGTAGCGCTTCAACTTGGAATACCTTCTTCTGTGATTTCTTATAAATCTAAAAATGCTTTGATGTCATATTTAGGAAGAGTAAACTATAACTTTAAATCTAAATATCTGTTAACTGCATCCTTTCGTGCAGATGGATCTTCAAAGTTTTTTCCTGAAAACAGATGGGGATTTTTCCCTTCAGGAGCTTTTGCATGGCAAATGGGTAGAGAGAAATTCATGAAGAACCTGCGCTTTGTATCTGAATCTAAGTTGAGAGTAAGTTATGGTATTACAGGAAACAATAGAGTGGGTGATTTTGCCAGGTATCATTCTATTGATCTGAGCGATTATTACTCATTTGGTAATGAGACACCAGCTTATGCGGCATTGATTAACAATTTGGGAAATAAAGACCTGAGGTGGGAAAAAACAGCACAGGCAGATATTGGATATGATCTTTCTCTGTTCAAGAACAAGGTTAATTTAACTGTAGATGTATATACTAAAACTACTAGCGATTTATTGCTCAATTCCAACTTACCATTAAGCTCCGGTCGTCCCAATCTTTATAAAAATGTAGGGAAAGTCCGTAACAATGGATTAGAAATATCTCTAAGTACAATAAACATTAAAAACAAGAATTTTAGCTGGCAAAGTGATTTTAATATCAGCTTTAACAATAATAAAGTGTTGGCATTGGCAGATGGGGAGAAGAATATACAGTCGACCGTAAATTGGACTGGCGACTTTGCAAATTCATTTCTTTATCTGGCTAAAATCGGTGGACCAGCTGCAGCCTTTTACGGTTATGTATGGGATGGCGTTTATCAGTTTGAAGATTTTGATCAACAGGCAAACGGAACATATTATTTAAAAAATGGGGTTCCTACAAATGGTAATGACCGTTCTGTTATTAAACCGGGCGATATCAAATATGTTGATCAAAATGGTGATGGTATTTTAAGTGACCAGGATCGGGTGGTTATAGGAAGAGCTCTACCTATTCATACAGGTGGTTTTAACAACAATTTCACTTTTAAAGGATTTAACCTTAATATTTTCTTCCAATGGAACTATGGTAACGATATATACAATGCCAACAGGATTATATTTGAAGGTAATTTTACCAACAGAAGTAATCTGAATCAGTTTGCAACCTATATTGATCGTTGGACACCGGAGAATCGCAGCAATACGCAGTTTCGAATAGGTGGTCAGGGACCATCAGGTGTATATTCTTCAAGAACTATAGAAGATGGTTCTTATTTAAGATTAAAAACAGTACAGCTAGGCTATGACCTTCCTAAAAGTTTAATGAAGAAATTAAGTATGAATGCAATAAATGTTTATATGGCTGGACAAAATCTATATACATGGACGAACTATTCCGGGCTTGACCCAGAGGTTTCAGTCCGCCATTCAAACCTAACACCGGGTTTAGATTACTCCGCCTATGCCAGAGCGCGTACCATTACTCTTGGTCTTAAAGCAACATTTTAATTTAGAACAACGATGAAACATATAAAACTTATTTGTCTGCTTGCCTCTTCAATGGTTGTTGCGTCTTGTCAGAAGATTTTAGAAATTAATCCGGATGAGTACATCATCAGGTCAGAAACCTATTATTCTACAGAACTTCAGTTAGAGACAGCTCTGTTAGGTGTTTATGCAAAGCTTGCAGACGATGGTCTTTATGCCAACAATATGCTTGGACGTATGGGACTTGAAGCAGATGAAGGCTTCTGTAGTTACAGTGCAGATAAAGGAAGTGTTGCTTATTATGCAGCATCACCTGCAGATGTAAAAATCCTGGCGTATTGGAAATCTCTTTATGAAGGGATCAACAATGCAAATGCTGTATTGGACAATATTAACAGACCAGTAATGGATGAGGTTAAAAGAGACCGTATTAAAGGACAAGCCTTGTTTTTAAGAGCATATTATTATTTTATGCTGGTTAACAAATTTGGAGATGTTCCTCTGATTCTTACGCAAACAATCTCAGGAGATAGTGATGCAGTACAAATAGCAAAAAGTCCTGCTAAGAAAGTTTATGACCAAGTCATTGTCGATATGACAATTGCGGCAGACCTTGTAGCTGATGCAGATGCCGTTAAATCGGCTGGCCAGGTTAGCAAATCTGCAGTATGGGGTATTTTGGCCCGAGTTTGCTTGTACATGGCAGGCAATCCTATTAATGATGCAAGTAAATATGCGGAAGCTGCAAAATGGGCCGGAAAGGTAATAAGCAGTGGTAAACATGAATTAAATGCAAACTACTCTCAGATTTTTATCAATTATGCACAGGATTTGTATGACATGAAAGAAAGTATCTGGGAAGTTGAATTCTGGGGTAATGGATTGGGTGCTTATAATTCAACGGGAGGTATGGTAGGAAGAAATAACGGGATAGCAAACACTGTTGACGATAATATCGGTTATTCAATTGGTGTTATCCATCCAACAGCATGGTTGTACAATCTTTATCCTGCTAATGACCTGCGCCGCGATTGGTCAATTGCACCATTCGCTTACAGTGGAGATCCTGCTACAAAGGTTTATTGGACAACTCAAACCTATTATCAGCGATATGCAGGTAAGTTTAGAAGAGAATATGAATTACTTAAACCTAAGAGTCAATCTCGTACACCACAGAATTTTCCATTGCTCAGATATTCAGATGTTTTGTTGATGTATGCTGAAGCAGTAAATGAGGTAAGTGGCCCAAATGATGAAATCAAAGATTTAGTAAATAGTGTACGCAGAAGAGCATTTGGGAAATATCTATATGGCGAACGTGTAAGGACTATTACTGTCAGCAATGGAGGTAACAATTACACTTCTGCTCCTACAGTTTACATTAGTGGAGGTGGTGGAACTGGAGCTACAGCTACAGCTGTAATATCAACGACAACTGGTAAAGTTACCTCTGTAACCATTACCGATCCTGGATCATTTTTCTCTGCTGCACCAACAATTAGTTTTTCTGGAGGTGGAGGTACTGGAGCTGTAGCTTCGGCAACAATTTCAACCTTTAATGAAGGAGATTTTGATCCTGCAGATCTTGATGGTCAGCTGGCTTTCAGACTATCAGTAAGAGACGAAAGAGCACGCGAATTGAGCTTCGAAGCTTTGCGTAAAAACGACCTTGTACGATGGGGATTATTGATGGCAAATATGAAAACAATATTATTGGAAGTGCCTAGTGGAACAACGGTCTTTGCTACCTCAGCTCAGTTTATTTACTCTAATGTTGCAAATAGGGACATATTATGGCCAATTCCATCTTATGAAATTGGGGTAAACAGAAAACTTGTTCAAAATGAAGGGTGGTAAAATCTATTAGACTATGAAAAAAATATATCAAATATTAATTTTAGGAATTATTGGATTTTCAGCATGCAAAAAAGAGCAGAAGGTATCAAATCCAGATTTTCAGGTATCGTCAAAAAAAATGACTTATAAAGTTGGAGATACTGTTGTATTCAATTTATCGGGTGATCCGGATATTCTTTCTTTTTATTCTGGAGAAAGAACATCTGACTATGATTTTTTAAATGAAGATCTTGTGTTTCCTGCAAAAACAGCATTATCCTTTCGAAGCACAAAATATGCAGGAAACAATCCTGATTGTGCCAGATTAAAGTATTCAACCGATTTTAATGGTAGCTATGATATTGCCTCTATTCGTAAGGCTGTCTGGATCGATATTTCCGATAGGTTTCATTTGGCTAGTACTTTGGGCACCTCTGCTGTTTACGAAAATTCGGGAGAACAGGATATTTCCGATCTTTTTCCTGCTGCAGATAAACCGATCCATTTTGCCTGGTTTTTTACAACAAGAGAAAACTCAAGTCGCACGCGTTACCAGGTAGAACGTTTTGAAATCAGGGGCTTGGTTGAGAATGAAGAGGATTTGTCTGGTGTAAAATACAACTTCGTAAACTGTGCTTTTAAAATGGTAGAAGGAGAAGGTTTTTCAATACAAAGTAGTCCTACGCAATATCCACGTGTAACCTCTACTTATATCTATTGGGATGGCATTTTTGCCAATACTTCATTTAAAGAAGGCTGGGCAGTTTCGGCACCTATCTATTCAGCGGAGAAGATTAATCTGGGACCGGCTGTAGCTACAGGGATTAAAGGAGTATCAGACGCTCCTTTAACTAATTATTCCTATGCATATAAAAAACCTGGCAAGTATAGAGTCGTGTTTGTTGCGGTTAATTCAAATATCTACGATCGTAAAGAAGTGGTAAAGGAATTAGAAATAACAATTGAACAATAATTATTTTTAAAACGAAGAACATGAAAAGAATATCATCTTTATTATTGCTCCTGTTTTTTTGTATAACTGCTTTTAGTCAGACCCCTATAGCTGGCTGGCAAACAGCTGCAGGTATGGGTGGGGCATATAATGCTACAACAAGTGACGCCAATTTAGAATCAGCAGTGCTAAGTCGAGGCCCGGGAATAAGTTATAGTAACTCTTCTACAAACTCCTATATATCAATTTTTAAAGTAGAGCCAACAAAGTCTGAATCTGTTACAAATGGTTCATATTATCAGGTCGTTATCAAGGCAAAAAATGGTTACTTTGCGTCTCTGGCTACGATAAACGCTACAGTTCGCAGAGCATTACCATCAGCTGTTAACCAATACAGGTGGACTTATAGTTTAAATGGGGCAACATTTACCGATCTAGGACCTGGAGATGTAGATATGTCAGGGATGGTTAATTTGAACGGTGATAAACAAGCATCAATAGATTTATCTGGTGTAGAAGCACTACAATATGTGCCATCTAATGTTAGCATAACCTTAAGAATGTATGCATGGGGGGCGACAGTTGGAGACAATACGTCGAACTTTGGCTTTGGTAAATCAAGTGCTGGTGTAAATACCTTGGCATTTTCAGGATCAGTAGTTAATACGTTACCATCATTTAAAGTAATGTTTAATAGTAATGGAGGATCATCAATTGATGATCTTGACATTGTGTACAAGTCCCTGGTAACTACTCCCACAGCACCTACAAGAACTGGTTACACATTTGGTGGTTGGTATAAAGAAGCTGCTTTAACCAATCTCTGGAATTTTGAGACAGATGTAATCACCAAAGCTACTACACTTTATGCAAAATGGACCGCAATTAATTATACGGTAACTTTCCAGAGTAACGGTGGCAGTGGAGTTGCAGCACTTCAGGCTGCATATGACAGTCATATTTTAGCACCGACAGCTCCTGTACGACCTGGTTTTTTCTTTGCGGGCTGGTATAAAGAAGCTACTTTAACCAATCTCTGGAATTTTGATGATGATTTAATTAAAGGCAACCTTAGTTTATACGCTAAATGGAATGACCCTTCACAAAGCATTACTTTCGATCAGATTGCTAATCAGCTTTATGGCGCTCCAGCATTTGTCTTAACTGCTGTTGCAAGTTCAGGTCTTCCTGTAAGTTACGAAGCGTTAACCAATAATATAAGTATAACAGGTAATACCGTTACCATTATAGGGGCGGGATTGGCTACCATAAAAGCTACACAACCAGGTGATAATTTTTATGTTCCGGCTCAGCCTGTTGAAGTTAGCTTTAACATTGAAAAAGCAGCTCAGACCATAACTTTTAAACAGGTCGGACCTTTTAGCCGTTACATAGGAGAAGTTGAATTAAAAGCAACCAGTAGTTCTGGTTTGCCTATAGTTTTTACAGCAAACAGACCTGATATAGCAACTATAAATGGCAATAAACTTCAGGTACAT
The DNA here is from genome assembly GCF_040203335.1 of Pedobacter sp. ASV1-7. NCBI lineage: Bacteria > Pseudomonadati > Bacteroidota > Sphingobacteriia > Sphingobacteriales > Sphingobacteriaceae > Pedobacter > Pedobacter sp. ASV1-7. The sequence continues at coordinate 150,816 of NZ_JBEHBV010000002.1, read as the reverse complement.
TCTTTAGGAAATATAACTGTTACAGCAACACAAGAAGGAAATGAGAATTACCAGGCAGCAGAACCATTAGCTAGAGTAATCACCATTCATACAGCCAGTAGTTTGCAAGTTTTGTTCAATCCTGCATTGTCTCCTAATGGCGATGGTATCAATGATTTATTTGTGATCGATGGGATTAAAACCTATCCAGATAATCAGGTTATAATTGTCAATAAAAATGGTGCAGAAGTATTTAAGAAAAAAGGGTACGACAATGAGCAAGTAGTTTTTGATGGCCGTAATAGCAACGGTGATAAACTCAGTGCAGGTACCTATTATTATTCTGTAGAAGTAAAAACTGGTGGGCAGTGGATTCAAAAGAAAGGCTACCTGGTTATTAGGTATTAACGATTTCTGAAAATAAAACTAAAGAGAATGAATTTAAGATACATATATATCGTAGTAACACTGTTTTTTAGCTTAAATAGTTTTGGACAGGGCAGTACCTACAGTCATTATGGGCGTAATATTGTACCCTTGAACAATGCAGGTAGCTTTTTAAATGCGGAAGGTGCTTTAAATCTGATCGGGCGACAACAATGGTCGGGTCTGGAGGGGGCACCGAAGAGTTATTTTTTGTCGGCAAATATGCCCTTATGGAAAGCAGATTTAAACGGAGGATTAAGTGTCAGGCACGAGAGTCTGTCTGTAGAACGCTTAACAGAAGTTGTGGCCTTCGGAGGTAAATCTGTTCGCCTTACAGAGAACCAACATCTTGCCTTGTCTATTGGTGTTGGAATAAGCAATTATAGAGGCAATTATTCTGGTTTAAGCAATACAGATCCTGCTTTTAAGGATGATATCAGAGAAACAAACGGACTTTTGTCTGTAGGGTTGATGTTTTATCGCCCTGATAAGTATTATGCAGGTATTTCTATACCAAGGCTGGCTTTTTCAAAGCTGGGATTGTCTGACAGTGAAGAAAACTACAGTCAACTTAATCAATATCATTTTACCCTGGGAGGTGTGATTAAATTAGATGATAAGTTTGATCTTAAGCCTGCAGGTTTACTCAGCTGGTCATCAGGGCTAAAGTTACAGGCAGATTTATCTGCTATGATTTTTATGGATAAAGCTATAGGATTAGGTTTAAATGTGCGTAATTATGGCGAGGTAGCAGGTATGGCTTATTTTAATGTGAAAAGATTAGGCTTTGGCTATAGCTATCAGTTCAATACGAGTAACAATCCTTTGAGTCGTATCATCGGAAATAATACACATGAGATTGGCTTAAATTATCGTTTCGGCAAAGGTGCATTAGGTTTGTTATAAGAAATTACTAAATTAAAATTTTAACCAGATAAATAAATCAAATGATTAGATCAGTAAAAAATATAGCAGCCTGTTTCTGTCTGCTTATATTCTTAACATCAGAGTCAGCTATGGCAAAAGTAGAGTTGCCGGCTGTAATTAGTAATGGAATGGTATTGCAACAAAACAGTAATGCCGCACTATGGGGTAAAGCTACACCTGGAAAAAAAATGAGTATCACTACATCATGGGATAAAAAAGTATATCAGATCTCAGTGTCAGCTGATGGAAAGTGGAGTGCTAAGGTTAAAACACCCAAGGCAGGAGGGCCATATGAAATTGCTTTTAATGACGGAGATACCTATAAATTAAACAATATACTTATTGGTGAAGTTTGGCTTGCATCAGGACAATCCAATATGGAAATGCCTTTAAAAGGCTTTAAAAACCAACCTGTGCTAAATTCAGATCAGGTAATTTCTGCGGCAAAGAATCCACAGATCAGATTTTTTCAGGTTAAGAATGTAAGCTGGAAAAAGCCTTTGGAGAATTGTGAGGGTGCATGGGTAAATACTACACCTATTTCTGCAAGAGACTTTAGTGCCGTGGCTTACTTTTATGCTAAGATTTTAAATGAAAAACTGAATGTCCCGATTGGCATTATTCAGGCAGATTGGGGCGGGACAGTTGTTGAAGCCTGGATGAGTAATGAAAGTTTAAGTAAATTCTCTGATGAAATAAAAGTCCCAGCAGAGGAAGATGCTGTAAATAAAAACAAAAATACACCATCGGGTTTGTATAATGCGATGATCAAGCCTATCCAGGGATATGGTATAAAAGGAGTAATCTGGTACCAGGGAGAATCAAACAGGAACAAGCCTGACTTGTATGCTAAGTTATTTCCTGCAATGGTGAAACAATGGCGTTCTGACTGGAAAGCTGGTGATTTTGCTTTCTATTATACACAAATTGCACCATACATATCTAATTCAACTCCATTGTCGCCAGCTTTAAAGGCTTTAGAACCAAAAGTACCAGTACTTAGAGAGGTTCAGTTACAGTCGTTAAACCGTATAGCCAATTCTGGAATGGCAGTTATTACAGATATTGGTGCTGAGAACACTATTCACCCACCTGATAAAGAGAATGTAGCTAAGCGTTTGTCATATTTGGCATTGGCGAAAACTTATGGAGATAAAAAAGTAAACTGGGCTGGTCCGACTTACAAAAGTATGCAAGTGCAAGATGGTAAAATTCTATTGAAATTTACCGCTGCAGAGGGGTTAAAATTCAGTGGAAATGAGAGTACTAACTTTGAAATAGCAGGAAGTGATAAAATATTCTATCCTGCAAAAGCTTCAATTACCAAAGACGGTATAGTGGTGTCGGCTACTGAAGTAAATAAACCTGTAGCAGCTCGCTATGCATTTAAAGCATGGACTGTAGGTGATCTTTTTAATAAATATGATTTGCCAGCATCATCATTCAGAACAGATAGCTGGGAAATAAAATAAGGCAGTAAAATATCACTCTTACTATGTACTGCCATCTTTAATATAGAGATGGCAGTACAATTTTCTAATATTCAGTACATAACCTCATTGTGATTAAATAGTTTTTCTTTATAAACTACATTAAAGTATAAGAAATATTTATATTTTCGTGTACGTAACCGAAAGCTAAATACTATTTATAATGAAATCCATTGCTATCCTTTTGTTCAGTATTGGTTATGGTATTTCCTCATATGCTCAATACAAATACGAAAATTTCAATAAGGGATTACCTGAAAAATGGAGTACCACCTCTAAAATTCCATTATCATTAAGTTCTGAGCACTATAAAGATGGCAATCAGTCCCTGAAATGGGAGCCAAAGGATAAAGATGTTATCACCATATCTTCATTAAGCATTCCAAAAGAGGAAACAATAGGACCTTTAGCCTCAGAAATATTTGTATACAGTAAGTATGCAAGTTCAGACACGCTTATTTTCCAGTTTCTTGATCCTAAAGGTAAAGTACAAAGATCAGGTAGAATGATGTTAAATTATAGCGGGTGGAGGGAATATCATCGAAGTTTTGGCTTTGATTATAATAAAGGATCGGATAGTGAACCATTTGAATTAAATGAGTGTCGTATAATTTATAAGTCGGGGAAAGGAAGTAAGAGTAATACGATTTATTTTGATGCTGTAAGATTTACAGGAAATAAGGATCTGCGAAGACAAACTGCACCTCATACACAAATTGACAGTGTTCAATTTAAGAAGATAGGTTTAGCAGGTGGGAATCCATTAGAGAGTTGGTTAAACAAGCCTTCAGGTAAAGTTATTCAAGTATCTGAAAATGAATTTAAAGATATTGAAGAACTCCGTAAAAAATATGCAAGTCTAAATAAAACGATTGATAAAACGGAACTAGCAGCTTCAATGGAGTATATCAGGCATGCTAACCTAAAAAGAAATGATGATCATTCCATTAAAGGAAAGGGAATACTAGCTATTTCTAAAAGTGATACTCTGGTTAAGATTTCCGGGTATTGTGGAGTTTTAGGTCGATCATATCTAATGGATAAAAATAAAGAATCGCGTGATGCATTGGTACTTTTTACGGAATATTTATTGGATCAGGGATTAGCAGAAGGAGGGAGGAATGTATTACCTACAAATTCTTATGAAAATGCCAGGAAGTTTCCTTTAGGTTTTCTGGATGCTTTGGATGCATATCCTTCTGAAATGAGAGCCAAGGTGCTAGCGATGTTAAAATGGTCGCATGAATACAACCAAATATATAATGAAAATCTTTTACCGGGTGTAAATACCGATTTTATCCATCTGAAGCTCGAAACTCTTTTTAAGCTTGCTCTTGCAAATCCTGTAAAGGAAGATGTTGTTAGAGATCTGAGATACCTAAGCAAATTTATGGAACGTTGTATAGCGATATCTCAGGGAGGAAATGATGGGATTAAACCCGATGGAGCAGGCTTTCATCATCATTCAGCTCACATGAATTATATGGTCGCATTTTCTACCTGGATTAATCGAGCCTATTCATTAAAAGGAACATCATTCAGAGTAAGTAAGGCAGCTTATGAAAATATGAGTTATGCTATAAAAACTTTGTTATCGGAAACTTCTGACGGAAAGTTTTTCCCCCATTCCTTAACCGGGAGAAATCCGTTCTCTTCATCCTCTACTGTGAAGAAAGAAAGTGTTGCTAAATTAATAGAAATAGGAGATGACTTAAATATCAAAAGTAATGATATGAAAGCATTTTATAATTATCTCTATAAAGAGAATAAGTACCCTGTAAAAAAGGAAGATCTGGATGGCTTTTATCAGTTAAATTATGCCCAGTTAGGCATTTTACGTAAGGATAACTGGATCGCTGCAATGCGTGGGTTTACAAGTAGAATGTTTGGAGCTGAAATTTATGATAAACAGAACAGATATGGTCGCTATCAAAGCTATGGCAGTCTGGAGGTATTATATAATGGAGATGTAAATTCAACCGGATATCTTGCCAAAGGTAAAGGTTGGGATTGGAACGTTATTCCTGGAACTACAACAATACATTTGCCATGGAATAAGCTCACAACCAGGTCGCTGACTGCAACTGAATTTCAAAAGAAAAACTTTGCTGGCTCATTGTCATTAGGAAAGAATGGAATTTTTGGAATGGACTTTCAACAAGATGCCAGAGGTAAGTATACACCAGATAACCTGGTGTTTCGTAAATCAGTCTTTGCATTTAATAATATTTTAGTGTGCCTTGGAAGCCATATAAATGCAAAGACTGATGTTGGCAATGTAGCTACGAATTTGTTTCAAAGTGTCTTCGTAGAACATACCCCTGAAGTTGTTATATCAGATAAAGCAGTATCAGCTAACACAATTTCTGAAGGGAACAATCATTATTCCATAGCTGTTGAGCAAAATGGATTATGGTTAATTAATGGAGTAAAAACAGGTTATTATATTCCTAAAGGAAATGATAAAGTGGAAATATTAACAGGTGAACAAGAAACTCCTGATTATAGTTCTCATGACGGGAAGAAGAAAAATAAAGCATTGACAAGTAAAGCATGGATCAATCATGGAAAGGAGCCAGTGAACGTTAAATATCATTTTGTTGTTGTGCCTCAGACAAGTTCAGACGAGATGAAATCAATCAGTTCTAAAATAGAAAGGAACGAAATTTATACGGTGTTAGAACAAACAGATTCTATTCACATTGTTAAGTACATTCCTGAAAGTTTAACTTCTTATGTGTTTTTTGAGCCTATGAAAAACGTGAAAACAGGATATGTTCAAAGTATTTCAAAACCTTGTTTATTAGGAATAAAAGATGTTTCAGGCACCGTTAGTTTGAGTATAGCAAGTCCTGATTTAAATGCAGTTGCTGATCAGCAATCTTACTGGAAATCAACAATAAGTAAAATAAGTTTGCAATTAAAAGGCAGATGGAAAGTATTAGAAAATAAAAATAACGCGGAAATTCATAGCAATAAGGAGGGGTTGAATATTACTTTCAGTCTTATTCATGGGTTTTCCAATAATTTAGTCCTTAAAAAAGATAACTAATAAAAATATGAAACACTATCAGATTAAATTAGCCGGCCTTATACTTTTTATTGGCCTTGGTGTTAAATTAAGTACTGGGTTTGCTCAGACTAACGGCACTTCTTCTTCAGACATGAAAGTTCTTAGAAATATCAGATATGGAGACCAGAGAACCAATATTAAACAAGATTCTACTTCAGACAGGGTTTTAGACTTATATCTGCCATTAGCTAAAAAGGAGAAGTTACCAGTATTTGTATTTGTTCATGGAGGAGGTTTTAGTGGTGGTGATAAATCAGGCACCAAAGCATTGTGTTCAAAAATAGCTTCATATGGGTATGCAGTAATTTCAATAAACTATTACCTCACCTTAAAGCATGAAAAGGTTTCAGGTGCAAGCTGTTCCGGAAATATGTCAAAAGGACTACCTGTAAAGGGATTTCATCCTAAACTGGGAGAGGCAATTAAAAATGCTTCAGATGATACTCAGTTAGCACTTAAATGGATTAAGGATAATGGAAAAGGATATGGACTGGATACACGTTCAATAGCTATTTCTGGAGGGTCTGCCGGAGCGATGACAGCGTTATATACAGCTTATGCTTCCAATCAGAAAGTATTACCTATAAAAGCTGTAGTTAATCTATGGGGAGGTTTAGAAGATTCAAATCTTATAAAAAAGGGAGCAGCACCTTTACTAACTTTTCATGGCGATCAGGATAAACTGATCCATGTTGATTATGCTTATGATTTAGAAAGAAAAATGAAAGAAAAGGGCAATCAAGTTATCACCAATATATACGAAGGAAAAGGACATGCCATATATGGCTTTATTACGGATGAGAAAACTGGCGAAATTGATGCTTTTTTGAAAAGAAATCTTTAGTTTACTCGTTCAAATGTCGCGATTACCCACTGTGATTGTCGTATTCGCACATCAATAATAACATATTTATTGGTGAAATTTATATCTTAATAAAACACCAATAATATGAGAAAGATAACTGTTCTATCATTTATCACTTTAGATGGAGTGATGCAGGCTCCCGGTGGTCCGGATGAAGATACATCTGGCGGTTTCAATTATGGCGGTTGGACTGCACCTTATGCTGATGAAGTTTCTGGTAAGCTCATGCAAAAACAGATGGAACCTGCCGATTTACTTCTTGGCAGAAAAACATTTGAAATCTTTGCGGACTACTGGCCTAAGCATGCAGATTATTGGCCGGGGGTAAATGAGGTTACAAAATATGTTATATCCAACACTATGAATAAGTCAGATTGGGAAAATAGCGTGTTCCTTACAAGTATAGCAGATATAAAAGAGCTTAAGGATTCCGAAGGAACTGACATCAAAGTCTGGGGTAGTAGCGAATTGGTTCAGTTGCTTTTAAAGCATGATCTGGTAGATGAATTTTGGCTCAATATTCACCCTATTCTTCTTGGAAAGGGAAAAAAGTTGTTTAACAATGATGCAATTCCGGCGGCATTTACAGTAGTAGAGAGTTTTACTAGTCCAAGTGGAGTGATAATGGTCAATTATAAAAGGGCTGGAGAAGTTAAGACAGGTACTGTCGCATAAGTAAAAGACGTAGGTCCATAAAATAATTTAATATTAAACTCCGAGTTGGAAACCTCGATTTGAACGCAAGGGGGACGCAGTTTGATTATCATAAGGAATTTAAAGTAGAAATTCTCGACAAACAGTCTTATCAACATTTTGGAGATTTTAGTGACGACCAGGTATTAGGTTTATTGAAGCGAGGTTTATAAGGCATTCAGTTGGGGTGATACTTGAAGTACTATTTCTTGAAGGATATTACTGTATTTAACTTTTCCTTTTCTATATTAATGTAAGTAAAGTGGAATTGTGAAAAGACTTTTTTTAATTTTTTATGTGATGGATGAATATGGATAAATTTAATATCAAAAAAATCATTAAGCCAGAAATTGATGCTTAAATAGACTCTTTTTATCCATTTTTCTGTTTTTAACTTGTTAAATAACCAATTCTCGTTATTAACGATTATATAGCCATATCCTCCCGAATTAACCAATGAATATATTAAACCAGCGAACTTGTAATCATTGATGCAATAATACCAGCAGATTCTATTAAACAGAATGTCAAATTTGCCCTGAGCACTCTCTAAGTAGCCTAATGAAAATTTGATATTCATTTTTTCACCCCTTGATTTTTGACTGGCTATTTCTAAATAGTTTTTACTGATATCGTGCCAGGTTACAAGAGCCCCTTGTTTAGCAAATTCAATACTATACTGACCTGGCCCAGCTCCAAGATCAAGTAATGTTTTATTTGCAAATCCATTAGAGAAAGCTCCAATTTTATTTACCAATTCACTATCAACTTTTTTAAACTCGAAATCAGTATATTTCTGAGCATATGCTAAGGGCACTGGGTCATAACCCTTTTCAGGTCTTTGAAAATAAGATTTTATTTTGAGCATGTATTTAACTTTAATTAAAAAATGAATTTTCAAAAGGGAGGATTTATTATTCTAGTTGTTTAAAGATAATAAATAATATTGTAAATCAGTAACTTATAGTTTTTGTTCCTTCTTTCGGGGCAAACAAGACTGGATTTTATATATTTTAGATTCCTATTATAGCCGAATGATATTGAAATAGGCTTAAGGATATTTTACATTGTTTTACAAAATATTATTGCTCACTTATGAAAGATTTTGATTGGACTTCCTTTACCAAAACTATTGCGGTTAAGGCTTCTTTAACAGATATTTATAATGCCTGGACTAAGGCTGGGGAATTGGAGAAATGGTTTCTCAAGCAAGTGATTTTTACTAATGAAGCTGGGGTGGTCATTGATTCTGAGACTAACGTTACGGCTGGAAGTACTTATAATTGGTTTTGGTACTTATATGAGGACTCAATGCCTGGTGTGATAAAAAAAGCAAATGGAAAAGACTTTTTGCAGTTCAGCTTTGAGGGTGAATGTCTTGTTGATGTGACTTTAACTGAGAAAGCTGATCATACTATCGTAAGCCTAAAGCATTACAATATACCTCAAAATGACCATGCAAAACAGTTCATTAGGCTTGGTTGTGCTAGTGGATGGGCATTTTACTTGGTTAACCTAAAGTCTGTTTATGAAGGTGGACTTGATCTTAGAAATAAAGATGAACGTTTGCAACCAATGATTAACAATTAAATATTAGTGAAATCTATTTAGCATAGTAGATTAGTAATAATATGAAAGCAATTTTAGCGCTTCTTGCATTATTTTTTAGTACCAAAGTATTTTCACAAACTGTATTGGTAGAAGGGATAGCAAAAGATACTAGTTCTATCGCAAGAAAGGATTTTCCGTTTAGAGTGATTTTAAATGATACAGTTTCCAGGTTTCAGAAAGCGAACAATCGTCTTTTCTTAAAAGTACTTAACGGAAAAGAACCAGACCTTGCTAAAGCGCTACAAATTAACGAGGAAGAATCCATAGAAATAGATAAGCTTTATAAGAATAATAATTATGTGGTAGTGCCGGATAAAGATGGCCGATTTAAAATCAGAGCCAGGTTAACTGACACTTTATTTTTTAGTTCATTTAGGTTTATCACACAAAAACATGCTGTTTCAGATTTAATAAAAATGAAGCATATAAATGTTAAACTCGAACCTGAAGTTTGTGAGAAATTAGTTCGGTGTGAGGAAAATAATCCTAAGTTGTATGTTTTTATAGGGGAAAAGATCGATTTAAAGATATTAGGTGATTACTATTGTGATAATGTTAGTATTCTTGATAGTAGGTTTCTAGCAAAATATAAAAGAGTAGAAAATATATATGGAGATCTTAAACAAGACACAGTAAATTTTACTGTTTTTGATCATTCCGGAATTCCAAAGTTCTCTAATTATAGATATGTTATGTTATTTGTAAGTGAGCACTGTGGTAAGCTTTATCATGAGAAATATCAATTTTTCGACGTTTATCAAACTGTAGAAGGGAGGTGGGCTCGTCCAGGAGATCCATATCAGTTTGATGAACGCCAACCTAAAATTGTAGATGCAATCCCTCTAAAGTTTAAAGATGAACTTACGTTTGATATCACAGATAAACATCCTAATTACATAAAGCAATATTATTCAGAGCCTTATTTTAAGATTAATAATAATAAAGCTCTTCCTTTAAGAGGGGCGTATGTTGAAGCTCTTCTTTCGATCAAGAAGGAAGGTATATTAAAAGCCAGAGGCTTTACTTTTAATTAGAAGCATATCTGGAAATTCTATCTGACAGTTGGCACTTACTCTACCAACTGTCAGATTAAAAAATGCTACATTACAATGTTTTATCCATCATTTTTTCATCCTTATGCATTTTGCTTTTAGGATGTGCTGCTGCAAAATCCATTATTTCACCATTTTTTGCAATGATACACTGGTTATCTTTCAGTGCATCTTTTTTGCCGTCTTTAGTTGTTATTTCTCCTGCCATACTAACTGTAGTGCCATTTTTTAAGGTTGCATCTTTCGTCATAGCTTTTCCGGTTTTGCCCCAGCATTCCATCATTGCACCATCCTTCATCATGTAGCAATGTAATGAGGATTTGTGATGTTTCGCAGTTTGTTCTTTAGATGTTTTTTCTGTTGTCTGTGCTTTTACTGTGCTTACCATTGAGAATACCACAACAGCAAATGCAATAATTAACTTTTTCATTTTTTTTAGTTTTATAGTAAACAGATGTTATGAAAACGTAGTTGCTGAATAACAGTGAATTATGATTGTTTGTTTGCTTTTTTTTATCAAATTATAAAAGCAGAAATTTAAGCCTAATATATTTATCTTAATGCCTATAAATTAAATGCTTAAACTATAATATATATGAATTGGCAGCACTTTTATGATCGGGCTCTTAAAGCATATGGAGATGAAAATTATGAGCATGCAATATATAGTAAAGGATGGCGCTTACGGAATAGTCCATATAAATGGAAAGCCACTAAGCAGTTTTGATTACGATGAAATTGATTTACTTACAGAGTATAACGGACAATGGTACTCTGGAATTCCTTACAATTATCAGTTTGCAAAGGTCAGGAAAAACGGAAAATATGGGCTTATAGATCATTATGGAATAATAATGGATAATTGTACCGGCAAGATTTGATAAGGCTGCCGCTTTTGATAGCCTTGGAGTAGCCGCAGTGGTAAGAGATAGTTCAGGTATTTATACGAATTATTCCAAAATGGGTTTTCTTAACAAAAAAGGTGATTTTATTATTCCACTTAATGAGTTGTCATGTAAATGCCTTTTATGACAATTTCTTTTTGTTGGGAAAAATTCTGCTGTCTAAATATAATCCAGAAAACGGTGAATTAAAACTAGGAATTGTTGTATGATCAGATCAGTGCTGTTGGTAAAGATCAATATTTATTAATTAAGAAAGGGCATAAATATGGACTTACCGATGCCAGGGGTAAATGGCTTGTTCCTTTGCAATATGATGACCTTGGATTGAGGGAGCATGATTTTTATAACGATTCTTCTTCGGGACAGCTATTCCCTATAGCTGTGAAGACAGACGATTAATGGCAATACCTAACTGAGAATGGAGATAAGCTCCCAATAGTAGCAGATCGTTTAACTTATTAAAGGCAAATACATTGAGTCTATTAAAAAATATGACTATTATTGAAGTTCATTGGCTAGAATAATGGCAATTAAACCTCTTGATAACGAAAGACTATTATTGGCTAAAATTGCCGAAGGAGACCAGCTTGCCTTTTGTTCACTTTTTGATTACTATCAAAAATATGTTTTTTCTTTTGGCAGGAAGTTGATGCGATCAGAAGAAATAGCCGAAGAAATTGTCCAGGATATATTCATTAAAGTATGGGAAGGTAGAGATAAGTTAAAAACGATTAACAACTTTGGTGCCTACTTAAATATATTAGTTCGGAATCATTCATTCAACTTACTTAGGCAATTAGCTCATAAGCAAAAGATAGGACAAGAATTGATTTTTTCTTTATCTGATGAAGATAATAGTACTCAAAATATAATAGATTATCGAGAGGTAGTTAAAACATTAGATGAAGTGCTTGATCATTTACCAGAACAACAAAAAATGGTTTATAATTTATGTCATATAGATGGTCTGAAATATGAGGAAGCTGCAGAAAGGATGAATATTTCTGTTTCTACTGTCCATTATCATATGAAACTAGCCCTTAAAAGTATTCGGGAACATTTAATAAAAAATGGAATGTCCTACCAGATATTTTTATTCTTTTTTGATTCGTGGACGTAAAATAAACTAATTGATTTATAGTGTTTTATGAATTGTTTTTTCTTTTTTAAAGAAAATGACTACCTGAACATTTTAATTGTGTGTCAATATAATAAACCACAGGCCAGAATTTAAGCTGTTTTATTTCATGAATAATACAAGTCGGATTTTAGAACTATTTAAGAAATATATGTCTAACGCATGTACAGAGCTTGAACTGGCAGAGTTTTTCGGTTATTTGGAAGATCCATTGTATAATAAACAAATTCTGGATCTTCTCTCGGAGGAATTCGATAGTCAAACAGAAATACTAAGCTTGAGTGTCAGTAGTCGTACGCGCATTTTAAGTCAAGTTCTACGTAAAAGCGAAACTGAATCTAAAGAAAGAAAGAATTACAATTTATGGAAAAGGATTGCTGTTGCAGCTTCTGTTCTTTTGTGTTTAAGTATTGGCTTTTATATACATAAATCAAGTAATAAGAAATTAACAACTAGAATTGCGGCGAATAATAGTATTAAAGAAGATAGCCATAAGGTTTATCTCACGTTAGCAAATGGAAATCGAATAGCTTTATCTGATATAAAAGAAGGACAAATAGCTAAGCAATCAGGAGTTACAATAACAAAGGGCGCACAAGAGCAGTTGATTTATTCAATCTCTGGTGATGAAAATGTAAATTCTATAGAATATAATACTATAGAAACTCCCAAGGGAGGACAATATCAGATTAATTTACCTGATGGTTCAAAGGTATGGTTAAATGCAGCCTCTTCTTTAAAATATCCTGTTTCTTTTTCTCCATCAAAAGAACGAAAAGTTACATTAAAGGGGGAAGGTTATTTTGAAGTTTCAGAAAATAAGACGAAGCCTTTCGTTGTACATACGAACAAACAGGAGGTTATAGTTTTGGGTACACATTTTAACATTAATACTTATAATCACGGAATAATTAAAACGACTTTACTTGAAGGAGTTGTAAAAGTTTCCCTTCAAAAGGAAGATAAAAACACTCTGGAGTCGATAATTTTAAAGCCTGGTCAGATGGCTTTAAATAATAATGATAAGATAACTATAAAAGAGATACCTTATGCAGCTGATCAAATAGCCTGGAAAGATGGATATTTTGTTTTCGACAATGCCAATATTAAAGAAATAATGACAGATCTGTCTAATTGGTATGATTTGCAGGTTGAATATGAAGGAGATATGTCAAATATCTATTTTAATGGAAATTACCTGAGATCCAGGAGTGTATTAAAACTTTTAAAGTCAATAGAGTTAACTAATAAAGTAAAATTCAAAGTTTATCCTCAGGATGCTTTTGGTAAAGGAAGGAGGATAATTGTAATAGAAGAGAAAAATAACTAATCAAAATTTATAGGATAATGACAGTTATCAAAAACCAGGAGCGTTGCAAGCACTCCCGGTTTCCCGGCAACTAATGATGCCGGATAGAATAACTAACTAATTGAGGCTAATTAATTAAACTAAACCAAATGTATAAAAATTTTACTGCATTAATATGTAGGAAGCAATTCTGCTATTCCTATAAATTACTGTTAATCATGAAACTCAGCTTTATATTCCTGATGCTTGCCTTTTTACAAGTGAATGCATCTTCTTATGCTCAAAAAGTAAATATTAAGGTAAAGAATGCCACAATAAATGAGGTTTTCTACAAGTTAACTCAACAAACGGGGCATACTTTTACTTCAGATGGGGCACTTTTGAAAAAAATCAAGCCGATTACTTTGAACATGAATAATGCGATGCTTAAAGAAGTTCTTGATAAGTGCTTTGAAGGGGAAGATGTTAAAATGTTTTTTAATAATGAGGATAAAATTGTTGTTATTAAAAATAACAGCAATACAAAAATTACCACTCTGTCTCCTATAACTCTTACAGGAAATATTACTGATGAAAATGGACAACCATTGGTAGGAGTAAGTGTAAAAGTTAAAAATACTCAGACTAGTACTGTATCAGATGTAAAAGGGAATTACAAAATAATTGTTCAAAGTGAAACTGCTGTGTTAGTATTTAGTTATGTTGGGTTTGCAACTCAGGAAATATCTGTAGGAAAGAGGTCTAAAATTGATGTTAAATTAAAACAGAGCAATATTAATCTCGAAGAAACAGTAGTTGTTGCCTATGGTACTGTTTCCAGAAGAGACCTCACTGGGTCTGTGGGGACAGTAAATTTAGAAGATGTAGTAAAGGCACCTGTTACAACTTTTACTGAAGCGTTGGCAGGACGTGTTGCCGGACTACAAGTTTCTACAGCTGAAGGGCAACCAGGCATGATGCAAAGCATTATTATACGTGGTCCAGGTTCTCTTTCCCAAGATCCGTCACCTCTGTATATAATCGATGGATTCCCAATAGAGGATTTTGATCCTTCTACACTCAATACTAATGATATTGAATCTATCAGTGTATTAAAAGATGCTTCAGCAGCAGCTCTTTATGGCTCCAGGGCTGCCAATGGTGTAATTGTAATAGAGACTGCTAAAGGAAAATCTGGAAAACCACAAGTCGCGTTTAATTCAACCTTCGGATACCACCAAATAAGAAAAAAAGTTGAAATGATGAATGCTTATGAGTTTGTTAAGTACCAATATGAATTCAGAGCATCGATAGCAAGAACTACTTATTTGCAAGATGGAAAGACACTAGATGATTATCGGTCCGTAAATGGGATTGATTGGCAGAGTAAAGTTTTTAAAACCAGCCCAATGCAGACTTACGACCTTTCAATAAGAGGGGGTAATTTATATACACAATATGCATTGTCAGGATCATTGTTCAACAATGAGGGTATTATTCTAAATACTGGAACTTCAAGAAAGCAGGGGAGGATTTCATTGAACCACACATTATCCGATAAGTTGAAAGTGGGTGTTGTAAGTAATTTTTCATTTAACCGAATTTATGGTGCACAAGCTTCTTTGGCATCTACTTCTTCAACTAATCTTTCTAATGGGATTTTCTACACTACTTTTAGCTACAGGCCTGTTACAGGACGTGAAGAAATTGATTTGTCGGATGAGAATTTGGATGATCTCGTAAACCCTGATGATCCTAACTCGACAAGAGTAAATCCGGTCAAGCAGCTCTTAAATACTTATAATGTACAAAATAACCGTTCATTATCTGTCAATGCATTTGTTAATTATAACATTACTAATAATCTGATCTTTAAAGCTACTGGAAATATAAGAGACAACACTTCTGAACGAGAGGCTTTTTATAATTCTAGTACACCTCAAGGATTGCCTATTCCCAGAAATAACAGAGGTGTACAAGCTGGTATTCAGAATGGTACAGTATCGACTTGGCTAAATGAAAATACACTTGCTTACAACAAAAGATTTAATAGGAATCATACTATGAATGCATTGTTGGGTTTCTCATTAGGTGGTGGAAACAATAAAAGCTATGGTACAAACATTATGTTAATTCCTAACGAAGAATTGGGAATGGCTGGTGTGGGGCAGGGTGCTCCTTATTTATCATCATCTTCTAGCGGTTTGTATTCTATTGTTTCAGTATTTAGTAGGTTGAATTACAATTATAAATCTAAGTATCTGTTAACAGCGACCTTTAGAGGTGACGGATCCTCTAAGTTTCCAAATGGAAATAAATGGGGATATTTCCCTTCCGGTGCTTTTGCGTGGAATATAGATCGGGAAAAATTCTTCAAAAATATAACATTCATATCTACAGCCAAGCTAAGAACAAGTTATGGTATGACAGGAAACAACAGAATCAGTAATTTTGGGTATCTACCAAATCTGGATTTCCCTCTTGCTGCTTCTTATTCTTTCAATAATGAATCGCCAACTAAAGGAGTAATTCCGGATCCAAATGGATTAGGCAATGATAAACTGAAATGGGAAACTGTTGAACAGTTAGATATTGGTCTCGATCTGAGTTTCTTTAAAAATCGTGTCAAATTAGAAGTAGATGCTTACAAGCGAATTACACATGATATGTTACTCTATGCCGATTTACCTTATGCTACTGGATTTGCACGTGTTTATCAGAATATAGGAAAATTGAGCAATGATGGTCTGGAGTTCAGTTTAAATACTCGAAATATTGTCAATAAAAACTTTAGCTGGGAAACTAGTTTTAATATCAGTTTTAATAAAAATAATGTGTTAGAATTGACCCGTGGGCAGTTTGAAATGTTCAGAAATAACTCAACACATTACTTTTATACAGATGCTTTTAATATATCCAGGATTGGCGAACCCGCCGGACAGTTCTGGGGGTATGAATGGTTGGGTAATTATCAATATGCTGATTTTGATGAAGTTTCTCCTGGTGTTTATCTTCTTAAAAGCGGGATATCTGATAATGGAACTCCTAGAGCCGATATAAGGCCGGGAGATATAAAGTACAAAGATCAAAATGGAGATGGCAGAATTTCTCAAGATGACATGACGGTGATTGGACGAGGCTTACCAAAGCATTTCGGAGGCTTTACCAACAATTTTTCCTACAAAAACTTTAACTTGAATGTATTCTTTCAATGGAATTATGGTAACAATATTTACAATGCAAACAGACTGATTTTTGAGGGAAATGGAACATCTCTTTCTCATGTGAATCAGTATGCATCGTACTCAGATCGGTGGACCGATGAGAATCAGAGTAGTAAGAATTTCAGGACAAACGGTGGGGGGCCGCAAGGCTATCACTCATCAAGAGTTTTGGAAGATGGATCTTATTTACGTTTAAAAACAGTATCCCTAAGCTATAACTTACCAAAACAACTGATAAAAAAAGCTGGAATGAGCAATTTATCTGTTATGGTATCTGGACAAAATTTATTGACATGGACAAAGTACTCAGGTTTTGATCCTGAAGTAGCAGTTCGGAATAGTGTGCTTACCCCAGGGTTGGACTATTCTGCTTATCCACAAAACAAAACATTTGTAGCCGGAATAAAAGCACAGTTTTAGTAATCCTCCTTCTAAAGAATAGAGAATATGAAAAATATAGTTTTGAAGTTAATAATAATTGTTACGATAATAACACTTGGTTCTTGCAAGAAATTTTTGCAGACTGAGCCAGTTGATTTTTTTGCCCCTTCTACTTATTATCAGACTAAAGATCACCTTGATTTTGCTTTGGCAGGTGTGTATGATAGACTAGGTATGAACAGACTTTATGGTGCCTATATGCATACGCTTCACAATATGGAAGCTGATGAAGGTTTTTATAGTGTGCAGGCAAGTGTTGTTGGTGTATACAGATACAATTTTTCGGTAAGCGATCCGGATATTTTATGGTTTTGGAGGTCAATTTATGAAGGGGTTGGAAGGGCAAATGCATTGTTGGCTAACGTAGACAATAATAAAATTATAGCCGAATCCTATAGAAATAGGGTTAGGGGGGAGGCGTTGTTCCTGAGAGCGTATTATTATTTCCTTTTAGTTCAAAATTTTGAAAATATACCCGTATATCTTAAGCCTATTTCGAATCATGAAGAAGTAGATATACCTGCTACTCCCGCAAAGGAAGTGTATGAACAGATCATTACAGATATGGAAACAGCAGAAGGACTTGTAGACCCAATAGAAAAAATAGGTTTTGGAGGGAGAGTTAGTAAATCTGCAGTTAGAGGGATATTAGCCAGGGTGTGTCTGAATATGGCAGGGGAGCCAGTAAAAGATGTTAGCAAATATGAAAAAGCAAGATTTTGGGCCAAGAAAGTGATGGATGATTTTGGAGCGGGGCATAAACTAAATCCTGATTATTCTGATATTTTTATAAAATACGCACGGGATGAATATGATATTAAAGAAAGTATTTGGGAAGTAGAGCACTATGGTGCGAATACAGATGCTAATTCGGAAGGCGGATATGTTGGATCCTGGATAGGTATAAGGAATTCAAGTACAACCAATGACATCGGATATTCACTAGGTAGAATTAATTCAACTGCAAAGCATTATAGAATTTATGAACCAGGTGATTTAAGAAGAGATTGGAACATAGCTCCATTCAGTTATAACGCATCTGGTGGTAAAGTTCCATTTGCTGAAAACCAGTTGTATAACAGAAATGCAGGTAAATATAGAAGAGAATACCAAACCTTCAGGCCAAATAGCGGACAACCAACTCCTATCAATTTCCCATTATTACGTTATGCAGATGTATTACTGATGTATGCAGAAGCCGAAAACGAAATTAATGGAGCGGGACGCGACCCAAAAGCATTAGAGGCAATTAATATGGTGAGAAGGCGAGGATTCGGAAAATTGATGCCAGGGGCTACGGATGTGGACGCAAATGACCTACCACAAGGAATAGCAAAGCATACTTTTTTTAGATCTATAATAGATGAACGGTCAAAAGAGCTGTGCTATGAGGTATTGCGTAGGGCCGATCTTATTCGTTGGGGCATATTTGTAGAGACCATGAAAGAAACATTGGTACAGATGAACGTCGATCTCGGTCCTGAGGCATGGCAATCTCTTACTTTTAAAAATGCTTCTCAACGGCATGTGATTTATCCTATTCCTTCTTATGAACTTGGACTAAACAAAGCACTGAAGCAACATCCATTATGGAGGTAAATGAGCTTATTTAAAGAGATTTTAATTATGGAGAATTTAAACCTGATAAAAAAAAATGTGATGCTGAGAAAAATGTTATACATGCTTGTGAGTATAAGTCTGCTTATGGAGGCTTGTACTAAAGCCAAAGTTTTTCCTAAAGATGAAGACCCAAATGAAACTGAAAATACGGTAAATATACCTTTTGATGTAAAACTAAAAGTTAATAAAACCTATAAAGTCGGGGAGAGAGTAGAGTTCATACTGGAAGGAAATCCAGAATCAATCGATTACTATTCGGGAATTTACGGATATGAATATGAGTTTAGAAACGGAAAGAAAATGCCTTCTGGAATGGAACTGGATTTCTTTATAAGATTTAATTTAGCTGCTGCAAGTTGGCCGATTGCTAATCCGGATTGGGGTCCAATTCCATGGGATAAGATCTCTCTTTTAGTATCAACCGATTTCGATGGGGACTATACTTTTGGAGGTGTTAAGCGAGCCACATGGCAAAATGTTACGAATAGGGTTACATTTCCTCCTATACTAGCCAGTACCCAACCAGCTGGTCCAATAAATTTATCTGATTTAACAGTTATTGGCAAACCTTTTTATTTTGCTTTTCGCATGATCGATAATCACCCTAAACGACCTTTTTATTTAATACAATCACCAATTTGGTATTCTGTTTTAGGTAATAGAAAGGAGCTAATTGGTCATCTTAAGGCTGGTAATCCAGGTGAGAATACTATTAATCTTGTACAGATTGATGAGGATGTTAATGAAAAAGCTGAAGTGGTATATACTGCTGGACCTCAATACAATGATAGGTTTACCATAAGAAGAAAAAGTGGTACAACTTCTCTTGGCAAAGAGCTATGGCTTGTAAGTAAAGGATTTCATGGAGTGCAAGAGACATTAGGTGGATTTAGTTCTTCCATTCCTATTAAATCACCAGGTAATACAGCACTCCGTAATTGGGGACAGGTATATCTAAAATCAGGCATTTACCAAGTTGGATTTGTATCTACTACACTAGATAGTAATGGAGAAAGGCATCAGGAATCTAAAGTAATAGAAGTTACTATTGAAGATTAAAATGAAATATAATTATAAAACTTATCAATATGAACAATAGACAATTAAAACTAGCTATATCTATACAGTTAACTATAATTTTGACCACTATATTTTTTTGCTTTGTATCCTGTAAAGAAGGAGCCGCATTAGAAAGGCGCCCTGAAATGACTGGGAAAATGTCTTCAATAATATCTTCAGCACAGCCACTTCCTGGTGGAAAGGAAAGGTTTACTTGGGTAAATGGTAATTTTGACACCAGTGGCCCTACAACTCAACGCATTGTTAATCTATCTTTCAAAGCCTCCACAGGAACCGTTGCTGCAACTGTATGGACCTGGGACAGTTCTGAGAAAAAAGGTAAATCTGTTTTCAATTCTCATTTGTGCACTTTTGATGGAATATCAAAAAACTGTTCAACATATACCCCTTGGGGATGGGTATATCCAACCGGACAATATGTCTCTTGGAGTGGAACATACACCTATAGTGGAACCACACTTTCAATTACGTGGACAAGTCCTTCACTAGCTGCCGGGAGTACCGAAGAGTGGGCGATAAGCAATCCTAACTCTTCCTTAGCAAGAGCTTCATTTGTGAGTTCCAGTTATGGTCTTACACACGGTCGAGGCTATGGAAGTAAATCATCTTTTAGCACATACAAAACCATTACAGAAATGATTCCTTTTGTTAATTTTACTTCTGCAAATAGTAGAAGGGTAACAGCTAATGCATCTTCAGGTACAGCTACACCAGTTATTACACCGGTTAGTGGATGGACAACAACAGGTTTAAATCTATCTTCATTTACCACACCTTCATCTCCAACTCCGGCTAATACAACGCACTATTATCAACCTACATCATCTTCCTGTGGTGCTAGTTGCACTACAGCACGTACTGGAATTATTTATCATTTATCAAGTCAGAATAATTCAAGACACATGGCTTATCATTTTTTCTGTGCCTGTTTACCAACTGCTGCTGAATTTCCTGACTACCAGAGAAATTTGCACCCTGTTGCATTAACGCAGATTTTAGATGATAATAATAATCTGGTTGCATTAATTGGAGTAGAATCTCAGAATCCACCTGAAGCTTACTATAATGGAGCTTATCAGTACCAATTGTTAGACTTTAATAATATTCCTTAATATTTAAAGTCAGAAGCCGGGAAATGATAGCCGAGCTTGTTATAATATCCCTGCCAGAGTGTTTATTATTCAGATACTCTGGTAGGATTACCATTCCATAAATCAGATCTTCTGACATCTGAAATTGATATTTTGCTTAAATAATCCATAAATTACTCTCTGAAATTCAGGACAAAAATTACTATCGCAGCCATAAAAAGAGCCGTAGCAAAAATCATTATATTTACACTTAATGAATTATTAGCAGTATTCCAGGCATAATTGGTACATAAACCTGCTAGAACGAGTAGAACTCCAGAGATAATAAAATTTCTTCTTCTCTTCATGGAATAAATTCTAATGTGTTAGAAATTAAACAAAACAGATCTAAAATTGTTTGGTAATAGCTTTGTAAAGGATAGGATCCTGATCATATATGTCCTTATAGTAATGAACAGTGCCTTTAGCGTCAAGCCCAACTGTAAAATAATCAATTCTAATAGGAATTTGTTGTGGAAGGTCAATAAACTTAGCACGGGGATATCCATTTTGCATTGCATTTTTGATCAGTTCATATTTCGAGCCTTTTTCGAATAACGCATAGGCAAGTTCAAGTGGCTTCTGAACCCTTATACAACCATGGCTTATTGCCCTCATGGGCTGATCAAATACTTTATGTGGGGTGTCGTGGAGATAAACACTACTTTTATTCTCGAATAGAAATTTAATTTTTCCTAATGCATTCTCTGCTCCTGGTTGCTGCTGAAATGAATACTCATCGAGATTGACCGTAGACCAGTTTATAGATTCGGAATTTCGAATAAGCACTCCTTTTTTATATACCTTAATATTGCTATTGGATAAATAATAGCGATCCTGAGCAGCATTTTTACTAATTTCATCACGAGCAATACTTTGTGGGATATTCCAGACAGGGTTGACCTGTATTCTAAAGATTTTACTACCAAGCTGGGGAGTTTCCCATTGTCCTTTTTCTCCAACACAAACTTTCATCCGGAGGATTGATTTGCCTTTATCGATCATATCAAGAGTAAAACCTGGAATGTTTACGGATACATACTTTTCTTCAATCGGTCTGTTTTTCCAGCGTAACCGCTCCATGTTTACAACTAATGACTTTCTGATCTCATCAGTAGTCGTTGAACTATTCTCCTTTGCTGCAATTAGTGTTTTTTGCAATTTGATGTAAGCAGAACTTTTGGGTTGAATGCTGTCCAGATATTTCTTTAAATCTTTTACTTCAAACACATGCATTATGGTAATGCTGTCTGGTTGTAAGGTAGGAGTGCTATATTGCGTTTCGGTGTATATAATACCCGGATTTACAAGGCCGTATTGTAAAATCATGCTATATCTGATCAGGGCAGTTGCAGTGGCCAATTCTAACTTTACTAAATTTTGGTAGGCTCTCAGAGAATCTGAGGATTTTGAAGCGTTAACTGCTGCCAGTTTTTCCTTTATATCTGGAATATAAAAAAGAGTTGTATCCAATCCATGTTCATCACATTTTTCTAAATAATCTAGTAAAATCTGTAGATTTTTTTCTGGAAGGAATTTGGTAACCAGAATTGGCTGATGATTTACCTTTTGATATGCTTCAGTAATTAATTCAGAAAAGGGAAGCAGGAGTTTCTTTTTGTTTAAAAGCTTTTTAAATTCTTCCCGATAATCTAAATATTTTGCTTTTTTATTTTCATTCGAAAGACTCAAAGATGTTTTTTGCGGAACATTCACAATAATGTTTCGCTTTGTCCCGCAAGATAAAGACAAGCTTGTACAGCATAACAATAAAACTATTGCTGGTTTATACAAGCTTTCTTTCATGGTAATGCCTATTTCGATTTTAATATTCAGCTCAACTTGCTGTTATAAAAACGTTTAGCCATTGACAATTGTTTTAATCCAGGCTACAGTGGTAAAGAAAGTAATGGAATATTATTACTGGATGCCATCACCCGGGTTCTGCTTTTATGTATCAAAGAGGCCCAGAAACCATAACGATATGGAACCATAATCAATAAATCGGCTTGTATGGATTGCATTTCAATATTAATAGCCTTTAAAATCTCATTTGACTGGACGTTTTTATATTGATAGCTAATCCCCTTAAACTCCTGTTTTATCTCTTTCAGGTGATTATTGATTTGCTCTTGTTTTAATTCAGCAACTTTATTTGAAACATGAAATACTTCAACATTTGCCCCAAAATCCTGAGAAATGGATTTTACACTTTCTAAAACCTCTTTATGAACTCCTCGTACAATATCACAGGCGAAGAGTATATTTTTGATTCCTTTATATTTTACAGATAATGGAATTGCCAATATTGGAAACTTAAATCGATGTAATGATTGGGTGGTTGTATTTCCTAATAAATCCTGTTCGAATGATTTTTGTGCCATACCTAAAACAACCATATCTGCATTGTGTTCTTCATAGCATTTTGGAAGTTCCTCATAAAAATCACCCATTGCAAAATATGGGCTTACTTTGATACCATAGTCGGCCGATAGTTTTGCTGAAACAATATTTAGTTTTTCCTGATACTTTTTTAACAGCTGGTCTAGTCCTTCTGGCGAAATTCTTGAATTAAGCGCATGAATGGATATATTCTGCAAGGTGAAAAGTATCACTTCATATTTACCATCGGAAGCAGCAGTGGCAGCATAATGCATTGCATTATCTGCTTCTACTGAAAAATCAGTTGCAACAATTATTTTCTTCATTATTCTATCATTATATCCAATAATACAAGTTATGTTTATATGTTTTTGAAAAAGTCAACTCAGATGAGTTATTTGATGATTGAACCGTAAAAAACAATTCCTGAAATGTATTTACCCTTTTTAACCTGGTTAAAAGATTAGATATTTAAAAGCTGTGGTAAGCCCTTCATCTCATCAAATACTATAGCTCCCTGATCAGATAGTTCTTGTTGATTATAACCATTTGTCAATCCGTATACCCTAAAACCTCCGTTCCTGGCTGCTTCAATTCCTGCAAGGCTATCTTCTATTACAACACATTCAGACGGTGAAAAGCCCATGGCGCTTGCTGCATGCAAAAAGATATCAGGATCTGGCTTCCAGCTATCAATATCATAAGAACTAAAAATCCTGCTTTCATCAAAAAAACCGATTAATCCGGTTAGTCCTAAGTTGAGTTCAATCTTTTCTCTAGGCCCACTAGAGGCAACACAATAGGGGAGTTTTAAACTTTCCAATAAATCTTTTACACCTGTAATGGGTTGAACACCTTTACGAAATTCATCATAGAGTCTTACTCTAAATCTTTTTTCAAAATCATTGGGAAAAGTAACGTCCGATGTTTGCTCTAAGATCCTGATACTTTGTAATAGCTGCCTGCCACTAAATAATCTGATTGCTTCTTCAGTGTCCATTTGAGCACCATATTCTCGTGCCATGTCAATAAGAACTGAAACTAAGGTAGATTCTGTATCAACAAGTACGTTATCGCAATCGAATATGATACATTTGATTTCCGTAGTATGATTAGTATTGTTCATTTGCAACCAATATGCATAAAAGATTGGGGTAATTTAATATTATATTTAAATGTGATTTTAAATCAACCAAATATTTCATATTGATTAACCTATACACATGAATAAACGTATTAGTATACTGAATTATGGTTTATTAGTGATGGTGTTTATTGCAACACTATTGATTAGTTCAAAAACGCTTTATGCACAGGAAAAAGAAACTCCAATTAATACTGATCCTATACGAACACCCTGGTCGGCCAAAGTTAATCCGGATCAACCTTTACCAGAATATCCACGACCACAATTAGTAAGAAAGGACTGGCAAAATTTAAATGGTAAATGGAATTATAGTATCACAAAAGGTAAATTTGGAGCTATACCAAGTTCATTTGATGGAGAGATCATCGTTCCTTATCCGGTTGAATCTGTATTGTCTGGCGTCGCAAAAAGTGTTGGTAAAGATAATACCCTTTGGTATAAAAGGATAATCAGAATAAACAAGAACATTAACAAGGAGCGCGTTCTTTTACATTTTGGTGCTGTAGATTGGAAGTGTGAATTGTATGTAAATGGCAAAAAAGTAGGAGAACATGAAGGGGGATATGATGCTTTTTCATTTGATATTACTAGGTTTTTGATGAAGTCCAATACTCAGGAAATTGTGCTTGGAGTATGGGATCCATCTGATGAAGGTCCTCAGCCTAACGGAAAACAGGTAGTAAAACCCAGGGGAATTTGGTATACACCTGTAACTGGGATTTGGCAGACTGTCTGGATTGAAGGTTTACCTCCCACGTACATTGCGAGCACTAAGCATACTGCTGATATTGATGGGGGTAAAATGCAAGTTCAAACAAATGTTGAAAATGCAATGACTAGTGATAAAGTTGAAGTTAATATGTTGGATGGAAATCAGCTGGTAAACAGGGTGGTAGCAAGCGCAGGAGAAGCGGTTTCGCTATCAGTTCCCAATGCAAAACTATGGTCGCCAGATGCACCTAAGCTTTACAATCTTGAAATTAAGGTATTGAGAAATGGAAAGGTTATAGACATGATTTCATCTTATTGTGCAATGCGAAAAATCGCAATGGGTAAAGATAAAAATGGTGTTCAGCGTATGTTATTGAATAATAAGTTTGTATTTCAATATGGACCTTTAGATCAAGGCTGGTGGCCTGATGGCTTATATACTGCCCCAACGGATGAAGCCTTACTTTTTGATGTGAAAAAGACAAAAGAAATGGGCTTCAACATGATTCGTAAGCATATTAAAGTTGAACCTGCCCGTTGGTACCATCATTGCGATCAGCTAGGGTTATTGGTTTGGCAGGATATGCCCAGTGGTGATTTGGGAGGCAACCATTGGGACATGCGACCCGGATTAACTTCTGGCCGGAATCATGATAAAATCCGTACAGCAGAATCGGAAGCTATTTATCGTAAGGAGCTTAAAGCAATGATGGATGGGTTGTACAATTTCGCATCTATTGTGGTTTGGGTGCCTTTTAATGAAGCCTGGGGACAGTTTAAAACTGTAGATATAACAAATTGGACTATGAAATACGATCCATCAAGATTAGTGAATAGTGCTAGTGGAGGTAATTTCTTTCCGGCTGGCCATATATTCGATATTCATAATTATCCTGATGCACTGATGCCTCGTGCTGATTTGTTTGGTGATAAACAGATATTGGTTTTGGGTGAGTTTGGTGGTTTAGGTTTGCCAATTGAAGGACATACATGGCAGAAAAAGGACAACTGGGGATATCAGAGTTTTAAAACAAAAGAGGAACTTAAAAAGCGTTATGCTGGTCTGGTTAAAGACTTGGTACGATTGATTCCGCAAGGGCTATCTGCCGCTGTTTATACACAGACGACTGATGTAGAAATTGAAACTAATGGCTTGATGACTTATGATAGGAAAGTTGTTAAAATTCCAGAAGCTGAATTGAATGAAATGCATAAGGAACTTTATAGGTAATTAAAGCACTTTATCGGAGGTGTGCTGTTCGTAGTTGGTCTTATCTTTTACATTTCCAGTATTAGTCATAAAGGCAGAAGATTTGAATAGGGAAGTAGTAGCCGAAAGCAATTAAATTAAAAAAGCGACTGGCTTTTTAGAACCAGTCGCTTTTTGTATCTGAAAATTGGATATTCTTAATTTACACGTTCAAAATGGAAACGTAGAGGCATGGTTTTCATTGCCGGAACATCACCGAATGAACTATACATCTCATAAGTATTAGAAAGGAAATCAGTTGGTTCATAATCCCTGACAGTTACTTCAAGAATATCCTTGCCACTCTCTACAAATACACGGAATCCTAACTCTGTGGAACGTATTTTTTGTTTAAGTGGAGAAAAGAATACATTGGCCGCAGATAATTGTACCAATTGCATTTTTACCGCTGGTGGAGGAAATCCAGCTTCCTGTAAACGTTCGGTTACTTCTCCTTTATCTGTAATTGTAGCAGTTCTGAAATAATTTTTCAAATCTCCGGTCATTTGTACATTTAAAGTGGTCTCATCAATAATAATCAAATCATCAGTATTATTTTTTGGAAACAAAGCTTCATCATCCATGCCCCAGATATTCTCTATAATCCAATTTCTATTAGTAAAGGCCTTGTATTTCCAGGTACCTTTTAATCTGCTGAAATTACTACCATCAATAGTAATATTCGTCCTATTAAAGTTACCAGCAACAAAATGATTATTTTTTGGAACAACCTTTAAAGCGATAGTCGTTTTACCAACCTCTTGTTTTAAGAATTTTAGCTTAAGTGTAGCTCTTAGTTTTCCTGCAGGAACTACAAACTCTTTTAGGCCATCAAAACTAAAATGTACACCTTCAACAGCAGTTGTAGTACCTGGAATTAGTTCGACAGGTATTCTCATTTCAGTGGGTGAAATAAAAGTACCTTCTGCAGCTGTTAATGTAAGATTAACATCAACATTTTCTGTCATACTTAATTTTTGAGATTCGAAAGAATAAATAAGAATGTCTTTTGGTCCAATTGAAACCTCAGTAAAGAGCAGATTACCCGCATTGATTCCAGAAGGAATACTTCCCAAAACTACCTTAAATGACTTATTCAGATCGAAAGAAGGCTTAGCAGTTACTTTTACTTCACCAATTTTAGATCCGGCCGGAATAACAAAAGCACTCGCAGAAAGATCAAAATCTATTCCTTTCTCTGCTGTGCCACTT
Source organism: Pedobacter sp. ASV1-7 (assembly GCF_040203335.1). Lineage (NCBI taxonomy): Bacteria > Pseudomonadati > Bacteroidota > Sphingobacteriia > Sphingobacteriales > Sphingobacteriaceae > Pedobacter > Pedobacter sp. ASV1-7. The sequence goes on along the minus strand of NZ_JBEHBV010000002.1, from coordinate 123,173 downwards.
ATAGTAAATGGAATGCTTACATCGGAGGAAACAGGTGCTGTAGTTACAATTTTCATAACCAACTCGCCAGACTGTGGTATACTGTAAGTTGTGGTCTCAAACTCCAGTACATTTCCTCTTTTTGAGAGTTCATCGTCTTTCCCGCATGAGACAAGTGTCACAGCAGCAAGGAGAGCCGCTCCAAGTATATTTCTAAATTTTAATAATCTATTGTTATTAAACATATTTTTTATTTTATAATTACTGTTTAAAATAGTGGTGACTATAAATTATCCCATTCATCACGTTTTGCATCCAAAATATCCCTCTCTACGTCAGTAAGAAAGGTAGGAGCAGGAATAGTATATTCTATTATATAATTATTCTGTTTAGGTGGTACTTCATTCTCTTTTTTGCAAGCCGCAAAAGTCAATACGCCTAATGCAATAGTTGCTAATGTTAATCTCTTTTTCATGAATCAGTATTTTAATTGATGTAACCTGGGTTTTGAATCAGACCGTTAATAATTTGCATATCAGTTCTAGGAACTGGGAAAGTGTACATGTAAGGAAGTGTTGTGTATTTACGTCCATTAGATGCTACCCAAAAACTTGGACTACCATTTCTTTTAAGCTCCCAAAAACGGTCACCCTCTCCGTAAAGCTCTTTTCTTCTCTCATTTAAAATTGCCTGTATTAAAGGCGTCAATGGTTTCCCATTAGCATCAACTTTGATTAAAGCAGTAGTTGATACAGCAGGTAAATTACTAATAGTATAAGCTACATAACTAGGAATCCTTTTGCTGCGAATCAGGTTTAAATATTCTAAAGCTTTATCTTCATTACCCTTGTGTGCATAAGCCTCTGCAAGTATCAAAGCCATTTCGTCTGTACGTACACCAGCAAAGAAGTTTTTCTTGTTTATACGTTTTTTACCGAAAATAATATTGAATCTAACATCTTCTTCCTTTTCAATAAACAAATCGAAAAACTCTTTTGACGTAGGACGATATTGAACAGCCTGAGATTCGTTGCTGTAACTGAGATCTGCACTATATTCACTAAATACATAAGAACGTAATAGAGTATTACCAAGTTGGGTATTTTTGCTTTGAATCATTGCTCTATATTCAACTGTATCTAGCATGGTGTAAGTAGTTAATAATGGAATAGACTGACTGATGGCTTTATCCCAGTTTCTTGTCCAAAAGTGTAAACGAGCCAAATATGCATGACTTACATCTTCAGTAAAGCGAAACAATTTATCAGACACGTGGTAACTAATTGATTTGTTTAAATCCTGTTCAATTTGATGGATAGTTTGCCCATAAGTACTGCGCAATGGTTTTTCTTCCATATCAAAACGTGTTACTAATGGTACGCCCAATTGGTCATCACCCTGATAAGGTTCGCAAAACTCACGTAGCAACAAGAAATAGGCTACGCCACGTATCGCATAAGCTGTACCTAAGACATTTTTGCTTTCCTCAGTATCTTCCGTGTTCAAGTTGTCAATAATGATGTTACAATCACGTATACGCTGATAAAGATTTGAATAACGGGTTTGTTGTTCATTTAATTTCTTTCCAACATAAACAGGTAAATTGTTACCACCAGGGTATATGTTTAGATTAGCATCAAGGTTATCAGAAAAATATTCAATATCAGTTAAACGGCTTATACTTCCGAGTAGAGGTTCTCCATTATCAGCATAATCGATTTCATTAAGTCTGCTATGTAACAAGGAGGCAAATTCATCTGTAGTTTTAGGAATGGTTTTACCATTTGGCTTGATGTCAAGAAATTGTTTGCAGGAAATAAATGTTGCAAGCAAAGGTAAAAGGGTAAGGATATAAATTCTTTTCATAATTATAAATTATAGACCAACATTGATACCGAAGGATACAGACCTGGTAAGCGGATAGACTGCACCTGGTGTTTCTGGATCTATGCCTGAGTAATTGGTAACGGTGAATAAATTAGTTACAGAGAAAGAGAAACCTAAAGATTGCAGTTTTAAACGCTTAACTAAATCTGAAGGTAATGAATAAGCGCCAGTTAATGAGCCAATACGTAAATAAGATACGTTCTCCATTAAACTTGCATTTGTTATGGTAGTACCTGTAGGGTTATTTATGCTCAATAATAATGGTGTACCATAAGCATCGATTAATCTCGGTAATCCATTTACAATAGGATTATCAGGTGTCCATCTGTTAGCCCATGATCTTGGTATATTAACATGATTTACATACAGGTCATTTTGTGCGTTTGGCAAACTTTCTTGGATAGAGCCCATGTTTTCAAGCATACTAGAGGTTGAAGGTGAATTGATCTTATTAATCACCTTAGCACCAACTGCATAGTTCCCTCCAATACTTAATGAGAATTCCTTATACCTTGCTGTTGTAGAGAAACCACCTGTTAATGGAGCTGTTCCTTGTCCAACATAGAAAAGATAATTATTAATATCCCTTAATCCTTCATTACCTGTAATTTTAGAATCAGGGCGCAGCTGATATTTATAAATTCCTGTTCCAGGATCGATACCGATCACCTTACCTGAGAAGATTGATCCTAATGGATAGCCTACAATTTGTCCGGAGTTAGCCAAACCTGCACCCATTGTAGAAGTGAACTTTGTTAACCTGTTTACATTATAGGCAGCATTTACTGATGTGCTCCAAGAGAAATTTGGTGATTTAATATTTAAAGTACTTAAGGTAAATTCGATTCCTTTATTGGTAGTTTCTGAGGTGTTAAAACTCTGTTCGCTAAAGCCGGTACTGCTAGGCACTTTTAATTTAGTGATCAGATCAGTACTCTTACGATAATAAACCTCTGCCAAACCATGAATACGGTTTTTAAGTAAACCAAAGTCCATTGCAGCCTTTACGTCTTGTGTTTTTTCCCAGCGTAAGTTAGGGTTTGGCGCATTACCAATACTTCCCATACGGTAATAATCATCATATGTTTTACGGAAATTAGCATCATAATCCATCACCAATTGGGGAAATACACTTTTGTTTACGTTTCCGGTGTAACCAGTAGACAATCTGAATGACAATGAACTAAAAACAGGCTCCAGATATTTAAAAAATAACTCCTGATCAGCATTCCAGGATAAACCGAAAGACCATGCCGGATTAAATTGTTGGTCACTACCAAAGTTATTAGAACCATCAGTACGGGCAGTTAAACTGGCAATATATTTTTTATTATAAGCATAATCTACCGAAGCGTAAAAAGAAGCAAATGCTTCTTCTGAAAGACTTTGTCCAGATAAGCCATCAACCATGTTAGCATAAGAAATCATATCATTATAATCGATCTTGTCACTATTTATTGGTTTAGGCTTAATGGGCATAGATGAATTTCCGGTTATCTCATCATAACCATAACGCTTGGTGAAGATACTCTTCATTTGTTGTCTTCTGATCTCGCTACCAGCAAGGGCGCTAAGGTTATGTTTAACTCCTAAAACCCCATCATATTGGAATTGCCCACGCAATAAATAACTACTGTTATTACTCGTATTTTGCGCTATAGAACCATAAGTTCTTTTTGAAGTTGCTGGGGGATCAAAATATAAACGATCTTTCCATGCAGCAAAGCTGTATCTTCCATTAATGTTATCATTTTGATTATCTGTGTATGAGTAAGAGCCTACTCCAACAAACTTAAAATTATTGTTAAACTTATAATTAAAATCACCTGTTACTGTACCAGAAAAGTTTTTAGCCAGACTTGAGGTCTCATTGATTTCGCGAAAAACATTGACACCATTTGGAGGAGTGTTGATATCATAACCTCCACCATTTAGTTGCTTAAGATTAAAATAAGTCTGATCACCTCTATATGTACCATCAGCATTGAAAGGCATTTCGTACGGATTGGCATAATATGCATATTCAAACAAGTTTTGACTTGTAGATGGACCTTTGGAAGTCTGATAAGAAAGATCTGTAATGAAGCCAAAAGATAATTTACTGTTCGGTGTAAAGTTTATTTTAGCATTCACGTTATAGCGGTCAGCGCTTGTTTTTTGAACCAAACCGTTATTATTGCTATACCCTGTAGATAGGTAATAAGTATTTTTATCAGTACCACCAGAGAATGACAGATAATGACTTTGAGAAAAAGAGTTTCTAAACAGCTCATTAAACCAATCCGTAGATGATTCACCTGCTTTAGCAATTACAGCATCCTGTTCTGCTTTAGATAAACCAGCGTATTGATCTTTACCAGAACGGACCATACCTACCAAACCAATAGTAGGATAATAACTCTGATTAGCAAATCCAGGGGCAGAGAACTGGTCCCATAACTGTTGTTCCCAGGCTAGTTTTTCTCTGGAATTCATTAGGTTATTATCACGCTGTGGTGCCATCGTTAAAGAAGCGTTGGTAGAGTAAGAAACTTGCATCTTACCAATTTCACCTCTTTTTGTAGTTACCACAATTACTCCGCCTGCAGCTCTTGAACCATAAATAGCAGCTGCCGAAGCATCTTTTAATACAGTTACTGAAGCAATATCATTTGGGTTAATTCCAGCAATACCACCAGAGAAAATTGTATTGAAATCACCTGCCTTAATCTGGCTGGATGATATGTTTGGGATGTCTTTTTGCAATGGAACTCCATCTACAACCCATAATGGCTCAGCATTACCGGTAATGGTATTAGTACCACGGATACGAATACTTGCCGATTGCCCTGGACGACCACTTACTGAACTTACGGCTAAACCTGCTACTTTACCTTGTAGCAATTTATCAACGTTTTGTAGTGGTTTATTTTTTAATTCTTCACCATCAATTACAGCAATAGACCCTGTAATACGGCGGGTAGTAGTTTGATTGTAGCCTGTTACGACTACTTCACTCAATGAAGCATCTGAAGACTTAAGAACCAAATTTACAGATTTGGTTTTATCTGCAATGATTTCTTTAGTTACCATCGCTACATAACTGATATGGAGGACGGAACCTTTAGGGACAATAGTTGAAAAGCGACCTTCGCTATCCGTGCTAATGCCTTTGCGAATGGCTCTTGCCATCACCGAAGCACCTGGTAACGGATTGCCTTGCTCATCTTTGATTACGCCAGATACTGTAACGACAGGAATTGAGTCGTTAGTTGGTACTGGTCTTTTAGCATCCTGAGCCTGTACCGCTGAATCTGGAGCTGCAATGAGCAACGCAGTAAGCAAGCCAAGGCCAAGAGCTGGTAAACTCTTGAAAGTAGACTTTTTGTGCATAATTATATAGGTTATTTGTGTAATACGATATCTGTGTCACTGCTTTTAACACCCAATAGATTTTCCATAAAGTAATACCTGATCAGGTTGATGTAATACTTGTCGCCCAGGCCGTGATCTTTTCCTGGGAGTACCATCATGTCAAATCGTTTGTTCTTTTTAATCAATGCATCGGCCAATCTGAATGTATTTGCCGGATGTACGTTTTTATCTACATCACCTGTGATCAGAAACAATCTGCCTTTCAGGTTTCCGGCAAGTGCCGCAGTAGTGGGGATGTTGCTTTCAAATTTACCGTTCTTCTCCCATACACCGTGATAGGTTTCACCCCACCATTGCGTATAAATATTGGTGTCGTAATTGCCAGAAGCAGCAACAGCAACTTTATAGAATTCAGGGTAAGTAAGCATAGCAGTTGCGGACATAAAACCACCACCTGAATGGCCATAAATGCCTACTTTATCCAGGTCAATGTATTTATGCTTTGCTGCAAGCTGTTCAATGATATACTTATCATCAGCCAATGCATAGTCACGCAGGTTTCCATAACCATAAGCATGGAATGCCAGGCCGCGTAACGGACTACTTCCTCTGTGAGCCACATTGATCACAATAAAACCCATTTGTGCCAGAGATTGATTGTAATTATCATCTATGGTGAATTTTTTAGGGATATAATCCTCCTGAGGGCCAGGGTATACATTACTGATGATCGGGTATTTTTTAGTAGTATCCATATTAAATGGTTTATACATTACCCCATACAAATCTGTTATACCATCTGCTGCTTTAATCTTAATAAACTCAGGTGCTTTCCAACCTGTTTTAAAGAGGGCAGAAGCATCATCTTTCCCCAATTCCATCACTTGCTTTCCTTTGATATCTCTCAATACCGTAACAGCTGGCTGGTCAGTTCTGGAATAAGTATCCAATAAGTATTTTCCATTTTTAGATAGCTGAATATCGTGGTAGGCATTGCCGGGAGTTAATAAAGTGAAGCCTGAACCATCAAACTTAACTTTATAGAACATCCGGTAATAAGGATCTGTATTCTTCTCTCTTCCATAACCTTCAAATACCATGCTTCGGCCTTTAGTATCAATTGAAAGAATCTCACCGCTAACAAAATTACCTTTAGTAACAGTGTGTTTAAGTTTTCCATTTCTGTCATACAGGTAGTATTGTCCATATCCAGTTCTCTCTGACCACCAAAGGATATCATTTCCGTTATTTAGAATGCGACAATTAAATAGCTGGTCGTTGAAATGAGGTTTGGTAGTTTCTGTAATTAGTTCCGTTACCTTTCCCGTTGTCCCATCCAATCGGCATAGATCCATCTGATCATTGGTACGGCTTCTCCTTAAAAAGTATACTTCCTGCTGAGGGTCATTTGAACTTTTACCAAACAACATTGTACGTCCGTTGGTAATGGTCGACTGCATGATGATCTTTTGATCAGGATATTTTGCGATGTCAAGTTTTTTAGCCTTTCCTGTTTCAGTATTAAAGAAAAACATATCATATTGCACCACCTCTTTATCGCCCGGCATAGCGAATTTATATGTGTTAATTTGCGGACGTGGCTGTGTAAGACTATTTATAATAGTCATTTCCTGCACACGTCTTTTGTCTTCGCGCAGGGCATACAATGATTTTGAATTTTTAAACCAATACAACATTGGACTACTTTTTTTGTCGTCTGTACTACTGGCATTGGATGATACAAAAGAGAAGTAAGGTTCAGCATCGGTAGTGAGTTGTATAGCAGCACTATCGTTACGTTTTTGCAGATAAGCATTGTGACGGTAACCATATACAAACCAGGCACTATCTGGCGACATCTTTTTCCAATAATCTGTGTTTGGCTTAAAGGTATTTTTACTTTTCGTCATCTCTTTTGGTAATTCCTTTAACTTATCTGCTTTAGCATCATAATTATAGTTTTTACCTTTAAACTGAAACTTGAAATTACTTGTACGCTTAGGGTCTATCTCTAAATTGTAAAATGAAAGACTGCCAGGTTGAACTATTGTACCTGTTTCAGTGCTTAGTTTTTTAGCTAGCGTTTTAGTGTCGTAAAGTGGTTTACGTGTACCCTTCGATGCATCTACCAGGTAGCAAACATTGATCTTATTTTCGGTAGTATTGTAATAAAACAGACTGCTTTTCTCTATCCAGTTTGGACTTATTGAACTTCCTTTCAGATATTTTCCGAGTAGATCACCTGAATATTTTTCTGCACTGTCTAATGGGTTGGTTTGAGCATTAAGTCTGCCCGTTATTAAACATACAAGCAGCATTACGGTTAATTTATTCATAGTTTTAGCTACGCTTCACAGCGTGGATTATTTGTTTATTCAGTATTTGTTAGAATTGATTATTTTTTGCTTTGGTCAGCTCTTCGGCCATTTTAACTGCCTGATAAGCATTTATAATACCTCCAGTCGTTGATAGTTTTTCGAACGGAACTTGTTTTTTAGATTTACCAGGAGTATTGGTTAGATGTCCCTTTCTGGAGGTTACCGAAGTAAATAAAATGGATTTGACTTGCTTTGCAGATAGTTCAGGATAATATGACCAAATTAAAGCAGCAACGCCAGTGGAAATTGGAGTGGCAAGACTGGTACCATCAGCAGTTTGATATCCATTGTCTAGTCCTGTCGAGCGTATTTTTACACCAGGAGCAAAAACATCGACATTAGAAGCTCCGTAATTACTGATACTTGCAGCTTCACCAGATGGGGTAGAGGCACCTACACGAATCAGGTTGTCTGCACGTTTACCTTTAATTATAGCAGATGGATAAAAGGCTATACTATCTATGTTCTTTCCTTCATTTCCCGCTGCATGAAATAATAACACACCTTTTTTACCTGCATACCTGATGGCATCATTTACCCATTCGCTATGCGGCGAAAAATATTTCCCAAAGCTCATATTGATTAATTTTGCACCATTGTCTACAGCATAGCGAATGGCCAGGGCAATATCTTTATCATACTCGTCACCATCTGGAACAGCCCTTATACCCATTATAGCTACTGAATCTGCAACGCCGTTTATACCTATTCCATTATTTCTAACTGCTGCAACTAAGCCTGCCACAAATGTGCCATGGTATGAATCAGCTATAAATAGATTTGCATTACCATAGTATTTATCATTCAAGCTTTCTGTATCACCGATCAGGTCACGAGGGGATGCTTTATCATCAAGACTTTTAATTCTTTTTTGTATGGTTTCATTTTCAGCTAGTTGTGCTGCATATACTTCTTTCCATGTAGTACTTTCGCTGTATTTGTACATACTTCTTGCTACCACTCCGTATTGTTCATTTAATAAGGAATCCTGAATCTTTAGTTTAAGTATGTCAGAAACTTTTGGTTCCTTGCTAAATTTCATCGTCTTAATGACTGAATCTGTTATACTGAAAGCATTGGTGATCAAAGCTGTATAATTCCCGAAACTAACATAAGAATTGATTTTAGCATCTGTTCGGGCTGCCTTGAAGTAAGTATATTCTTTTCTTTGTTCATCAGTTTTCAATTGATCAGCTTTAACTTTATCGTACCGAGGTTTTAAGCGCTTGTACTCCCGAAATGATTCAGTTCCCACTTTTACCAGGTTCTGACCGCTTTTATTTCCCAGAAAATTCCATCCATTAACATCATTAGCATAACCTTTTGCTCCAGGCTTTGGATTTCTCCAAATCCGGCCCTGTAAGTCTTCATGTTTTACATTCAGGTCTGCATCTATTACGGCTACAATGACTCTTTTTGATGCTTTCTTGTTTAAGCTGTCAAGAAGTTTATAAGCTCTATCTGTTTCAATACCATAAAGCCCTGAATTATAACTAGAAAGGTTGTGCCAGTTGACAGGCAGGTTCTGTTGTGTCTGATTTTTTTGTTGTGCCTGAACAGTTGAAAAGGCACATGTGGCGCATAAAAATGCGAAACTAGTAAGGTTCTTAAAGTACATTCAGTTTGAATAATAAGTTGGTTGGTACTGGGTAATAGCTAGAATACTCAAAATTATAAATAATAAATTTATAGGTAAAGGAGTTTGACCATCTTATTGTCATTATTACACTAAGAGGGGGAAATTCGGGTATATTATAGACCTCAGGTCATAAAGACTATTGTGAGAAGATTAAGCGAAAATAAAGTAGTTAAGAAATAAAATTATTAAATTTAAGAAAAGCTGTTTGTTACATTTTGTTAAAATGTCATTTTAATGGGAATTTTACCGAAAATTATATCTTCTATTGCTCCCACAAAATTAAAGGGGCCTGCAAAGAGATTACTCCAAAGGTTATTTCATTCAGGTTTAGTTAAGATATCAGGAGGACAGGAGAATGCTTTGTTATGGGTAAATGCTCAATCTGGGTTATCTACATATACGTTGATACAAGGTTTTTTACAAGGTACTTTTCCTATGCCTCAAGTAGACAATAATAAAATCTTTATCTGGTATGATCCAGAGCCAAGAGGTATTATACCTATTGCTGATTTTAAAATAAGAAATGATCTATTACGTTGTTTGAAAAAAGATAAATTACAGGATCTTGAAAAAAGATTTGAGATAAAATTAGACACCAATTTTGAACAAACAATAATAAACTGTGCTAAACCAAGAGGTACTAAAAATACTACATGGATAAGTCCTGAATACATTAAGGTTATATTAGAGCTTCATAAAATGGGTATGGCTCATAGTATTGAAACCTACCAGAATGGAGTATTAGTTGGCGGAGTTTTAGGGGTTGCTTTAAATGGCTATTTTATAACTTTAAGTTTGTTTAGAACTGTAGATAATGCCAGTAAAGTTGCTTTCTGTTATTTATTAGCAAAACTTAAAGAAGATAAATTCAAATTGCATATAAGTGGAGCTGCTGATAGTTGGTTTACACAGTTTGGAGCAATTAATGTTACCAAAAAAGAATTTAGGGAACAATTAATACCAGCGATTACAACACCTGTTGCTTTTACCTCATCGCTACCCAAACTTGTGATATAGCTTGGGTTATTATTAGAGCCTCCTATCGGAATCGAACCAATGACCTACTGATTACAAGTCAGTTGCTCTACCAGCTGAGCTAAGGAGGCTTTTAACATTTCAAATATCCATGTTGACACACTTTGTGTCGGATTAGAGGCGCAAAATTAGAACTTTATAAGTTATTCGCAAATCTTTTTTGAAATTATTTTATTGTTTTTAACAATTAATAGGTTAAATTATTAGTCTTTTGGCTATCGAAAGAATATATTTCATTAATTATCAGCTAACTATCAACAAAAATTGAAGTTTGTAAATTAAAAGAAGAATATAATTGTAATTAATAACTTGAAAAGACTCTTATCGCAGAAAAATCATATTTATGTAATAAAACTAATTGTTTTTATCTACTTATTTTAAAATAAGGGAGTTGATCTCAATTAAACTGTAAAAAACATAGATTATATTCAAAGAATACATGCAAAATATAATTTTGTGTTGTACTTTTGCGGAAAATTTCAATTAAATGGCTAGTAAGAAGAGTAATCCGGACAAAACTGTTGATGTTGTGCTAATTGGAGCAGGCATAATGAGCGCTACCCTAGGGATGATGCTAAAAGAATTGCAACCGGATATCACCATAGATATTTTTGAAAGATTAGATGTAGCAGCGGCCGAGAGCTCGGATGCCTGGAACAATGCTGGTACAGGACACTCTGCTTTTTGTGAATTAAATTATACACCTCAACTAGAAGATGGATCTGTAGATACTAAAAAGGCAGTCTCCATTGCTGAATCATTTGAAGTGTCTAAGCAGTTCTGGTCGTTTCTTGTAAAGAGCAAATTGGTTGACAGTCCTGAGCATTTTATCAGAAAAATTCCACATATGAGTTTTGTTTGGGGAAAGAATAACGTGGATTTTTTGAAAAAACGTTATTCAAAACTTCAGGAAAGTGATCTGTTTAAAGGAATGGTTTATTCTGAAGATACAAAACAACTTGCAGAGTGGATGCCTTTAGTAATGAAAGACCGTAATCCGGATGAAAAAGTTGCAGCAACAAGAATGGATTTAGGTACTGATGTTAACTTTGGTGCACTGACCAGAATGATGTTCAGTAAATTACAAAGTAAATCCGATGTTCAGCTTCATTTCCATCATGATGTAAAAAAGCTGAAGCAAAAAAATGGACTCTGGGAAGTAAAAGTTAAAGATGAAACCACAGGTCAGAAACGAGTTGTAAAAGCCAAATTCGTATTCATTGGAGCAGGTGGAGGTTCTTTGCCTTTACTTGAAAAAGCTGATATACCTGAAGGAAATGGTTTTGGAGGTTTCCCTGTTAGCGGTCAATGGCTAAAATGTGTGAACCCTGAGATTATTGAACAGCATAATGCAAAAGTATATGGTAAAGCATCTGTTGGCGCACCACCTATGTCTGTTCCCCATTTGGATACAAGGATGATAGATGGAAAAAGAGCATTGCTTTTCGGTCCATATGCAGGGTTTTCAACGCGATTCCTTAAGCATGGTTCATTGCTTGATTTACCATTGTCGATTAAAGTGAATAATATACGTCCAATGATCTCTGCAGGACTAGATAATTTACCATTAACAAAATATTTAATAGACCAGGTTCGCCAGTCGCCAGAAGACAGAATGGTGGCTCTAAGAGAGTATTTTCCTGGAGCAAAAATGGAGGATTGGGAGCTTGAAACAGCTGGTCAGCGTGTACAGGTAATTAAAAAGGATGAAAAACATGGAGGTATACTTGAATTTGGTACTGAAGTGGTTACTGCTGCCGATGGTTCTATTGCTGCTCTATTGGGAGCTTCTCCTGGTGCTTCAACAGCTGTTTCTATTATGATTACATTAATGGAACGTTGTTTCTCTGATCAGATTAAAACAGATGACTGGCAGAAAAAATTAAAGCAGATGATCCCTTCTTATGGTGAATCATTGAATGGAAATCCGCAGTTAACTGAAAATATCAGAACACAAACCTCTCATGCTTTAGGTTTATAATATTAAAATCCCTTATTGAAGCGCCTTATAGCTAGTCTGTAAGGCGTTTTTTTATTTCTCGGAATTACATGTAGTTCAGGTGTAATTACTTGTTTAGCTATTTGGTATAATAATTGAACATTTTCGATGGGTTCAAATTAGAACATCAATACCTAACTTACCTAAACATAAATTATATGCCTCGTTGGTCTAAAATAGTACTTAAAATATTCGGAGCCCTTATTGTATTGATTCTTCTTTTATATATAGGTCTTGCCGTTTATGTTAATGCAAATAACAAAAGTATTCTCACTAAAATTAACAAGGAACTAAATAAGAACTTAGATGGCAGTGTGATTATTGGCAGTATGGACCCCGCATTTCTTAAAGGTTTCCCTGCATTTTCACTGAGTTTGAAAAACGTTATTGCGAAGGATAGTTTATGGAATAATCATAAACACAATCTGCTTGAAGCTAGTGATATAGATGTCTACGTGAATATGTTATGGTTTTTAAGAGGCAATATTGAAATTGGAAAAATAGGTATTAACAATGCGTCAATATATCTATATACGGATACGAATGGGTATAGCAATACTTCTCTCTTTAAGAAAAAAGAACAAAAGAAAAAAGCTACAGAAGGAGGCTCAGCACCGGCACGGATCAATAGAATTATCTTAAATAATGTAGATTTTGTGGTAGATAACCAAAAGGGACATAAACTATTTCATTTTGTGGTTGATGAATTAAGAGGAAAGTTTGATTATGGACTGCTTGGTGGGTGGGAAGCAGATATTCGTCTAAAAACTTTAGCTAAAAGTATGGCTTTTAATACAAGAAGAGGGAGTTTTATAAAAGATAAGTTATTGGAAGGGCCTTTTAAAGCAAACTATGATGAGGAAAAAGGTATTATTGATGTTGCTCCTAACGAACTGAAAATTGGAGGAGATCCTTTTATTATCGGAGCAAGGTTTGATATCTCTAAGGAAAGCACTGAGTTTACAATCAACATTGATGCACCCAAAATTTTGTGGCGCAGTGCATCTGCTTTGCTTGCACCCAATATATCAGAGAAACTGAATATGTTTAATTTGAGTCAGCCCATTCATGCTAAATGTAAATTACAAGGAGATATGGGGCCAGGGGGGGATCCCGAAATTAAGGTTGATGCAATTATTAAAGATAATCAACTGACCATTCCTGGGGGGGTAATTGACAACTGTAATTTTAATGGTGTATTTACAAATAACTATATCAATGGAAAAGGTTTTACAGACGAAAACTCAGCAATTAAGTTGTATCAATTTAAGGGCAGTTATAAGGATATTCAATTTTCAATTGATACTGCTTCTATTAACAATCTGGATAAGCCTATTGCTACAGGTATTTTTAAATCGGAATTTGAAGTAGCAAAGTTGAATAAAGTAGTAGGTGAAGATGTATTGAAGTTTGGAAAGGGGACTGCTATGGTTAATTTAGCTTATACAGCCGACATTGTAGATTTTAAATTAAATAAGCCCCTGGTATCAGGAGATATTGATTTGAAAAATGCTGATGTGAGTTATATTCCGAGAAAACTGAATTTTACTAATACCGCTATTTTATTAAATTTTACAAATAACGACTTATTTATTAAGAATATACACTTCCAAAGTGGAAAGAGTGTCGTAATGATGGATGGAGAAGTACATAATTTCTTAAACCTATATTACACTGCTCCTGAAAAGATATTATTGAACTGGAAAATCCGCAGTCCACAGATACATCTTGCTGAGTTTATTGGCTTTTTAGGAAGTCGAAAGCCCGCACCCAAGCGTAAAAAACATAATAGCAGTAAAAGTACATTTTCTGAAGATCTGAATCAGGTGTTTGAAAGGAGTAATGTGAAAATGAATTTAAAGGTTGATAAGGTTTATTATAACAAGTTTCTTGCTACCAATGCTACTGCAGATTTGTTGTTGTCAGAATCTGGTATTACGATTAGAAATGTAAGTGTTAAACATTCAGGAGGCTCTCTTAAAATGAACGGTAAAGTTATTCAACGGGGAACCTTAAACAGGTTCAATATCAACGCAGTATTGAATAATGTTGACATCAAGAACTTCTTTTATGCTTTTGATAACTTCGGCATGAAAAGTCTGACTTCCAAAAACCTGAAAGGTTTTCTCTTTTCTAATACCAATATATCGGGAGGTATAACAGATCAGGGAGCATTGGTAAAGAATTCCTTAAATGGAAACTTAACCTTTAACCTTAAAAGAGGGGCCCTTTTAAATTTTGAGCCCATTATTAGTGTTGGGAAATTTGCCTTTCCATTCAGAGATCTGAATAATATTACCTTCGATAATCTAAATGGTAGGTTTGATATACGTGGACAAAAGATAAATATTAATCCTATGCAGATAAATTCAAGTTTGTTAAATATGGATGTTGCAGGTGTTTATTCTTTAACCACAGGAACCAATATTGCAGTAGATGTTCCCTTAAGAAATCCTAAAAAAGATGCTGATGTAACTGATAAAGAAGAGCTTAAGGCAAGACGTATGAAAGGGATCGTTTTGCATTTATTGGCTACGGATGGGGAAGATGGAAAGATTAAAATAAAGCTTAACAAAAATAGAAACCAGACCAAGTAATACATTTTTTCTATAAAATCTATCAATTATCCTCTGTTTCTTTTATAAAGGCGGATTTTTGAGTATTTTCGGGCTTTCAATACAGATTAAGAACCCGAACTACAATGGACAAGCCAATACTTGTTTTGAAATTAGGCACTGCCTCAATAACCACTGGAAATGGAGAACTTGATGAGCTGGTTATTGCTGATGTTGCCAAACAGGTAGCAGAAATTGCAAAAGAATACCGTTTAATACTTGTTTCTTCAGGCGCTGTAGGCGCTGGTAAAAAATATATTAAGAACTACAAAGGGAAGATTTCAGAGCGAAAAGCTGCAGCATCAATTGGAAACCCCTTATTGTTAAATACATATTCTAAACATTTTCAGCCTTATGGAATCTCAATAGCACAAAGCTTGTGCGAGCGTCAGCATTTTTCAAATAGGAAGCAATTCTTGCAGTTAAAAGAAACTTACGAAGAGCTTTGGAAAAATGATGTGATACCTATTGCAAACGAAAATGATGTAGTGAGTAGTTTGGAGCTTAAGTTTTCTGATAACGATGAACTGGCAACGCTGTTGGGCGTAGGCTTTGGTGCATCAGTAATTTTATTGGGCACTTCTGTTCCAGGTGTGTTGGATAGAGATGGAAAGGTAATAGATAGAATTGAAAGTATCAATAACGATATCTTTTCATTGGCAGATAAGAATAAATCAGATCTTGGTTTAGGAGGAATGATTTCTAAATTGACATTTGCTCACCTGGCATCAGTAATGGGGATTAAAGTAGTCATCTTTGGCGTACGCAGTTCAGATGGAATTCTTAATGCTGTTCAGGAAAAGACCGGAACAGTATGTATTCCTAAAGCATCAAATATATCTGCAAGAAATAAATGGCTAGCTAGTGGAAGCCTTGTTACAGGTCGCATTGTGGTTGATGAAGGTGCATGTAATGCCATTAGAAATCGTAAAAGCTTACTTGCAGTAGGTGTTTTATCAGTAATAGAACAATTTAGTGATGGCGAGATTTTTGAAATCACTGATGAGCAACAACAAATTGTAGCAGTTGCCCGTGCTAAAACATCATCAGAGGCAATACTAAAAAATACAAAACAACATAACGTAGAAATTGCAAATGCCAGTGACATTGTAATACTTTAGATAATGGAGAATATTCAACAACAGTTAATTAAAGCAAAAAAGGCACAGACTTCTATTTCTTCCTTAAGTGATCAGGGAAAAAAAGATGTGATTAATAGCCTGGCTGTACTTATTAAGGCTCAATCAGAACAGATCATTTCGGAAAATTTAAAAGATCTGAACAAGATGCCCGATACCGATCCCAAAAAAGATCGTCTGTTGTTAAATGAAGCTAGAATATCAGATCTTGCTGCAAGTTTAAATGATGTTGCTGCTTTAAAAGACCCTACCAATACATTACTTTCTGAAAGCACTCTTGATAATGGATTGTTTATCCAAAAGAAAACTGTTCCACTTGGTGTAGTAGGGGTAATATATGAATCGAGACCGAATGTAACCATCGATGTTGCAGCACTGTGCATCAGATCTGGAAATGTATGCTTATTACGTGGTGGACAAGATGCTTATCATACCAATCTATATGTAGTTTCGTTAATTCAACAAGTACTGGAATCTCATGGCCTGGATAAAAATGTAGTACAACAACTTCCGGCTGATCGTAAATATATATTAGACATATTACAGGCAGAGGGATATATTGATGTAATCATTCCGCGTGGTTCAAATCAATTGATAGAGTTTGTACGTAAAAACGCCTTAGTTCCGGTTATTGAAACAGGAGCAGGGGTTTGCCATACTTATGTGGAAGCTACTGCTAAACTGGAAGAAGCGGCTGCCATAGTTGTAAATGCCAAGGTCTCCAGACCATCAGTATGTAATGCATTGGATACAGTGGTGGTAGATAAGGCTGTTGCAGAACCTTTTTTAAAAATATTAGCTCCTCTGTTAAGTAAATATGAGGTTGAAATATTTGCCGATGAGACATCATACTCAATTTTAAATGACTTAAAATATCCCCAGTTAAAACAAGCTTCAACAGAAGATTTTGGGAGAGAGTTTTTAGATTTAAAATGTTCGGTTAAAGTTGTTGAAGGTGTGGATGAGGCTATAGCTCATATTCTTAATTTTTCTTCAAAGCATTCTGAAGCTATCGTTACAGAGCATGATAGTAAAGCCGAAAGATTTCTGAATGAAATAGATGCTGCTGTTGTTTACCTGAATGCATCTACCAGATTTACCGATGGTCAAGTATTTGGTCTTGGAGCAGAAATAGGTATTTCTACACAGAAACTTCATGCTCGGGGTCCATTTGCACTAGAAAAACTGGTAACTGAAAAATGGGTTGTAAGAGGCAAGGGGCAGATCAGATAATCCTTTTTTTTAATTTAGCCTTGTGTGCTTTATTTTCCCAAATGGGGGAATAAAGCACACAATAAATTGATGTTACAACATGGAAACTCATTATTTCCATTGATTTAAGCTTCCTTTCTTTGGCTTGAATTTTGAATTTACTTGTGTTTGAACTCCATCAAATTTAATTAAACAGAAGTACTTGAGATCAGATAGCTTACTTAGAATGCTTGAGGTAATAGACGACTATGCTATTTTCTTATTAGACAAGCAAGGAAATATTGAGAACTGGAATAAGGAGGCAGAAAAAATAAAAGGATATAAAGCTGAGGAAATTATAGGTCATAATATCAGCATCTTTTATAATGAAGAAGCACGCCGAAACAAACTGCCTGAATTGCTGGTTCAAGAAGCTACGCTTAAAGGCCGATCTCAGCATGAAGGATGGCGCATAAGAAAGGGTGGAGAGCTTTTTTGGGCCTTTGTTACGCTTTCAGCTATATATGACGATAACAATAATGTTATTGGTTTTTCAAAATTTGTAAGAGATCTTACCGCAAAAAGAAACCTGGAAAAAACAGCTGAAGAGTATGCCCGGGAATTGGAGATCAAGAATAGAGAGCTTGAGCAATTTGTCTATATTGCTTCTCATGATTTGCAAGAGCCTTTGCTGACTGTAAAGAATTTTATTGAGCTGTTTAAAGATGAATATAAAGATGTTTTTGACGATAATGCCAAATTATATCTTGAGTTTATTGACAGATCGACTGAGCGGATGAGAAATCTGATTAAAGGTTTGTTGGATTATGCCAGGTTAGGCGGACAACAGTCTAAGACATTAGTGAATTGCAATACATTAATGGATAGTTTACAGAATGATTTGTTTAGCAGTATCAATGCTTCAGGAGCTGAAATTTATTATCAGAATCTACCCATAGTGTATGGTTTTGAAACTGCTTTGCGACAGCTTTTTCAGAATTTGTTGAGTAATTCATTGAAATTTAAAAAACCTGGTGTAATACCCAAGATTGAAATTTCGGTAACCAATAGTGAGAGCTATTGGCATTTTGAGTTTAAAGACAATGGCATTGGTATAGAAGAACGCTATCAGGAAAAAGTTTTTGTAATGTTTCAACGTTTGCATAATGTAACGGATTATGAAGGCTATGGAATCGGTCTTTCACACTGTAAGAAAATTGTGGAATTACATGGCGGTAAAATTACTGTTGAATCTGTTATTGATGAGGGGAGTACTTTTAAGTTTACACTTAGAGTTTAGTATTAAAAACAATTATATCAATGAAGAAGTATAAAGATCTTGATTGTGTTTTATTAGTTGATGATGATATTTCTACGAATTTTATACATCGTAGAATTGTAGAAAATGCAAAAATAATAGTAGATGTAAAGGAAATAACATCTGCAAAGGATGCGTTGGATTATTTAACTCAGTCTGGTAAATATGAAGATATTGAACCTGCACCCAAGGCGGGGATTATTTTTTTAGATATCAATATGCCGGGAATGAATGGATGGGATTTTATTGCCGAGTACAAAAATCTTGATGAAAGATATAAGGCAAGAATCATTGTTGTAATGTTAACCACATCTTTGAATCCCGATGATGCACAACATGCCGCAAATGTAGAAGAGATTGCTACGTATTTGCATAAGCCCCTGAACAAGGAGGCTTTTGCAAAAATCGCAGATCAATATTTTGAAGTATTGGTCGATGAATGATCTTGAGATTAAACCTCAAGATCATTCATTACAGCTTTAATCTTATCGCCAAGTCTGGCGTCAACTTCTTTAAAATCAGCCTTATTACTTAATGGTGCATTTACACTGCAGTAGAACTTAATCTTAGGTTCCGTTCCGGATGGGCGCGCAGATACAATACTACCATCTGCAGTAATAAATTGTAATACATCAGACTTAGGTAATTCTAATTTGGTTTTTACCCCAGTTTTTAAATCTGTTTGTACGCCAAGCTCATAATCCTTTAGCGTATCAATCTTCGAACCGCCCAAAGTAGCAGGAGGGTTGTTTCTGAATTTCTCCATCATCGCTTTGATATCCTCTGCACCTGTTTTTCCTTTTTTAGTGATAGAAACCAACTCTTCTTTATACAAGCCGTACTCTACATACATATTTAATAAAGCATCGTAAAGGCTGCTTCCTTTATCTTTATAAAAAGCTGTCATCTCTGCAATAAATGCACAAGAAACGATCGCATCTTTATCTCTTACTAAATCACCTACCAGGTAACCATAGCTTTCTTCACCACCTACTATAAAAGTACTTTTACCTTCTAATTGAGTCATAATCTGACCAATCCATTTAAAACCAGTTAAGGTATTATAATAGGTTACATTTTTAGCTTTGGCAATTGCTTCAATTAGGTTTGAAGTAACAATGGTTTTAACGATATACTCATTACCGGTTAGCTTGCCTTTTTCCTGCCATGCTGTTAGTACATAATTAATAAGGAGTGAACCTGTTTGGTTACCATTTAATAATACAAACTCTCCATCGTGATTTTTAACTGCAATTCCTACACGGTCAGCATCAGGATCTGTAGCCATTACCAGGTCAGCATCAATTTCACGTGCTTTTTTTAGGGCAAGTGTTAATGCTTCTTTTTCTTCCGGATTAGGATAAACAACTGTTGGGAAATTACCATCTGGCTTACTTTGTTCTTCAACAACCGTTAAATTGGTAAAACCGAATTGTTCTAAAGCTTTAGGTACAAGTGTAATTCCAGTTCCATGAATAGGAGAGAATACTATTTTAAGGTCTTTCTGACGGGCAATAGCTTCCGGAGAAACAGATAAAGCTGTAATTTTATCAAGGTACAGTTGATCAATATCTTCAGCAATTTGTTCAATATTGGCTGCTACACTTTCAAATTTAACTTCATCGATAGTTTTAATTCTGGCCACTTCATCCATTACCAGCTTATCATCCGGAGCAGTAAACTGGCCGCCATCAGCACCATAAGCTTTGTATCCGTTATATTCTTTTGGATTATGAGAAGCAGTAAGCATAACACCACTTTTACAGCCAAGGTTCCGTATAGCGAAAGACAGTTCCGGTGTTGGTCTTAAAGCGGAAAAGAAATAAACATGTATACCATTTGCTGAAAATACATCGGCAGTAATTTTTGCAAAATAATCAGAATTGTTACGACTGTCGTGCGCAATTGCAACTTTGATCTTTTCACCAGGATATTTTTTATTTAAATAATTAGCCAATCCTTGTGTAGCTGTACCGATTGTATATTTATTTATTCTGTTAGATCCAGGCCCCATTATTCCGCGTAAACCTCCAGTCCCAAACTCCAGATCTCTATAAAAAGAGTCTGTAAGTTCAGTGTAAGCCTCCTGATTTAAAAGACTTTGTATCTCATTCTTAGTTGTATCATCGTAATTGCCATTTAGCCATTCGTTGATGGTGTTTAAGGTAGCCTGTTCTAATTGCATATATGTCCTTCCAAATTTTATTTTGTCTATTTTGCTGTTATTAAGCATGATTTCTTTAAATTCACGCCCGATTACAAGTATATAACCATTTTGGTTAAAAATAAAATACTTGTAGCAAATAAATATAGCTATTTATACAGCTTTGAACCATTAAAAATTAAATAAACCGCATGAAACTGTTTTGTACCCATCATATCAATTATGATGGGTACAAATAAACTTCATGACCATTAAAAACAATTAAAGAATTATGAAAATATTAAAGTTTGGAGGCACTTCGGTAGGAAGCCCTGAGCGTATGAAAAAATTGTTGGATATCATAGATCCTGCAGAAAAACAAATAGTGGTATTATCGGCCGTGTCTGGTACAACCAATAGCTTAGTAGAAATTTCAGCCAAACTTTTAAAGGAAGATAAACAGGTTGCGTTAGATTTAATTAACGCATTGCACCAAAAATATAATGAATTTGTAATTGAGCTTTTAGTTGAAGGTGATTGTCGTGAACAAGGACAAGAAGTGGTTGATTATCATTTTAACTTCTTAAATACTTTAGCTAATGACATTTTCACCCCAGTTGAGGAAAAAATTGTTTTAGCTCAAGGTGAATTGTTATCTACTACATTGTATCATATTTATCTGAGATCAATAGGTGTGCCGTCAGTATTACTACCTGCATTGGACTTTATGAAAATGGATGAAGATAATGAACCTGATGTTCCTTTTACTACAAAGCATTTACAACCTATCCTGGATCAACATAAAGACAATAAAATCTTTATTACACAAGGTTTTATTTGTAGAAACAGTTTTGGTGAAGTAGATAACCTGCGACGTGGTGGAAGTGATTATACTGCATCATTGATAGGTGCAGCAATTTCGGCAGATGAAGTTCAGATCTGGACTGATATTGATGGTATGCACAATAATGATCCCAGAATTGTTAAAGGAACCAAACCAATTTCTCATTTATCGTTTGATGAAGCTGCTGAATTGGCTTATTTCGGTGCAAAAATCTTACATCCACAATCTGTATTTCCTGCACAGAAATATAAAATTCCAGTTCGATTGCTAAATACCATGGAGCCAAATGCAGCAGGAACCTTAATTTCTTCAACCAGTGAAAAAGGTAAGATTAAATCCATTGCTGCGAAAGATGGTATTACTGCAATTAAGATCCAGTCTAGCCGCATGTTATTGGCTTACGGTTTCTTGAGAAGAGTTTTTGAAATATTTGAAAGGTATAAAACTCCAATTGATATGATCACTACTTCTGAAGTTGCAGTTTCTTTAACTATTGATTATACAGATAACCTGGATAAGATTGTTGAAGAGTTACATGCTTTTGGAACTGTAGAAATTGATAATGATCAATCTATTGTTTGTGTAGTGGGTGATTTTAGCGCAGAAAAACATGGTTATGCATCAAGAGTATTGGATGCGATGAAGCATTTACCAGTGAGAATGATTTCTTATGGTGGAAGTAACTATAATATTTCATTGTTAATCAATACTGCAGATAAAACTGAAGCTTTAAGAAGTTTACACAATAGGTTATTTGAATAAGAATTAGGTTTTATCACCTTCTTTTTATCCATACAAGGATACCAATAAAAACAAAAATGAGTATGAAAAAGATTCTTAGTCTTCTATCATACTCTTTTTTGCTGATCTTTTGATTTCGAAGATCTATTTTGTTGCCTACGTAAATTAAGCCGAGTACAATTACAAAAAATATAACAAGATATTTAAACATTATGTTTTCTAATAAAGATATATCACGTTTCGCAAACTTAGAAACACCTTTCTATTATTACGATCTGAATCTGTTGCAAAGTACTTTAAACACTTGCGCAGATGCTGCTAAGTTATACAATTTTCATGTTCACTATGCCATGAAAGCGAATTTTAACCCAAAAGTTTTGGCTTGTATCAAAGCTGTTGGGTTTGGTGCAGACTGTGTAAGTGGTGGTGAAGTAAACAGAGCTGTTGAAGCTGGGTTTGATAGTGGACAGATTGTTTTTGCTGGTGTAGGTAAATCTGACAAAGAGATTAATCTTGCACTTGATCAGGACATTTTTTGTTTCAATGTTGAATCTGTTCAGGAGTTAGAAGTAATTAATGAATTAGCTGCAGGGAAAAATAAAAAAGCAAGGGTGGCAATTCGTATTAATCCCAACGTTGATGCGCATACACATCATAATATTACTACAGGCTTAGATGAAAACAAATTCGGTGTTAATTCATGGGATTTACCACAGTGTGCGGAAACATTAAAAGCTTCTTCAAATATTGAATTTATTGGTATTCATTTCCATATAGGTTCACAGATTACTAATCTGGATGTATATAAAAACCTATGCGTACGTGTAAATGAATTTGCCTTATGGTTTGAAGAAAGAGGATTTACAGTTAAAGTGCTTAATGTTGGTGGAGGTTTAGGGATTGATTACCATAATCCAGATGGACAGATTCCAGACTTCAGCAGTTATTTTAAAATCTTTTCTGAGTTCTTAGATGTAAAAGCTGGTCAGGAAGTTCATTTTGAATTAGGCCGAGCTTTGGTAGGACAATCAGCTTCATTGATTAGCAAAGTCTTATATGTTAAGAATGGCAAAAAGAAAAATTTTGTTGTTTTAGATGCAGGTATGACCGAGCTGATGCGTCCGGCATTGTATCAGGCATATCATAAGATAGAAAATTTAAGTCGCGAAAATGATATTGTATTAAAGTATGATATTGTTGGACCTATCTGTGAGAGTACAGACTGCTTTGGAAAAGAGGTAGAGCAACCAGAAACTTTCAGAGGAGATTTATATGCCATTAGAAGTGCTGGAGCTTACGGCGAAGTGATGGCTTCAAAATATAACCTTCGTGATGAAATCAGATCGGTTTATAGCGAAGAAGCTTAAACTAATATTATAAGAATAAAAAATCCCGTAACATGATCATGTTACGGGATTTTTTGTTTCAGCAAATCTTTTGTCAGAAGGAATATCCTAATGAAAATTTACTTGAAACGTTTATATTTTCTGATACTTCATAACCGAAAGAAAAGTTATGTACGTTCAAATGGTAATTAAAAGACCAGGCTGTTGATTTGTTTGTAAAATCATAAGCATCACGATCACGGTCAAAACTTTTAGCGAGACCAGGGGTAGTACCCAGAAATAAGCGGAAGGCATGTTGAATCTCTTTATTCTTTCTACCATGAAAAATCAGCTCAGAGGATAGACCTGTAGTCCATACATTGACTTTATCGGAAATATAAGAATCTGTATAATTTCCAGTTCCATGCTGTAGTTTTCTGAAATCGGCATAGCTGCCCATTTCCCTGCTAAATGCATTTTCCCAGTTGATAACTCTGAAATTCACATTTCCGTTACTTGATAATACCTGGTAACCAATACTTGTTTTTAAACCTAACCCACTTACATTTTTATCAAATGAAGGAAGGTAATTTTTGTTTTCATCAGTCACTTCGTGTATGTTGTGTTGAGCCTGACCCAGATACCCGAAGGCACCGTATGCGAAGTTGAATGACTCATAAGTATGTGCGCGATGTATATTTAATATACCTGTACCAAAGCTTACTGAATTTCCAGGAGAAGATGAGCCTGCAAAAGTACCTGTAATATAGGTTTTTGACCGTTTGTCGCTGTCGGCCATAGGTTTAGCCATATAGCTAATGTTATTTCCGGATATGGCAGGTGATAGATAAGATCGGCTACAGGAATATAAACTTAATACGGGGAAGAGCAATAATGACAAAATCTGTCTTTTCATTTTTTTTAGGAACTTACTTAGATATATAATGGATTATTTAATGTGTTATTGATCTTCAAAGAAATCGAGTAAACCTCCCATGAAATGTTCATCAAGCCCTTCTGTGAAATCTTCAAAGTCTCCCTCTGGTATATTGGTTTGTACAAATTCTAATGAAGTACCTTTTTTATCTTCATGAAGTTTAATGGTTACGATTGAAGGCTCATTATCTTCTCCAAAGTACCATTGTTGCACTATTCTTTTTCCGTATTCAAATTCCAGGTTTTTACCTGTAATATCACCATCCCACAATGAGAATTCTGTACCTGGTTCCTCTGTAAATTCCACTTCGGCACCTGTCCAAAGCTGAATACTTTGTTCTTTCGTTAACGCCAGATAAACCTCTTCAGGGGAGGCTGGGATCTGATAATATTTTTTAAAAGTTTTCATAATGTTAATTTTCCTTTTCACTTATGGGGCTAATTTCCCCAGTTTCTTCATACTCAGTTTTAATTTCCGATTGTACTGTATCTACGGGAACATCCTTTTTAAAGGATAATTCTTCGAAATATCGATGCAAAGCAGATTTCCATTCAAATTTAGGATAAGTAAATACAAATGTCTGCTTAACTCGCTTAGATTTTAAAAAATATCCGATAATAATAAGGTTAGTAATCACAGATAGAACGAGTTGGTAGATATCAGAAATATTAATTGGAGCTTTGTCGTGAAAATTCTTCATATAAACAATAAGGGATGCATCGTATACAACAAATATTAAACTCAAGATGCAGAACTTAATATAATGTTTAGGCAATTCCTTTCTTCTTTGGAAAAACAAAACCATACAAAAAACACCATAAGTAAAGAGAGCAGAATAAAAAATAATTTCAAGTATGAAGCCGCCCTTTAATACTATAGCATTAAGGCTGGTATCACCGAGGTTAGCCCAAAGTTGTTTGCTAAACAAATTAAATGAAAAAGGTTTGGCCAGTAAGGTTATTGGAAGTATAACAATTCTTATTGCAATTACAGCAAGCCAGCCTCCAATTGGAATTGCATCAGATATTTGTACAATGTCGAATGTACTCTGTTTAAAATATAACCTAACGAATAAAAAACCAGCAACAACCATTGTTAGGAGATAGGGAAAAGTCATATAAAAACTAAAACCTGCAGTTGATGAAGAATTTACACCATAATTGACGGTATAAGTAAGGTATTCATCAATTTTCTTAACATCAGTTATATATTCCTGAATTTTATTTTCCGGAATATGATCTGCTGCGTTTCTATAAGTATAGTTGAATTTTATAGTGGAATCAACTTGATTCATGTATACATCAAAGAAATAACCATCTCTATCTATATGAAAATTATCCTGCCCAATTGGCACAGCATAAGGCATTAATACAGTAATGTTTTGTTCAATATTTACAGCATGTTTTAAAGCAATAGGAGGAATCCGTTTCTTACTTTTTATTGTCCTTAGTTCCGTACTGACAAGATCACCATAAAAATATGCAAGTTTAATATCCGGCTTACTACCTTCTGTCCAGATGTCAGTGATCTCGTAAGACTCTGTAATTTCGAGTGTATTACTATCCTCATCGTCCTTGATTGCCAGGTTGTTTTTTACTTCAACCTCAGGATACATTTTAGTAAAATACTCTAAAAACCTTTTTTGTAAGTCATCAGTGCCAGATCCTGCAATTTCGGAACGCATATCATCCGCATAATTACTGGTATAAACACTATGAATCTGTAGTGTTGTTTTTGCCCCAGAAGCTGTATCGGCCATTTTGAACAACACCTCTGAGATTAACTTCCCTACAGGTTTACTCTCAATCATTTCCAAGGCATTTACACCTTTTTTGAGCACCAATACATTGCCATAGTTTGGCGCATAAAAATCATCAAAACCTCCGCGCTGATAAGCAATAGTAGGATCTACCCATGTTCTGTAATTATTATAATCAATTGCAACAATTACATGATTAAATATAAATGGACTAGGTAAATAATCATTTCTATATATACTTCCGTAGCTATCAGCATAAGTCATATAAGCATTGATGCCATTTGCCTGAAGCATCTTTACCAATAGTAAGGACTTATCTTTACAGTCGCCATACCTTTGTTGTAAAATCTTTTCAGGAGAATTGGGTCGGTGCGAGTAGATTCCAATTTCTATACCCATATATCTAATTTCATCCTGTACAAACCTCGTCGCCAGTTTAATATAATCCTTTATATTTCTTGACTGTGCTTTAAGTTCCTTTACTTTTTTGTCTAGTAAAGGTGTTTTAAGATTAGGATAGTCACTTACAGAAAGTCCCCAGTCGACTACTTCAGACCAGCTCGAAAATTCGCTTAATTGTGTTCTTTTTAATGGATTATACCATGAAGGTTCATAATCGGTAATCCTATGTGTTTTAGTAAGTGTATTTTCCCATTCGTACAGCCTTAAATTGTCTTTTTCTGTAATTTTAGGAGCTGGATCAGCATTGAAACTTTTGATATTTAGTTTTCTTGCTTTGCTGAGTATGACATTCATATAGATGTGACCTATACTGCTTGAACCTTCGGAGTACAAGGTGGAGGTATAATTTTTTCCATAAATAGGGTTGGAGCCCTTTAAGGTATAGGCAAATTCTATTCTATCTCCTTTTCTTACATCATCAAGAACCATTAATGCATCAAAAGTACCACTGTAAATAAAGCGGGAGAGGTCTTTTTCTGACTGGAGGAATTTAAATGCCTTTGTATTTAAACGATCGGATGATTTACCATTACGCCATACCAGAACCTTATGGAAGATGAGCTTCTGAAAGCCAGGGTCATAAGTTACTGAGATTTGAGAGCCATTCTGAACACCTGCATCGGAAACAATTTCTCTGATCAGATGTGTATAATCCTCCTCCAATTCTGCATGGGTTTGACTCCCATAAAATGCAATAAAATATCCATCAGAAATATCTTTATCGGCCGGCCTCTTATGTTTTGGTTCTACTTTTTGCAGCCAGGAGGGATTGGTTTTATTAATGTTGAAGTTTTTATTTTGCCCATGACTTGAATAAGATATAGCAAGACATAGGATAAGAGATACCCAGAGCGTTTTAAGAAGCATAGTGGTTAAAGATTGGTAACTGCTAATCTAATAATTTTTTACTTAAAAGCATTTATTCCAGTTACATCCATACCTGTAATTAATAGATGAATATCGTGTGTGCCCTCATAAGTAACAACTGATTCCAGATTCATCATATGTCGCATAATAGAATATTCGCCAGTAATACCCATGCCACCAAGCATTTGCCTGGCATTCCTGGCTATATTTAATGCAACCTCAACACTGTTTCTTTTAGCCATTGATATCTGCTCTGGACTCGCTCTGTTTTCATTTTTAAGTACACCCAGCCTCCATACTAGCAATTGAGCTTTAGTAATCTCAGTGATCATTTCTGCCAGTTTTTTCTGCTGCAATTGAAAACTTCCAATAGGTTTGTCGAACTGAATTCTTTCTTTTGAATATCGTAGTGCTGTATCATAACAGTCCATCGCAGCCCCTAAAGCTCCCCAGGCAATGCCGTACCTAGCTTGGTTTAAACAACCCAATGGCCCCTTTAAGCCAGTTATATCCGGAAAAATATTAATTTTAGGCACTTTTACATTATCAAAAACCAGTTCGCCGGTTGCCGAAGCTCTCAGGCTCCATTTATGATGTGTTTCTGGTGTAGTAAATCCTTCCATACCACGTTCTACAATGAGCCCCCGTACTTTTCCAGATTCTTCTTTGGCCCAAACGACAGCAATATCAGCAAAAGGAGAATTAGAAATCCACATCTTGGCCCCATTCAATAAGTAATAATCTCCTTTATCTTTTATATTAGTGACCATACCACCCGGATCAGAACCATGATCGGGCTCAGTAAGCCCAAAGCACCCCATTAACTCACCTGTAGCCAGTTTTGGTAAATACTTTCTTTTTTGTTCTTCAGTACCATAGGTGAAAATCGGATACATCACCAATGAACCCTGTACAGAGGCAGTAGAGCGAATGCCTGAATCACCACGTTCAATCTCTTGCATTAAGATCCCGTAAGAAATATAATCAAGGCCAGCACCTCCATATTCAACTGGTATTGTGGGGCCAAAAGCACCTATTTCACCTAATCCTTTAATAATTTGTTTAGGAAATTCAGCTTTTTGAGCATAATCTTCAATAATAGGACTAATGTTCATTTTCACCCAATCACGTGCAGTAGAACGGATCAGCTTATGTTCTTCCGACAATAATTCATCTAATAAATAATAGTCTGGAGCTTCGTAAAGGTCTTTCTTGATAGATTTATTCATTGTTTACGTTATATTTGGGTGATCAATCAGCTGTCTTATCAAAGGTAATGAATTCAAGGTAGGGCAGGTTAATACTTAACGAAAAATAGATTTCAAGATGTCATCAAATCCCGGATATGTGCAAACCGTTGCCCTAAAAGATGTTAAATGCTTTGCCTTACACGGCTATTATCCTGAAGAGCAGTTAACTGGTATCTATTTTTTAGTAGATATAGTAGTAGAATTTATTCCTTTTGGAGAAACAGAGAATCTGCAACATACCGTAAACTATGAAGTATTGAATACCATCATATTGGAAGAAATGGCTAATACTCAAAAAATGTTGGAAACCGTCGTTAAAAACATCATTGATAGAACTGTTTCTAATTATCCATTTATATTAACGACCACAGTTGGCATTAAAAAGCTAAACCCACCAATGCCCGGCGAAATAGGACATTCTTTCGTGCAGTTAAGTTATAAAACTGCTTAACTGTCCAATTGCTCAAATGAGATCATACGTGCTTTTTCTTCCTCTGGTATTGGAAATGAACATCTGTTTTCATAATCAAATGCAACGCAGGTAGTTTTACCTGTAGCGCAAACTTCTTCCTTGCCATTAACCATTTTCACCACCAGGTATTCAAGGTCAAAGCTACTTTTACCAATTCTTGATGTGCGGACATTTATACTGATTTTGTCTTCAAGTAGTATGGGTAAAACATAATCTAAAGAAGCACTTGCAATCACAACACCTGTCTTTTTCCAATCCCACTTTATTGCATAGTTCCAGTATTTAGCTCTTGCAATTTCGAGGTATGTGAAATATATAGCATTGTTTACATGACCCATCATATCAAAATCTGCAAAACGTGTTTCTATCTCGGCTTTATACTTAAAACTGTCGGAAGTATTAACTATTACTGACTTTCTGTCTGTTTTTTTATTTTTATTACGCCATAATGTCTTAAAAATCATAATTAAATGGGTTGGTATAAGAGTTGAACATTCGGTTAGTATAAATTATAATATTAAAATAGTAAATCATAAAAGAACATAAAACAGGAGGAACAATCATGACACTAGTAAAATTTAACAACAGAACCAGAAACACTGCACCCTATTTCAACAATGTATTCGACTCATTGTTTAGCGAAGCATTAAATAAAAATTTAACGGTTAATAAAATCCCCGGAGTTAACATCTTAGAAACAGAAGCAGATTACAAAATTGAGTTAGCTGCACCAGGTTTAACAAAAGAGGATTTTCAGATTAACCTGAAAAAAGATACACTGTCAGTTTGGGCAGAGAAAAAAACTACAGAAGTTGAAGCTGAAAAGGATTATACAAGAAAAGAATTCGACTATTATTCTTTCGCCAGATCATTTGTCTTGCCTGAAAGTGTAGACGGAGATAAAATTACAGCTGAATATACAAATGGCATTCTGAACATTACCATAGGTAAAAAAGATGAGTCTAAATCAGCAACAAAAGAAATAAAAGTTTCATAATAAGGTTAATTTGGTTTTTAAGTTACAGGCTGTATCGATATGATCAGCCTGTTTTTTTTTGCACCATGCTTCTCCTAATTAACTTCCTTAAGATCACTCTTATTTAGCCAGCCTTTAGTAACCTGTCCATCCTTATTCGTATGTGTTACATAAATAAAGCCCTTGTCTTCCTCAATTACGTTGAACTTAGCGTTGTTCCATAAACCCAGCACACCATTTCTTTGTGAACTGGCACTCGCTGCATCATAAAAATAAACAGTTCCTTTAGGGAGTTGATATTTTTTTCCTTCACTAACAATAAAAGTACCTGCAGCTTCTTTAGCCTTAGCTTCAGCTTCCGCTCTTTTTGCTGCTGCAGCCATTTGCGCCTCATACTCCTTTTTTAGGCTATCAATCTCAGCTTTTTGAGCAGCTGTATCAATTGTAACAGGTTGTACCTGTGTGGTAGTATCGATATGAGTTATAGGAATACTTTCAGTTGTATCTACTTTTGCAGTTTGCATTGTATCTATTGCAGCTTGGTTATGGATGCTCTCAACTTGTGATAGCAGTCCGTAAGCAGATAGCATAGCTAATATAATGATAGAAAGGATCATAATAGCAAATACAGGTTTAGATAATTTAATTCCATCAGAATCTTCAATCTGCAATTTAGCTTCCTTCTTTAAAGTAGAAATTGGGGTAGATACTATCTCAAGGGGAGCTATAAATTCTCCACCCCGATATACAATAGCATCCTGCAAAGCAGCTCCATTGGAATATCTTTTTTCAGGACTTTTCTCCAGACATTTCTTAATTACCTCAAGCAGCCATTGCGGAACATGCATTTCTTTCTTTCTTTTCTCGTCATCCCAACTTTGAGGTAATCGGTTCCTGCGCAGATTCATAAGATCAGGGATCTGAGCTTCCATGTGCGATACCATAACCTGATTACGAGAGCTTTCGTTTTTATTGATCAAAGGAAAAGGAACTGTTCCAGCAAGTAATTCATATAGTATAATGCCATAACTATAAACATCTGTCTGAAAGAACATCTCACCATCATGCTGCTCGGGAGCCATGAATTCTACAGCACCAGCATGACGTAAACTCGTACGACGCTGTTCATCAGACATAATAGCTAGTCCGAAATCAAGTAATACATAATTACCTGTTTCATTGTTAAATTTTACATTATTACTTTTTATATCTCCATGCTTAATACCTACACGATGGCAGTGAGCAAGCGCATTTGCCAGTTGTTCAGCCAGTTTAATCACCTCATGAATAGTAAATATTGGAGAATGAGGAGGCATCAGCAGTTTTTCGAGATCTGGTCCTTCAATATATTCCATTTCAATAAAAGGGAAGGAGCCGCTTTCAGTGAGCCCTGAACCGAGAATTTTTACAACATTCGGATTAGGTACTTCATTCACCTTTTTGAGTTTTTCTACTTCATTTTTAAATTTAATGAAGTTCTTATCATCCTCACTTTCGGTGTGAATTGGAGTAGGCATAATTTTCACTGCTGTGATAATAGTTCCTGTACGTTTACCCTTATACACAGACCCTTGTCCACCTGTACTTAAAGCACCAAGATTTTCTAATCCTTCTGTTATTGTAAAAACTTTACTCATTGTACTATATTAATTATGACCAACTTCAATATAACTAAATTCTAAAACAGCAAGCTCACCTAAGATAATCTGATCACCTTCCTGCAATGTATGCCCAAGCTCTGTAACATTTAATTTCACAGGGTTATGATCTCCCAATGATCTTATTTTTACTTTATTGCGAGGAGGAATACCACCTTCATCTGCAAATAAAAGAAAAGATCCGGTATCTGAATCCCATTCAATATGTGCATGTTGCCTGCTGATAAATTTATTCGCTTCATCAGAACTGTTATCAGGAAAAGCGATATGGTTAATCCTGAAAAAACCATCACTTGCCTGAACCTTATGCTCTCTTCCTATATTTATTTTGCCATCAGAAGCACTTATTTTATATTCTTTTTTCTCAGACTCTCCGTTTAAAGGACGAATATAAGCAGTTTTAGAACGGGTTACGACTACGTGTTCTGGAGTCCTGATGTAAAGCGCAGCGTTTAAACCATTTAATTTTATAGCATCTCCCGGTAATTCTTCAATGAAGTTAGTTTGCATTGTCCAGTTTCCTGGCAGATCAATTGCAAAATCATCAGCAATACGCTGTATTTCGTTTTTGAACCTAATGTCATCATCAGCAAAAATAGCCGATTCATACATATGTCTTTCTGTAGGTAAGCATGCAATGAACAAAGCAAGGCCTTTTATATGTTTACCTTCACCACCTTCCAGTTTCTGTAATTCCTGTTTGATCCCCGATAGCAGATGCTCCCTGATCGCTTTTACATCCTGCGGTTGTTCCTGATGACGTTTATTAAATAAATTAAACATATGATTTAGTTTAAGATTTTTTCGCTTCTTTTTTTAAATAACCCAATTTCAACAAAGCCGGGACTACATGTTGTCCGGCTAGTTTAACTGCTTTGCTGGATCCACGTGTAGATTCAATTCTGATACAAACTACTACATTACCCTTTCCATCTGCTTTTGGTGCAAAAAAGGTATACCAACCATCGTTGATCTGCTGGCCTTTCCATATTCGTTCAGGAGTACCTGTTTTACCGGCTACTTTTATACCTAAAGTATACGTCTTGTTTTCACTTTGCTTTAACATATAGCTGCTGATCAGTTCAGCATATTGGGGTGTATTTGCTATTTTAACAGAAGCATTAACTGATGTAGTAGAATCACTTATTTTAAGCACATATCGATTTGCTACTACATTTCCTTTATTGGCAACACCGGATACAAGTCTGGCTATAGCAGCAGGCGTGGCGATCAGTTCACCTTGTCCCCAGGCCATTCCGGAAATCCCTTTAGCCCTTGTGCGACGAATCCTCGCCGGATCGTATTTTGGCTTAGTATTAAATTCTGTTTTTTCCCAGAAAGCCTTCCATTTAGCTTCCTGTTTAACATTACTTGTATCCCGCCCATAATAATAACCACCTACACCACGCAGAAACATGCCTGTTTTTAAATACAATGTAGCCATTTCATCTTGCAGGTGTTCTTCGTTAGCAATTTTTATAAAGTACACATTATTCGATTTCACCAAGGCACGTTCCAGGTTAATATTACCAGTTTCATCAGGCTCAATCCCTTTTGTTCTGATTCTTTCTGCTGCGCTAACAGAAAACACCCTCTTTGCTGCATCAGGTCCCAACTTATTGAAGGCAGCCATAGCAGTAAGCACTTTAGCTGTCGAACCAGGCGGAGTAGCTGTGGTAAAGCCTAAATCGGCAGTAGTGTACCAACCAGATAACTTATTCTGCTCTGTGCTTGTCATATTTAGCAAATCCCAATTTTTAACAGGAGGCAGCGGAAACAATGCTGAAGCAAGTACATCACCAGTATGGTCTTCCATGATAACTACAGAAACTCTACTGTTTCTGATACTTGTATCCTGAGCCATTGTGTTCTGAATGGTAGTCTGCAGGCCTGCATCAATGGTAAGCTTCACATCTCTGTTGCGCTTTTTAAATGCTTGCACTTCATCGCTATTTAAACCTGATAATAAAAGAGGAGCAAGTGCAGAATAATCTCTTTTGCTAACTGTCATTTCTTTTACCCCACGAGGTAAAAAGCGGTTTTTCTGGTATTTGTTCGCATTTGTATTAAACGAAATTACAGGCGTTTTAAAACCTCTTAATTCTGCAGCATGTTCATACTCCGCGAAATAACCATTTGTACTTCCATTAAATATTCCGGTATTGTTGTCGCCAGTCCAGAAGAACATCTGTTCCTCAAAAGGGTAATATCTGTCTACCCGTTTATGTTCTGCTGAATCCAGATTGTAACTAATACCAGCAGCACTAAGTTCGCTACTTTGTTTTTTAATGTGTTCAGGATTACTCGTTGCAAGTACACGGCCATTTCGGTCAAACAAATCGCCAGCTGCAAGTTTATTCATTAATATAGCTATTCGTGGATTGTAACTAAACATACGTGCCCCACTTCTATCTGCAACCAACGCAGGTTGTACAACCCATTTATTATTGCTTACAATGTACTTAGACACTGTTACTGTAAGTAATAGTATAGCAATACTTGCCGCAAGTAATGCCGGAACGAGATTTTTATCCTGCTGCTTAGTGATATAAGCCATCTGGACTTCCGACCCTTTAACCAGAGATATAGATAGCAGAAAACCAGCCGCAAGCATATTTGCCACTAAGGAAGAACCTCCATAGCTGATAAAAGGCAAGGCAACACCCGATAATGGAAGCGCCCCTGTGGATCCACCCGCAATCAGTAAAAATTGTACAAATAAACTGATGCCGACACCAGCAGACAAGTAGAAGAGGAAGGGCATACCAGTTTGTCGCCCAATAATAATAGAGCGATGTAAAAACACCAGAAATAATATAAAAATGCCAATAATGCCTGCCCAGCCAAATTCTTCGCCAATTGCTGGTAAGATCATATCGGTATGTGCTTCAGGTATTGTTTTAGCAAAACCCTTTCCAACACCTTGTCCACTAATACCACCACTTGCCATAGCCCAGATGCCATTAGCAACCTGATCGCCCCCGTAAACTTCGTTGTTCCATGGGTCCTGCCATATCGACTTACGTTCTGAAAGCCTGTTTACAGGTCCTGGAATTAATTCTCCTAAGTAGGGAACCTGGTCAATCAGCAAGAAAGCAGCCATAACTATAATGATCATCATGGCTGATTCACTAGTTTTCTTATTAATCATCATGATTAAAGAAACCAGGGTAATGGTAGATAGGGTGGCTATCCATACATTTAAAAACCAGGCGCTAAACACATAGATAATAATTGCCGTAAGCATCATCATAAAATCGCCTCTTGAAAAAGAGAAAAGAATGATGAAAGTAAAACAAACAACCATTGCAGGGCCCAAATCGCCCAGCAATAAATACATTAATATAGCGATCACCATTGCTATTAATGCAAAGGAGAAAAAGAACCAACGTTTATGCCAGCTGCTGTATTCTGTGATAAACCGTTCATTTGAAGCAAAAAAACCAGCCAGAAATAGAATGATGGAATATTTAACAATCTCACTTGGCTGTACGCCAAAAAGGTTCACTTTCACACCACTTCCTTCAGGACCAGTACCAAATACGATAGTCAATGCGAGCAAACCTAAGGCCGCAATAGCCCATTGCCATCCTTTAGCCTTACTAAAGACATCCTTTACCAATAGCATTCTGTATACCCGAGAGTCTACATTGAATTTACGCAAGTTAACAGAAAGCATAATGAGGATACTTAAAACCCCCAGTCCATAAAAGACAAGACTATCTCTTGCTAAGAACCTATCCCTTAGTGGATCCTGCAGACTAAGTAAAGTAAGAAATGATAAGCCCGTCATGATCATTATAACAGGTAATATCAACTGATCGGCCTGCGGACGTTTAACTGTCATGAAGATATGGAGCAGGAAGAAACCTGCCAAAAAACTAACTACAATAATCCAGTACCATTGGTTGTACGACTCAGGTGTTCGTACAATTAAAGACTTCTCTTTTTTTAGAATTTTAAAATCTCTGGTCGAGAATAGCTTAATACTATGTGGTGATTGCCTGAAATTAAACGTTGCGTCTTCATCAAGTTCTTGTAGTCCCAGTGACCTTCCATACTGAAAGCCAGGCTTTAGCGGGAGTACTCCATAAGCCTTACCATCAGGTAGATGTCGGAAGCTATAATTACCATTTGCATCGGTACGGACGTAAGAGATAAAATCATTCATCACTTCATCTTCATTGTACGAAGTGTCTTGCGGCAGGATCATCTGTACTCTCACCAAAACCCCAGACACTGCATTTTTTGCTGTATCTATAATCTTTCCTTTAATACTAAAGCTACCTTGTTTGAAATCTCTGCCGGCCGGAAGTTTCTCCGGATTTCTTAGTTCCTGCTTATATTTTAATGAATCATTTCCTGAAAATCCGAGCAACATACGAGAAGCAAGCACACGCTCTTTAAAGTTCTTTCCACCATTGGAAAAAGCTACATCTGCAGGTACAAAGAAGTTCTTTTTATTCAGTTCACCTATGTTATCAATAGGTTCTTTATGTAATAAAGTACTATTTGAGACTACATTTTCAATGAGTAGTACATCATTTTTGTCCTCAAAATAATAACCTTTAGTGAGCAGTGTTTTGATTTTCTTACCTGGATCAGGCTCATTAAGGTTCATCATCGTACCTTCATTAAGGCGCTTGTATACATCCTTAAAGTTTTCTTGTTGAGCAAAATATAATGTCACGAATAAGGCACCCAGTATAAGGGTTGCAAGCAGTAAAAATATACGCTCAGCTTTCCTGTTTGGGCTTTGTCTTATCTGCTCTGACATATTAAATTTTTAATTTACTTTATTTACAATTAACTACTGATTTACAGTTAATTATTATTTATTATTAACTTTAGCCCCAGTGGTGATGAATTGTACATTCTTTAATAAAATGCCTTTTCTTTCCAATGAATTAAGATCCTCAAAGTTTTCTAATGTAAAGTTTTCCAATAAAACACTTCTGTTGGCAGGAGCAATTAAAAATGGTTGCCCCTTGTATCCACTGTCACTTTTGATAGTAATGTTCCCGCTGGCTTTTAAATACAAACTGTCCCTTTTTATCCTGATGGGTTCTGCAATTAATATTGGTGATTTAAATACAGAATCATCCAGTATCAATATATTGCCTTCTAATTTATCCAGTGTATCTTGTAGTTTCAATGCCTGAGCATATTTGTTAAACACAACAGCGTCGGGCAATTGGTGTTTATTTTCAAGCTCATTATTATACCATTGCTTCCAGAAAGTAAAAGCGATAGCTGCAAGAATTATAAAGATGATAATCTTTATTAAAGGACTAAAGTCTTTGGAAGAAGTTTTTACAGTGTCCTTTGCTAATGAATTATTAGGCTTTGAACTTTCATCAGCTTTTAATGTGGTTTCAGGAATAATGGTTATTTCCTTCTTTTTTTTAGGTCTTGAAATAGGCTTTGTAACTTCATGAACAAAAGCTTCATTATCATTTTTAACTAATACCACGGTGATATTGTCGCGGCCACCATTGGTATTGGCAGCATCAATTAATTGTATTCCTTTTTGCTCTAACTGTTCATATTGTAATAAAATGTCAGTTATACCTTGCTTATTTACCATGTCGGATAAACCATCACTGCAAAGCAGAATCAGATCGCCAGGCAGAAAAGGGGAGTGTCCCGTCTCGACATAATCTTTCTGTATACCTATATTTCCAGCAAACCCCAGTGCTTTATTGATTTCATTACGCTTAGGGTGTTGCATTGCCTGTTCCTCTGTTAAACGTCCTGAATCTTCCATAAAACCAACGAAAGACTGGTCTTTAGATATCTTTATCAATGAGCTATCACGTAATAAGTAGATTCTGGTATCGCCAACGTGAGCATAATAGAACTGGTTATTTTTCAGATCTGCAAGTGCCAGTGTCATCACACAAGCCATGTCCTCGTGCTCTTTGTTTAGTTTCTTTGCTTCAAGAATCTGTTCATTTGCTTCAGCAAAAATAGCTTGCATAAGTAATGATAAATCACCTGCAGGTTTGTCCATTAGTCTAAGAACAGTTTTTCTGGCAACAGCTGCTGCCACT
Source organism: Pedobacter sp. ASV1-7 (assembly GCF_040203335.1). Classification (NCBI taxonomy): domain Bacteria; kingdom Pseudomonadati; phylum Bacteroidota; class Sphingobacteriia; order Sphingobacteriales; family Sphingobacteriaceae; genus Pedobacter; species Pedobacter sp. ASV1-7. The sequence continues at coordinate 85,152 of NZ_JBEHBV010000002.1, read as the reverse complement.
TCACCACCGGTATAGCCACCAACGCCATCAATAACACAAGCAAGAATATAGTCTGTTCCCTCTATTCTTTGAGCAATAAAAGTATCTTCATTATTGCTGCGCACTTTTCCGGCATCTGTTATTCCAAAATAGTTTCTATCCATTCTTGCTGGTCGATTTTTTTATAGCTACAAAATGTGCTATCAGTAGCATCACACACAAGATCAATAACGCTATAGAGAGTATTTGCGACATAAATCAGGCTTTAAAAATATTAATTCCAATAATTCCATTTAGAATAATTCTCGAATTCAGAGGCAATTCTACCCATTGAGGATCATCAGGATTACTTCTTTCAACAAGGTTTTCATTTAGAATTGTTTTCTCCCCAAAGGATGAAAGGAAGAATTTCTCAGCAGTTTTGTTGTAACGAATTTGAAGATGAGGGGAGTTTACCCAGTCGGACGGGATTTTAAATATATTGTCATCTGTTCTTGATTCCTCATTTCCAGAAATCGTAATATCATTAAATTTCATCAGGTATTCCAGCTTCTGGCCAGTATACGCCTGATCTGGTAAAGTCGTTTCAAATCTGGCCAGTAATATATTTTCTGGTACGACTTTGTTTTTTGTCGGAGATTTTATATTGGCAATATATGGGATTTCATAATATCCCTCACTGTAAAATATAAAGTCTTTAAGCAAGTCATTGCTAATGTCAAATGTTTGTGCAAGGCCGGTATGTCTAGGAATGAAAGTCACTCTGAGATTTTCCTGCTTCTGTCCGGCATCGGGCATTAATTTACCAATAAAGCCTTTATCTCCGGATTTATAATCCGGATGTGCTACAAAACGAAACACCCATTTATTACTGGAAGGCTCTACACTTTTTCCTGAAAGAGAATAGTCATTCAGTATGTCGTAGAATGTTTTTACTGATTCCTGAGCAATTAATCCGAACATTCCATTTTTATTGTCCATGAAGGATCGGTAATCTTCAGTATTTAAACAAATGATGTATTCATGGTAAAAGACTACACGTTCCGCAAAAGAGAGATCCGCAATTGATTCTTTGAATTTCTCAATGATATATTTATAAATCGTATCTGGTGTAAGCGGCTGTGTTTTAGTTGCTGGCCCCGTATTATTACTACTTAAAAACCAATCCTGAATACCTATTCTCTGCCAAAAAGAAGGTTTTTCTTCCATCTATAAAGGTTTAATGGTGTGTAAATTTCTATATAACGGTAAAGCTAGTTAATTCATTATTAAAGATGCAAAAATAACCGTTGTCTTAAGAATATCCTTGGAATTGCTTATCATTCACAGATTCCTGTTCATAAATAATCCTTTAACTTATCAAAGAATAACGGTTTTAGTGAGATGAAACCATTTTAAGACCTATAATAGAGCCAATTAAGGTGGCAATAAAAAACAATCTTAAAAAAGTAGCTGGTTCCTTGAATACAAAAATACCTATCAGAACAGTACCCACAGCACCAATACCAGTCCATACTGCATATGCAGTACCTAGTGGCAAAGTTTGTGTTGCTTTTAGCAGAAGATACATACTAATGAAAAGACAGGCAATAAACCCGGCATACCAGGAATACATGGTTATGCCTACGGCCTCTTTTGCCTTTCCCAGACACAAAGTAAATCCAACTTCGAAAAACCCTCCAAGGATTAGTATTATCCAGTTCATAGTTACATGCTCTTTTTGTTACCGCAAAAGTAGCATTTCTATTTTTTTAAATTGGCTTTAATCCATTTTTCATAGGCTAACATGAAACTTTTCAAAGATTCTCTTCGGGATTCATTAATAAGCGTTCCATTATCATCAAATAAAGCTGCAGCTCCACCAATGTATGCTTCTGGCTGGGCCATTGTAGGTACATTAACAAAAACCAAGGATTGGCGTAAGTGATGATTAGCCCCAAAACCACAGATGTTTCCAATAGAAACACTCACTATAGCTCCAGGTTTCTCATCCCAGGAATTTTGTCCATAAGGACGAGAGCCTACATCAATAGCATTTTTCAAAACAGCCGGGACAGAACGGTTATATTCAGGTGTGACAAAAAGAACTCCATCTGCAGCAATAATTTGTTCTCGAAATACTACCCATTCATTTGGTGGCGTAGCTTCCAGGTCTTCATTAAACATGGGAAGATTTGCGATACTGACTATTTGCAGAGATAGAGATTCGGGTGCAAGAGCAATTAATGCTTTTGCAGTTTTCAGATTGAATGATTCTTTACGAAGGCTCCCTACAATAACTGCTATTTTGTGCTTTTCCATTGTCTTGTTTTTATTTAATACTGTACAATTGAAGTTAATTATTTTTTGATTGTTACAAGAGATTTTTTGTTTACTTAGTTGTATCATTAGAAAATGAAGCGATAAAAGCAGCAAGAGAAATGAGAGATTCTACCAGCACATCGACTGCCTAATTTGATAATTGATTTATGTATAATGGAATAAAAAAGGCCAACCATTCGGTCAGCCTTAAATATTCCTTTTTATAATTACTTATTCCGAAGTTTAAATCTTCGGTAGGAGATAAATGCCAAGACAAAAATGCATCCAACAGTTACATAAACCCATGATGGGATCGGAACAGGATCACCTTGCGCATAAGAATGTAATCCTGTTAAGTAATAATTCACCCCGAAATATGTCATAATAATCGTTGAGAAACTCAACAACGACAATAAGTTAAACAGGTATTTAGTTCTTAAACCAGGGATCAGACGAACATGTAAAACAAACGCATAAATGATCACAGAGATAAATGCCCAGGTTTCCTTAGGATCCCAGCTCCAGTAACGCCCCCAACTTTCGTTAGCCCAGATACCACCTAAGAATGTACCTACGGTTAGCAAGAATAAACCAACTGTTAACGACATTTCGTTTACAATCGTTAATTCTGTAATTGAGGATTTTACCTTGGCGCTGATCTTATTGTTGTCAATAATGTATAAAACTAAAACTACCGTACCGATCAAGGCACTTAAGCCAAAGAAACCATAACTAGAAGTGATAATCGCTACGTGAATCATCAACCAATAAGATTTAAGTACTGGAACCAACGGTGTAATCTGCGGGTTCATCTGCGATCCACCATGTGCAAATCCCATTAGAATTACGGCAATTAAACAACCTGCAGCAGGGATAAAAGCATTACTGTTTCTATACATTCCAAGTCCCGAAAGTACCCCAATCCAGCTGATAAACAATACCGCTTCGTAACCATTACTCCATGGCTCATGACCAGAAATATACCATCTAGTTGCCAATCCAAATCCTTGAAGGAATGCAGCAATACTGATTAAGATCAATACAAAGGTTACAACTTTATCAAGCGTTTTAGAATCCTTAAATAACTTAAAAAATGCTAACCCAAGTATTACTGCACCCAAAAGGGCATAGGTAATCATCAGGTTAAGGAAAATATTCCATGAATTATAACTTATCTCCCAAAACACTTTAGTATCTGAAGGCATTACGTCCTTACCAAATTTCAATTGAATGGCTTTGAACTGATCTAATGTAGCATTTGCAGCGGACCAATCTCCTGTCTGTTGTGCGTCTTTAATGTTTTTAGCATATCGGTCAATAGGATTTAATTCACCTGAAAGGGGAGAATCACGCACTGCTGAAGGCATAGCAACCCAGGTATTATTTTCATCACCTGCAATAGGGAAGATTCGCAAATACTGTCCGTTGATCAATGCCTGCATAGCCTGAAGCTTATCATTCAATTCAATAATCTCTTTATCATAGTTATTTTGCTCCGCTGGTTTTCTGGCAAAAGCTTTTGAATAATCATCTTTTAATATAAACTGAAGGGCTCCATCTTCACCTATCTTTAATAGGTTAATCATGGAGGTATAACCACCTTCATTCGCTTTGACTACTTTTAATAAGCCTGCCCCACCTTTAGCACCAATTTTAATAATTGGAACATTCATCCATATAAAAGGTGTGGTAGAAACAGAAAGGAAGAATTGATTAGCATTTAAGCTATGAAAACGGTCTTTACGGTGTAATTTCCTTAAAATCTCTAAGGCCATTGTATTGATCGGTTCAACTCTTCCATCTATATTCTGAACTGGTAAATGGCCGAATTTATCTGCATGTTCCAAATCAATTTTTATGGAAGCAGCAAACTGTACGGGTTCTACTGTTTTAGCAGACAACATCATCGCTAACTCTGCTTTACTCGGTTGCACATGATTATGACCATCATGTGTGGAATGATCATGTACTTCTCCAGGAGCATGATTATGTCCATCGTGTTCTGAATGATCGTGTCCTTCCCCAGGGGCATGGTTATGCCCATCGTGTGCTGAATGATCATGACCGTCATCAGCAGGCATTTGTGCTTGTGGCTTTACAAGCCCCGGAATATCGGATGATCCATTTTTACCATGCATATCAATCTTCTGACTAAATGCGGCACCTGCAGGAAGGAACAGAAACAAGAGTAAAAGTGATTTTGACTTCGCTGATTTAGAGATGCTTTTTAATTGCTCATTTAGTTTTGAAAAATGTGTTCCTTTCCAGAATAAAGTAACGAACATACCAAGAAACAATAAAGTATAGCCGATATAAGTAACATTTGTTCCAAGTTCATCATGATTTACAGAAAGTACTGTTCCTTGTTCATCATCATCAAAACTGGCCTGGAATAAGCGATATCCGGCCTTATCCAATACGTTGTTCATATAAATTTTGTAAGGTGTGTCTTGTCCACCTTCCTGAATTAACACATCCGAAGAGTAAGAGGAGGGACTACTACTACCAGGGTATTTTTCCATTTTAAAGTCTACTAATTTAACTGAAAATGGAGTTCTATAGATTTTAGAACCATAAGCCATAGATATTAATATTCCTCCAATTTCACTTTGATGCTGGAAATTAGTGATTCCTTTTCCGCCATAGAAAGAAACTGTATCTAAGCTATTAGGAGTGGTTACTTCCACTTTAACCAGATCTGGATCATGTTCGTTTTTTGTTTTATCACCTTCAAAATAAATGATATCGCCAGTAACAGGTGCTTCTGGAATCACGAATGCCAATCTCCCGAAAGTATACAGACTTCTTAAATTAAAAGGTTGTGCCGGACTATTTTCAACGACAGGCTTTTTTTCCTGAGTGGCCATAATCATATAGTCACCGGCAAAAGGTGATGCGATTTGTAAAGCGCCATTTACATCTGATATATTAATGGCACCAGGTGTTTCTTTATTATAACTCACCAACATATTTGCGATGAGCTGTACTGTTCCAGCAGGAACATATTTGTTTACGCGTTGTCCTGCCTCTGAAACTACTAAATGTAAAGTCGGTTTTCCAGCAGGATTATGAACCAAAGAGTCTTGTGCTCTTGCATAAAAGTCAATTACTTTTACCTTAACACGTTGTCCATGGTAATCATATTCAGCTTTAAAAGTCTTTTTGAAAGGCTTTAAATAGCTTGGAATACGGTTCGAGATTAAAATTGCCTGTTGATCATCATAAGCCAAAGCCTGTTCATCTTTTCCTATCTGCATTTTGAAAAAGGTTGCATCAGAAATGATTGCATCTGAAGATTCACCTTCTCTGATGTGCATAGAGCCTTCAAAACTCACATATCTGGTAATGTATCCACCAATAAAAATGATTACAAAAGCAAGATGAAATACCAATAATGGCCATTTTTTACGTTGCGTAAGCTGGTACCTACTGATATTACCAATAAAGTTGAGCACCAGAATAACCATTATTAATTCAAACCACCAGCAATTGTATATCAATGCTTTGGCCACCGCCGTTCCATAGTCATTTTCAATAAATGTGGCCATAGCCATAGAGAAAGCGTATAACAATAACATAGCACCCATAGTTCGGGTGGAAAAGAGAATTTTGCCTAACCTTGTAATCATTCGTGTTTTGTTCTTTTTCTTTTGTACCAGTTTTTAACCGGCATAAGGAGTTGTTCCTTATCAATATCCGCAAAGATGCCCCGACAGAATCACAAAACTTAGTCATAATAATTTTATGGCAAAAAAAAGACGATACACGCTGATTTTTACAGAATAAAATGGCTAGTTGCACTGTTTCTGTTACAGTTGGGGGTTATTTATCCTATATTCGTTATATTAATTTGGATAAGAAAAAAAGATCCTTTATAAAAATAGATCCTTAAATAGATATGAAAGTTGCAGTTTTTAGTACAAGTAATTATGATGAAGCTTTTTTAAGTAAGCACAATACAGGTCATGAAATCAAATTTTTTAAAGTATCTCTTTCCGAAGAAACAATGACCCTGGCTGAGGGATTTGAGGCTATCTGCATTTTTGTCAATGATGTATTAAACCAGAAAATATTAGATAAATTAAAAGAATCTGGTCTTAAGGTAGTAGTGTTACGTTGTGCAGGCTTTAATAATGTTGATGTCAGACATGCTACTCAACTGGGGATTCCGGTTATGCGGGTGCCGGCATACTCTCCGGAGGCTGTTGCTGAACATGCCATGGCTCTGATTTTAACACTTAATCGTAAAACCCATAAAGCCTATAACCGAGTGAGAGAAGGTAATTTTTCATTAGAAAGACTCATGGGGATCAATCTTAATCAAAGGAAGGTTGCTGTGATAGGCACAGGTCATATTGGACAAGCCTTTTGTAGAATTTTGAATGGATTCGGATGTCATATCAAAGCTTATGATCCTTTCCCTAATAAGGAACTTCAAAACTCAGGAGTTAAATACGGAACTCTTAAAGAAACTTTGAAAGATGCTGATATCATTTCATTGCACTGTCCGCTTACTGCTGATACTCAACATTTAATTAATGCAGAACGCCTTAGCTATATTAAGCCTGGTGCTATGCTTATCAATACAGGTAGAGGAGGGTTAATCGACACATCAGCCATTATCGCAGCATTAAAGACAGGTCTGATTGGCGCTCTTGGTCTTGATGTTTACGAACAGGAATCTGATTTCTTTTTTCAGGATTTTTCTGAATCAATTATTCAGGACGAACAACTTAGTCAATTGATCTCTTTCCCAAATGTGCTGATCACCGGTCATCAGGGCTTTTTAACCCATGAAGCAATGACAGAAATTGCAAATGTGACCTTTAATAACATAGATGCTTTTAACGATGGCTTAGCACTCCTGAACCGTATTGAAATTAATGCTTAAAATGAATAATTTTAATAAACATGGATATAGAGACTTATAATGATTCCCAGTCGGCAGCAGACAGAGAAATCTGTAACATATTATCTACAGAAATCAATCGCAATCTCCCTGAAACCGAAAATAAAATCTGGCATGCGCATCCTGTTTGGTTTATAAAAGGAAATCCAATTGTGGGTTATAGCAAACTCAAATCTGGTATTCGTTTGATGTTTTGGAGTGGTGCTGATTTTGAAGAAGCAGAACTAAAGATAAACACTGGTAAATTTAAAGATGCATCTATTACTTATACAGCTCCTGAACAGATTGATTTAGAAGATCTTGCTCGTTGGATTGATAAATCTAAAGTTATACAATGGGATTATAAAAATGTGGTGAAGAGAAAGGGTGTATTAATTCGTATTGAGTAAAAATGCCTCCATATAATAAACCCCTCTGAATTATATTCAAGAGGGGTTTGTCAATGTATTATAGAAGGATTGTTTTATTGCTTATTTCTGGAAACGGTATGAACCTTCAGTTCCTTCGAAGTAAAGGGCACCATCTTCACTTTTTACTGTAAGAGCAGGGTGTAATACCTTACCATCTTTCAATACCTTCCAGGTACCTGGTAAAAGGTCAGTAATCACAAATTTAAATGTTCCTTTGCCAACAACAGAGAAGTTAAATAAACCGTTAATAGTTTCAGAAGTTTTGCTGAAAGTAGTTATTCTATCTGCAATCTGTACACCAACTATCTTATCACCGTCTATGCGTTTAACATCATGTAATTTTTGTTGCGTGTTGTCTGCAACTTGCATTACATTCAGGTAATAATCTTCAGCTGCTGCCTTTTTTGGTGTAATCTCCACGCGCCATGCACCACGTTCCAAAGCTTCATCAGTACCTGGCTTAGGGTCGTTTTTGTAATTGGTGCCAAATACCCAAAACTCTTTATCCTTACCACCAACAGGCTTAATATCTGAATTAGAAATATCTGGTAACAATGATGTATTAACTAACATACCACTATCGCCATTTTTTGTACGTTTTATAGTAATCTGATTGCCTTTTATTTCTGGTTCTTCGATACTGTGCAACAACCAAAACTTCTTAAAATCAGGGTTAGATGATACCACTTTATCAAAAACAATCATTGCCGCAGGAACCTTGTTGTCTTTAAGATTCAGGAACATGAATGAACGTTTTACTTCTTTTACCTTTGCCGAATAAGCTTCGGTAATATCACCTTTCAGATAAGTGTAGTCAGGTGTCTGGTTATTTGGTCCAAATCCCTGAGCAAGAATTTTTCCTGTTTTAAAATCACCCGCAAGCATTTCTTTAAGCTCTCTTGGTGCAGTCCAGCCTTTACCAGGCAAACGTTGACCACCATCATTGGCTGCAAAGTCTGTTTTATCTGATCCACCATATCCATGAATGCTAAATACCTCTTTCGGATCGTAAATCAACAAGCTGTTGTGAGCGATAGTCCGCTTAAAGAAGTTTTTATTGTGAGGACTGTTATAACCTCCGGAAGAACCAGTATACGATCCTGCATCAATTGCCAAAGGACCTTTGTAATAAATTTGAAACGAGCCGGCATCATGGTGCTGATGATTAAGGAATGTATATTCATTGATCTTCATTTCCGCAATTACGCTTTCCGGCCCCCATCCAGTACGAGCAACCATCCATCCGAAAGGAGATCCGGAATATCTTGACAAGGGTAAGTCATCAGGCTTTTTGCTACCTAATTTGGTATCACGCCATAAAAATTCGAATAGCTTGCAATGCGGTTCTACTCTGGGATCTTTAAGGAATTCATAATTAAGATATTCATCTTTATAATAACTACCCGCAAGAAATGTAGGCAATGAATAGTACTTAGGTCTTTTTCTAGTGTAATCCACATCGCCACTTGGCATAATCTGACCATCTGGACGGCGCTTATAGATCATATCATAAAGAACGAATTGTTGTCCGGGATGAAATACATTACCTGCCCCCATGCGGTCTAATATCCACAGTGCAAAAAGATCATTAGAAAACCTAACATTTAGGTATGACATTCCCTGATGATAATTCTGTGAAGGATAAAACCAGTTGCGGGCAACTAGATGTTCTTTAAAAAATCGACCTGCAGCAAGGTTATACATTTCAGGAAACTCATCATAAATTGCAATACCAACAGAAAGCAGGTCTCTCATAATCATCCACTCTGAAGCGTGTCCTACAATAGAATTATCTTTTACTGGTGGATAACCACATTCCAGCATCTTAGCTAATCTCACAAATGCTTTTACAAAACGTGTTTTCTCTTCAGGTTTTAATTGGTCGTAACACCAATCGTACACAATGGCTCCGGTTACCATAAACAGACCAATGCCTCTGGAAATATCACCGGCCTTCTTAAAAGTAGCTGTTTCCAGCGTGTCTATAATAGAAGTAATAGCTGCTCGTCCTACTTTAGGATTTTTGGTCATCAGATATTCCAAAGCTTGTAATTCTACTCTTACAGTAAGTCCTTTCTGATTGAAGTAAAAACGAAAGTCCTTGACTTCTGGAATTTCTTCAGGCTTCCAGTCTTCCTGCATTTTAATCATGTCGTTCCAGACCTTTTTCAAATCTGGATCATTCCTTCTATTTTTTAAATCAGGAACATGTTGTTCACGAACGTATAATCGTGGATGAACTTTAGGAGGTACAGGCATAGACACACCATCCACTTCTTTCCAGATCACATCAGTCTTGATCTGAGAATAGCCTTTTGTTATAAAAACAAAAAGTTGTACAACAAAAACATACAGGTAAAGCTTTTTCATATAATTGGTTTAATAGCTTGGCCGCTTATTATTATCCGACCTTGATAAAACTCAAGGTAAAAAGATTATAGCTTATCAATATGGCTTATCTGCGCTTTTCAACATAATTGAAATGAATTTATTGATTTTCTAAACTCCTATAAGACCAATTTATGGTTCTGCTTAAGCTAAAGTTCTTGCGTTTTGTCTTAAATGATATATCGGGAAGATTCGATATTATCATTTTGCTGTCATCAATTCTCAATTAATTGGAATATCGGAAAAAGTCGATATATCTTTGTGCTATGAAACAGCTAGATATATTTAAAGCACTTTCCAATAAGACGAGGTTAGATATTCTTTCCTGGTTAAAAGATCCTGAAGCAAGTTTTCCAGAACAAATTCATGCAGGTTTTGAAGTTGGCGTGTGTGTAGGAGAGATTCAAAAAAAAGCGGGCTTAACCCAATCTACAGTTTCTGAATACTTATCTATTCTTCAACGTGCAGGTCTGGTCGAATCCACAAGGGTAGGACAATGGACCTATTATAAACGTAATGAAGCAGCCTTTGAGGAATTGAGTAAAATGATCCAATCTGATATTTAAACAATAATAAATAATATATGAATACTGCCAATTTATTCAGACCCTTTAGTCTGAAATCATTAAATATAAAAAACAGGATTGTAATGGCCCCAATGACAAGGTCATTTTCTCCAAATGGAATACCAACTGCTGATGTAGCCAAATATTATCAGAAAAGAGCTGAAGGTGAAGTTGGCCTGATTCTTTCTGAAGGAACAGTGATCGATCGGATTGCTTCATCAAATGATGCTCATGTTCCTCATTTTTATGGTACTGAAGCGCTTTTAGGCTGGGAAAATGTAATTAAAAGTGTCCATTCAGCAGGAGGAAAAATGGGGCCTCAGATTTGGCATATGGGGATTATGGATAACCATCATTCTGGCTGGCTTCCTTCTGAGCCTTTCGAAGGTCCATCAGGTTTGAACAGACCTGGGTCAAATAATGGCAATACAATGTCTGAGAATGATATTACCGAAGCAATATTAGCCTATGGTCGTGCAGCAGCTGATGCCAAACGTCTGGGGTTTGATACTGTTGAAATTCATGGTGCTCATGGTTATTTAATTGATCAGTTTTTCTGGGAAGGCACAAATCTGCGCACAGATGCTTATGGTGGCAAAACCTTGGTTGAACGCAGTCGGTTTGCGATTGAAGTAATCAAAGAAGTACGCAGACAAGTAGGAGAAGATTTTGCAATCATTCTTCGTTTATCGCAATGGAAGCCTGCGAATTACACCAATCAACTTGCAAAAACGCCAGAGGAACTGGAAGCCTGGTTAACTCCAATGGCTGATGCCGGAGTAGATATTTTCCATTGTTCGCAACGTCGTTTCTGGGAACCCGAATTTGAAGGTTCTGACTTAAACTTCGCTGGATGGGCAAAAAAAATAACTGGAAAAGCAACAATTACTGTAGGTTCTGTAGGATTAAATGGTGAATTCCTGGCTGCTTTTGCCGGAGAAAGTTCTGAACCTAGTTCATTAGAAGAGTTAATGCGCCGTATGGATAGGGGAGATTTTGACCTGGTAGCCGTTGGAAGACCATTACTAGCAGACCCAAACTGGGTAAAGAAAATCAGAGAAGGACAAACAGGAGCCTTAAAAGGCTTTACTAAAGCTGCACTTAGCCAGCTGGTTTTAGATTAAAAAAATATTTATTAAAACAAGAAAAAGGTGCTCATATGGTTATGAGCACCTTTTTCGTATTTTTGCAAAAAAAATGTAATGGATTTATATAAAACAGATGAAGAGGTAGAATTACAAAGAGAGAGTTGTTTGCTTGTGAGTGCTACAATTACTGAGGTCGCAAAACTGTTAAAACCTGGTATTACGACACTGTCACTGGATGAAATGGCCGAAGCATTTATCAGAGACAACAATGCAATACCTTCTTGTAAAGGATATCATGGATTTCCATATTCTTTATGTATTTCTGTAAATGAAGAAGTAGTACATGGTTTTCCCGGAAAGCGCATTTTGAAAGATGGAGACATTGTTACTATTGATACTGTGATTTATAAAAATGGCTTTCATGGTGACCATGCTTATACTTTTATCATTGGTGAGACCTCAAAAGAGATTTTGGATTTAGTACGTATTACTAAAGAATCATTATATATTGGCATTCAAAAAGCTGTTACTGGCAATAGAACAGGTGATATAGGTTATGCCATAGAAAATTATACAGCGAAGCAACATGGCTACGGAGTGGTGCGAGATTTTGTAGGCCATGGAGTAGGACGTGAAATGCATGAAGATCCTCAGATACCAAATTATGGATTCCGAGGTAAGGGTAAAAAGCTGGTTCAAAATATGGTGCTTGCTATTGAACCAATGATTACTATGGGGTCTCATAAAATTAATATTCTGGATGATGGGTGGACTGTTGTCTCCGAGGATAAGTCAACAGCTGTTCATTTTGAACATAATGTTTGTGTCAAGAAAGGAGCTCCGTTAATTCTGTCGGATTTTACAATAATTGAAATTGCAGAAAAGCAGAACATCAATTTGAATAGTAGCTATTATTAGATAATTTCCCTATGTCATTTTATTAAGAATTTAAATCAATTCAAGATTAGCTTTGTTTTAAATTAGTTAAATAGAGTGTCAATGGAAAGAAACAGCATAGTTGAGGGACTGGTTATTGTTCTGGTCATATTGCTGATTGTATTTTTGATTAGCAGGAATAGGAAGGACCAGAAAACAATGGAAGATGAAATTACCAAGTCGGAAATTGATCCTAAAAAGCATGATGATAAACATGTTCAAAACTAAATATCTAATGTTATGGAATTCGAGCGATCAAATAGTGTAATATATATCACTCCAGAAGGAGATCAGATCTTTACATTTATTAAGGATATTAATGGTAAAAATAGTTCATATATTCTTGATTTTGAAGATGCTGAAGTTTATGAAGATGAACTTAAACTAAACAACTATTCGGAGTTTAGTGTTCCACATGCTATGAGTAAAGATCGTATCAAGACCTATCATTGTAATCAATTGATCAATCAAATTGCACACTATCTTATTGATCATTATGCTAAAGAACAGATTCAGATTTATAGAGATGCTGATGCTATTTACTTTGAAACAGTATTCCACACACCAAAAACACTTGAAGAAAAGAAGTTATTTCAGGAAGCCATTGATAAATTTAACAGAATCATTGGTCAGGTTAACAGCATGATTAAAAGTCGCTTTAATCGAAAAATTGAAGTGATCCTTAAGTTTCCCTCCAATAAACATCATTTGCATTCGATCCGTATTTAGTCTGAAAGATTCATTAGCCAGATTCTAGCAGATTCAGTATCAGAAAAAAACTGAACAATAGTATTTCCAACCTTAACATTTACAGCCTTTTCTGCAGACAACCTACTAAAGGCACTTGGTGAGTACACCCATGCAAAATATCTTAACCCTGCTTGTTCCATCATTGGAAACCATTCATGTCCTGCCCAGTCTGAAGCTTCCGACCAGGTTCCTGTTACATGAGTGTTGTCATTCAATACTTTATGCAAACCGCTTGACTTCAATATCGCAAGCATGCGCATACCTCCATTTTTAACAGCCTCTACAGTTTGGAAACCTTTCCAGTCAACTTCCAGCCAGTCAGCTTCATTATTCTTGATGATTCTAATATGTGAATCTTCATAAAACTCGTCTTCATTGGCAATTGGTTCTGCAAATATAGGCTCGGTAACAGGAAGTCTGAAAAAGAACGTAGAACCTTTACCAGGTTCGCTTTCAATCCAAAAAGTTCCCATATGTCTTTTAAGAATTTCTGAAGATATGAATAACCCTAATCCAAGACCTTCAAAGCGCATACCATCATTATCAATCCGGTAATAACGCTCAAATAGTCGTTGTACATGCTCTGAATGAATACCAATACCAAAATCTTGTACAGAAACAATTAGCCCGTTTTCAGATGTGTAACTTTTAACTATGACCTGATTTGCGTTGGGCGAATATTTGATTGCATTACTAAGGAAATTGTTAATCACTTGTTCTAATCTCAAACGATCTCCTGTTAAATTTATCTGATTAGGTTGTTCAAGAATGATTTGGTGAGTAGCACTAGTTAATTGCATACTTGAAACGCTGTCTTTAAGCATTTGAGAGAAATCAAAAGACTGAAGATCATAACTAAGCTTTCCAGCATTGATCTTAGTTACATCCAAAAGGTCGTTAATCAATTTTTCGAGCCTATGGATATTTTCAGTTGATTTTTCAAGATAGGTTGCGTTACGCTCTGCATCTGTACTCCGTTGCAACAATTGGGTAAATGCCTTTATACCTGTTAAAGGTGTTTTCAGCTCGTGACTGGCAATCGAAAGAAATTCGTCTTTACGGTGCTCATTCTGCTTTTGAGCGTGAATATTAGTGTTGGTTCCAACCCATAGTGTAATTTTATTATTTTCAATTAGTGGTATAGCTCTTGCTAAGTGCCAGACATATTCATTATTAGCGAATTTAAGCCGAAACTCTGTTAGGTATTCTTCTCCACTGATAAGAGCTTGTTTCCAGGCAATCAATGTAGCTGGAAGGTCATCAGGATGAATGAAATCTTGCCAGGCTTTTCCGACAATCTCATCGCCTTGATAACCGAAATCAACGGATACGACCTGGTTTACATAATTTAGCTGACCATCAGGCATTGCCGTCCATACTTGCTGGGGTATAGCATTAAGCAAAAATTGGAAACGCTGTTTACTTTCACTCATCCACTTCAAACTTTCATTTAGTTGAATCTGAGTCAAATTTAGTTCGTCGTTAATAGAAGCTAATTCCTCATTTGCAGCTGCAAGCTCTTCATTCGAAGCCGCAAGCTCTTCATTTGCTGCTGTGATTTCTTGATTGAGCAGTTGTTGAGCTTTATAAAGTTCTGCATTAAGCATAAGCTCTTTTTGGTAGGCCACACTCAGCTCTGAAGTAAATGCATTATTGAGTAATGTACCTGTTTTAGAAGCAATCGCTTTATGAAATTGACGATAATCTTCATCAATTCGTTTACGAGAAGAAGCCCCAAGCACAATATATCCCTTTACACCAGAATTACCACTGTTAATTTTCAATGCAAGTGCTTCCACTACTGGTTCCGGCCAGTGACACCTTATTGGTTCTTCAAAACTCGTATCTAAATTTTTAAGATGTGTGACTTCATTAATATTATTGTCTTCAAGCAGTAAGGCTAAATCTCCGAGTTGGCCATCACTCAGACCTCCGCTCAATATCAGCCCACCAAGCCTATTGTTTAAATCTAAATTATAAAGCGCAAAGAAGCTGATATCCATACTAGCATTGGCTAATAGTTTATTAACTACTTCATAAGCCTCAGTTAGACTATTAGAAGTAGATGCCTGAGCAAGAAAATCATTACGAATATCGTTCCTTCGTTCATTAATTACACGGTAGGAGGTCTCAATTACTGCATTAAACACACCACCTACTTTTCCGTCGGAACCCACAATCGGTGAAAGTGTATAGTCAAAATAGCATTCCTCAGTATAACCGTATCGATGCATATACAAAGGTGCATCTGGCTTACGGTAAGATTCACCCTTTGACAGAACACTTTCAAATTCTTGCTTCAAACCATTCCATATTTCAGGCCAAACTATTGCACCTGGCTTACCCAGGGCCCATGGATGCTTTTGACCGGGTATATTACTCCAGGCATCATTGTATAGTAGCGTAAAATCTTCTCCCCAATACACAGCTATTGGAAACCCGGAACTCAATGCAATTGCAATAGCAGACCTTAGGCTCTCAGGCCAGGTATCAGGAGATTGCAGACTGGTTGCAGACCAGTCTTTATTACGGATCAATTCGCCAAGCTCACCACTGTCTTGCAAAAAGGATAGATGTTTGTGCATGTGGAACACATAGCTACTATTGTGCCGAAATTATTTGCATCTGGAATTTATCATCCTTGCTCTGATTCGACTAAGAGATACAGGAGAGATTCCAATGTAAGAGGCTATTTCTTTTAGCTGAACTCTTTGGAAAAGCTCTGGTTCAGTTGCCAATAGTTTTGAATAACGATCTTCTGGACTTAGTAAAATATAATCCAGATGACGCTCTTCTGATCTGATCGCTTCTCGTTCCGTGATCACCCTGGCCCAATTGGAAATCTCTAAATCTTTTGTATACAGATTTTTTATTTCTGCAGTATCGATTTTAAAAAGTACGCTATCTTCTAGTACATGATAATTTTCATATCCTTTCTTTTGATAATAATATCCATATGCTGAATTGATGATGTCACCTTCTTTTGGAAACCAAAATGTAATTTCTTTATCAGAAGCATTTACAAATGCTCTTATTATACCTTTCTGAATAAAAAATGCATTCTTTTCTAATTTTGAATCCTTAATCAATAAGGTATCCTTCTTGAAATACACAGGAGAAAGTACATTGTATATTTTCTCCAATGATTATTTTGAAAGTAATTCTTTAAATGGTATTTGAATTGGGTGTAAATCCTCCATACACCTATTGTAATTCCATTAAGGTTTCAAATTCTCCTGTGTTCTCTTCAATTTTTTCATCGGTGATAACGAAACCCTGTCTCTTATAAAAATCGATTGATCTTATATTTTTTGAATATACACCTAAGGTAATTAGAGAATGTTGCCTTTTTATATATTCTATTAATTGTTTACCAATACCCTGACCTTGGCTTTCAGGATTCACAAAAATGGCAGCTATATAATTGTCGACCATAGAAATAAAACCTAAAATAACTGTATCATTCTGGTAAACAAATGTTTTACTTGCGGGTAAGTATAAATTCTTCATATCCTCTGCTTTCTCTTTCCAGTATGTTGACGGAATAAAATCATGGGCAATGATAGACGCATCTAACCAGATCTGAACTATTTTGTCCAAATCAGTTTCTTCAAAAACTCTTATCATAATTGTTCTAATTTGTTGTCAGCAAAACTATCCATTAAAGATTAGACAACACTATACACAAGTTAAGTAATGAAATTAAGCTAATTCTTCTTACTTTGTTGTGGGTGGAGTAACTCACTACATTTTTTCAATGTATTATTGATTTGCTCATTCAGTTCCTCATATTTTCTTTTTAGCTCCGCACTTTTGCGAGATAGGAGTCGCATTTTTTTCTTGTAATCGTGTGCTTTCAAAGAGTCAGACGTGGTTTTCATTGGTTTGCCATTTTTATACAATTTAATCAAATTATAATTAAAATCAATACAATAAAAACATTTAATCAATTCATTTACAATAAAATAAGTCGTTATGTCAAGCCGTAATTTTCGGGATTTGATACAAGAAGTATTACAAAATTTCAAAGCTTTTACTACAAAAAAAATCTTTTCAAATAAGTATATTTAGAAATGGTATTTCCCTTTTTAAATAGTAGTTCTAATTACATCCAAACATTTTTTTATATTGTATTTTAGAACCAACAAATGATATGAAGAAATCAATACTTTTTACCTTGATCATTTTTTTAGCCTTAAGTAGTTATGCTCAAACAATCAGATATGTCTCGGCCAACTCCCTTGGGAATGGAAGTGGCCAATCTACTGTTAATGCCGCGGATTTTTTGAGCACAGGTTTTTGGTCTGACATTCAAACTTTATTAGCAACACAACCAGTAACGGTTAAGTTTATTGGAGGAAATTACTCTCGTGCTTACACTGAAAAATCACTTACAATTGGCAATATGGGAAATCCCAGTAACAAGCTAATTTTAGAAGGAGAGGTAGATAGTGCCCTTTTTATTGCTCCTACTGGATACACAAAAAAATCTCAACTAGTGAAAATTATCAATTCAGTGAATGTAACTGTAAAGAACTTGCACTTTAAAGGTAATGGTAGTACAAATTATGTATTAAATATTACTACTGATATTGGAAAAAAAACTAGTCATATTTCTGTAGAGAATTGTACCTGGTCGGACATGAGGGGTATTGTTTATGGAGCTACTGGAGCAACTCAGGTTGGAACAAGCCATATTACTTTTAAAAACTGCACTTTTAAACGTGTTGGTTTAAGTGCGGGTTCTCATATGATATATAATGCCTATGGCTCTAATCACATTATGGTTATTAATTGCCATTTTGAGGATAGTCCTGGAGATTATGTTAGGTTTAGAGATAAGTGCGACTATGCTATTGTGAAGGGTTGTACGTTTATCCATCCACAGAATATTCCATCCGTTAAATTCATCTCTATGCCCTTGTATAACGATGGGATTCCTACTATTGGTAATGAAAGTTTTGGCACAAATTATTCATTTACAGACAATAACTTTAAAAGTGCTTTCACAAATGTCTATACCTTTTTCTTTTCCAATACTGGTTACACTGCCCCTCAGTTTAACTATTTACTTACTCCTGAAGAAGGTAATATTCTAAACAATGGAACTAATGCACAAAAGAAAGCATTAGTGGAAACTAACTTTGGTATATTTCCTGATAAAATACGAATCTACAACAATACCTATTCTGGTGTTGCAAGCAATGTTTATTTAGGAAGTTATGTAAACTTCGGTGCTGTATCTAAGGGCTGGACAGGTAAAGGAGATATACAGGCATTAATAAATATAAATGCAATACCTTACACCTGGGAACTGGAATAGACAAAGCTGTCAATTTAACTCTTCGTCATCATCAATATTCAAACTACGGTCATCATCCTCATCATGATTTAAATCATAATCGTCATCCTCTAAATCGTCTCTTTCAGGGAAGAAATCATCTTCTTCATCATTCTGATCTTCCTCAGGGTCTTCTGGAGGACCTTGTTGGTAGAATGTCAGAACTAATTCGTCGATCATATAAGCTGTCGTTTCCATAACTGTTTTTTTGATAGTAATAAAACAGCTATGACTTAAAAAAGTTCTGTCAATTAACTGATATTTAATCAGTCAACATCTTTATTATATGATAATATATTGGAGATTATAGCTAATTATCATCATAATATATTTAAACAGCATCTATAGTTTAGTGAATTAATATATTGGAGACCAAGACTACAAAACTATAATGTGTTTGTCCGTATTATTTTAATTTTCTTAATTTGGATAAAAAATTATCTTTAACTAAATGACGAACGAGTGTTTATATGATGTAGAATTACTGGCAGGTCTTAAATCTGGCAATCAGGAAGCTTTTACTCATATTTACAGAAAATATTGGCAAGGGCTTTATAATGCAGCCTTTAAGCGGGTAAAAAATAAAGAACAATGTCAGGATATCGTTCAATCTGTATTTACTTCTTTATGGGATAGACGCGGAGAAGTAAACATAAATAATATCTCGGCCTATTTGCATACTGCCGTTAAATTCCAGGTTTTTAAACAGGCAGCACGAAGCCCTAATGCTACTGAATTTCTTGAAGCCTTTGAACACATCATTACCTCACCGGTAAATACAGATGATGCTATACTTGAAAAAGAAATATTGTTAATGATTAAATTATGGATTGATGCTCTTCCAGAAAAACGTAGGAAAATATTTTTAATGCATTACAACGATGATTTATCTACGGCAGAAATTGCGGGAAGATTAAATATCTCTCGGAAAACTGTTCAAAACCAATTGAATACGGCATCTCAGGCGTTAAGATTAAGATTAGTTCAACTTCTCTCATTACTGATTCTGTCTTCATTTTTTTCTCGTTAAAATAAAATTACTTTGATTTGGGACTTATTGTCATTTCTGATACATCATGTAAAAGAAGTATATCATTTATCAGTTCACATTTAAAATAAAATGAAATGACAGATTTTTCTAAAGATAACAGAAGAAGTTTTATCAAAAAAGTAGCTATTTCAACTTTAGCTATTACATCGGGGATTAGTTTTCAGGCTTGTGCAAAGCAACACAATTTACCGGACGACAGTATTTTGAAATTCCCGGTACTTGAAATTGATCCTGAAGTCAGGATATCAGAAAGCCTGTTTGATCAAAGCCGAAAAAATAATTTAGGTTTAAACTATGCTACAAATACTGAACAAATTACCATTTTCAGACCAGAGCAGGAACTGCATATGAAATTTAACAACCATCCTCAGTTAGTTGATTTTAAAGGAAAGCTTTATGCTACATGGGTAGGCCACCCATTACATGAACCTAGTGCTGAATCTTATGTTTACTATAGTTATTCAACTGATGGAAAAAAATGGTCGAAACCGATACAGATAGGACCACCAAACAGGGCAAGTGGTGGTTGGCTTACTGATGGAAATCATTTAAGTTGTCTATTGATCAGCGGGGATAAGGTAAACAAAACATCCATTACAGAATATTGTCATTCATTAGATGGTTTAAATTGGTCTGCTCCAAAAGTACTGATACAGAACGCAGGGCCTAGTGAAAGTGCCAGAAGGTTACCTAACGGGAGATTTATTATGGTTTGTCATGGCCTGGGTACAGGAGACTTTAAAGCTGTAAGGGGTACAAGAATAATGTATTCTGATGCAAAAGACGGGCTTTCTGATTGGAAACAGGGATTTTTACCAGATTTACCAGAATATAATGCAAATGATAAAGAAAAGGTAGCAAGAGCTGTGGAAGCAAGTTGGTTTAGACGTAAAGATAATACATTGGTCATGCTGTTTAGAGATTTATGGTTTGAGCAAAGTAAAAGAACCTGGAAGCTGCTTGCAGCTGTAAGTAAGGATAATGGAAGCAGTTGGTCAGTTCCTGTTTTAACCAATATAACAGATTCTGATTCTATGCAATGCGCAGGTAGCTTACCAAGTGGAGCGATCTTCTTTGTAAATAACCCAGTACCTACACGTAGAAGAGTTCCATTAACATTAACTATAAGTAAAGATGGGAAACTATTTGATAAATCATATCTTTTAAGGGATATCCCACAACCAAGAAGATACGAGGGAATCAGTAAAACTGAAGGCTATAGTTATCCCGGATCCTTAGTTTGGAAAGAGCATCTTTATGTAGCTTATGCAACCAATAAGGAAGATGTAGAAATAACCAGAATACCAATTAAATCACTCAACTAAATATTTTAAAATAATGACCAAAAAACTAAACTCATTTTTAAAACAAATAATGCTGACACTAATTTGTAGCTTATTTTTTTATTCAACATCTAGTGCTCAATCTTCAGCCGAATCACTAAGTATTCATATTGATGCAGATCATACTGACTGGAAATATACTGTTGGAGAACAACCAGTATTTAAAGTTTCTGTACTCCAGAATGGCAAAAAGGCAAGCAATGTTAAATTAAAATATAGAATTGCTCCAGAGAAGTTGTCACCAATAAAATCGGATTCAGTAATAGTTAATGATAATAGCTTTGACATAAAAGCTCCAACGTTAAAAGTTCCTGGCTTTTTAAGATGTGAAGTAACATCAGTTGTAAATGGAAAGACAATAAAGAAAATTGCAACTGTCGCTTTCTCTCCGGAGGCTATAAAGCCTACTATTGAAATGCCAGCAGACTTTAATCAATTCTGGAGTAAATCAATCGCCGATTTAAAGAAAATTCCTCTGGATGCTAAAGCAGAGCTTATAAAAGAATATTCAACAGCTGAGGTGAATGTTTATCATGTAAGCTTTAGGAATATTAATAACTCCAGGATTTACGGTATGTTAAGTGTCCCTGTAAAACCAGGTAAATATCCTGCAGCATTGAAAGTTCCGGGTGCAGGTGTACGATCATATAAAGGTGATCCTAATATGGCAAAAAATGGAGTAATTGTTTTAGAAATAGGTATACATGGTATTCCGGTAAATCTTGATGCTCAGGTTTATGAGAGTTTAAGGTCAGGTGCATTGTATGCATACAGCTCAACAAATTTAGACGACAAGGACAACTACTATTACAAAAGAGTTTATCTGGGATGTATCAAAGCTTTAGATTTTTTAACTGCTCAAACTGAATATGATGGGAAAAACATTATTGTGTATGGTGGTAGCCAGGGAGGAGCTTTGTCTATTGTAACGGCTGCTTTGGATCCGAGAGTAAAATACCTTGCTGCCAATTACCCAGCATTATGTGATGTTACAGGTTACCTGCATAACAGAGCAGGAGGGTGGCCACATTTGTTTAGTCCAGCCAATATGACTTACAACAATAAAAAGGATAAGTTAGAAACTTGTAAATATTATGATGTTGTTAATTTTGCTAAAAACTTAAAAGTTCCTGGATTTTATAGTTGGGGATTTAATGATGAAACCTGTCCACCAACTTCTATGTATGCTGCCTATAATTCTATCACTGCACCAAAGGAATTGATGATTTATAAAGAAACAGGACATTCAACTATTCCGGAGCAAAGAGATAAATTTATGAATTGGATATTAACCAAATTCAACAAGTAATTTAAAAAATCATTTTATTTTGGGACTTCTGTAAGTTTTGGGTACATCAATATAAAAGGATGAAAAATTAGCAATGGAAAAGAATAATACCAAATCAGATTTAGCAGTGATGATACGAAAGTATCTGGCCGGAAAGGCATCTGCAAAGGAACTAGAGTTTCTGGAATCGTATTATGGCTATTTTGATAAGGAAGAAGATATGCTAACAATGCTCACTGAAGAGGAAAGAAAATTGATGCAGGATGATATTGAAGCAAATATCCTGAAAATTA
Source organism: Pedobacter sp. ASV1-7 (assembly GCF_040203335.1). Classification (NCBI taxonomy): domain Bacteria; kingdom Pseudomonadati; phylum Bacteroidota; class Sphingobacteriia; order Sphingobacteriales; family Sphingobacteriaceae; genus Pedobacter; species Pedobacter sp. ASV1-7. Next base: position 62,509 of record NZ_JBEHBV010000002.1, on the reverse strand, counting down.
TAAAAGATAAACAGCATGTAAAACCAGGATTTAATATTATCCGTTTTTACAAACCTTTTGTAGCAGCTTCACTATTATTTATTGTTGGAGCTGGTACTTATTTCTTTTTGAAACCGAAATTAAAAGAAGCTATTAAAGAAGAAGTTATCATTTCTGCAGGAAATGTAAAGCCTACAGATGGACATAGTGCAATTCTAACACTGGCAAATGGAAAGCAATTGATTTTAGATCAGATGGAGAAAGGCACAATAGCAAATGATGCTGGAGTGAGTATTAGCAAATCTGAGGATGGAAAATTAGTATATACTATAAATAAAACTAATGCTGTACCGACTACAGGTAACTTGTTCAATACAGTCTCAACACCCAATGGTAACAAGTATCAGGTAAATTTACCTGATGGTACAAAAGTATGGTTAAATGCTGAGTCTACTTTAAAATATCCTGTTGTATTTGGTAAGTATAGTCGTTTGGTTGAACTAAACGGGGAAGCTTATTTCGAAGTTGCTAAATTAAAAAGCATCCCTTTTATAGTAAAGTCAAAAAATATGCATGTCCGTGTGTTAGGTACACATTTCAACATTAAAGCTTATACTAATGATGAGGTTATAAAAACCACCTTGCTCGAAGGAAGTGTAGCAATTAAAAAAAGTGATACAGAGAAAATACTGAAACCGGGGGAGCAATCGCTTGTTTATAATGATTCACAAGATATTAAAGTGAAAGAAGTAGATGTAGAAGAGGTATTAGCATGGAAACGCGGGTATTTTATCTTTAATGATGAAGATATCAGAACAGTAATGAAGACAATAGCCCGCTGGTATAATATTGAGGTGGTTTATGAAGGAGAAATTAAAAATGAAATATTTATTGGAACCGTTTCGAGGTTTGATAATATTGAAAAGCTCTTGAAAACTATTGAACTGACGGGAGGTGTACATTTTAAAATTGAACCGAAAGCAGGAAATAAAGGTGAAAGGAGGGTTACCGTTATGCCATAAAAATAATAAGGCTAACGGTAAAAAAACAAATCAGGAACGTTCGAACCGTTCCTGATAACGTTAAAGTTGGCAAATCAGTCCTGAATCAAACTAATCTAAAACCTAACAACCAAATGTACAAAAAATATGCAAAGTGCACTTGCAAGAAGCATTGTGCCATCTTTTTTAAGTTTTTTCTTATTATGAAGTTAGCTTTTATTATCCTTTTAACGACTTTCATGCAGGTGAATGCGAATGTGTTTGCGCAAAAAATAAACCTCAATAAAAGGAATGCCCCATTGGCTGAGGTGTTAAAAGAGATAAGAAAGCAAAGCGGTTATAATATTTTATTTACCAGAGATTTTGTTAAAAATCAGCCTTCAGTCACCATAAAGCTTAGCAATGCTACCATAGATGAAGCCATGAATAAGTGCCTGAATGGCTTGGGCCTGACCTACAGGATTGTAGAAAAAAACATTGTAGTGTCTAAAAAGCTAAATATAGAACCAAAGCAGGTTCAGCAAAAAGTCATTCTGATTACCGGTAAAATTACAGATGAAAAGGGAGGGCCTTTGCCTGGTGTATCAGTGAAGATCAAAAATGGACAAGGTTCAGCTGTATCCGATCCTAATGGCAATTATAAAATCACAGTTCCTAATGAGGAAACCATATTGGTTTATACTTCAATAGGCTTTTCTACACTGGAGAAAAAAGTGTCAGGAAACAAAACGATCAACATCGTGATGAAAGAGGAATCTACCTCATTGAACCAGGTCGTAGTCATTGGCTATGGTGAAGTTGCCCGTAAGGACCTTACAGGATCAGTAAGTGAAGTGAAAGTAGCAGATCTGGTCAAAGCACCTGTAGGTTCTTTCATTGAAGCATTGGCTGGTAGAGTTGCAGGTGTAAGTATAAGTGCAAATGATGGTCAGCCAGGTTCAGAATTGAACATCACAATAAGAGGTGCAAATTCATTGACACAAAGTAATGCTCCATTATATGTAATAGACGGGTTTCCCGTTGAAGATATTACCAGTGCAGCCATCAACCAGGATGATATAGAAACTTTAAATATCCTTAAAGACGCATCTTCAACAGCAGTATATGGATCTCGAGGGGCAAATGGTGTTGTAGTTATTGAAACAAAAAAAGGCAAAATAGGTAGACCTGTTATCACTTTTAATAGTTTGGTAGGATTACATAAAGTCATCAAACAAATGGATATGATGTCTTCCTATGATTTTGTTAAATACCAATTGGAATTAAATGAACCCAGAGCAACCAATAGATATCTGACTGATAGAACTTTAGAAGATTACAAAAGTATAGAAGGTGTTGATTGGCAAGGGAAAATTTTGAATAATACTGTTGTACAGACTCATAATCTGGCAATTAGAGGAGGTAGTCCACAAACAAAATACTCCCTGTCAGGATCTTTGTTCAGACAGCCCGGAGTAATCAATAATACAGGTTCTAATAAATCACAATTTCGCACATCAATAGACCAGACTATTAGTAAAAAACTATCTGTTGGGATGAATGCCAACTTTGGAAGTATCTTAAACTACGGAGAAGTAGTTGCTGCCGGAGAAGGAACAACAAGCACTTATTTGTTATACAGAACCTGGGGATACAGACCGGTAAATGGAAATGCAGATTTCGATCTGGAAAATGATCTTGCAGACCCGGATAACAATCAATTAGCAGACATTCGATTAAACCCTTACGTAACTAGTAGTAATAATTTTACGCGAAATAGAATTGTGGATTTAGTAGCAAATGCATATGTAAAGTATGACCTTGCTAAAGGACTAACCTTAAAAATTATAGGAAGTGCAAAAGGGAATACGCAAAAAAGGAGTCTTTTTTATAATTCACTAACTACGCAAGGCTCTTCATTAAACCCATCAAATAAATTCGGTGTCAATGGAAGTATACGCTATTCAGAAACATTCAACTGGTCTAATCAGAATACTTTAACCTGGAATAAAACATTCAATAAAGATCATAAGCTTACCATAATGGGTGGAGCATCTGTTCAGGAGAATAAATTTGATCAGTATGGCTATGGTACGATTGACATTTCTAATGAGGAATTGGGTATGTCGGGTCTGGAATTGGGCGATTTGTATAGTGGCATCGCATATATTACCAAAAATACTTTAGCTTCTACATTTGGCCGTTTAAATTATGGATTCAAATCAAAGTACCTGCTGACTGCTACTTTCAGGGCTGATGGCTCTTCTAAATTTGCTGATGGAAATAAATGGGGCTATTTCCCCTCTGCTGCATTTGCATGGAATATGCATGAAGAGAACTTTATCAAAAAAATATCTGCAGTATCCAGTTCTAAACTGAGGGTAAGTTATGGTGTGACTGGTAACAACAGAATTTCAGATTTTGCGTACCTATCAAGCTTAAATATGCTGGTAGGTAATTCATACTCATTTAACGATATGGCTCCAATCAGAGGTACTATTTCTACTAATCTTGGAGATACCGACCTTAAATGGGAAAGCACTGCGCAGACAGATATAGGTTGGGATTTAGGTCTATTTAAGGATAGATTACAATTAACAGTAGATCTATACAGCAAAACAACAAAAGATCTGCTGCTGTATGCAAATTTCCCTGCTACAACTGGTTACTTACAGGCCTATAAAAATGTAGGTTCAGTTAGAAACAGAGGACTAGAATTTTCTTTATTCTCCAGCAACATTAAGAAAAAAGACTTTTCATGGTCAAGTAATTTTAACATCAGCTTTAATGACAATAAAGTATTGGAACTGGCCAATGGTGATAAAAACCTTTTCAGTACAGCTAGTTTCTTTTCTCAATATAATGGGAGTTCCTTGTATTTATCCAGAGTAGGACAACCCATGGGACAGTTTTATGGATATATTTTTGATGGAATTTATCAAACAGATCAGTTTGACAACCCTGCTCCGGGGCAATACATCTTAAAAAAAGATTATCCCAGCAATGCAAGTGCTACAGATAGAGGAAATATTCAACCCGGAGATATCAGATATAAAGACCTGAATGGCGATGGTGTAATCAATTCAAATGATGTGACGGTTATAGGCAGAGGTTTACCTATTCATACAGGAGGTTTTAACAATAACCTGACCTATAAGAATTTTGATCTGAATGTATTTTTTCAATGGTCTTATGGAAACCAGGTTTATAATGCAAACCGATTAATTTTTGATGGAAACGGAACTAAGGCAATTGATTTAAACCAATATGCTTCCTATAACGACAGATGGACACCTGAAAACCCATCCAATACAAATTACAGAACTGGCGGACAGGGTCCACAGGGTCTTCATTCATCAAGAGTTTTAGAAGATGGCTCTTTTTTAAGACTGAAAACCATTGCTTTAGCATATGCATTGCCCAAAAGGATGATTAAGTCGCTCTACTTAAGTGACTTGAGACTTAATGTAGCTGCACAAAATCTATTTACATGGACAAATTACTCTGGTATGGATCCAGAAGTTTCTGTCCGCGGTAATACACCAACCACACCAGGATTTGATTACTCAGCTTATCCTATGGCTAAAACAGTTGTTTTTGGCATAAATGCAACATTTTAAAATTTAGAGCCATTATGAGTTTACACACATGTTTTATTTCAATGAAAATTATGAAATTGAAAGTATTAATTGCACTGGCCTTTTTAACGATTTTTTCAGGTTGTAAAAAATTTCTAGACGTTAAACCTAATGATATACTTGCACCGGAAGCTTACTACAATACCGAGAGTGATCTTGAACATTCTCTGGCCGGAGTATATGATGTTTTAGGAAATAACGCATTATTTGGCGGAATGATGCTATTTAACTACGGTCTGGACGGGGATGATGGTTATTGCAGTCGTGTATCAACCACTACCGGTCCTATGCTATATGATTTTACTTCGTCGGACCCCTTTGTTACCTCACATTGGAACGTTCTTTATCTTGGTATAAACAGAGCAAATCTATTATTGGAAAATATAGACAACAATAAAGATATTCAAGAACAGATCAGGAATAGAGTCAGAGCTGAAGCATCTTTTTTAAGGGCTTACTTTTATTTTCTGTTGGTTCAGACATATGGCGAAGTACCTATTGTACTGAGCTCAACAAAATCTACAGCAAATACCGATATCGCTAAATCTTCTATAAAAGAAGTATACGATGTAATTTTGCATGATATGGAATATGCTGAATCACATGTAAGGGATATTTCTGAACTAGTGGGAGGCGGACGAGTAAGCAAATCGGCGGTACGAGGAATTTTATCCAGAGTCTGCTTGTTTATGGCTGGCTATCCTTTAAATGATATAGCAAAATATGAAGACGCTAAAAAATGGGCCTGGAAAGTAATAAGTGATGGTAAGGCCGGTCATGCACTAAATGACTCATATTCCCAGGTGTTTATCAACTATGCCATTGATAAATATGATACTAAAGAAAGTATCTGGGAGGTTGAGTTTTATGGAAATATTGCAAATGGATTTGATGAGACTGGTTGGAATGGCTATGTCAATTCTCCCGGATCAAACCTGGATAATATCAAAAGTTTATCATTTGTAGCAGCTACGGCAAACTTGTACAACAGGTACCTGCTGGGGGATGTCAGGAGAGACTGGAACATTGCAAATTTCAGCTACAATGCAAGTGGTGGTAAAACATTTTCTAATTCAACAACCTTCGCTTCATTATTTGTACGTCCGGCAGCAAAATTTAGAAGAGAGTATGAGCTGGCTCCAGTAAAAAAGGCATATGCTACTCCTCAAAACTTTCCTATTTTAAGGTATTCTGATGTGCTGCTAATGTATGCTGAGGCATTAAATGAGATCTCATTTGCCAATAAGGATGAAGCGGTTCAATATTTAGAGATAGTTAGAAAAAGGGCGTATGTTAAAAAAGGAGGCGTTAAATCTATCACGCTAACCAATAAAGGAAGTAATTATTCTGTAGCTCCAACTATTACCATCACGGGCGGTGGAGGAACTGGTGCAAAAGCTTACGCCGTACTAAACGGAACTAAACAAATCTCTGGCATCCTGATGGAAAGAGATGGTGTTATTGGAAATGTTTTTGGTGAAGGATATACCTCAGCTCCAACAGTTACTATAACAACCCCGACAGGAGCTGCCGGTTCAGGAGGTGTAGCAACTGCTGTGCTCTTTAATGGGGATGAGCATAAAGTTTCTTCCGTTACAGATCAGCAATCACTTAGAACATTAATCAGAGAAGAAAGATCAAGAGAACTTGCATTTGAATGCTTGAGAAAAGGCGATCTGATCAGGTGGAGTCTTTTCTTAGACAATATGGATGATGTCTATAATACGATAAGTCAGCAAGTACCGGCTGCAAATTACATCAATTATATCAACAGATATAAAAATGTAAACGGTAAACATCTGCTATGGCCAATTCCTTCAAGAGAGTTGAGCCTGAATAGTAAATTAAGACAAAACAATAACTGGTAAAACTTAAAACAGATATAATGAAAGCAAAGTATTTCTTTTTCATAGTCATGCTAATGGGCATTTATGCCTGTAAAAAAGAGAACCGTTTGAAATTAGATAAACTAGATTTTGATGTTAAAGCTAGCTCCACAGAAATCTCTATTAATGATAATGTAAATTTTCATTTTAGTGGAGACGCAGAAATAGTTAGTTTTTACTCTGGGGATTTTTTAAATGATTACAATTTTAAAGAGGGAAGAAGTCTGAATGTTTCAGGTGGTCAAACGATGTCGTTTACCTCCGCGGTGAACCAGGGAACTCAGGCAAATCAACTGTCAGTATGGGCCAGTACTGATTTCAATGGTAATTATGATAGTATAGAAAGTATTAATGAGGCAGAATGGGTTAATATCACCAGTCGTTTTACATTTGGTACAGTTAACACATATGTAGCTTCTGGCGAAAAGGATATTACTGATTTATATGAATCAGGTAAGCCTTTATTTATTGCCTATAAATACCATACCCGATCTCAGTTAACCTTTGGTGATGCAAGGATCTGGATGATTCAGGATTTTAAAATTAACGGGCAGACGGAATTCGGAAAGCAGCAAATATTGAATTTACCGGAATCAGGTTTTAGAATTGTCGACGAAAATCCAACAACTTATCCCGCAAGAGCAGCTGTTACTTCTACCAGAATTACCATGCAGGGAAATGAATATACCGAAAATTGGTCGCCAGAAGGTTATCATTGGGCAATCAGTAAACCTCTTTATTTAGAAAATATAAATATGGGGCCTGATAGAGCTATAGCTGTAAAAGGAAGTGAAAATCCTATGCCGGATGTGTTTACGTATAAGTTTACTAAACCTGGAACTTATGAAGTGAAATTTATTGGTACAGTACAAAATATCAACCAGCGGGAAGAACAAATAAGAACAATTAAAATCACCGTAAATCCATAAGAAATGTTAAACCATCTTTTAAAAGGATACATCATATTGCTCTTAATTACTTTTTCTATCGCATTAAATACTACAGCCTTTGCACAAAGCAAAAATGTTATTGGAATTGAGATGGTCGAGATCAAAGCCGGTAAATTCCTTATGGGAAGTGCCGGATTTGGCGAAAATCAGGATGAAAGCCCTGCACATCTGGTTCAGATTTCTAAACAGTTTAAAATATCATCAACAGAGATTACAAATGCCCAGTATGAGCTTTTTGATCCAAAACATAAATCTTTTAGGGGAAAGAATGGATTCTCTAAAGAAGATGATGAGGCAGTGATTTATGTAAGCTATAATGATGCTGTTAAGTTTTGTGAATGGCTTTCTAAAAGAGAAAATAAAATCTATAGACTACCAACTGAAGCAGAATGGGAATACGTATGTCGCGCAGGAACATTTTCTCCTTATGCTATCGGAGATCGCGTTTTGCCTAAGGATTTTCTTAAAAATCAGGAAATTGCCTGGGAGCCAAAACCAGTTTCATTACAGGTTAAACAAACACAACCTAATCAATGGGGTGTTTATGATATGCATGGAAATGTTGAGGAATGGTGTTTAGATTGGTATGGAAAGTACAATGCAAAAGAACAGATAGATCCGTCAGGTTATGAAAATGGATTATATCGGGTTTCACGAGGGGGGAACCATAATACGCCTGTTAAATATCTAAGATCAGCGAACCGATCAGCTTTGATTCCTGAAGATAAAACTTGTTTTACCGGTTTTAGGATAGTAGAAGTTTCTCAAAAAATCAATCCGGAAAACCTCCTGCAGAATACAGCTGAAATGCAAATAAAGTCTGCAAAACATAGATGGGTCAAAGTAGACAACCATCCGGTATTTATGGAACCATTAGTTTATGTAAAAACAGAGGATGTAGGTAAAAATGATTTTTTATATCATCATAACCATTGCCCTGCTGTAACATGGACCCCAAATGGCGATTTACTGGCAATCTGGTTTTCCACAGAAGAAGAAACAGGACGGGAAATGACTATTGTATCTAGTCGGTTAAACACAAAAAGTAAAGACTGGACAGCACCTTCATTGTTTTTTAAAGTTCCTGATAGAAACATGACAGGTTCATCTCTTTTTTATGATGAACAAAATAATGTTATTTATCATATGAATGGTGTTGAAGCCGCGGGAACATGGCAAAACCTGGCTATGGTGATGAGAAAGAGTAAAGATAATGGACATACATGGACAGCTCCGGTCTTTGCGAATGCTGAACATGAACGAGGTAATCAGGTCATAGCAGGTATGTTTAAAACCAAAGAGGGCTGGTTGATACAGCCTTGTGATGCTACGCCTAAAGTCAGAGGAGGTAGTATAATCCATATCTCTAAGGATGAAGGAAAAAGTTGGTACAATCCTTCAGAAAGCCCTGAAGTAACTCCGGATTTTAAAGTTGGGAATACCGGAGGAATCATTGCGGGTATTCACACGGGAGTTGTCCAATTGAAGAATGGAAATCTTTTTGCCTTTGGCAGAAATGATAACATAAAAAAGGACAATAGCTTTTATATGCCGATCAGTATTTCGACAAATATGGGCAAAAGCTGGACTTACTCAGCCAGTGATTTCCCTCCAATTTCAAGTGGACAACGATTGATACTCAAAAGACTTAATGAAGGTGCATTACTATTAGTTTCATTTACAGATGCTACAATTGACATAAAAAAAGGGATGACTTTTAAACATCAGAATGGAAGCAATTATACCGGTTATGGAATGTATGCGGCATTATCTTTTGATGAAGGTAAAACCTGGCCAGTCCGAAAGCTAATAACCGATGGTAAAGAAAGATACCTGAATGGCGGAGCATTTACAGGCTATTTTAAAATGGATCAGAATAATGCTGAACCAAAAGGCTACCTGGCTTTAACACAAAGCCCGGATAATATAATCCATCTATTTAGCAGTGCTATCCACTACAGATTTAATTTGAAATGGTTAATTCAGTAAGGTAAATCTGGAAACACAACCATATTTATAAACTATTTATACACAAAACATTATATACATATAATAATATTTATTATGATTCAATTTACTAAGAAATTATTAACCCTATTGGTTATTGCCGGAATAAACTGCAGCTATTCTTTTGCCCAGACTGCTAAACCTTTTAAAAAGGATAATCTTGTGATTTACCGGATTGGTAATGCAAATTCAGGAAGTGATATTAATACCTATAATGCTTGTCCGATTTATTTGGATGAATATAATATTTCTGGTGATAAACCAATTCTAGTACAATCTGTTAGCTTGCCAACACAAACAACTGGAGAAAACAGAAGAATTGTAGCTTTGGGAAAAGATGTAATAGCAGGGTTTATAAGTCGATCCAATGATGGAAAGTATTTAGTTGTACCCGGCTATGATGCTGCACCAGGGACCGATATTCTAAATAAACCTGCCGGAGAGGTAAACCGTGTAGTTGCACTTATAGGAGCTGATGGTAAAATAAACACCTCATCTGTGATAGAAAATGCTTTTAATAATAATTCATTCCGTTCTGCAGCATCATTTGATGGTACAGATGTATGGCTTTCCGGTGGTGGTGGTGCTAATAATGGAGGTATATTCTATCTTAAAAAAGGGGAAAAGAAAGGAGTGAATCTGGGTGGACTGAGCTTCAGACAAATTAAATTTTATAATGGTGATCTATATGCCTCAGAAGCGACAAGGATTTACCAAATAGGTACAGGTAAAATAGCAGAAGGAGGAAAAAAGTTCACCAATTTAACAGGAGAATCGGCAATTAAAGATGGTACCAGCTTTGTTATTACCAATCTGGATGCGACAGGTACAAAACCTAAGCAAATTGCTTATTTCCTGACCTATAACAATGGTATTGTAAAATATTCACTGGTAAAAAATAAATGGATAAACAATGGTGTTTTTAAAGGTGCTGAAAAAGGCACCGGTATTGAAGCAAGAGTAATTGATGGTAAGATTAAGCTCTATGTAATCAGTAGTGGTAATGACAGAGGTGGTGATGGAACTTTAATCGAAATTTCAGATAATTCAGGTTATAACGAAACGATTAGTGCAGAATCTAAGGTTTTGTTGCGCTCAAGCCCAAATCAGACTTTTAGGAGCTTATCCTGGTCTCCATCAGTAAAGTAATTGTACTTCTTAACTTTCTACAAAAGTTATCTGAAAGAAAACAGAACACAATTAAATGACGCAACTATGTTGCAATTAAAATGAATGATTTCTAACTTTACAATAGTTAATGGAATCATTCATTTTATTTATAGCTCAATGAAAGACAGCAACAATTTCGAAGTAATTATTATCGGGGGAAGTTATTCGGGCCTTTCGGCTGGTATGACACTAGGGCGTTCATTACGAAATGTATTAATTATGGATACTGGACAACCTTGTAATAAGCAAACACCTCATTCACATAATTTTCTCACACAAGACGGCAAAACGCCTAAAGAAATTTCAACCTTAGCTAAAGAACAGATCGAAAAATACGAGACCGTGAAATTTTATGAAGGACGTGCGGTTAAAGGTGTAAGAACAGAAAGCGGTTTCCAGATAGAAGCCGAATCTGGAGAATCGTTCAATGCTAAAAAATTGATATTTGCTTCTGGGATTAAAGATCTCATGCCGGATATAAAAGGTTTTTCCGAATGTTGGGGTATTTCTGTAATACATTGCCCTTATTGTCATGGATATGAAGTTAAAAATGAGGTAACAGGAATACTGGCTGATGGTGATGCAGCGATACACTATTCACATTTAGTAAGTAATCTGACTAATGACTTAACTATTTTTACAAACGGAAAAGCCTCCTTTACAACCGAACAAGCAAAATCTTTAGATAAAAACGGTATAAAAGTTATTGAAACCGAAATTGCGAGCTTTGAACATAACAACGGACATATTGAAAATATTCTGTTCAAAAATGGCTCTAAAACTAGCTTAAAGGCAATTTATGCAAGAGTACCATTTGTACAACATTCAGATATCCCTGAAAAATTAGGCTGCGAACTAACAGATAATGGTTTTATTCGTATAAATGAATTACAGCAGACTAATATATCTGGAGTTTTTGCCTGTGGCGATAACTCATCTTCTATGCGTTCAGTGGCGAATGCTGTTGCATCAGGAAATTTTGCAGGAGCGGTAATCAACAAGGAATTCTGCGAAGCTCAATTTTGATTGTTACTTTACCATGCTATGTCGCAATAGCCCCTGTTTAATGTCGTTTTCATACTGTAATTCTTTCCTCCTTAACGAGTAACTTTATATTGGCTTGGTTGCCAAATTAGGATAAACTATAATTGAGACATTATGAAGAAATTAGAATTTAGCATTAAGATTAATGCGAGTCCTCAGAAAGTTTGGGATATCATCATTGGTAAAGATACTTACAATCAATGGACCGCAGTCTTTGCGGAAGGTTCGACCGTAGAAACCGATTGGAAAAAAGGAAGTAAAGCCTTATTTCTGGATGGTAAGGGAAGCGGTATGGTTTCAGAGATAGCTGAGAGCATACCTGGCAAATTCCTTTCTATTCATCACCTGGGTGAAGTGAGAGATGGGGTGGAAGACCTAACCACATATGAAGGTGAGGAATGGGGAAATGCTTTGGAAAATTATACCCTAAAGGAAGTTGATGGAAAAACAGTTTGGCTGGTAGAGATGGATATGAATGAAGAATATGCGCAATACATGGAAGATACCTGGCCGCTGGCTTTAGCTAAAGTGAAAGAATTGGCTGAAAAGAATTAATGAATCACCATTGGCTGCTATTTAAGATACGCAGCCAATGGTGATTTGATTTCCTTTAGTCCCTGGGCAGCAAGGCGTGCTATTTCTGTAGCTCCAAATACGCACAAATGACTGTCGTCTTTTTTGCCTTCTGGTAATTTGCTGAATTTGCCCGGCTCAATATAAAGAAAGAGCTTTTTAGATTCTTCAGGGCCATATTTGGTTACCAGGTCAGCTGATTTTTGGTTTAAGTCGATTACTGGAACATTAGTTTCTTTGCCTAACTTGCGTACTGCATTTACATATTCCCCATAGGTATCTACAAGTTTTCCAGCTTTGTCAAATCTTCTTCGCACCAAAGAAGTAAACAGAACAGGATGTGCTCCTTTTGCTTTTGTTTCATTTATATAATTTAGTAGATTCTCTCTATAGCTGCTTTCCGGATCTGTATGCCTTGCAGTATCGGGTTTCTGATCGTTAGCACCAAACATAATAAACACATAATCACCTGCTTTTATCTTTTCAATAACTGGTTTCCAATGTCCTTCTGTCCTGAAACTTTTAGAACTTCTGCCACTGCGGGCGGCATTCTGAATTTCAACCTGCTCATTAAAAAACTCAGGCATCATTTGCATCCAGCCACGGATAGGGTAATTTTCTCCTCCAAATTGAGATAAATAAGAAGGTGAAAAATCGCACATCGTAGAATCTCCAATAGAGTATATTGTGATCTTTTTTTGTCCGCTTTTAAAACTGATTAACAGAAATAGCACAAATACTGATGCAACTAAGGTTTTTAAGGTCTGATTCATATCGGAATTATTTTGGTTCTCAATTACGAATATACTTTTCATAAGTTTATCAGGGGTTAAATAAACTGTTTAAATTATCGGTAGCGGTTTCGATAACGTTATCGGTAACGGTTGCATACATTTTTAGGGTCAAATGGATGTTATCTTCATCAGAATAATGTAATCTTGTTATAAGCGATTGCTCTGTCGTGCTAAACCAGCTATAACCGAATATTATGAAAAGATTTTTACAGGTATTTATTGTTTTGCTGCATTTTGTCAGCATTTCATTTGCACAGCAGCAAAGCCGTGCCATTTCAGGTAAAGTAATGAGCCTGGAAGAAGATGAACTATTACCAGGAGTATCCGTCGCTGTTAAGGGACTAACCACCGCAACAAGCACCGATGTGAATGGTGCATTTAAACTAACCGTGCCAGGCAAAGGGGAAATTACATTAGTATTTAAGTATCTGGGATATAAAGCCAGGGAGGTAAAAGTTACAAATGACAAAGAACTCATTGTAAGATTACAACCAGAAGCCTATATGCTTAACGAAGTAGTTACTATTGGCTACAAAACACTGCAACGTAAGGATATCACAGGTGCTGTAGCCTCTGTTAACGCACGGCAATTGAAGGATATACCAGTCAACTCTGCTGCTGAAGCCCTGGCAGGAAGACTTGCAGGTGTTCAGATTACAGCAAACGAGGGTATGCCAGGTGCTGATGTACGGGTACTTATTAGAGGTGGAGGCTCTATTACTCAAAGTAATGCACCACTATATGTAATTGACGGAGTACAGGTTGAGGATGGTTTATCAAATATTTCGCCAACAGATATTGAATCTGTAGAGGTACTTAAAGATGCTTCTGAAACAGCTATTTACGGAGCCAGAGGAGCAAATGGGGTGGTGGTCATTACCACAAAAGGAGGCAAAGAGGCAAAAACAAGAGTAAGCTACGACGGTTTCCTCGGGCTTGCGCGTTTGCAAAATAAACTCGAAGTGATGAGTCCATATGATTTTGTATTGAGGCAATATGAAAGATCCAGAGGTTTAACAAATACTGAGTCTGCCTTTGAACAGATGTATGGTACTTTTGATAACATTGATAGCTACAAAAATATAGCACCAATAGATTGGCAGGATAAAACATTTGGCAGAGATGCGGTTTCACAAACACATTCTGTAGCAATTAATGGTGGCAATAAAGCAACTACTTTTAACATTAGTTACACCAATAATGCACAACAAGGTATTATGCTTAATTCTAAATTTAATCGACATCTATTCAATTTAAAACTTGATCATAGAGCAAATGATAAACTTCGTGTTGGTTTTGGAACCAGGTATAATAACCAGAAAATCAATGGCTCAGGTGTATCCAGCTCTGAAGCCACTGCAACTTATAGTCTGTTGCGGCATACAATTAAATACAGGCCTTTAAACATCACAGGTATAAGTGATGATGAACTTGATGAAGATTACTTTAATGATACAAATACCGGTAACGGACTAGGTGTTTTAAACCCTATTCAACTCAGCAATGCCCAATACAGAAGCAGGCCATCTGATAATCTGAATATTAATGGGTATATCAATTATACACTTCTAAAAGGCCTGTCTTTCAGGTCTACTGCCGGTGTTAATTTTAACAATAATACCATCAATGCATTTGATGATTACTTTACTTCAAATGCCAGGAATAACGGAAGCAGCTTACCTATAGTAAACATAAATAACAGGAAACGCTTTAGTATAAACAACTCCAATGTATTTACTTATAATTTCAGGAAAGGGGTACATAACTTTAGTGCTTTACTTGGACAGGAAATTTATAGTTCAAAAGATGAGGTCAGACTTGACCAGTTGAGATTATTTCCAAAAGGTATTACTCCAGAGAAGGCGTTAGGACAACTTGGCCTTGGACAGAGTACTCCGTTATTTCCAAATAACCTCATAACTGAAAGCCGCCTGCTTTCCTATTTTTCTGGCTTAAATTATTCATATAATGATAAATACCTGGCCAAATTTACGTTTAGAACTGATGCCTCTACAAAGTTCACTTCTGGTAATAATTGGGGTTATTTTCCATCAGGATCCCTTGGATGGAGGATATCAAAAGAGGACTTTATGAAAGATGTTTCCTTTATTTCGGATTTGAAGCTACGTGCCAGTTATGGTGCTTCAGGAAATAACAGAATTCTTGATTTTCTATATTTAACCACCTTTTTAACAAATGCCAAATACGCTTTGAATGAGACAGTAAGTCCAGGTTACAGCACTGACGTCCTTGCTAATAAAAATCTAAAATGGGAGACTACTGTATCACAGAACATTGGTGTTGATATTGCCCTATGGGATAATAGATTACAACTGAATATTGATGCTTACAGGAATAAGGTTAAAGACTTATTATTAGATGTCCGTATTCCATCAACATCAGGTTATGTTTCTCAGCTGCAGAATGTAGGGCAAACCACTAACAAAGGTCTCGAGTTTCAGTTGAATGCTATTCCTTTTCAACGTAAAAACTTCTCCTGGACAACTAATTTTAACATAGCTTTTAACAGGAATAACATTGATAGATTGGCCACCGCTTCAAGCTATCTACCAGCCCCGGCCGTAACCTTTGTTTCCGGTCAGCCATCTGATTATATCGTACAAGTGGGTAAGCCTGTTGGAACAATGTATGGTTTTGTATCGGACGGCTTTTACAGCGTGAATGATTTTAATTATGATCCTTCAACACAAGTCTATACACTTAAATCCGGTGTGGCAGATGTCTCTGGCGTTCTCGGACCCCCTCAGCCAGGCTGGATGAAACTGAAAGACCTTGATGGAAATAACATCATCAATGAAAGCGATAAAGGCATTATCGGTGATGCCACACCTAAATTCACAGGAGGTTTTAACCAGCAGTTCACCTATAAAAACTTTGACCTCAGTATGTTTGTAAACTTCGTCGTTGGAAATGATATATACAATGCCAACAAAATTGAATTTACAAACAGTTATACACCAAATACAAATATGCTGGCCGTAATGAAAGATCGTTGGAAAACTGTTGATGCCAGTGGAAATGTAGTTCAAAAGGTTACGGTAGTAGGAGGTAGCCCTCAAGTAACCGGTATTCCACCTGATCAGCTTGCAGCATTAAACAAGGATGCCAATATATGGCAACCAATTACAGGTTCTGGAGCCTTTTATCCGACTTCATGGGCTATTGAAGATGGATCCTTTTTAAGACTTAACAACATTACTCTTGGTTATACATTTCCTGTAAAACTGATCAATAAGGCCAAAATTAATAAGTTAAGAGTATATGCTACTGCTAATAATGTAGCTGTAATTACAGGATATTCTGGCTTTGATCCCGAAGTGAATGTAAGGAGCTTAAACCCGGTAACGCCTGGAGTAGATTTTTCTGCTTACCCACGTAGCCGCACATATATTTTTGGTATCAACCTTTCCCTTTAACCATAAAAGCAACAAAGATGAAAGTAAAAGTATTTTTCCCAATAGTCATCGTAATCATCAGTATGATTGGTCTCAATTCATGTAAGAAATACCTCGATGTATCACCACAATCTGCTTTTGATGAACAATTTGTGTTTAGCAATGTGGCCAATACAACCAGTGCACTAATGGGGGTTTATGAACAATTAACAGGGGATAATGGTTATGGTAGTCGACTGAGTATGATGTACCCTTACGATACTGACGAATTTATTGGAGTTACCAATGCTTCGGCTCCTGATAATAATTCTCGTGATTTATCCAGATACAATCTGCAACCTACCAATGGACAGCTTACCTTACCTTTTAACCAATTATATTCAGGGATAGAAAGAGCAAATATTTGCATCAAGAACATTCCTGCAATGGCAATGTACAACAATGGTACTGAATCAGAAAAACAACAGTTAAGGCGTCTATATGGAGAAGCACTAACTTTACGTGCTCAGTTTTACCTGGAGCTAATTAGAAACTGGGGAGATGTTCCCGCTTTATTTAAACCTGCAATTGATCAGGAAGATCTTTTTGCCCCAAAAACCGACCGTGATCTGATTTATGATAAGTTGATAGAGGATCTTAAATTGGCATCAGAACTGGTTCCATGGCGTAATGAACCTGGAGTAGCCTTAGATGAAAGGATTACCAAAGGTGCCGTTAAAGGCTTAAGAGCAAGAATGGCGCTTTATAGAGGTGGATACTCGCTCAGAAGTGCCTCCAAGCAAATGGAACGCAAAGCAGATTACCTGAATTTCTATAAAATTGCCCGGGATGAATGTGCTGAAATTATGGCACGTCGTGATAAACATAAACTAAACCCGTCATTTGAAGATATATTCAGAAATAATATCGATGCTTTTAAAATTGAACCTAATGGTGAAGTGATGTTTGAAGTTGCTTTAGGAAAAGACAT
The DNA here is from genome assembly GCF_040203335.1 of Pedobacter sp. ASV1-7. Classification (NCBI taxonomy): domain Bacteria; kingdom Pseudomonadati; phylum Bacteroidota; class Sphingobacteriia; order Sphingobacteriales; family Sphingobacteriaceae; genus Pedobacter; species Pedobacter sp. ASV1-7. The sequence continues at coordinate 45,102 of NZ_JBEHBV010000002.1, read as the reverse complement.
TAGTGGAAGAATAGGTTATTATGATGGACCTCGTTTTTATGTTTCTTCTGGTACTGCACAGTTGGGTAATAGTTCTGTAAGAGCTGTTCCGCTTTACTTTTATTCCTTTAATCCTTTAGATACCAGGAGAGATGTCACTCTGGCACCATATTATAATAACGCCGATAAAACCAAGGCAGTACAAACCCTGGTAAATATGGTGAGTGGAAAATACAGGGCCGATTGGTGGAATCCGGCACCAACTTCTGCCAGTCAGCAAACCGGAATCAACTGGCCAATCCTAAGATTTTCAGATGTACTGCTGATGTTTGCTGAAGCAGAAAATGAACTAAATAGCGGAGCTACTGTTGATGCCATATCGGCTTTTGAAGAAGTAAGGAAGCGTGGTTTTAAAGGTAATGAAGCTGCTATTGGAATTACTCCATCAGGCAAAAATGATTTTTTCAATGCCATTGTGAATGAAAGGTATTTTGAATTTGGTGGAGAGGGTATTCGTAAGTACGATCTGATCCGCTGGAACCTATTGGCCTCAAAGATTGCTGAAACCAGAGCTAATTATACTAAAATGCTGAATAAAGTAGCACCTTATAATAACCTTCCGCTAAGCATGTATTACAAATCGGCCTCAACAGAAGTGATTTATAGCAATTCACTATATGCACCAGCACCTACCGCTACTCCGGTAGGCCATACTAAAGTTGCTTGGATAAGTTCAATTACTGCAGCTTGGGTTACCAATTTTGCACAATATTTTAGACCTAACCACAGCGAACTGTTGCCTTTGCCTCAGTCTGTAGTTGAATCAAATCCTAAGTTAAAACAAGATTATGATTATTAAGTTAAAGTGCTTTTTTGGGGTTTTCCTGTTTTTTTTTGTAATAACAGGAAAACTTCAGGCGCAAACTAAGGAAACTAGAAATAATAAAAATTTGCCGCAGCTGGCTTTCCCTGGAGCAGAGGGGGCCGGCCGCTTTGCAACAGGAGGCCGGGGAGGCGAAATCTATTACGTAACCAACCTTAAAGATAGCCTCACAGGAAGTTTACGTGACGCCGTATCAAAGCCCAATCGAACTATTATATTTAAAGTATCAGGAACCATTAACCTAAGAAGTACTATTTCTATAAGAAAGGATAACATTACCATCGCCGGACAAACTGCTCCTGGCGATGGTATTTGCTTAAAGAACTATGGTTTGTCCATAAGAGCAAATAATATCATTATCAGACATATCCGTTCCAGACCAGGTGATCTGATCACCAGGACAGGCGATTCTTCTAAGGTTGTAGATGCTATGTATAACGCATATGGAACTCCGATTACTCAGCCTTTTAGTAACATTATTGTAGACCATTGCTCACTGAGCTGGTCTACCGATGAAGTGGGGTCATTCTATGCCATTTCTAACTTTACACTGCAATGGAGCATACTGAGTGAAAGTCTTTATCGCTCATTGCATACTAAAGGTACGCCTCATGGCTATGGAGGAATATGGGGTGGTCAGAATGTTTCTTTTCACCATAACCTATTGGCAAGCAATTCTAATAGAAATCCTCGTTTTTCAGGAAGTACTGCAACTATGCAACCGGAATTGGAATATGGAGACTTTAGGAACAATGTTGTTTATAATTGGGTTGGTTCAGCTTATGGCGGGGCTGGGGGGCATTATAACATGGTAAACAATTATCATAAAGCAGGTCCGGCAACTACAGGTGCTACCGCAAGTTCTCCTTCTAATCGGAAGAACAGGATTTTGTTGTATTCCAGCTATAGTACAACATTAAGAGGGGATACCATATCTGGAGGAAAGTTCTATGTGAATGGAAACTTTGTACATGGCTATCCTGACGTGACAGCGGATAATTGGACAAAAGGTGTACAGTTGGATGGTTATTACAAAGCTGCAGCATTGAAAGCCGCAGGAAAGTCCACTACACCATTTCCTTATGCACCCGTCGCAACACAAACTGCAGAAAATGCTTTTTACTCGGTAATGAATAATGCTGGTGCTATCTTACCTCGCAGAGATACTGTTGATAGAAGAATTATTAAAGAAACGCGTACTGGTACAGCAACTTATGGAGGGAGCTATAGCGCTAGCGGTGTGGGAAATCCTTCTGGAATTATTGATAGTCAACATACAGTTGGAGGTTGGCCAGATTTGCAAAGCACAACTTATGCGGTCGACACAGATAATGATGGATTACCCGATTGGTGGGAAAAGATGATTCTGGCCTCTGCAACAGATTCAACAGGAGTTGATAGAAACACTTATGATACCGATGGATATACCATGTTAGAAAAGTACCTGAATGGAATACCTTCACCAGATCAGCAGGTTTCATTTCTGAGAATTAATGCTCAGAAAGAGGGGAGAAATACCATCAATATTAGTTTTAATATAGATTGGGCAAAGGATCAGTTCAGTTTAGGATTATACAGATCGACTGATGGTATTACATTTACCAGAATTTCTAAAATAACTACCTCAATCAATACAACCAGTTACCTGATAAAAGATATTGCTGCACCACATCAGCTGGTATATTATAAAATCGGAAGTAAACGTCTTGATGATACAGGAAAGGTAGTGTACAGCAATACAGTAAGTATTGACAATAAATAAGGTTCTTAGTTATTGGTTTTTAAAGCCAATAACTAAGAACCTTTATCTTATACTGCAGAAAGCAGTTCCGCAGAAGCCTTATCGAAATAAAATCTGCAATCAGGATGTAATTGTAAAATACTTGAAGGATATTTATTACTAACCGGTTGTTCTAAACTATCCTTCACTGCCTGAGCTTTTCTGCGATCAGGAACTGAACATATGATGTGTTTAGATTTTAAAATCTGTTGTACCGACATACTGATGGCTTGAGTAGGAACATCATCAATGCTTTTAAACCAACCTTCACCAAATTGCTGCTTACGACATTGCTCGTCCAGATTAACCACCAGGTAAGGTATATGAGTATCAAAATCTGCAGGAGGATCATTAAATGCAAGGTGACCATTCTCGCCAATACCTACAAGTGCAACATCAATAGGGTTTTGCTGGATGATCTCGGCCAGACGATTACATTCTTCTTCCGGATTAGTTTCTCCGTTTACCAGATATACAGCTCTTAAAGGAGCCACTTTTTCAAGGAAACGCTCTTTAAGATATTTTCTGAAGCTGGCAGGAGAGGACTCCGGCAAACCAATGTATTCATCCAGGTGGAACATCGCAACTTTACTCCAATCAATATCTTCTTTGATGAGCTGGTTTAATGTCTCAAACTGGCTTGCTCCTGTTGCAAGAATGATGTTTGCTATGCCATTTTTGGCAATAGTTTCCCTGATCAGATTTGCTGCAGCTTTTCCTGCTGCAATACCCAGTTCTTCAGGGCTGTTTGTTACGCTTGTTTCCATTTTATAGTATTGGTGTTTTCAATGATTATATATTTTTTTATTTAGTTTTTTTGGATTTAAGGGCAATAGAATTCCCTTGCCAGCAAAGGCAGCTTACCATCTATTCCTAACTTGTCTTTAAATAACTCCCGTTGTACCGCCTTTTGAAAGAGAGATGTCAACTGGTAAATTTTTCTTCCAGGACCCTCCGGTAAAATCAGGAATATCAATAGAGTTCGAACGGTTATTTACAGACCACTCACTCAACGGAAGTATAGAGCTCCAGAGTGCTGCATCATAAACATCCTGGTCAAATGGCAATCCGTTTCTCAGACAATCTATCGTACGCCAATCCATCAGAAAATCCATACCTCCATGTCCACCCACAGCTTTAGCCATTTCTCCAATCTTTTTAACCAGGTTAGGGGTGTATTTTTCTTCGATAGCTTTAAATTCTATTTCAGATAGCCAGCCTTTATGATCAGTTGAAATACGTGCTGGTAAAGGATACTTCTGTGCTGTGCCTTTAGTTCCACTGATCAGGTGCAGTCGTGAATATGGTCTTGGTGATGTAACATCATGTTGAAGCATTATTGTTCGCCCCATGTGTGTCTTTATGGTGCTGGTATTCATGTTACCTCTGTAGTTTTTGTCAACAAAAGGTTTGTAAAATGAATCCTTAGCTGCCAATTCCTTAGCCATATTGTTCATCATAAAATCGTTCGACGAAACAGACACAAGATAGTTCATTTGATCTCCTCGATTGATGTTCATAACCTGACAAATCGGACCAAGCCCATGTGTAGGATATAAATTTCCTTTATGTTTAATGTTCTCTTTCAATCTCCATAAATCATAATTCTTGGTTTTTGAAAAATTCCCTTCCAGAATATCATGTATATATGCACCTTCACAATGAATGATGTCGCCAAAAAATCCCTGTCTCGCCATACTAAGCGTAAGCATTTCAAAAAAGTCATAACAACAGTTTTCGAGCATCATACAATGCTTTTTTGTACGCTCAGAAGTTTTCACCAACTGCCAGCATTCTTCAAGACTGGTAGCTGCAGGAATCTCCACACAAACATGCTTGCCATGGTTCATAGCGTACAAAGCCATTGGTGTATGTAACTCCCATTGAGTAGCGATATAAATAAGATCAATATCGTCCCTTTCACAGAGTTTTTTCCAGGCTTCTTCTTTGTCTGTATATATAACCGGTTTATGTGCTGTTTTAATTAAGTTCTTAACAGAGATAGCAGTTCTTTCAGGACGTATATCACATAATGCATTGATACTGGTATTTGCAATTCTTGACATACGCTTTACTGCTGCAGTCCCACGGTTACCCAACCCAATAAAACCGACACGAACGGTGTCAAGTTTTGGAGCTGCATAACCACTCATGTTAAATTCCTGCTTATGTACGTATTTTGCCAGTTTAAGAATTTCATCCTGCTTTGAAGTCTCAGCGGAAGCATAAGCCGATAAAATACCCGAAGAAGCCATGCCAAGACCAGCCAGGCCGCCAAGTTTTAAAAAATCTCTTCTGTTGTTCTTCATTAATTTTGGTTAAAATGGTGATTAGTTTTACCAAATCTATTAAATGACTTTTAAGAAAGGGACTATAAAACCGAATAAAATAGCGAGAACGTTATCGGTAGCGTTGCCGCTCATTTATCTGTTCTATAGTGGTTTATTCTGTCTTGATATCCTTAGTTTCGTTTTTAGATCATAGCATTATTAACCATGACCAAACCTCTAAACCATTCTGTATCGGTAAGCTCGCTCAGTAAACGGGACACCTTGATTTCTATTCTTATTATAGGCTTATTGTTTTTTATATTCGGATTTGTTTCCTGGATAAATGCAATTCTAATTCCTTATTTCAAGATAGCATGTGAATTAACAAATTTTGAATCTTACCTGGTAGCCTTTGCTTTTTATATCTCTTATTTTGTCATGTCAGTACCATCGTCTTATTTATTAAAGTCTGTTGGTTTTAAAAAGGGAATGATGATTGGTTTCTGGACCATGGCTGTGGGGGCCTTTATATTTGTTCCTGCAGCGATGACACGTACATACGAGATTTTTTTATTGGGGCTATTTACTTTGGGGGCAGGTCTGGCCATATTGCAAACCGCAGCCAATCCATACATTACAGTTCTCGGAGCTAAGGAAAGGGCAGCCCAACGTATCAGTATCATGGGTATCTGCAATAAAGGAGCAGGCATCCTGGCACCATTACTGTTTGCCGCTGTTATCTTAAAAGCTACAGATGGCGATCTTTTCAAACAGCTGCCAATGATGAATGTGGCCGAAAAAAATGCTGCTCTTGATGAATTGATCCGTAGGGTAATTGTGCCCTATGCTTGTGTTGGGTCCGTACTCATTGGTCTTGGCCTGATGGTTCGCTATTCACCACTTCCCGAGATAGATACAGAACATGAAAGTGAAGATTTGGCTGCTGCAAATTCTGATAAAAGCAGTATTTTTCAGTTTCCACACCTTATACTCGGTGCAATAGCTATATTTCTGCACGTAGGTACACAGGTTATCGCCATTGACACTATTATTGGCTACGCCGGTTCTATGAATATCCATTTGCTGGAGGCTAAAATTTTTCCTTCTTATACTTTATTTGCGACCATTTGCGGCTATATAATTGGTATTCTTCTGATTCCAAAATTTATTAGTCAGGTAAGTATGCTACGCATCTGCACCTTATTAGGTACAATATTTACCTTGCTCATTGTTTTTGGACATGGTTCCGTGAGTATTCTTGGGCATACAGCCGATATTTCTATTTGGTTTGTGGTGTTACTTGGACTGGCAAATTCATTGGTATGGGCCGGAATATGGCCACTTGCATTAGATGGCCTGGGCAGGTATACTAAATTAGGTGCATCGATTATGATCATGGGACTTTGCGGAAATGCCATCATGCCTCTTTTTTATGGTTATTTTGCTGATGTATATGACCTCAGGACAGCCTATTGGGTATTATTCCCATGTTATTTATATCTGGTGTTTTATGCATTTAAGGGATACAAGATCAGAAACTGGTCGCCAAATAAAGTTATTAGTTAAATTTAACCTATTGATGATTTTCTAAAATCAATACAATATGAAACCCGAAGAACTTTCAAGAAGACAATTTATAACGAGAAATGCCCTTGCCTTATCAGGATTTGCTTTAAGTTACACCGGATTGCCGGCATTGGCAAATGGTAATTTTAAAAATGATGTAATCAGAGTGGGGATGATTGGCACAGGATCAAGAGGAACCGGATTAATAAAGCTGATCAGCAAGTTGCCTGAGATGAAGGTTACAGCTTGTTGTGATCCAATTTCTGAACACCTTAAAAATGGGATGAAATATGCGATTGGGGCTAAAGCATATTCAGACTATCGTAAACTATTGGAAGATCAAAATATTGATGCCGTAATTATTGCCACTCCGCTCTATTTACATTATCCAATGGCTGTAGATGCCCTGGCTGCTGGGAAGCATATTTACCTGGAGAAATCCATGACATATGACATTGCGGAGGCAATTGATCTGGAGAAAAAGGTGCTTCAATCAAATCTGGTGTTTCAGGTAGGCTACCAGTATCGCTATTATGGCTTATACCATAGAGTGAAAGAGGTAATAAACCAGAACTGGCTTGGAAAAATTACACACTTTGAATGTCAGTACAACCGAAATTCTAATTGGCGTTTTCCAGTGAGCGATCCTAAAATGGAAAGAGCTGTTAACTGGAGAATGTATAAGGAATACTGTGGAGGTCCTTTATCTGAACTTTGTGCACATGCAATTGATGCAGTACATTATCTGACCGACAGCCATCCTTTAAAAGTGAATGCAATGGGAGGTGTAAATTACTGGAAAGATGGCAGAGATACTTATGACAACATCAGGGCTGTCTATGAGTATCCTAATGACATCAAAGTAAGTGTTACATCTGTACTCTCCAATGCTTACAATGGATATGGAATTCGTATTTTAGGTGATAAGGCTACAATGGAAATACAGCGGGATAAAGCTTTTATCTATCCGGAATCACTAAACAATAAAAAAGGTACAGTAGACGGGGTAACAGGAGCTACTATTGCAGTAACTACACAAGGTAATGGCAATGAACTGATCTTTGAAAAACCGGGCGAAAAATCTTTAGAACCAACCGTTTCTGCATTAAAAGATTTTATAAATTGTATTTTGACAAAAAATAAACCTGTATCGAACGTAACTACAGCAAAAGATTCCTCTATTGCTATCCATATGGGGAACACAGCTGCAGAAACAGAAACTATACAAATCTGGAAACCAGAATATTCAATTTAATTCAATTATGACGCGCCAAAGGCTAAAAATATATAACGGACAACTCATTACTCCATACAAAACCATTAAGCAAGGAACAATATTAATTGAAGATGGAAAAATTATAGCTCTTCAGGAGGGAAATCTGGATTTTTCAGATGCTGATGAAATAGATGCGAAAGGAAATTATATCTCTCCGGGTTTTATAGACCTGCACATCCATGGTGGTGGCGGGCACGACTTTATGGACAATACTGTTGAAGCATTTCTAGGTATTGCTGAAACACATGCCAGATATGGAACCACCGCTATGTGCCCTACAACGCTGACCAGCGAGAAAGAAGACCTGTTGAAAACCTTAAGCATTTATAAGCAGGCGGATAAGCTGAATGTAAAAGGTGCACAGTTTATAGGCATGCATCTGGAAGGTCCTTATTTTGCATTAAGTCAAAGAGGAGCACAAGACCCACGCTATATTCGTGATCCTGATCCTGTAGAGTATAAAGAAATACTTGCATCGACCAATGTGATCAGAAGATGGAGTGCTGCTCCGGAATTAATAGGAGCTATTGAATTTGGTAAATATTTAAAATCCAAAGGAGTATTAGCCGCAATTGCCCATACTGATGCCATTTATGAAGAAGTGCTTGAAGCTTTTGAAAATGGTTATACTCTAGCTACGCATTTCTATTCAAGTATGTCTGGTGTAAGTCGTCGCGACTGCTTCCGCTTTGCCGGAGTAATTGAAAGCGGATACCTAATTGATGAAATGGATGTGGAAATTATAGCTGATGGTGTTCATTTACCAGCTCCATTATTAAAACTGATTTATAAAATAAAGGGAGCAAGCAGAACAGCACTCATTACAGATGCAATGCGCGGTGCTGGTATGCCAGAAGGCGATAGCATACTAGGTAGCTTAAAGAATGGCTTAAAAGTAATTATTGAAGATGGAGTAGCTAAATTACCAGACAGAAGTTCTTTTGCCGGAAGTGTTGCTACTACAGACAGGCTGGTGAGGAACATGATTAATATGGCCGGAGTTTCTTTGGAAGAAGCCGTAAGAATGATCAGTAAAACACCTGCACGAATTATGGGGATAGATGATAGAAAAGGGACACTAACCTTGGGTAAAGATGCAGATGTACTTGTATTTGATCAGGATATAAACATTCAGCATACAATAGTAGGCGGAAACGTTATTTATAGTAGAATTTAGCTTTTTCTGCAGCTGGATTCCCGAATGATTAGTTTTCCTGGCAGTACAATTTCTTCGGCATGGAAGTGCTTTTTAGTAATGTGTCTGATCAGAAGTTCACAGCTTAATTTGCCAATCTCGAAAGCGGGCTCAGCAATAGTCGATAAAGAAGGGGAGATTATGGTCGACATTGGGTCATTTGTAAAACCAATTACACCAAAATCTTCTCCGACCTTTACACCTTTGTTTTTTAATGTAATCATAGCACCAATGGCTTTTCTATCATTAACGGCAAATATTGCATCAGGCTTATTTTTCATCTCCATGAGTTGAAGAGTATCGCTTTCGCCATGTTCCTGCGAAAATCCTGAGTAGATAACCCAGTCCTCATTCGGCTGGATATTATGCTTTTCTAAGGCATCTAAATATCCCTTTAATCTGGCTTCAGTAAAGCTGAGCCCTTTAGGGCCTGCTATATGTGCGATTCGTTTATATCCATTTCCTATCAGATGTTCTACAGCTTCAAACGCCCCGTTGTAATCATCCTGCATTACTTTTGAGGTTTCAATTTCATTAGCTACCCGATCAAAGAATACAACAGGTATACCTTCATCAACAATTTCCTGAAAATGGCTGCAAGAGTCCGCATCAGAAGAAATGGAAACCAATAAACCATCAAGGCTTGATACAGAGAGATTCTCTATAATGGCAAGTTCTCTTTCAGGAGAGTCATTGGTTACAAACAAGATGATATTATAACCATTGTTATAAGCTACTTCCTGAATACCAGTGATTACGGTTGAAAAATAGTAATTGGTTATAAAAGGTAAAATAACTCCTAAGTTATGGGTACTCCCTTTTGCTAATCCTGTAGCATTAAAATTTGGCTTGTAATTCAATTCAGCTGCAAGCGCTAATACTTTTTCCTTTGTTTCCTGATTTACATCATAGGTATCCCTTAATGCCCTTGAAACAGTAGAAACAGAAATATTTAAAATTCTTGCAATATCTTTTATTGTAACGTAATGACGGGCCATAAAAATGTAAAGGGGAAATAATACTTGGTTCCTATTATATCCCTAAGGTAGTAAAAAAAACAAAAGTAAGAGGAGGGAAGGAGATGTAAGTAAATATAAAAATGTGTCAAAATTTGCCGTAATTTGAATATATTTATTAAAAACATAACTCTTTCCTCTATGAAATCATTAAAATATCCTACGCTCATGCTCTGCTTTTTATCTCTTGCATCATGTAGTGTTTTTAAAAAATCTTCCAGCTCACAAACTGACAACAACATGAAAAGTAATGTAATTACAGACCGTAAATGGAAGTTAGTTGAGCTTGCAGGTAAGCCTGTAGCAGATAAAATAAATGGCAAAGAACCATTCATTTTACTTCAGAAAAGTGATAACCGTTATTCAGCATCCGGTGGATGTAATGGATTAGGTGGTACTTTTACTCTGCTTGAACATGGAAGAATAAAATTCTCTCAAGGTATGTCTACTATGATGGCTTGCCAAAATATGGAGATTGAAAATGGCCTGAACAAAGCACTTGTTACTGCCGATAACTATAGCCTAAGTGGCGATAATCTATCTTTAAACAAAGCCAGAATGGCACCATTAGCACGTTTTAAAGCTGTAAAATAGTCCTGAAAGAGAGTGATTGAAATATTTAAACAGATTACATTTAATGAATTACTGCTACTTGCTTTAGGAATTAATGTGATCCTGTTCCTATTATCAGTCACTCTCTTCTCTTTTTTTAGCAAAATAAGTAAATCTCAAAACCTACAAAACCGTCCGCAAACGCTGACCAAGGAAGATATTATGCTCTCTATATTGGTTATTGGATGTAATGCTTTGATATTTATTATTGGTTTTATGCTTTGGCAAAAGGACATTGTACTTGTCATTGAGCATACAAATATCTTTTTAGTAGGATTAGAAGTCATTTTCCTTGTTTTTATCATGGATTTGTTAATGTACATTTTTCACAGAATTGCACATTTTTCATTTTTCTACAGGCTAGTTCATTTAATACATCATAAACATGAGTCTACCAACGTAATCAGTCTCTTTGTACTACACCCTATAGAAGCCCTGGGTTTTGGTTTTTTAATCATATTGGTGATTTTCGTATATCCTTTCTCTTATCTGGCTATATCACTATATCTGTTTATTAATCTACTCTGGGGTACAATTGGCCATTTAGACAAAGAAATTCTACCAAAGCACTTCGCAGGATTGAAACCAGGTCTTTTAGGGACCACCAGATTTCATAATGATCACCATAAGCATCCTCATTATAATTATGGATTTTACACCGTCATATGGGATAAGATTTTTGGAACTTATCGTCCTGCTGATTCAGAAAATGTATAATTTAAAAATATCCAATAGATGTTTTCCTTTCTTTTATGCTTTAAAATGACGGTTTTGTAAACAAAATTTCGTAACTTCTGTTACTTAAGTGTTTAATTTAATTATTGATGCTCATGGAACCGTACGAAATTATAATCTCTGGAAAAAAATTAACCGTAGTTCCCCTGGATGATGGCAGCTATAGTATATTAGATGGAGCAAAGCGGATAGCTAGTTTATGGATTGACATTAGTGCAGCTGGCATTTCATGGGTAGCCGAGCGGATATCTCTTCAATTAGCTGAACAGATAGGTTTATTAATTAATGCACACGAATATTAAAAATAAGCTTTAGATTCGCTGTTCTCAATAAAGCTAATAATGAAAGCAATCCTGATACAGCAATTTGGCGAACCCGAAACCTTACAATTTACTGAAACAGCAAAACCCATTATCAACGATGATCAGGTCTTAATAAAGGTAGTTTGTGCTGCAGTTAATCCAGTTGATACAAAAATCAGAATGGGGACACACATATCGTGTAAAGATCTTAAGTTACCCGCCATTTTAGGAAAGGATGTTAGTGGTATAATTGAGCAAACGGGTAAGAATGTGAAAAACTTTAAGTCTGGAGATGCCGTTTTTGGATGTATTGCAAATACTTATGCAGAATATGTTGCTGCCAGTCCTCAATTGATCGCAAAAAAGCCAGATCATATTTCTTTTAATAAGGCTGCAGGAGTCTCTTTAGCCGGATTAACTGCTTATCAGGCGATTAATGAGCATTTAAAAATATCAGAAGGACAACGTATTTTAATACAATCTGCTGCAGGAGGTGTTGGTCATCTGGCAGTTCAGTTTGCTAAACTTAATGGTGCATATATATATGGAACCGCTTCAGATAAGAACATTGATTTCTTAACAGAACTAGGTGTAGATCATCCAATAAATTATAGATCTGAAAAATTTGAGGAAATAGCTACGGACCTTGATGCTGTGATGGATACAATGGGAGGAGAAATTCTTTACCGTTCTATAGCTTGCGTTAAGCCAGGAGGTAAAGTGATTTGTTTACCGTCTTCAACAAAAAATGATCCTAAGGCCTTAGAATTAGCCAAAGAAAGAAATGTAGAGTTGATTTGGTCTATGATGCAACCTGATCAGAAAGAACTGCAATTATTTGCAACCTTATTTGAGGAAGGAAAGCTAGATGTAAAGGTAGATCAGACTTTCCCGCTGAATGAAATTGTCCAGGCACATCAAGTGATGGAAACTCATGGAGTCAGCGGGAAAATTATAATACAAGTATCTTCTGATCGTTTATAAATTATTTTACACGTTCCACGTATTCGCCTGTACGCGTATCTACTTTAATTTTATCACCTTCATTCACAAACAAAGGTACTTTTATCTCAATACCATTTTCTGTAGTAATATTTTTCATCGCACCTGATGAAGTATCACCTTTTACTGCAGGCTCGGCATAAGTAACCTCTAATTCCACAAAATTAGGTGCCTGAGCCATAATTGGTTCTTCGCTTTCAATAGAAACAATTACATCCATACCTTCTTTCAAAAACTTAGCAGCCGGACCAAACAATGATTTCTCGATATTGAACTGCTCAAAAGTATTGTTATCCATCACCACGAAATAATCACCTTCTTCATATAAGTATTGATAGTCGTTAGTTTCCACACGACAAATTTCAACCTGTTCGTCAGTCCCTAAGCGAGCTTCAACAATTTTCCCTGTTTTAATATTGCGGAATTTACCTAAGTAAAAAGCACCACCTTTACCAGGTGTACGATGTATGATTTCGATAACAGTTACCAATTCGCCGTTAAAGCGTAAAATGTTTCCTACTTTAATTTCAGATGCTTTTGCCATAAAAATATAATTGTAAAATTTTGTGCCCAAAGATATACGCTTTTTGCAAATTTCTATGATTTAATGACAATAGGAGTTTTATCTTAGCAGAATGAAACACAAAGTAAATTCTTTAACCTTGTCAGGTACAGCAATAATGCTGTCTTTAGTCGTTCTCTTTTCTGGCTTTAAAGCCTCAGAACCGCCATCTGATATTAAATGGAAGCAACTATTTAATGGAAAAAATCTAAAGGGTTGGGACATGAAAATAAGAAAGCACAAATTCAAGGAGAATTATGGAAATACATTTCGTGTTGAAAATGGCAATCTTGAAGTAAGATATGATCAATATGGAGATAAATTTGATGAACAATTCGGCCATTTATTCTTCAATAAACCATATTCGTACTATTTAATAGGAGTGGAATACCGTTTTGTAGGAGAACAAGTGAAAGATGGACCAGGATGGGCTTTTCGAAATAGCGGTATCATGATCCATGGACAAGATCCTGAAACTATGACCAGAAATCAGGATTTTCCAAACTCTATAGAAGTGCAATTATTAGGAGGTTCGGGTAAGGGGGAGCGACCTACAGCTAATCTTTGTACCCCTGGCACCCAATATGTAAAAGATGGTAAAGTCATTAAGACTCATTGTATAACATCTGGTTCAAAAACTTTTAACGGCGATCAGTGGGTACGTGTAGAAGTATTGGTACTGGGCGACTCTCTGGTTGTACATTATGTAAACGGAGAGGAAGTTTTACGTTACCAAAGACCACAGCTTGATCCCATAGGTGATGAAGCTGAAGGTAAATTGTTAAAGGGGGGAACCATATCACTTCAAAGTGAAAGCCATCCTGTAGATTTCCGTAAAGTAGAAATCATAGATTTAGAAAAATACGCAAATGACCCGGTAAAACTCAAGGCTGTTATAGCACAACTGATGTCAGAAAAAAGAGTAGCAAAACAGTAAAATGCAACAGATGATTAATAACGTATTGACGTTGCGATCTGTTCAGGTGACCAGATATGTAACTCCCCTGAGGGAGGGTGGATCTATGCCAGCTATAGCAGAGGCTGACGATGATTTTTTGTATGTACTTAAATTCAGAGGAGCCGGACAAGGTACTAATGCCCTTATTGCCGAAATAATAGGAGGTGAGATTGCACGTGCCCTGGGTTTACGGGTTCCGGAAATTGTATTCGCAACCTTAGATGAGGCCTTTGGGAGAATTGAACCTGATGAAGAGATACAGGACCTACTACGTAGTAGCGAAGGATTAAATCTTGCTTTACACTATTTATCAGGCGCCATTACTTTTGATCCTTTAGTTACTACTGTAGATGCAAAACTGGCTTCGCAAATTGTATGGCTGGATTCTTTACTGATGAATATGGATCGTACAGCAAGAAATACCAATATGTTGATGTGGCATAAAGAGCTCTGGCTGATAGACCATGGTGCTTCATTATACTTTCATCATTCCTGGCAAAACTGGGAAGAGCAGGCAAAACGTCCTTTTGCATTAATAAAAGATCATGTATTGCTTCCATTGGCGACAGAACTTGATGTTGTAAACAAGGAATTTGTACCACTACTTACTAATGAACTTATAGAAGCTATTGCGGCACTGATTCCAGACGAATGGCTAAAAGATGAAGATTCTTTTGAAAGTCCGGAAGAACACAGACAAGCCTATGTTCATTTCCTGACAACCAGGATAGCTCATTCAGATACTTTTGTAAAAGCAGCAGAAAATGCAAGAGAAGGACTTATTTGAGTATGCAGTTATTCGTGTTGTGCCCAGGGTAGAACGTGAAGAATTTATAAATACAGGTATTGTGGTGTATTGCAGGAAACAGAAGTTCCTAGGTATGATGTACGAACTGAACACCGGTAAATTAAATGCTTTTTGCAAAGAAATTGATATTTCCATTTTGAAAGACAACCTTTGTGCTTTTGAACGTATATGTATAGGAGGTGATCAGTCCGGAACAATTGGACAATTAGACATGGCCTCCAGATTTCGCTGGTTAACCGCTATGCGGAGTACGGTGATACAAACTTCAAGAGCACATGCTGGCCTTAGTATCAATGCCAGAGAAACTATGGAGCGATTATTCGCCGAAATGGTACTTTAAATTTATTATAGAATGATTGAAAAAGTAATACTTGTAGATGTGAATGATCGTGAGATTGGGGAAATGGGAAAGATGGAAGCACATCTGGAAGGAAAGCTTCATCGTGCATTTTCTGTTTTCATTTTCAATTCAACAGGTGAATTGTTGTTGCAGCAAAGGGCAGATGATAAATACCATTCTGCTGGAAAATGGACCAATACCTGCTGTAGTCACCCCCGGCCAGGTGAGGAAACCCTGAAAGCAGCGAACAGAAGATTAATCGAAGAAATGGGGATCCACTGCAATATTAAACATGTTTTCAGTTTTCAATATCTGGCAGAAGTTACTGCACAAGGGCTTATTGAAAATGAATATGACCATGTTTTCTTTGGTGAATCAGACCAGGTACCGGCAATTAATCCTGCTGAAGTATCTGCATATAAATATGTAAAAATGGCTGACCTGTCCCATGATATAAAAATAAATCCCGATCATTATACAGAATGGTTAAAAATCTGTTTTGATCGGGTAATGGAACAATATTCAGGACTTTATTAACTTTGTTCCCTGTTACCCATCACGCAAGTGCTAACTTAAAGAAAAATATTATATGATTATTGAACCTAAAATGCGCGGGTTTATATGCCTTACCGCACACCCAATTGGTTGTGAACAAAATGTAATCAATCAGATTAACTATGTAAAATCAAAAGGAAGTATCTCCGGCCCAAAGAAAGTATTGGTTATTGGAGCTTCCACAGGATTTGGTCTGGCATCAAGAATTACCAGTGCTTTTGGATCTGATGCAGCTACAATAGGCGTTTTCTTTGAAAAACCTCCGGTTGCCGGAAAACCAGCTTCACCAGGATGGTATAACAGTGCTGCTTTTGAACAGCAAGCTATTAAAGCAGGTCTTTATGCAAAAAGTATCAATGGAGATGCTTTTTCAGATGAAATCAAGGAAAAAACATTAGATCTGATCAAACAAGACCTTGGACAAATTGATCTTGTCATCTATAGTTTAGCTTC
Organism: Pedobacter sp. ASV1-7; assembly: GCF_040203335.1. Taxonomy (NCBI): domain Bacteria; kingdom Pseudomonadati; phylum Bacteroidota; class Sphingobacteriia; order Sphingobacteriales; family Sphingobacteriaceae; genus Pedobacter; species Pedobacter sp. ASV1-7. The sequence goes on along the minus strand of NZ_JBEHBV010000002.1, from coordinate 28,810 downwards.
ACCAAAAAGGGTACACCCTAAAACCGGAGTAGTACATAGTTCTGTATTAAAACCAATCGGCGAACAGGCTTTTACCAATAAAACAGTAGATTTCCATACTGGTGTAGTTTCGGAAATTTCTATATCACCAGCAAATGAGGATGAAATTGAAAATACTGTAGCAGTAATGGGAGGGGAAGACTGGGAAATGTGGATTGATGCATTGACTCAGGCCAACCTGCTTGCTCCTGGAGCAACAACAGTTGCTTATTCTTATATCGGCCCATCTTTAACAGAGGCTGTATACAGAAAAGGTACTATTGGTCGTGCAAAAGATCATTTAGAAGCAACAGCCTTTACTATCGCTGATAAACTGAAATCAATTGGCGGACATGCTTACGTTTCTGTGAATAAAGCTTTAGTTACACAAGCCAGTTCAGCAATTCCGGTTATTCCATTGTACATCTCTTTACTGTATAAAGTAATGAAAGAGAATGGCATTCATGAAGGATGTATTGAGCAAATCCAGCGTTTATTTGCAAATAGACTATATAATGGTCAGGAAATCCCAACAGATGACAAAGGACGTATTCGTATTGATGATTGGGAAATGCGTGAAGACGTACAGGATAAAGTAGCTCAATTATGGCCTGAAGCAACCGCAGAAAACCTACCTCAGATTGGTGATCTTGCTGGTTATAAGAAAGACTTTTTAAACTTATTTGGATTTGATGTTCCGGGTGTTAATTATACTGAGGACGTAAATGAAATAGTTGAAATACCAGGATTAGTTTAATAATTAATTCAGATTATATTCTTTGACAAAGGCAGCAATTAGGCTGCCTTTTCTTTTTGCATTTGATTTGGAGGTAGTAAGTCCGATCTTTGTTTAGGGTTGGTCTATGACTCAAAGGACATTGGCATGACTCTCCTTTGAGTGTAAGATGACTTGCGTTCGACTAGGGAATCGTCGAATAGCCCTTCCTAGCTCGTTTTTGGGACGTCTAAATGATACGGAAATATACAAGCAAACAGAAATGAGATAAAAGCAATGGTTATTTGCTTTTATAACGACAATTACGACATAAACCGTCATATCCTGACATCCTGCGACAAGCCGTTTTTTATTCCATCTACTTTGGGGTTATGAATCAAAAACATAACATTAGAAAAACTTTTTTTAACATTTTTTTGGATGAATGTCGGGCTTATAGGATCGCAGTATTCAGCTTAATAACAAAGTCGAAATTAAGAGGAACATCGTTCGTATCTCGTTCGGGTTTGTTCGATAAAAATACAATTAAAAATGAATGAAAACATAAGCAATGTATAGGCTTATTAATGATGGGCTAATCGTTGCGTAACGGAACTAAAAAAATCAATTAAATAATTAAATCATATCAATTATGGCAAGAATAAAAAGTGGGATATTTGGTTCTAACATGGTAAATTAGACTCAATAGTCAACGGGTTGATGTCAATCCAAACGGTTCATTTAAGGGTTTTACTAATATACATCCATGAAAAACTTATTTATTTATCTAATAGGTATCTTTTTTTTGAGTTCATGTATTAATGAAGATAAAATCACGTCAAATAGTTTTAAAGATGTTGATGGGATATTGTATTATGAAAAGCCAGAAACTGGTTCTGTATTTATATTGTTTTTACCATTTGCGAAAAAGAATCCTAAATTAACCTTAAAAGATTCGACCCTAATGATTACAAGAATGGAATAAGATTTGGTACAGCGGGTTTAGCAATTATATAGAAGAATTATGTAAATAAAGATATCGTTAGCAATATCAAAACTTTTAATATCCCAAAATGAAAATAAGATGTATAATTTCATTTTTTATTAGCTTGTGTATTGTAGGTTGTTCAAAACAAAACGACAAATCTACACTAAAAAAAATGTTGAAAAGTGGTGATGTAAACCAAATAATTGAAGCTACCGATTATATATCCTATAATAAAGATATGAGTATGATTGGAGATATGTTAGAACATACATTTGATCCAAGGATTACTCATATAATAACGCATAAAGGGATGTCGGTATATCAGATTAAAATGGCTGCAATGAAAGAGATGACAGGGATTTTACCTCCTAATAAAACGACATATAAACCAGACTCTGTTAATATAAGATTCTATTTAAATGTAGCGATAAAACATGGTTGGATAAAGTAATGCTTAAACCATCAGTAGGATTATGGGTGCTAAGTTCTAAGATCCAGTGACGGCAAGGTGGAATGTGGTAGGATCTTTCAGCATCAATAAGTGTACTTTTTACACCGTAAATACTTGATAATAAATGATTTTAGATGTTGCAGATTCGAAGTAATCTGATATTTTTGCGGCATAACACTAAAACCCATGAATATTAAGAAAGTTCTAATTGCCAACCGGGGCGAAATTGCCATTCGTATAGAGCGTGCCTGTAGTGAACTCGACATCCAGACAGTAGCCGTATATACTTATGAGGACCGTTATTCTTTACATCGTTACAAAGCTGACGAAGCTTATCAGATAGGAGAAGATCATGAACCACTCAAACCTTATCTTGACATTGCCGGAATTATTGAAATGGCCAAACATAGTGAGGCAGATGCCATCCATCCGGGATACGGATTTCTTTCTGAAAATGAAGAGTTTGCAAAGCAATGTGCAGAAAATGGCATCATCTTTATAGGCCCCAGACCAGATGTAATGCTGGCATTGGGTGATAAAGTTACTGCAAAAACTGTTGCTAAAGCTGCCGGACTACCTATTATTGAAAGTAATGAAGAGGAGCTTAATACAATTGAAATAGCCCTTACAGAAGCAAAACGTATTGGTTATCCATTAATGATCAAAGCAGCATCAGGAGGTGGAGGTCGTGGCATGCGGATCGTTAGAAATGACGAGCAATTGGAAAAGGGATTTTTTGAAGCAAGGAGTGAGGCTAAAAATGCTTTTGGTGATGACACGGTATTTCTGGAGAAATTTATTGACAGGCCTCGTCATATCGAGGTACAGATTGTAGCAGACAACCACGGAGAGGTAGTCCACCTTTATGAACGTGATTGTTCTGTACAGCGCCGTTTCCAAAAAGTAGTTGAAGTAGCTCCTTCTTTAAATTTAACAGAAAAAACACGTAAACAGCTTTACAACTATGCAACATCAATTGCAAAAGCTGTTAAATATAACAATGTTGGAACTGTAGAGTTCTTAATCGATCAGCAGGAAAACATCTACTTTATTGAAGTAAACCCACGTATACAGGTAGAACATACAGTAACGGAAATGATTACCGGTATAGACCTGATCAAAACTCAGCTGTATATTGCAGACGGTTATCATCTGTCTGACGATGTTATTGGCCTGAAGGATCAGGAACATATTATGTGCAATGGTTTTGCCATGCAATGCCGCATCACAACTGAAGATCCGGGGAACAACTTTAAACCAGATTATGGCACGCTGATTACCTATAGAAATGCTACAGGATTTGGCATACGTCTGGATGAGGGAAGTACTTATCCTGGCATGAAAATCAGCCCATTCTTTGATTCTATGCTGGTAAAAGTGAGTACCAGCGGGGCTACATTAGAGGATGCTTCCAGAAAAATGAACCGCGCCTTACGTGAATTTAGAATCAGAGGTGTTAAAAACAATGTGCAGTTCCTTGAGAATCTGATCAGCCACCCGGTTTTTATTCAGGGAAAAGCTACAGTTAATTTTATACAGGAAAACCCCGCATTATTCGAATCTAAGAAACGTCTGGACAGAGGAACAAGAATACTGACTTATCTGGGAGAGGTTTCTGTAAATGGCAATCCTGACGTCAGGATTGTTGATGAAAACAAAAGATTGGAAAAGCCAGAGATACCGGCTTACGATCATTATGGACCATATGCTAAGGGTACAAAAGATCTGTTAACAGAACTAGGGCCTGATGGTTTTTCAAAGTGGCTGAAAGCAGAGAAAAAAATACACTATACAGATACTACTTTCAGGGATGCCCATCAGTCATTACTGGCAACAAGGATGCGTACTTATGATATGCTGAAAGTAGCAGAAGGTTTTGCAAAAAACCATCCGCAAACCTTTAGTATGGAAGCTTGGGGTGGAGCAACATTCGACGTTTGTTTAAGGTTTTTACATGAAGATCCATGGAGAAGACTGGAAAAACTGAGAGCAGCAATGCCAAATATATTGATACAAATGCTCATCAGAGGATGTAATGGTGTAGGTTATGCAGCGTATCCGGATAACCTGATCGAATCATTTGTAGAGAAAAGCTGGGAAAAGGGAGTTGATATTTTCAGAATATTTGATTCTTTGAACTGGATGGAGAATATTGCGCCATGTATTGAAATGGTACGTAAAAAGACAGGCGGATTAGCTGAAGGTTCTTTATGTTATACCGGAGACATTCTTGATCCTAAGCGTACAAAATATAGCCTCGATTATTACTTAAAACTTGCTAAAAACCTTGAGGATGCAGGAAGCCATATCCTTGGTGTTAAGGATATGTCAGGACTACTAAAACCTTATGCAGCAAAAATACTGATTGAAGCCCTTAAAGACACAGTAAAAATCCCAATCCACCTACATACACATGATACCTCATCGCTACAGCCTGCAACTTATTTAATGGCTATAGAAGCAGGAGTAGATGTGATAGATTGTGCATTAGGTGCCTTGTCAGGTACTACAGCTCAGCCAAACTTCAATTCTATTGTAGAAATGATGCGTTTCCATGAGAGAGAGAATCCTTATGATCAGAAATCTCTAAATGCATATTCCAATTATTGGGAAACCATAAGAGAGTATTATTACCCCTTTGAAGCAGGCTTAAAAGCAAGTTCAGCTGAAGTATTTGAACACGAGATACCGGGTGGACAATATTCAAACTTAAAGCCTCAGGCAATCGCATTAGGACTTGGTGATCAGTTTGAACTGATTAAACAGCGTTATGCAGATGTAAACGAACTTTTTGGTGATATTGTAAAAGTAACACCGAGCTCTAAGGTAGTGGGGGATATGGCTCAATTTATGGTGGCCAATCAGATCACTCCTGAAGATATATTTACAAGAGGTGAGCAGCTCGCTTTTCCCGAATCTGTTGTTTCGTTCTTTATGGGCGAAATAGGACAGCCTGAAGGTGGTTTCCCTGAAGTACTCCAACGTATTCTTTTAAAGGGTAAAACCCCATTTACAGATCGTCCAAACAAGCATCTTGCACCACTGAATTTAGAACAGGAGTATGAAGTATTTAAAAAGGAATTTGGGGATGACCTAAACTATACCATGTACCTGGCTTATAAGTTCTATCCAAAAGTAACTGCCGAAGCCATAAAAGTATTCAGATTATATGGAGATGTATCTGTGATCCCAACGAGGTATTTCTTTTATGGTATGAAACCAGGTGAGGAGACTACCATTGAAATAGCTAAAGGAAAAACACTACTGGTACGACTGTTGTCAATAGGCCCGCCAGATGATAAAGGAATGCGTACGGTATTCTTTAAATTAAACGGCCAAACCCGTAATATTGAAATTCAGGATAAGTCAGTAACTGTGGTGAAACTGGAGAATCGTAAAGTAGACAAAGACAATGCAAATCATATAGGCTCACCATTACAAGGTCTCTTATCTAAAGTATTTATTAAGCCAGGAGATAAGGTGAAAAAGAACCAGCCACTTTTTATGATTGAAGCCATGAAAATGGAATCCAATATTTCGGCAATAGCTGATGGGGTAGTAAAATCAGTTACACTTGCTGCTGGTACTATGGTGAACACAGATGACCTTGTACTTGAATTGACAGATTAATCTCATTCAACCTTGATATCCAGCATATCAAGGTTACCAGACTTATTAAAAGTTCCATAATTAAGATAGGACACGATAACGATTGCGTAAATATTTTCCAATCAAGACTGCTTTTCCTTATTAATATTGCGTAGAATTGCTATTTACGAGCATTTTTGAAATACGTAATTACAAGGAATTACATATCTTGGGACTTCACATGAAATCTTGAGAAATAAACGAGCAGAGTTACTAGAAAATAATTATATAAATATTAATAAAACCAGATATAATGAGCCAACAAAAAATTGGAAAGTACAGATGGACGATATGCGCCATGTTATTTTTTGCCACTACAATAAATTATATGGACCGTCAAGTTCTTTCTTTAACCTGGAAAGATTTTATTGCTCCTGAGTTTCATTGGACAAATAATGATTATGGTAATATTACCGCTCTTTTTTCTATTTTTTATTCTGCATCCATGTTATTTGCAGGACGATTTGTTGACCGTATGGATACTAAGAAAGGCTTTTTATGGGCTATAGGTGTATGGTCTGTAGGTGCAATAATACATGCATATTGTGGTATTGCTACAGCAGGTTTACTTACTGGCGAATGGTTCTTAGGTTTTGAGGGTTCTAAAGAAGTAATTTCTACGGTGGGAGACACAGCATTAATCATTTCAACAAGTGTTACCTTATTCATTTTTGCACGTTTTGTACTGGCCGTTGGTGAAGCTGGAAACTTTCCTGCTGCAATTAAAGCTACGGCCGAGTTTTTCCCTAAAAAGGATAGGGCTTTTGCAACAAGTATCTTTAATGCAGGAGCGACTGTTGGAGCGCTTGCAGCACCACTATCGATCCCTTTTATAGCAGCAGCTTATGGCTGGGAAATGTCGTTCATCATCATTGGCGCACTAGGTTTCGTCTGGATGGGATTCTGGATTTTTATGTATCATAAACCTGAAGTACACCCCAAGGTAAGCAAGGCGGAATTGGAATATATACAACAAGATATTATCGCTGATAGAAAACTTGTAGATTATGTAGAAGAAACAACTACCAAGGTATCTTTTATAGATTGTTTTAAATATAAACAAACCTGGGCTTTTGCTTTTGGTAAATTTATGACAGACGGGGTATGGTGGTTCTTCCTATTCTGGACACCAGCTTACTTGAGTTCTGTTTATAGTATGGATTCAACAGAAAGTGCCTTGCCTTTATTTGTTCTTTATTCTATTACCTTACTATCAATTATTGGCGGATGGTTACCTACATATTTTGTAGATAAAAAAGGAATGAACCCATATGCAGGTCGAATGAAATCAATGTTAATTTTTGCATTTTTCCCATTATTAGCATTATTGGCCCAACCATTAGGACACATTACTTATTGGATTCCTGTTATCATTATTGGTATTGCTGGAGCAGCTCACCAGGCCTGGTCAGCAAATATTTTCTCAACCGTGGGTGATATGTTCCCTAAAAAAGCTATCGCAACCATTACTGGTATTGGAGGTATGGCAGGTGGAGTAGGCGCTACTATTATTAATAAAGGTTCGGGTGTATTATTTGATTATGCAGGTCAGAACCAAATGGTCTTCATGGGCTTTAAAGGAGAAGAAGCAGGATATTTCATCATATTCTCAGTTTGTGCAGTTTGTTATCTGATAGGCTGGATTATCATGAAGACACTTGTGCCTCAATATAAACCAATCACAACCTTATAAAAACCTTAATAATACCTAAAACTAATATTACCTAAATGTTTCTAAAAAATCAGCTCGATTCGATTTTCATTGAAGAAAATCAGATCCCTGAAGAGTTTAAACTCTCAGAAGAGCTTCACCAGCGTGAATACCTAAGCAATGGTGAAATGCGCACATGGAATGGAGAAGTACACGAAGTATTGTCTCCGATATGTATAAGAAGCGATAAGGGCCTTCATCGTAAAGTAATTGGCACTTACCCCTTATGTAGTGAAAAAGAGGCTAAGGAAGCGCTTGGTGCTGCCGTAGCTGCTTATGACAATGGGCGTGGTGAATGGCCAACCATGAGTGTGGAAACCCGCATTAAGTGTGTTGAACAGTTCACACATAAGATTCTTGAGAAGAAGACAGAAGTTGTAAAACTCCTGATGTGGGAAATTGGAAAGTCTTACGGTGATTCAGTAAAAGAGTTTGATCGTACTGTAGAATATATCTATGCGACTATTGATGCTTTAAAGGATTTAGACAGACAGTCTTCCAGATTTAGCATTGAACAAGGTATTGTAGCGCAGATCAGGCGTTCTCCTCTTGGAGTAGTACTTTGTATGGGACCATTTAACTACCCATTAAATGAAACCTTTACAACTTTAATTCCTGCATTGATTATGGGGAATACAATGTTGTTTAAACCGCCTAAACATGGTACACTATTACATTATCCATTATTGGAAGCCTTTAGAGATTGTTTCCCTAAAGGTGTAGTAAATACCATTTATGGTCGTGGAAACAAGATCATTCCTGATCTGATGAAGTCGGGTCAGATTAATGTACTAACCTTAATCGGATCGAGTAAAGTAGCCAATGAGCTTAAAAAACTGCATCCTAAAGTTAACAGGTTGCGTGCAATATTAGGTCTTGATGCTAAAAATGCGGCCATCATAACCGCAAAAGCTGATATTAGTTTAGCGGTACAGGAAACGGTACTGGGTTCATTATCATTCAATGGACAAAGGTGTACAGCACTTAAAATTATATTCATTCACCGTAGCCTTGCTGACGCATTCTTAAAAGAACTTTCGGAGGCCGTAGCTAAATTAAAATTTGGTATGCCATGGGAGCCGGGAGTGTCTTTAACACCACTTCCTGAACCTCACAAACCAGCTTATCTGAAAGAATGCATTGATGATGCAATAGCCAATGGTGCTAATGTTATCAATGAAAACGGTGGTGATACAGCTGAATCTTTCGTTTATCCAGCCATTGTCTATCCGGTTACAAGGGATATGAAACTGTATACAGAAGAGCAATTCGGCCCTGTTATACCTGTAGTACCATTTGATGATTTAGAGGAGCCTATTCAATATCTTATTGATTCTACTCACGGACAACAAGTAAGTATTTTTAGTGATGATAATGAAGAGGTAGCATCTTTAATTGATCCATTGGTAAACCAGGTGAGCAGAGTGAATATTAACTGTCAGTGTCAGCGTGGACCGGATGTTTTCCCTTTTACAGGTAGAAAGGATAGCGCAGAGGGTACTTTATCAGTAGTAGATGCATTGAGATCATTCTCAATCAGATCATTAGTAGCTACAAAATTGAACGAAAGTAACAAACACTTAATTAATGAAATTGTTGACAGCAATAGTTCTAACTTCTTAAGTACTAAATACTTGTTTTAATAGCACAGGTAATAACATATACTTCAGCGTTGTTTTAGCTTATTTCTTTAGATGAGTTAAAACAGCGCTTTTTTTGTTGTGATTATCTTCTTACACCTCATCTTCTCCATCACTAGGTTTATCATTTTTAAGGATTGTGTTGAACATTGGGATCAAAAATACACCATTAATTATCAGATGTGGCAAAATCCCTATCATAGTACTTGTTTCCAATAATTTAACTACTAATGTACCTACAGATAAGACGACTAATAGTATATATATAGCTGCAGCAATTTTTGGATGGGGAGAATACTGCACTGCTTTTTTAAAAAGAAAACAGGTCACAACGATACCAAAAATAAACATAAGGAACCAAAAGACATCAGCTCCAGTGATTTGAGACCAGATGCTTCCGTTAGCATTACTGAAATTAGAAATCTCCGATATGGCAAATTTCACAAAAATAAGATAAGCAAGCGCCCAGATAATGTAAAAAGCTACAACAATAAGTAGCCAATGAAGAGTGAGTTTTAACTTAGATGTATACATAATGGATTACATATGTTTGAAAATTAAACATTTGAAATCAGATTTGCAAACACATCACTTGAAAAACCTGCTTAAGATTTAGAGTTTAAATAATCGTCGATTTTATTTTCAATAATTATTATCAAATTATTGAAAAAATAACATAACATTGTTATTATCTAAACTAACCAAATGGATAATAAACTTGTACATCATCTGTTATGGGAGCGTTTAAGGGTTGGCGATCAAAACGCATTTTTTGACCTTTATAAAGCGCTCTATTATGATCTTGTAAATTTCGGTATTCGCGTATGCGGAGATGCGGAGACTTCCAGTGAAGCTGCTGATCAGGTATTTATATCAATATGGGAAAAACATGAGCAACTTATCAGGGTTGACAATGTGCATTCCTACTTGCGTACCTTCTTAAAAAGAAAAGTACTGAGGATATTGGAACGTAAACGCAAGATCAATGATGCACTTACTAATGCTGGTGCTGAAGGTGAATGGATGGAAATGTCATATGAAGAGTTTATTGTAAAAGTGCAAACAGATGAACTTGTAAAGTTTAAACTAAAAGCAGCATTACAAAAACTAACCTACAGACAGAAGCAATTGATTCACCTTAAATTCTTTGACGGATTGAGTTACGAGCAAATTGCAGAACAGACTACACAAACCATCAAAACGGCTTACAACACAGTTTACGATGCTATAAAAATCCTTAGAAAGGAGCTAAAAGACTAGCAATAAAGCTCTTTTAGTAAAAAAATAAAAATATTTTTAGGAAAAGATCATCTTTTCAGGCACTGGTATTATAAAAGCCAGATATTATGATTGATCGTAGTCTTTTCCATATTGAAGACTTTCTTGTAGACAACACCTTTCAGGAATATTGTGCCGGTAAAGATAAATTATGTGTTACCTACTGGGAAAATTACATTAAGGCACATCCGGAACAAGAATCTACAATAAAAGATGCCAAACGCCTGTATGCTATTTTGAGCGGACATAAAAAGCCATTGAACAGTCAACTGGAACTCTTGAAAAAAGAGCTTCAGGAACAGGAACCACCTCAAATTATTCCTATAAAACGTTATAACAGTTGGTTAAAAATTGCAGCAATTTTTGTCCTTATCTCAGGTGCTATAGTATGGTATAAAAATAGTGAGAGACAAACTAAGCAAATCCAGAATTTAGTTACCAGTTACAAAACAATTGGAGCTGAACGTAAAAAAATTGAGCTTCCCGATGGTACTGTGATTATGTTAAACGCGAGGAGCTCTCTGGAAATCAACAAAGACTTCAATATCGATAACAGGGAAGTCACCCTTATTGGAGAAGCTTTTTTCGACGTTACCCATGATAAAAACAAACCTTTTAAAGTGCTGACTACTGATTTTGACATTAATGTATTGGGTACAACCTTTAATGTAAAAGCATATCCTGATGAGCCAACTTCAGAGGCTGTATTGATTAAAGGTGTTATTGTAATGGAAGGAAATAAAAATAGAGGCAATTCAATCACTCTTAAACCAAGTCAGAAAGTAACTTTTTACAAATTAAAGGAAGCATTAACGACCACAAGACAGCAAAAAGCACCTGCTAAGTATCCCGAAATCACTATCAACAGTTATACAAAGAAAAGTGATAGCACCATTGTAGAGATGGCCTGGATTCAAAATCAGCTTGAGATACAAGATCAGAGTTTTGCAGATCTGAAAAAGACATTGGAAAGATGGTATAACGTAGAAATTAAATTTACCGACAACGAAATAGAGAAATATCATTTCACAGCAACATTTAAAAACGAAACATTATCAGAAGTTTTAAACGCACTGCAAAGTGCAGAACATTTTAAATATGAAATAAAAGGAAATCAAGTGATCATATCGAAATAATAAGGGGAGGTGTTGACGCACCATCCCCTTTATTTTTTTTGATATAAGCAATGGCAGTTAATGCGCAAACAAATCGCTGCCAATTACTCAAGCAACCAAAAAAACAAAAATATGATTAATTCTTACTTACTGCAAGAGTTCTTTAATTATAAAGTGCTCTTAAAATTCATTGTCATAATGAAATTAACGTGTTTCTTCATTTTCATAACCTGTCTTAACGTTTCTGCGTCTGTCTTTTCGCAGGGCAAGATTTCTATGGATGTCAAGAAAACCAAGTTAAGCAAGGTGTTAAAGATCATCGAAGAACAGAGCGGTTATCATTTTGTTTACAGTTCAGCAAATGTCCCTGTAAATAAAGACGTAACGATGTCTGTTAAAAACACTCATGTTTCAGAAATTCTGGAAACGATTTTTAGCAGTACTAAACTCAAATTTGTAATATCCGAAAATGGCTTAATTATCATCAGTCGTATTCAGGATATTACTGTCAGGGGTATCGTTAAAGACAACAACGGAATACCCTTACCTGGTGCCTCTGTACGAATAAAGGGAAGTGCAAGCGGTACATCAACAGATCTGAATGGGCGGTTTAGCCTTTCAGTACAACCAAATGCTGTTCTTGTTATCTCTTATGCTGGATTTCATAGTGTAGAAATTCCTGTATCCAATAAAACAAACTTCGATATTGTATTGACTGAAGATGCCAAACTGTTAAGTGAAGTAGTAGTTACTGCCCTTGGTATTAAAAAGGAACGCAGGGCACTGGGTTATTCTGTTTCACAGGTAGATGGAGAAACATTAACCCAGGCAAGAGAAAACAATGTCGCCAATTCACTGGTAGGTAAAGTTGCCGGTTTAGATATAAGTTCTACCGCCGGTGGTGTAGGCTCCGCTACTAGTGTAACCATTAGGGGGGTATCCAGCTTAAGTCAAAGTAACCAGCCATTGTATGTCATTAATGGCGTACCAATGGAAAATAAACCAACCGGACTTAATAACTTAAACCCAAATGGAAACAAAGGTAGTCAGTGGGACAATGCTCCGGATCTTGGAGACGCAGTAGGTAATTTAAATCCTGATGATATTGAAAGTATCTCAGTACTTAAAGGTGCAGCTGCATCAGCTTTATATGGCTCCAGGGCTAAAGCTGGTGTGATATTGATTACCACAAAGAGTGGAAAGGGTAATAGCATAGACTTTAACTCTAATTTTGTCGTAGAGCAGGTGATGGATCGTACAGACTGGCAATATGTTTACGGTCAGGGTGCAAATGGTACAAAACCCGCAGATGGAGCAGCGGCAGCACAAGTCGGAGGTTCCAGCTGGGGTGCAAAACTAGATGGGAGTAATGTAGTTCAGTTTGATGGTAATTCCAGACCATACACTGCGCAAAAGGATAATATTGAAAACTTTTATCGCAATGGAAGAACCTGGTCAAATACACTTGCCTTAAATAAATCATTTGATGGTGGTGCTATTCGTTTTTCTGCAAATGATTTAACCAATAAATCGGTGGTTCCCAATTCCGGACTAAACAGACAATCTTTTAACCTGGTTGGAACATTTGAGCCTTTAAAACGTCTAACTATAGATGTCAGGGCAAACTATATCTTAGAACAAGCTAAGAACAGACCAATGCTTTCGGATGGTGCAGGAAATGCCAATTACAATGTGGTCTTTTTACCAACAAGTATAAACGTGAACGATCTTAAACCATGGAAAAATGAAAATGGCAAGGAAATTCAATATAATACAGGTAATACTTACGCTACCAATCCATGGTTTGCTGCAAATGAATTCATAAATAATACGAATCGCGATCGGTTAATCAGTTCTTTTAATGCCCGCTACACCTTTGATAACGGATTGTTTCTTCAGGGACGTGCAGGAATGGATGCATATGCTGATACGTATAAAAATGTAGTGCCTTCAGGGACAGCCTATTACGAAATAGGTAAGATAGCAGAGCAAAAGACCAAATTTTCTGATATAAATGCAGACTTTTTGCTAGGTAAAACATTTGATTTATCTGACGATTTTACACTTACTCCAAACCTAGGAGCCAGCTATAGAAATACCAAAATCAATCAGACAACTAATAATGGAGATGATTTTGCAGTATTTGGTATATACAATATTCTGAATGCTAAAAATAAATCTGTTGGACATGTTGTTACAGAATCAGAGACCCAATCCGTATATGGTACTTTAGAATTTTCTTACAGAGATATTTTATATCTAACTGGTAGTGGCCGTACAGACTGGTTTTCGACACTTGCAACACCTGGAAAAGATAATAAACTAAGTGTCTTTTATCCTTCCATTAGCGGATCATTTGTATTCTCAGAACTTTGGAAGCCCTCAATACTTAGTTTTGGTAAATTAAGAGCCGGTTATGCTGTAGTTGGGCAAGCAACAGATCCTTATCAAACATTACTTACTTACGGTTTTAAAAGTGAAACCTTAAATGGTAAACCCCTGGGAATAATTAACAATCTTGCTATACCTAATCCAGGGTTAAGAGCTTCTAAAGCAACAGAACTTGAAATTGGTACAGAACTAAGATTTCTAAATAACCGCTTAAATTTAGATCTTACTTTTTATAAAAAACACTCTAAAGATGAGATATCTATAGTAACCACATCAAGTACTACTGGATATTCAGGAGCAGTCTTAAACTCTGGCGAAATAGAGAACAAAGGGGTTGAAGCATTGATTTCCGGTGTAGTTTTAAAAAGCGATAACTTTACATGGACCTCATCACTAAATGGTACTTATAACGATAACACTGTGTTATCACTAGCAGATGGCTTACCATCTCAATTATTAGCAACCTCACGTACAGGAGTAGGCTTTTTACAAAATCTTCCAGGAGTAGCAGCAGCTCAGGTAATGGCATATGATTTTAAATATGATGCAAACGGTGAGATAGTAAAACTTGCAGATGGTTCACCTGATCAGGGAAAATTGGAATCTTACGGCTCTGCTTACAACAAGTGGTTCGCCGGATGGAACAACGAGTTTAATTATAAAGGTGCAACATTATCATTCCTAATTGATGGTAAATGGGGTGGTAAAGTCTTTTCTGCAACTGATTATTATGGATACTTTTTCGGATTACATAAAGCTACGCTTGAAAATCGTGATGAGCTAGGTACTACAGCTGCTAAGTTTTATGAAAACACAGCAAATAATGCTTCTCATAAATTTGTTCAGGATGCGAGTTTTATCAAATTTAGACAATTAACACTGGGTTATAATTTCCCAGCGAAAATGTTTAACAACAAAATCAAAGGGTTAAACGTAAGTCTGGTAGGGCGCAACTTATTCATCCTCATGAAGAAGACGGATAATATAGATCCTGAATCTAGTTACAATGCCACTTTTCCGGGTTTAGAATTAGGAGGAGTCCCGCCAGTTAGAACATTCGGTTTGAATGTAAGTGTTAAATTATAACTATTTAAAGAGAAGAACAATGAGAACGAATATATCCATTAAATATAGCTTGTTAATCACGATTGGCATGTTATTTAGTCTAAGCTGCACAAAGGATTTTAAAGATATCAATACTAACCCTGTTGCTTATGGCCCAGGTACTTTTGATCCAAATTATACCCTGACGACTGCTCAGCTTAGTTATACAGGTAGTATAGATTTTGCTTATGATACCTGGAGAGGAAACTTGATTTACTCGGCCACTATGATGCAGGGCTTATCTACAGTAGTGAGTTATTGGGCAGGCGATAAATATCTCTTAAATCCAGGTTATACTGCTGCATACTGGGGAACCGGTGCAGTTGGTGCATACATTGAACAGGTAAGACCAATTGTAGATGTTGTAGAGTATACCAAATCTGACCCAAAATATAATAACATACATCAGGTAGCGAGATTATGGAAAGCACTGATATTTGAACGTATAACAGATCTTTATGGAGATGTCCCGTATTCGGAAGCAGGATTAGGAGTTTATACAGGGAATCTAACACCTAAATACGATAAACAACAAGACATCTACATCAACCTGTTAAAAGAAGTAGACGAAGCAACTAATGCATTGAATGAGTCTGCTGGAGATAAGGTGACTGGAGATGCCATTTACAATGGAAATATTGGAAACTGGAAACGTTTTGGAAGCTCCTTACTCTTGCGTATAGCCATGAGGTTAACAAAAATTGATGAGACCAAAGCTAAAGAGTATGCTCAAAAGACGATTGGCAAAACCATGATCGATAATAAAGATAACGCCTTTATACTTCATGATGTAGCAGGAGCCAGAGTTACACAAAACAGAAATAGCCAGGTTTTACGTGGCGATGGTGGTCAGGAGCATTATTATACAAAATGGTCTAAAACCTTCATAGACCTTTTAAAAGTTAATAATGACCCACGTTTAGGAAAGGTTGCAGTTACACAGTTATATCTGGACGACACAGATAAAAGCCAAAACAATGCTTTTATTACCAATCCGGCAGTTCAAAAAGGAATGCCCAATGGAAAGGATCTTAGTGGTATTGCTGGTCGTGATGTGAGACAGGACCCTACATTTACCACCTTTCCGGCTTATTCGTCTATTAGTCCGGCAATGATCAAACAAAATGGAGCTACCTTTATTCTGACTTATGCTGAAACAGAGTTTCTATTGGCTGAGGCAGCACAAAGGTGGAATATTGGTGGCACTGCGGCAGAACATTATAAATCAGGTCTGAAATCTGCCATCACATATTTAAGTCAATATGATGAATCTTTGGCTATATCAGAACCCACCGCTGAAGCATTTGCAAATGCCAATCCTTACAATGCTGCAACTGGATTACAGATGATTAATACACAATACTGGCTACATACCTGTACCATGCTTGATTTTTATGAGACCTGGTGTAACTGGCGCAGAAGTGGATTCCCGGTATTAGTCCCTGTAGTATATCCCGGAAATGCAACTAATGGCACTATTCCACGCAGGTTCCCTTACCCATTACAGGAAGGCGCAGAAAACGGAGTTAACTATAGAGCTGCATCAGCAGCAGTTCCTGGTGGAGATAATTTAACAGGAAGAGTTTGGTGGGACAAACCATAGCTTTTTATTTACACGCTGCAAAAAAAAAAGACTGGTCATTCAAAATGATCAGTCTTTTTTCTTTGTTTAAGACAATACTATAAACTTAACAATTCAGGCTCAAGCTTAATATATTGCTTTAACAAAGTGATCTGAGTAATGGCTCTGTTAAAATTATGATTTTCGTATTTCGCCCCATAATAAATATCATTCTGCAGGTAATCAGCCAGAAAACGAATGGCCTGCATATAGATAATAAATTTACCAGCATAAACAAAATAAGGTTTTTCGGCATCTGTTAATACATCTTGCATTTCCCCCATATAACCATCGTAAATGGCTTTAAAGAACTCCTTTCTGATAGCAATTTTACTAAAATCAGTTTCTTCCTCACTCACTGCACTTAAATACGTTCTCATCATATCGCCAACATCACTGATAAAGTAGCCAGGCATTACTGTGTCCAGATCAATTACACATAAACCTTTGTATTGATCGTCAAAAAGTACATTACTAATTTTAGTATCGTGATGAATTACACGCAGTGGAATAGCAGTATTATTTAAAATCTCATTATAAGTCTGCACAAGCCCATGATGTTCCTTAATAAACTGTATGCTTTCAGCGGCTTTTTCAAGTCTTTCAGCAGATGCCTCATTACAAGCGATCGTAAATTGATCATACCTCAAAGCCAGGTTATGGAAATCAGGTATAGTAATATTCAATTCCTTAACGTTAAAACCATTCAGAAGCTTTGTAAATTTTCCAAACTGCTTTGCAGCCTCAAAAGCTTCTTCTTTTTTAGTTAACACATTTACCGAAACAGAACCCTCAATAAATGGAAACAATCGGTAATATCCATTATCAATATGAAGTAAAGATTCACCATTTGTTGCTACTACTGGTGATACAAATAGATAATCAGGACATTCCTTATTTAAGTAAGTTCTTAGTAATGAAAAATTCTGATCTATATCTGAAGGACGTTTAAATACATCGCTATTTACTTTTTGTAAAATGTAATTTTGCTCAGGCGTATTAACTTTCCAGGTATGATTGATCAAGCCATCACCAAATTGCTGAACATTTGCTGTTACAGGATCAAGACCGTAGATACGTAATATATTTTCGAACATGTGTAAAGTATAGTGGTTGATAGCTCAAACTTAAATATTTAAGCTGCTAAAACCTCGTGCAAACGTTTGCGCGATATTATTTCGGTTCACTAATAATCAATTCTGATTCTACCACAACATTAAAATAAGCTTGTTCTGTAGTGCCGACCTCATTTCTGGGCTTATTAATTAGATCTATAAGGATATCAGCAGCCTTTTTACCTTGTTTATAAGGAAACTGTTCCACAGAGGCAATAGGCGTATGGTCCATATAATTTATAATAGGAAGATTGGCATAACTCACAAAATCTATATCCTTTAAACCAAGAGACTTAGCATACCGCATAGCAAATAGGGCTACATAATCGTTAAAAGTAACAATAGCAGTTGGTTTGCGACGGTGGTTCAACATGGTATCCATTGCTTTAACTGTTCCTTCTTCAGACAGGTCACATTCTACCATTAGAGAAGGATCAAACTTCAACCTGTTAGAAGTCATTGCCCGTATGTATCCCTCTTTTCGTTCATGACTTGCTACTAAAGTGTCAGGACCATTTACTAAACCAATAGTACGATGCCCCTTTTTCAATAGATAATTAACAGCTTCAAAAGTTCCGCTTTCCAGGTTAGATCGCACATAATGTATGTCCTTAATAGGAGGGATGCGATCAAAAAACACTACTGGAATGTTTAATCTCCTGAAGACTTCAAAATGCTCATAAGAACTAGTTGTTTTTGATACTGAGACCAGTAAGCCATCCACACGCTGGGATTTCATCTTGGTAACCAATAGTTTTTCCTTTTCTGCATCATCATGAGACTGCGCCAACAAAACAGTATAGTTCCGTTTATAAGCAACATCCTCAATACCACTAATCGCTGCTGAAAAAAAAGATTCTGATAGTTCGGGTAAAACGACTCCAATTATAAAGGACTTACCATGCAGAAATTGAATAGCTTTCTGATTGGGCTCGTAATTCATTTCAGAAGCTAGCTTTTTGACCCTCATTTTGGTAGTTAAACCGATACTCGGATGATCATTTAATGCTCTGGATACGGTAGAAACTGAAACCTTGAGTAGTTTTGCTATTTCCTTAATCGTTGTTGGTTTATCAGGCTTCATCCTCAAATATTGAAATAAACTTTAACATTTTGATCACAATTCAATTGCAATTTGATTTTTTCTCCTAAATAATACCAAAAACAACGCAAACGTTTGTTTCAGCCGGATCAGTAAAGAATAACATTACTAAAGTGTTAATAAAAAAAACAATCCTTTATCCTATTGTCTTGGCAGATGGAGTTTCCTGATCAGTTACAATATCCGCAAATATCTGTCAACAGCAACAGAACCAGCCATTTCTAGAAATATCAAACGTTTGCGTGTTTTTTTTGCATATTTATTAACTGAGTTAGTTGTATAGTTCTCTAACTTGGTTAGATTATTTTTTATTGAATAATGTATTAACCAGACTAAACACATAAAATGAAGTAAACAATATGAACAGACGAGAATTTGTTAAAAACGGAAGCATTACTGCAGCGGCTGCTACTGTTTTACCTGGAGGTTCTTTATTCGCATCAACCAAAGCAGATAAAGTTAAGGTAGCCATGATAGGGGTAGGACTACGTGGACAGAATCATTTGAATTTGCTACTTAAAAGAAACGATGTAGATCTGGTTGCAATATGCGACGTAGACAATCGTATGCTTACTTCTGCTAAAGCGATGATTACCAAAAGTGGTAAGCCTATGCCTAAAATATATACTGGTGATGATTATGCCTGGAAAAAAATGCTGGAAACAAAAGGTCTTCAGGCTATTGTAATCTCAACTCCATGGGAATGGCATAAAGAAATGATCATTAAATCCATGGAATCCGGATTAAAATACGTTGCCTCTGAAGTAATGATTGGCACCACTATACAAGATCATTGGGATGTTGTACAAGCAGCAGAAAAACATAATGCTCATGTAATGATGCTTGAAAATGTTTGTTACCGCAGAGATGTTATGGCCGCCTTAAATATGGTCAGACAAGGTGTGTTTGGAGAAATACTACATTTACAAGGTGGATATCAGCATGATTTAAGAGCAGTTAAATTTAATGATGGCGTTAAAGCAATAGGTGGTGGTGTAGAATTTGGTGAAAAGGCATTCTCTGAAGCCAGATGGAGAACCAATCATTCTGTACATCGCAATGGAGATCTTTATCCAACACATGGTATCGGACCAGTTGCACATTGTATAAATATCAATCGAGGGAATAAATTCTTGAAATTAAACTCGTTTGCCACTAAATCAAGAGGCTTACATAATTATATTGTCGCAAATGGAGGCGAAAATCATCCAAACGCAAAGGTTAATTTCCGTTTAGGCGATATTGTTACTACAACTATTGATTGTGCTAACGGTGAGACAATCATTCTGCAACACGATACAAACCTGCCAAGGCCATATTCATTAGGCTTTAGAGTCCAAGGCACAAAAGGGCTATGGATGGATCTTAATAAGGGGATTCATGTTGAAGGAATTACCAAGGCTCATGCATGGGACAATCAGGACAAATGGTTTGAGAAATATGATCACCCACTATGGAAAAAATATGGCAACGATGCAGAAGGAGCAGGACATGGTGGAATGGACTTCTTTGTAATCCATGCATTTATTGAGGCAACAAAAAGAAATGAACCAACTCCAATGGATGTTTATGATGCAGCAGCATGGAGTGTAATTACACCACTTAGTGAACAATCTATAGAAATGGGAAATGAAACAATTGACTTCCCAGACTTTACAAGCGGAAAGTGGATGAGTAGAAAACCTGTTTTTGCATTAAACGACGAATATTAATATTAAGTTGAATAATCAAAAAAAGCCCTGACTGGTAACAGTTAGGGCTTTTTTGTAACATTTAGCTACAAAATACAAAAAAATATTCGTGTTAACATTAACTTAACATTGAATACGCATCTTTGTGTATGTTTATAAATATTCTTGCGATTTCATTCCTTGTTTGTGCGCTTATAGCCGCACTTAAAATGGATTCATTTTTACAAGGTTTTCTTTTTATAGTGGTACTTTGCCTTGTTGCGGGTCTATTTTATTTATTTATTTCCTTCCCGGGGCTTTCTGGATTATCAGTAGCAATTATGTTGGGAGCATTCATTTTCAGACAGAACAAGAAATAGAAGGTGTCTGATTATCTTTAACATAACAATTTTAATTACAGATAAAGTAAACGTTAATTTATTTCTAGTTTCTAATAAGAATAATATAATATTGTTTAAATATTTCTTAATTTTAACTGGTAATAAAGTTCACAAAACTTTAATCTGTAAATTATGAAAACTTTAGGTGAAAAATTTAAAATCCTACGTCAGAAAAAAGGGGTAAACCAAAAGACGATGGCAGAATCATTAGGTATTTCAATTCCGGCGTATTCTAAACTGGAAACAGGAATTACTGATCCGAATTTCAGCAGGATAAATCAAATTGCTGAAGTACATGAATTAACGCTACGACAGTTTCTTGATATTGGTGAAGAGGGTGGTAGTGAGCAAGAACAATTGGTTGCAGAATTAAAAGAAAAAGTGCGCGAGCTAGAATCATCAGTGATTCGCTTACAAGGAAAGGTGATTGACCTTTACGACAAAGAAGAAAGAAGAAAATAGTTAAATTAAAACAAAGGGTGTCCAAAAGATAAAAATTTTAGACACCCTTTTATAGTTTTAAATATTCTCAACTACTATTGGTTAACGAGTTTTATTAATAATTGACAACGTTCTGTTAACCAATTGTAATTAACTGCGCCCTCAGGTTGCTGAAACAATTTAGAACCAAAGCCCAAAGCTGTAACACCAGCATTCAACCAATTATCAATATTCTCTTTGTTTACATCAACACCACCAGTTGGCATAAACTTAAGATTAGGGAATAATGGTTTAATCGCCTTTAAAAATCCAATACCTAAAGTATCACCTGGAAAAAGCTTAACAAGGGGAGCTCCAAGTTCTTCAGCAAAATTAATCTCTGTTGGTGTCATGCAACCTGGAATCCACATTACTCCATGATCAGCACATACCTTTGCAAGATCAGCTCTTACAATCGGACTAACAATGAAATCAGCACCAATTTTGATGTATGCTTCAGCCTGATCAACAGTCTTTATTGTACCAATACCAAGTTGCATATCCGCAAAATGTTCATTTCTATAGGCCAATAATGCTTTAAAGTTTTCAGTTGCATTACTACCGCGATTTGTAAATTCAAACACACGAATCCCACCAGCATAACTAGCTTTCAATACTTCTATACAGGTATCTGCATCTTCATTATAATAAACAGGAATCACTGGATATGCCTGAATCACTTTTAAAGGATTTTTTTCTTTTGTCATCTGTATATTTTTGTTTTTATCTTAAATATTACCATTACCGAAATCGCCCTTTACAAAAAGCTTATTGTAACCAGACGAGGTAGCCATTCTTATAATCTCAGTACCATCTGTACTGCTTAGTATCCCATAAATTAAACCTGCCATGAATGCATCACCACTACCAATCCTATCTATAACATCATTGGTTTCCTGAACTTCAGAAATATAATTGCCATTTGGTGTATGATAAGTTCCATAAAACAAGTTATGTTTCGGATTATCCATAAATCTGTACGTATTCGCAATATGTTTACACTGAGGGAATTGCTCAAATACAATTTTAGCAGAAGCATTAGCATGTTGCTTATAATCCTCAACAGAAGTCTCACGATTTAAGCTGTCATCTACTGGAATTCCAAGCATTTTATTTGCTGCCCAGATATTCCCCATAATCACATCACAATAAGCTACCAACTCCGGCATCACCTCAATAGGCTGTTTGCCATAATCCCATAATCTGCTTCTGTAATTCAAATCTACTGATATTTTTAAGCCTTTAGCTCTGGCAGCAACCAAAGCCTCTTTACATACAGCAGCCATATTTTCATTCAATGCAGGAGTAAGAGCCGTCCAATGAAACCAAGTATGACCGTCAAGCACCTTATCCCAATCAATAATGCCAGGTCTAAGGTCACTGAAAGAAGAGAATTTACGATCGTAAACAACCTCTCCACTTGTTAGTCCATTAGCAGATAGCAAAAAATACAATCCTAATCGATTACCTTGACGTAAAGTCTTGTTTGTATTCACTCCTAATTCTTCTAATGATTGAAGTGCATTTGAGGCCAAAGCATTATCTGGTACACAGCTTACATAGGAGCATGGTATTTTCCATTGCCCTAATGAAGCTGAGACATTTGCCTCAGAGCCTCCTGGAAATAAAGATACAGTGTGGTTCTTAGAAATAAATTGATCTTCCGATGAACTGAACCGTAGTAATAATTCACCAAACACCAATATGTTTTCTTGATTTAGCATAAGTTTTAATGATTTCAGATTGCAATAATACAGGTTATCAGTATTAAATAGAAGTAAAGTAATTTATTTAATAAATTTCAAACGATTTCGTAAATTTTTAAGACACAATAGTGACTTCAGCAATTAAATTTCATTAACATTGATATAATTAATGAACCTCTTTTAATAATATAATATGAATAGCAAAAATCTGTTTTCACTTGAAAATAAGGTAGTCGTAATTACAGGTGCTACCGGCGTTTTGGGAGAATCATTTGCATTGGCTGTAGCTGCTGCAGGTGCCAAAGTAGCAATTTTAGGTAGAAACGAACAAAAAGCAAATGAACGTGTAAAAGCGATCACAGCAAACGGTGGTGAAGCCATCGCTGTCATCACAGACGTTTTGAACGAAACCTCCTTAATAGATGCAAAAAATCAAATTTTAAGTACCTGGGGTACCATAGATGGATTAGTTAATGCTGCAGGAGGAAATATTCCTGGCGCGACCATAGCACCTGATAAGAATTTATTTGATATTGATATTGCAGATACGCAAAAAGCAGTTGAACTTAATTTATTTGGTACCGTTTATCCGACACATGTATTTGGTCGTGTTATTGCTGAAAAAGGTAAAGGTTCGATTGTAAACATTTCTTCATTAGCAGCTCAACGTCCTTTAACCAGGGTATTGGGTTATACAATGGGAAAAAATGCAATAGAAGGATATACCAAATGGATGGCAATAGAACTTGCTCAACGTTATGGTGATAAAGTAAGGGTTAACGCATTGGCACCAGGTGTGTTTTTAACAGAACAAAACCGCTCATTATTAACAAATCCAGATGGAACCTATACAGATCGTGCACAGCGTTTCGTAAACCATACTCCATTTGGCAGATTAGGCAGCCCGGAAGAATTAAATGGCACATTGATCTATTTATTAAGTGATGCATCAGCTTTTGTAAACGGTGAAACAATTCTTGTTGACGGAGGTTTTAATGCTTATAGCGGCGTTTAGAATTAAATATAAAAACATTAGATATCATGAATACCACAAATCATAAATTATTACAAACCTGGCGTTGGTATGGACCGTCTGACCCGGTAACTTTACAAGATGTAAAACAAGCAGGCGCCAGCGGAATCGTTACGGCTTTACATCATATTCCACATGGCGAAATCTGGCCAATTGAAGACATCATAGAGCGCAAATCAATTATTGAAGCAGCAGGGCTTAAATGGTCTGTAGTTGAAAGTGTTCCTGTACATGAAGCTATTAAAACACGTAGAAGTGATGCAGGGAAGTACATTGAAAACTACAAAACAAGCCTTAGAAACCTTGCTGAATGTGGAATAAAAACGATATGCTACAACTTTATGCCAGTGTTAGACTGGACACGTACTCAATTAGACAAAACCATGCCAAATGGTGCAAAAGCATTATATTTCAATTGGATAGACCTGGCAGCTTTTGATCTTTTTATTTTAAAAAGAGAAGGCGCAGAGGCGGACTATTCTGATAGTATACTGAGCCGCGCTAAAGAGCGCTTTGAATCTTTAACTGCTGATGAGTTAAACGAATTAAGGATCAACGTTCTTATGGGAATTCCAAATGAAAAAGAGATAGAGCTGGAAGCGTTACGTAACAGTATAGAGGAATACAAACATATAGGTAGAGATGGTTTAAAGAAAAATCTCGCTTATTTCCTTAATGAAATTGCTGAGGTATGCGAAGAAACCGGAATCAATATGACGATCCACCCAGACGATCCTCCTTATGCTATACTTGGTTTACCACGTGTTGCGAGCACCAAAGAAGATCTTGTAGATATATTGAGAAGTGTGGATAAACCATTTAATGGAATTTGTTTCTGTACCGGTTCTTTAGGAGCAGGAATATCAAATAACCTGACCGATATATTTGATGCAGTAAAAGAACGTGTATATTTCCTACACCTGCGTAATGTAACAAAAGACGAAGAAGGTAACTTCTACGAAGCAGATCACTTAGGTGGTGATGTAAATATGTATGAAGTAATGAAAGCTGTTGTAGCAGAAAATGCACGTAGAAAATCACCAATTCCATTCAGACCAGATCACGGACATCAAATGCTGGATGACTTAAACAAGGTAACAAACCCTGGTTACTCAGCTATAGGACGTTTACGCGGACTTGCAGAACTTCGTGGATTAGAACTTGGAATAACAGGAAACTACTAGTAAGTAGTTAATTTTCTATAATCATAGAAGCCATCTGATTAATAGTCAGGTGGCTTTATTTATTAGAAGGTTGTGAGGAAGCTCTAACCTGAACATCTATAGGCAATAAAACCGTTTCAAAATCCTCATCAATATTCTTTTTTTCTATTAATGAGAAGAGTTTTTCTGCAGCAAGCTTACCTATTTCAAAGGCAGGCTGGTGTACAGTACTCAATGGAGGATTCATAGCATCAGCTAATTCTGTATTTGTAAATCCAATCAAAGCTATATCTTCAGGAATACGGTACCCTAGTTTGTTAAGGATAACCAAACATCTGGTACTGATCTGATCTGTTGCAGTAAAAATAGCATCTGGTTTATTTTCCAGACTCATGTAAGACTTAATGGCTTCTTCCAGGTTTTCATTTAATGAAGTAGCACCAGTATAATTGCAAGAAACCATTAATTCCTCTCTGCAAGGAATACCATGATCAGCAAGAGCTTGTTTATAACCATTAAGCCTTTCAGTGGCAATACTCAGAATTGTATTGGTATTAAGATGTGCTATATTACGATAGCCATTATTAATCAGGTGTTTCGTAGCCTCATATGCACCTTTAAAGTTATCAGCACCAACCTTATGCGTATGAATCTTATCGATCAGGCGATCAAAAAGCACTACCGGCAAACCTGATTCCTGTAAAGAGAGCAGATAATTGAAATTTATTGTTTCATAAGCCGGAGAAATAAGGATACCATCAATACCACCAGCATACAAAAGTTCAATACAGGCACTCTCTAACTTTTCGGATTCTTTACTTTGCATGATAATAATCTGGTAAGACTTATCAGTACATACCTTATGTATACCATCTAACATTTGTGCAATAACGTTATTATCCAAAGAGCAGACTACTACACCAATAGATCTGCTTTTACCTTCTTTCAAGCCTTTAGCCATTCTATTAGGCAAATAGTTATGTTCCTTCGCATAATCTAAAACTCTCTGCTTCGTATCAGCACCAATTTCATGACTGTCATTTAAGGCTTTCGAAATTGTAGAAATAGATAAATTAAGCGCTTTGGCAATATCTTTTAATGTGACGCTGTGATTCATTCTCATCCTGCTGTAAATATAAACGCTAAATTGCAACTTATAAGATGATAAGCTCAAATTAATTCAATTAATTTTAAACCTAGCTGTTCAAAAAGAGTCGTACTTGTACCTTTAACGTAATATTTTTAGTATAAATTCTGATTTCTAAATTCAGATGACTTTCATATTACGGGAAATACATAAGTTTGCTAACACATAAAAAAACAATTAAAAATGAAAAACCTAATCTTGTTAACCGTTGGAATACTATTTAGCTTATCTGCGAGTAGTCAAATTTTAAAACCAGTAAAATGGAGTTATGCTGCAAAGAAAACTTCAAAAACAGAAGCTACTTTGTACTTTAAGGCTACAATTGATGAAGGGTGGCATATTTATTCTCAGAATATGGCTGATGGTGGTCCTGTGAAAACAAGCTTTAAATTTACTCCATCTAAAGCCTATAAGCCCGTAGGTAAAACTACTGAACCAAAAGCGATTGTGAAATTTGAGAAATCATTTGACATGAACGTTAGTTATTTTGAAAAAACTGCTGTATTTCAACAAAAAGTAAAACTTACTGGTGCAAATGCA
The DNA here is from genome assembly GCF_040203335.1 of Pedobacter sp. ASV1-7. Taxonomy (NCBI): domain Bacteria; kingdom Pseudomonadati; phylum Bacteroidota; class Sphingobacteriia; order Sphingobacteriales; family Sphingobacteriaceae; genus Pedobacter; species Pedobacter sp. ASV1-7. The sequence goes on along the minus strand of NZ_JBEHBV010000002.1, from coordinate 1,773 downwards.
ATTGTAAAAGGAACACTTGAATACATGGTATGTGATGACGCTCAATGTCTTCCTCCAGAAACTGTTGACTTTTCTATTTCTGTAAAATAAGCCAATAATGATTTTAAAAAACTATTTGACAAGCATGAAAATGCTTGTCATTTATCTCTTTCTATTCTTAGGTTCTGCAACTTTTACTTTTGCTCAGGAAGCAGATACTTCCATAGATGATCTAGTGTTTACCGAGATGGGTTCTGAAACAGATACAGCAGCCGTTGCTGCTGTAAATGCTGATAGCCTTAAAAATATTGATAGCGCAAAAAATGCAGCAGCAACAACTGCGGGTGTAAATCAAAGTAACTCTGAAGCAGAAAAAACCCTTTGGGAAACCTTTATAGCTGGTCTTATCGGAGGCTTTCTGGCTTTCCTGATGCCTTGTATATTCCCAATGGTACCTTTAACCATTAGTTACTTTACAAACAGGGCCGGGAGCAAAAGTAAGGGGGTTGGTCAGGCTTTAATTTATGGACTTTCTATTATTGTGATTTATGTAGCTTTCGGCTTGCTGATCACTGTGATCTTTGGTTCTGCAGGGTTAAACGCTTTAAGTGCCAGTGGATTATTTAACTTCCTGTTCTTTATCTTGCTGGTGGTATTTGCGGTTTCCTTTTTTGGTGCCTTTGAGATTACTTTACCAAGCTCTATTGTTAACAAGATAGATAGTAAGGCCGACAACAGTAAAGGTTTAGGCGGTATTTTCTTTATGGCCGCTTCTTTAGCTTTGGTATCTTTCTCTTGTACAGGTCCAATCATCGGTACTTTATTAGTGCAGGCCAGCTCTAAAGGGGAGTTGTTAGCTCCGGCAATAGGTATGTTCGGATTTGCATTGGCTTTAGCTTTACCATTTACTTTATCTGCAATCTTTCCAGGCTTTTTAAGCAGCATGCCTAAATCAGGTGGATGGTTAAACAGTGTAAAAGTATGTCTGGGTTTCCTGGAACTGGCTTTAGCTTTAAAATTCCTTTCATCGGCAGATCTGGCCTGGCATTGGGAATGGTTCGACAGAGAAATTTTCCTGGTACTGTGGATTGTGATCTTTATCCTGATGGGGATCTACCTATTGGGCAAACTCAAGTTTGCACACGATAGCGAGCTGAAATATGTTTCTGTACCGAGGTTGTTCTTCGCTATCCTGTCGTTCTCATTCGCTGTATACATGGTTCCCGGATTATGGGGAGCTCCTGTAAGTGTACTAAGCGGACTTGCACCTCCAATGAACACTCAGGACTTCATTTTAAATGCACATGGATCTGCAGCTTCAGCTGGATCAGCAGATTTCCCAACTAAGGTGAAACATAGCGAATCATTAAAAGCACCTGTAGGCTTCAATGTATTCTTCGATCTGGATGAGGGAGTTGAATATGCCAAGAAAGTGAACAAACCTGTTTTGTTAGACTTTACCGGACATACCTGTGTAAATTGTCGCAGAATGGAAGATCTGGTATGGATTGACCAGGAGGTTGGACGACTGATTAAAGAGGAATATGTACTTATTCAATTATATGTTGATGACCGTAACATTAAGATGCCTGCAGAGAAAGTTCATTATTCTAAGATCCTGAAACGCAATACCGATGACCTGGGTTATTGGAACCTGGACTTTCAGGCTACAAGATATGCTTCCAATGCACAACCTTTATACGTACTGGCCGGACAAGATCTTAATCCTTTAGTGGCCCCACAGGGTGCTAATTTTAACGCAAAAGAATACGCAGATTATTTAAGAAGCGGTGT